>NZ_JADBGB010000001.1:0-600000 GCF_015220045.1 Marivivens aquimaris | reverse complement strand
GTCGCGACCGGCGCGCCGTTCAGATCAATCTGCATGGGCAAGCTCCTCTGTCATCATCTGGGCAAGCTGGACGGCCAAAACGGGTGCCATCAGAAAACCGTGGCGATACATGCCGTTGACGTAGATACGCTCGCCGATGCGCCGAATAGCAGGGATGTTGTCGGGAAATGCGGGACGCAGCCCCGCTTCGGTTGTCACAACCTCTGCCTCTGCAAAGGCGGGATGGACGGTGTACGCGGCGGAGAGCAATTCCATCACCGCCCGCGCCGTGATCGTGCCTGCGTTAGCGCTTTCGACCATCGTGGCACCGATCATGTAACGCCCGTGTCCGCGCGGCACGATGTAACAGGGGAAGCGAGGATGCAGCAGGCGTACAGTGCGGCTTAGCTCGACGTCAGGCGTGACCACTTCGACCATTTCGCCGCGCACAGCACGCAGGTCGTTCAGGCTGGATCTGGCAGCCATGGCGCGGCAATCGACAATCCGGCCCGACGGCGTTGCATCGTGAATGGAAACGCCGCGTGCGCGTAGATTGGCACGCAGACTGGCTAGCGCCGCTCGCGGGTCCATGTGGGCCTCGGTTTCGAAAAATAGGCCCCGCGCAAAGCGGCCCGCGAGGTCGGGCTCAAGCGATCCGGGATCAACCCAACAATGCGCGCGCGTGGCGCGGGCAAAGCGGTCAAGCTCTGCGGTATCGCGCGAGGCCGCAAGAACGAGCGTGCCTCTCCGCTGCACATCCGGCACATGTGCCGCCCACCAGTCGGTTGCCGCCTGCCCCTGCGTGACGATGGCGTCAGGGGCGCTTTCACCTTCGCAAAAAGGTGCAAGCATCCCGCCAGCCAAGAGCGACGCAGGACTCGGTGCGCCTTCGGCCTCGATAACCTCGACCGCAAAGCCCGCCTCGGACAGGGCTGTGGCGGCGCAAAGCCCCGCCACGCCCGCACCCAGAACCGAGATCATCACGCGTCCTCCGCCGGGACGTAAAGCGCGCCAGCCTCGCGGAATTTCGCGGCCATGTCCTCCATGCCCTTCTGCTTTTCGGCTTCGGCACGAATGTCGTGGCTGATCCGCATCGAGCAGAATTTCGGCCCGCACATCGAACAGAAATGCGCGACCTTGTGCGCCTCGGCAGGCATCGTCTGGTCGTGCATCTCGCGCGCAGTGTCAGGATCGAGCCCGAGGTTGAACTGGTCCTCCCAGCGGAACTCGAACCGGGCGCGGCTTAGCGCGTCATCGCGCCTTTGCGCACCGGGATGGCCCTTGGCCAGATCGGCGGCATGAGCCGCGAGTTTGTAGGTGATCACACCGGTCTTCACGTCGTCGCGGTCAGGCAGACCAAGGTGTTCCTTGGGCGTGACGTAGCAGAGCATAGCCGTACCGAACCAACCGATCATCGCCGCGCCAATCGCGCTGGTGATGTGGTCATAACCCGGCGCGATGTCCGTGGTCAGCGGCCCGAGCGTGTAGAACGGCGCTTCATGGCAGTGCTTGAGTTGTTCGTCCATGTTCGCTTTGATCTTGTGCATCGGAACATGCCCCGGCCCTTCGATCATCACCTGACAGTCCTTGGCCCAAGCGATCTTGGTCAGCTCGCCCAGCGTGTGCAGTTCGGCAAATTGCGCCTCGTCATTCGCGTCCGCGATGGATCCGGGGCGCAGCCCGTCGCCGAGCGAGAAACTCACGTCATACCGGCGGCAGATGTCGCAGATCTCGTCGAAATGCTCGTAAAGGAAGCTCTCACGGTGATGGTGCAGGCACCATTTGGCCATGATCGAGCCGCCGCGTGACACGATGCCGGTGACGCGTTTGGCGGTCATCGGGATCATGTGCAGCCGCACGCCGGCATGAATGGTGAAGTAATCGACGCCCTGTTCCGCCTGTTCGATCAACGTGTCGCGGAAAATCTCCCACGTCAGGTCTTCGGCCACGCCGCCGACCTTTTCGAGCGCCTGATAGAGCGGCACCGTGCCGATCGGGACCGGCGCGTTGCGGATGATCCAATCACGGATGTTGTGGATGTTTCGGCCCGTGGAGAGGTCCATGACCGTGTCGGCGCCCCAACGGATCGCCCAGACCATTTTCTCGACCTCTTCTTCCATGCTGGAGGTGACGGCCGAGTTGCCGATATTGGCGTTGATCTTCACTTTGAAATTGCGACCGATGATCATCGGCTCGAGCTCGCGGTGATTGATGTTCGCCGGAATGATCGCGCGTCCTGCGGCAATCTCGCTGCGGACGAACTCAGGTGTCACGAGATCAGGCAGCTCTGCACCGAATGCCTCGCCGTCGCGGGTTTGCGCAGCGCGGCGGCCTTCGTTTTCACGGATCGCAACGAACTCCATTTCGGGGGTGATGATACCCGCGCGCGCATAGGCCAGCTGGGTCACCGCCCGATCACCAACCGCGCGCAGGGGCGCACGCTGGACAGGAAAAGCAGGCGTCAGGCGGGCGCCGGTGGCAAAGCCGTTGTCGGCATCGGTCACGCTGCGGCCATCGTATTCTTCGATATCGCCGCGCGCTTGCAGCCAGCCGCCGCGCACCTCGCCCAAGCCGGTGGCAATGTCGATCGTCGATAACGGATCGGTGTAGGGCCCCGAGCTATCGTAGATCGTCAGCGGCTCTTCGTTCGAGATGGCGATCTCGCGCAGCGGCACCTTGATTTCGTGCATGTCGCCGGGGGCATAAACCTTGCGCGAAGCAGGCAGACTGCCGGTGGTGATGGCGGGAATAGTGTCTTTCATTTCGGTCTCCTCAAAAGTGATGAGACCCAATAGAAACAGGTGGCAGAAAGGGGCCGGATGGCCCGGACGTGCGAACGCACGAGGGCCAAGAGCGGCCCGAAAGGACCGCCCCCACGTAGATGGAGAAAACGGAATAGCCCTTCGGTCTTCCTACGCCAGCGTCAACTGGGTCAGGTTCAAAGGGTCGCGTCACCGAGGCGTTTAGAACGCCCCTGTCAGCCTCTCAGTCCCCTAGGCGGGACTCCCCTGACGTATGCGCATATTCCGAGTGACCTAGGGTCATGTCAACGAGGAAATTCGCCAATCTTGCATTTCGCGCGCCTGATCGCGTAGCGCGAACTTCTGGATCTTGCCGGTCGAGCTGCGCGGGATCGGACCGAAAACAAACCGCCGCGGCACCTTGTAATGCGCCAGATGATCACGGCACCAGACCTTGAGCGTGTCGGCATCCGCCCCCTGACCATCGGCCAATTCGACAAAGGCGCAGGGCGTCTCGCCCCACTTCTCGTCAGGCATCGCGACGACGGCACAAACGGCCACGGCATCGTGCCGGTAGAGCGTCTCTTCCACCTCGATAGACGAGATATTCTCACCGCCCGAAATGATGACGTCCTTGGACCGGTCCTTGAGCTGGATATAGCCGTCGGGATGCACCACACCCAGATCGCCGGAGTGGAACCAGCCGCCCGCGAAGGCTTCCCGCGTTGCCTTCGGATTACGGAAATAGCCTTTCATGACGACGTTCCCACGGAACATCACTTCGCCCATCGTCTGGCCGTCGCGCGGGACGGGCAGCATGGTTTCGGGGTCCAGCACATCCAGACCTTCAAGCGGTAGATAGCGCACGCCCTGACGGGATTTGAGGCGGGCCTGCTCCGCGCTCGGCAATTCGGACCATGCGCTGTGCCAGTCGTTGACAACCGCAGGGCCATAGGTTTCGGTCAGGCCGTAGAGGTGGGTGATGTCGAAACCCGCGTCCTTCATCGCGGCGAGCAGTTTTTCCGGCGGCGGCGCGGCTGCGGTGAAGAACTGAACCGGCTGCGGAAGGTCGCGCTTTACCGTGTCGGGCGCAGAAATCATCAGCGACATCACAATCGGCGCACCGCACAGATGGGTCACGCCTTCGTCCGCCAGCGCGGCCCAGATCGGCTCTGCCCTGACCTGGCGAAGGCAGACGTGGGTGCCGATGATGGCCGACAGCGTCCACGGGAAGCACCAGCCGTTGCAGTGGAACATCGGCAGGGTCCACAGGTAGACCGAATGCTTCGCCATGCTCGCGGTCAGCGCATTGCCTTGGGCCAGCAGATAGGCACCACGGTGATGCGTCACGACACCCTTTGGATCGCCCGTCGTTCCCGAAGTGTAGCTGATCGCAATGGCGTCCCATTCGTCCTCCGGCATGAGCCACGCGAAATCGGGGTCACCCGTGGCGAGGAAGTCCTCATAGTCGGTAGCGGCCGTCGCAAGGCGCGGGCCGTCAAACTCCGGATCATCGTAGACGATGACTGCCGGCTTGGCCGCGCAGAGTTGTAGTGCAGCGGTCAGCAGTGGCAGGAACTCTGAATCGACGATGACGAAGCGGGACAGTGCGTGATCGAGCTGGAACGCGATGATCGCAGCATCGAGCCGCGTGTTGATCGCGTGCAGCACCGCGCCGCACATCGGAACGCCGTAGTGGCACTCCAGCATTGCGGGCGTGTTTGCGAGCAGTGCCGACACGGTATCGCCGCGCCCCATCCCTGCCTGCGCCAAGGCCGAGCCCAACCGCCGCGAGCGGGCATAGAATTCGGCGTAGCTGCGCCGCAACGCGCCATGCACAATCGCCGTATGGTCTGGAAAAACCGTCGCCGCACGCTCCAGAAAACCGATCGGGGTCAGCGGCTGGTAGTTCGCAGGGTTGCGGTCAAGGTCGGCATTGTAGGGGTTCATCAGGCGTCCTGCCATTCGGGGGTGCGTTTTTCGATGAAGGCGCTAATTCCTTCCTCCGCATCGCGCGCCAGCATATTGTCGACCATGACCTGCGCCGCATAGTCGTAGGCTTCAGCGAGGCTCATTTCGGATTGCGCATAGAACGCACGCTTGCCTGTCGCGACGGTCAGGGCGGATTTCGACGCGATCTTGCGGGCGACGGACATGACCTCTTCGCGCAGCGCATCCGGCGGCACACTGCGGTTCACCAGACCGATTTCTGCCGCGCGGGCGGCAGAGGTCATATCGCCCGTCAGCAGCATCTCCATCGCGTGCTTGTTGGCCACATTGCGCGACAGCGCGACCATCGGCGTCGAACAAAAGAGGCCGATGTGCACCCCCGGTGTGCTGAAGGCTGCGGTATCCGCCGCAATCGCCAGATCGCAGCTTGCCACGAGCTGGCACCCCGCCGCCGTGGCGATGCCTGTCACCTCGGCGATCACCGGTTTGGGGCAATTGACGATGCCCTGCATCATGGCAGAGCAATCGCCGAGCACCTTGGTGAAATACGCCCGCCCGCGGTCATCACCGCACCGTCCAGCGGTCATCTCCTTGAGGTCATGACCCGCGCTGAACGCGGGACCATTGGCCGCAAGGATAATGACACGCACCGCAGGATCGCGGCCTGCTTCGGCGAATGCACCCGTCAGTGCGGCCAGCATCGCCTCTGACAAGGCGTTGCGCTTGGCGGGGTTGTTCAGGGTCAGGCGCAGGATGCCGTCGGCATCGCATTCGCGCAGCAGGATATCGGTCATATGGCCTCAGAGAATGTGCAGTTCCAGATTGCCCAAAGCGGATCAGGCGGCGGCGAGCGATTTCTTCGGGTCGAAGAAAGGAACTTCGACGACCGTCGCGACCGTCGGGCCTGACGGCAGAACAACCTCGAGCTGGCTTCCGATCTCTGCGTGTTCGATTGCCACCATCGCGAGCGCGATGTTCTGACCAAGGCGCGGCGAGTAGATGGCCGAAGTGACCTTGCCCACCTCGTTGCCGCCCGAGTTGATCTGCCAGAAGCTGGTGTTCGGTCCGCTCAGCGGTGCGGCGTCGATGATGAGGCCGATCTGTTTGCGGGTAATACCCTGCTCTTTGATACGGCGCAGCGCGGCTTTGCCGATGAAGTCGGCCTCCATATCGAGGTTGCACAGTCGGCCAAGACCAAGCTCGAAGGGGTTGGTGTGGATGTCGGCGTCGGCGTGATAGGACAGCATCCCGCCCTCGATCCGGCGAATGGACGAGGTGTGGCCGGGCTTCAGGCCGAACTCCATCCCTGCAGCCATTATCCGCTCCCAAAGTGCCTCGCCGCAGCTACCGTCACGCAGGTAAATCTCGTAGCCCAGTTCGCTCGACCAGCCGGTGCGGGACGCGATGAGCGGCATACCGTCGAGTTCGACCTCGCGCAGCCAGTAGTATTTGAGGTCCATGATCTCGTCACCGAAGAGCGCGCGCATCACCTCGCCCGACTTCGGCCCCTGTAGCTGGAGCGGCGACACGTCCGGCTCACAGATCGACACGTCGAGGCCAGCGTGCACGGCAACGCCCTGCGCCCAAAGCAGGATGTCGCTGTCAGCAAGCGAGATCCAGAAGTGGTTTTCAGCCAGTCGCAGCAGGATCGGATCGTTCAGAATACCGCCGTCCGCGTTGGTAATCAGGATGTATTTGCATTGACCGACCGCCACCGTCGACAGATCACGCGGGGTCAGCATCTGCACGAACTTCGCAGCATCGGGTCCGGTGATCTCGACCTGACGTTCGACGGCCACATCGCACAGGATCGCATCGTTCACGAGGTTCCAGAAGTTCTGCTCCGGATCACCGAAGTCACGCGGGATATACATATGGTTATAAACGGAAAATCCCTTGGCACCCCAACGCACAGTAGCGTCGAAATAAGGAGATTTACGGATCTGCGTGCCAAAGCCGAACTCGTCTGCGTTCATGTCCTGCGCCCTCGAAAAACGCCGGGCTAGTGGCCCGGGATGTGGTGGATGATGGCGCTTATTAATGGGAAAATTTCGCTGCGCTTCGGGCCAAAATGCGGGCACGGCGCAGACTGTTCGGACTGAAAATATGCCGCGTCTCAGACCGTTCGGTCGCGGACCGATGGAGCGGCCAATTTTGCGACATTCGGGCGGGACGATTTCACCACGCGAGTCGCGATGTAGGTCATGTAGCGATCCACCGACAGATCCGCCTCGATCATCTCCTGCATCAATGCCTGAAACGTTTGGAGCGTCGGGGAGACAGTCTTCATGACGTAATCCATGCCTCCACCCGTCGCGACGCATTCGGTGATCGCGTCCTGCTGCGCGACCCAACTTTCGAACCGGTCGAAGTCAGCGCGGCGGTGATGCGTGAGCGATACGGTCACCATGACCTGCGTGAAGTCGCAAACCCGCTCCAGCGCGATTTCGGCATGGAAGCCGCGAATATAGCCCGCCGCTTTCAGGCGGTCGAGCCGCGCCCAACATGGCGTCGCAGAGATGTTCACGATTTCGGACAGGCGGGTCTTGCTCAACTGGCCATGCGCCTGCACGGCGCTGAGGATGCGAATGTCTGTAGCGTCAAGGCCGAGCTTCGTCATGTGTTCTGAACTTCACCTGTTCCGAAAACCTTACCGCAGCCTGTGAACCACAGAATGCGTAACGTCCCTTACCGCCATTCTCGAACGCTTTCACATCTATTCCGACACGAAATGATCGGTAAGCGCCACATATCCGAAATGCACCACGGACGATGTTGCCGCTATCATGCCTTTGGATTAGCGTCCCATTGACGGCGAAGCGCGGAGGAGCGCGGCGCCCGATTTTAACAGGGCTTTTCAGCATTTTCGTTGCCCGTTCGGGAGGATTCAACATGACGACCACCGTGGACAAAGCGTCCGACAACTCTGCGGCCTTCTGGCTGGACGACAGCGGGCACCGCAAATGGCTGGCCGCCGATGCGCTGAGCCAATTCGATTTCTTCCGCGCGAGCCTGCGTAGCGGAGACGGCTTCTACGTTCTGAACTACGAAGGCGAGCCCCTGCCCGACACCGTGCAGGAGCTCCACACTACCACGCGCCTCGTGCATTCGTTCGCGCTGGGTCAGTTGGCCGGCGTTCCGGGCGCGGCAGAGCTGGTCGACAAGGGGATGAAGTACCTCGTCTCCCACCACCGCGACATGAAAAACGGCGGGTATGTCTGGGCGATGGACGGCGACAACGTTCATGACGGACGCAAGCTAGCCTACGGGCATGTATTCGTGCTGCTCGCCGGTGCGACCGCGAAAATGGCTGGTCATCCTGACGCGGACGAACTGATTGCCGACGTCAGCGCCATTCTGGACAAGCACTACTGGGAAGAGGACAACGGCCTCTTTGCCGACGAATGGAACCAGGACTGGACGCCGTTCTCCGACTATCGCGGCATGAACGCGAACATGCACGGGGTGGAGGCGTTGCTCGGCGCTTTTGAAGCCACGGGCGATGAGGTCTACCTGACCCGCGCCGGACGCATCCTCGATTTCTTCCTCGGCAAGATGGCTCCTGCCAACGACTGGCGCCTGCCGGAACACTACACAAAAGACTGGCAGGTCGATCCGGGCTATTCGGAGAACCCGATGTTCCGCCCTGCTGGCACCACTCCGGGTCACTCGTTCGAACTGGCACGTCTGCTTCTGCAATACTGGGATCTGTCTGGCCGCAAGGACGACACCGCCCCCGCTACCGCGCGCCGCCTGATGGAGCAGGCACTGAACGGCGCGTGGGACGCGGAAAAGGGCGGGTTCTTCTACACGCTCGATTTCGACGGCACGCCCACGATCCGTGACCGCTATTGGTGGCCTGTGACCGAGGCGATTGGCGTCATCGCGACGTTCATCAAGCTCGAACGCAAGCCCGAGGACGAAGAGTGGTATCGCCGCCTCTGGAACTTCGCCGACAAGCACCTGATCGACCACACCAACGGCGGCTGGTTCCCTGAACTGGACGAGGACAGCAAACCGACGGGTCGTCAATTCCTCGGCAAGCCGGACATCTACCATTCGGTTCAGGCGGCGCTGTTCCCGCTCGCGCCGGGAATTTCGCGACTGGCTGAAAACCTACCGAAGCTCGTCTAACGGAACGCCGCGTCAGGCCATAGCCGAGGCGCGGCGCACTTTCCACGACCGCCATATAAAGGCGATGATGAAGAACCCCGTCAGCACCAGAATGATCGTCGGTGCTGGCGCGCTATCGAGCCAGAAGCTCGCATAGATACCGCCGCAGGTCGCGACGATGCAGACCAGAACCGCGACAACCATCATGTGGCTGAAGCGGCGGGTCATCAGGAATGCGATGGCTCCGGGGGCGATGAGCAGACCGACCGCGAGGATCAGGCCCGTTGCCGTCAGCGTTGCCACGATGGTCAGCGATAGCACCGTCAGCAACCCGAAGTGCAGCATGTTCACTGGTAGGCCGGATGCCTTGGCCTGGATCGGATCGAAGGCGTGGAGGAGAAGATCCTTCCACTTCGCCAGCAGCAGAACCGTCACGACCAATCCGATGATACCAGCGGTCCAAAGGTCCTCCGGCCCGATCCCGAGCATGTTGCCGAAGAGCACGTGATCGAGGTGGACGTTGGTTTTGACCGCGACGAACATCACGATCCCCAGCCCGAACATGCCCGAGAACACGACGCCCATTATGGTGTCCTGCTTGATGCGGCTGTTCTCGGTCAGATAGCCCGTTGCGGTGGCCGTGATCATGCCCGCCAGAAACGCTCCGACGATCAGCGGCAGGCCAAGGATATAGGCCAGCACGATGCCCGGAAGGACAGCGTGGCTCACCGCGTCCCCCATCAGCGCCCAGCCTTTCAGGACGAGGAAACAGGACAGCAAAGCGGTCGGGACAGAGATCATCAACGCGATAAAGAACGCGTTCTGCATGAACGGAAAAGCGAAGGGAAACAGAAGTGTATCGAGCATTATGCACCCTCCGCCCGAAGTGCTTTGGCCGCCTTGCGTTTGTGCGCCAGCAGCCCGTGCTTGGGGGCAAGAACGAAGGTCGTCAGGAAGATCAGCGTTTGCAGCAGCACGATGACCCCGCCAGTTGCTCCATCAAGGAAGTAACTGATGTAAGCGCCCACGAAGCTGGTCACGGTGCCGATGCTGATCGACGTGATGATCAATCGCGGGAAGCGGTCGCAAAGCAGATAGGCCGTCGCGCCTGGTGTCACGACCATCGCGATGACGAGGAACGCGCCAACGGTTTGCATGGCCGCAACCACGCTGGCCGACAGCAGAACGAAGAACACGACTTTGAGCAGTTGCGGGCGCAGGCCGATTGAGCGGGCATGGTTTTCGTCGAAGAACACGACCATGAGGTCTTTCCACTTCAACATCAGGACCGCCATCGACACCACGCCGATGATGGCGAGTTGCAAAGTGTCCTCTGGCGTGATGGCCAGAATGTTGCCCATGGTGATGGTGTCGATAGAGATCGCCATCGGACTGACGGACGCCATGAACAGCCCCACTCCGAAGAACGAGGTGAAGATGATCCCGATGATCACGTCGACCTTCAGCCCCGACCGATCCGACAGGAAAAGCATCGCCGCCGCAGCAAGCCCGCCTGAAATGAACGCGCCCAGTGCAAACGGGATGCCCAGCAGGTACGCCCCCGCCACACCTGGCACGACCGAGTGGGAGAGCGCGTCGCCGATCAGAGACCAGCCCTTGAGCATCAGATAGCACGACAGGAACGCGCAGACGCCGCCGACGAGCGCCGACACCCACATCGCATTCAGCATGTAGGAATAGGTAAACGGCTCCAGCAGCGTGCTCATTGCGCGGCCTTCGACAGAGCGTCCGAGATCGAGAAATGACGCAACACACCGCCGAACGCCTCTTCGAGATTATCGCGGGTAAAGGTCGTCTCGGTCGGCCCGTAAGCCAGCACGGTGCCTTTGACGAGCACGGTGCGATCGCAAAACTCCGGCACCGTGCCGAGGTTGTGGGTCGACACCAGCATCACACGGCCCTCGTCGCGCAGTTCGCGCAGGAGCTTGATGATCTGTTCCTCGGTCTTCACATCGACGCCCGTGAATGGCTCGTCCAGCAGGATCACCTGACCGTCTTGCGCCAGCGCGCGGGCAAGGAAGACGCGCTTCTTCTGGCCGCCCGACAATTCACCGATCTGACGATGGCGAAAATCGAGCATGTTCACACGCGACAGTGCCGAATTGACGGCTTCGTGGTCGGCCTTGGACGGACGGCGCAGGAAACCCATTTTGCCGTAACGGCCCATCATCACAACGTCCTCGACCAGCACAGGGAAGGCCCAATCGACCTCCTCGCTCTGCGGGACATAGGCGACGAGGTTCTTGCGCAGCGCGTCCTTCACCGACATGCCGAGCAGACGGATTTCACCCTTGGCGACGGGCACGAAGCCCATAATCGCCTTGAACAGCGTGGACTTGCCCGCACCGTTCACGCCGACGAGCGCGGTAATCGTACCGCGAGGCACCTCGAAACTGGCGCTGCGCAGTGCCGTGTGACCGTTTCGGTAGGTCACGGTGACATCCTCGGCAGCGATCCCGCCCGAGGTGTCCGAAGTGGCAAATTGCTGAACATCTTTCATCATGCGTCTTTCTGCCGGAGGGGACGGCTGCCCTAGATCAGCCCCGCGGGGCGATAATTCACTGTCTGTTCAAACCGTTCGTCAGCCCGTCGGCGACCGTCTCGGAGGTCACACGCAGCAGGTCGAGGTAGGTCGGCACCGGCCCGCCCGCTTGCGAAAGGCTGTCCACATAAAGCACCCCGCCGTACAGCGCGCCCGTATCGCGGGCGACCTGCTCTGCCGGCGCGGTGTTGACCGTGCTCTCACAGAATACGGTCGGGATGTCGTGTTGGGTCACTCCGTCGATGACCGCCCTCACCTGCTGGGGCGTGCCCATGCGGCTGGTGTTCATCGGCCAGAGGTAAAGCTCTTTCATGTCGAAATCGCGGGCCAGATAGCTGAACGCGCCTTCGCAAGTGACAAGCCAACGCTGGTCTTCGGGGATTGCGGCAATTTGTTCACGCAGCGGGTCGAGGGTGTCGATGAGTTGCTGCTTATAGGCCGCGCCATTGGCTGCGTAGACTTCGGCATTTGCAGGGTCTTGCGCCGAAAATGCCGCGACGATGTTGTCGATATAGACCTGCGCATTGTCGAGGCCCATCCACGCGTGCGGGTTTGGCAAACCCTCGTATGCGCCCTCCGCAATCGGGATTTCTTGAATGCCGTCACTGAGCGTCGCTGAGGGAATGTCGCCCAACACGCGAATGAACTGCTCGAACCAGCGTTCGAGGTTCAGCCCGTTCCAAAGGATCAGATCGGCATCGCTCGCACGGACAAGGTCCTGCGGTGTCGGCTCGTAACCGTGGATTTCCGCACCCGGTTTGGTGATCGAAACAACGTCGGCAGCATCCCCCGCCACGTTGCGGGCCATATCGGCCAGCACAGTGAACGTGGTCGCAACCTTCATGCGGTGTTCGTCAGCAAAAGTGGCCTGCGACATCGCCCCAAGCATCACGGCCCCTACCAGACCGACCTTCATCGACTGCAATTTGAAAATCATTACGCACCACTTTTGCGACTGAGTTGCAACAAGACATAGCTGAAGCCTGATGCCGATCAAGTGCAATCCATTCGCAACTGGCAAAAACATACTGCAGTTGCGAAAAGCGGGGTCCAGTTGCGAATGATTGCCCGCCTAATGGGCGAAAAATGACGCGCGCGCCTTTTGCGTCCCGCAGCAATCACGCTATGATGGCACCACGAGCGATGCGCCCAGCGCCCAACGAAAGGACCAGCGCCGGATATGAATAAGTCCGTAAAGCTGACATTGACCGAACGCTGCCGCCACGCAGGATTGCGCATTACTGCACCGCGTAAGGCGATCCTGAAAACGCTCGAAGGCTCCGAAGACCACCCGAATGTCGAAGAACTGCACCGCCGCGTGAGCCGCATCGCCCCCGGCATCAACATCGCGACCGTGTACCGGACGATGAACACGCTGGCCGAGCACGGGCTGATCGAACGGCACAGTTTTTCCGACGGGCGCGCCCGCTACGAAGCGGTCCCCGAGGACCACCACGACCACTTCATCAACGTTGAAACCGGCGAGGTGGTCGAGTTCCGCTCGGACGAGATTGAACGCATCCAAGAGGAACTCGCGCGCAAGTACGGCTTCGATATCGTGAGCCACCGGCTCGATATCTACGTGAAGCCGCGCAAAGGCTAACCCCTACCCCGCAAGCAGCGCAGCGTTGCCGCCTGCCGCCGTCGTATCCACGCAGACATGGCGTTCATGCAGAACGTTTGCCGCCGTCGGCATGGTTGTGACCAACGGAATAATAGGACCTTTCCGGCTCGCAAGCGCTTGCAGATAGTCCTGCGGATTATCGCCCCAATAGATCGCCGCGCGGAAGCCGGTCAGACGGGTCAGTGCTTCGGCAGGCAACTTACCCGCCACGCGGATGGCAATGCCGCCCAGCGCTTCGACGGCTTCGGCCTGCGCATCCATTGCTTCCTGCCCCGGCCCCATGCAGAGAATTGGCCCGCGCGGCAATGTGCTGAGCAGGTTCGATTCACCCGTCGGTCCAGGCAGCGCGATCTGCGCACCGATGCTGTCGTCATAGCGGCTGTTGATCCTGCGCTGCACGTCCTGCTCGTCCGCCTCGGTGGCCCACTGCCCCGCCTTCGGCGCGGCTTCTGGCTTGCCGAAGTGCGGCAGATAAAGCGGCCCACCCGCCTTCGGTCCAGTCCCCGAAAGCCCCTCGCCCCCGAAGGGCTGACTGCCGACGACAGCCCCGATCTGGTTTCGGTTGACGTAGAGGTTGCCGACTTCGATACGGTCAGCGACCTCCTGAACGCGGGAGTCGATGCGGGTATGCAGACCGAAGGTCAGGCCGTAGCCTTTCGCGTTTACCGCATCGATGACCTTTTCAAGATCGCTCCCCTTGAAGGTCGCGACATGAAGAACGGGGCCGAAAATCTCGCGCTCCAGATCCTCAATGCCGCCAACGCGGATCATGGTAGGCGGGATAAAGTGCCCCGCGGTCGGCGCGTCGATCTGATGAATAACGCGGTCCGACGCTGCCGCGATGTAATCCGCGATCTGCTGCTGGGCCTCGTCGTCGATGACCGGACCGACGTCTGTGGATAGATGCCACGGATTGCCGACGGTCAGCTCGTCCATCGCACCTTCGATCATCTCGATCACATGGGGCGCAACGTCCTCTTGGATATAGAGGCATCGCAGCGCCGAGCATCGCTGCCCCGCCGATTGGAACGCGGAGGCCACGATGTCGCGCACGGCCTGTTCGGGTAGCGCCGTCGAGTCCACGATCATGGCGTTGAGACCACCCGTTTCCGCGACGAGCACCGCGTCGGGCGACAGGTTCTGGACCATCGCTTTGCGGATCACCAGCGCTGTGTCGGTCGAGCCGGTGAAGACCACGCCCTTGATCCGCGGATCGGACGTCAGCGCCGCACCAACTGTCGCGCCCTGCCCTGGCAGGAGTTGCAGCGCGGACGCAGGCACGCCTGCTTCATGCATAAGGCGCGTGGCGAAGGCCGCGACCAACGGCGTTTGCTCGGCGGGTTTGGCGAGCACTGCGTTCCCCGCGGCGAGTGCAGCCGCGATCTGGCCAGTGAAGATCGCCAGCGGGAAGTTCCACGGGCTGATCGCGGTGATGATACCGCGCGGGGTCGTGGCGTTGCGCTCTGCTTCGTTCGCGTAATAGCGCAGGAAGTCGACGGCCTCGCGCAGTTCGCCGACGGCGTCGGGAAGGTTCTTGCCTGCTTCTTTCGCGAGGATCGCAAAGAGCGTGCCGTAGTTCGCCTCATAGAGGTCCGCCGCGCGGCGCAGGGCGTTTGCGCGCTCGACAACTCGCGCTGACCACAGCTCGGCATTTTCGATGGCTGCTTGGACGGTTGCGGTGTCGGCTTCGGTAACTGAACCGATGACTTCGCTGGTCGCTGGATTGCGCACCTCGATCACCTCGCCGGTTGCCGCGCCAACTGTGATCGGCTTGGCATCCGGAATCGCAACGTCGCGCGCGGCATTGATCCGTGCCAAGGTCGCCTCATCCGTCAGGTCATAGCCCGTGGAGTTCTCACGACCCTCACCGAACAGCTTCGACGGATGCAGCAGCCCGGCAGGCGCGGCGGCCTCTGCGATCATTTCGAACGGATCGCGGGCGACTTCCTCGGGCGAAACGGTGTCATCGACGATCTGGTGTACGAACGAGGAGTTCGCGCCGTTCTCCAGCAGGCGCCGCACAAGATACGCCAGCAGGTCACGGTGGGCTCCGACAGGCGCGTAGATGCGGCAGCGACCCTTGGTCTGGGCTAGAACAATGTCGTGCAGACGCTCGCCCATGCCATGCAGGCGCTGGAATTCGAACGGACGTCCCTCGGCCAGTTCCAGCACGGCGGCGACGGTGTGCGCGTTGTGGGTCGCGAACTGCGGATAGATGCGGTCCGCATAGCCGAAGAGCTTTTCAGCGTTGGCGATGTAGCTGACGTCGGTGGCGGTTTTAGTGGTGAACAGGGTGAAATCCGGCAGGCCGTTCACCTGCGCGAGCTTCATTTCGGTGTCCCAGTAGGCCCCCTTGACCAGACGCACCATGATGCGGCGATCCAGACGCTCGGCCAGCGCGTTCAGCCAGTCGATCGTCAGTCCGGCACGCTTACCGTAGGCTTGCACGACAACGCCAAAGCCATCCCAGCCAGCCAGCTCGTCCGTTTCCAGCACAGCGCGGATGACCTTCAGCGAAATGACCAGACGGTCCTGTTCTTCCGCATCGATGTTAAGGCCCATGCCCGCGTCCTTGGCCATCAGTGCAAGCGCACGGACGCGTGGCACCAGTTCGGTCAGCACGCGCTCTTCCTGAGCGACCTCGTAGCGCGGATGCAGCGCCGACAGCTTGATCGAGATACCGGGGTTTTCCTCGACACTGCTCTTTGTGCAAGCGGTCGCGATGCGGCGGATGGCGGAGGCGTAGGCTTCGAAATAGCGCTGCGCGTCTTCGGCGGTGCGGGCCGCCTCGCCCAGCATATCGTAGCTGTAGGTGTAGCCCTTGGACTCCTGCCCTTTCGCGCGGGTCAAGGCCTTGTCGATGCTTTCGCCAAGCACGAACTGACGCCCCATTTCTTTCATCGCGCGGCCAACGGCAGCACGGATGACAGGCTCGCCCAGACGCTTCATCGCGCCGCGCATGACGCCCGCCAGACCCGGTTTCTCGTCGTCGAGGACGCGGCCCGTCAGCATCAGCGCCCACGTGGACGCGTTCACCAGCGAGGACGACGCTTCGCCAAGGTGCTTACCCCAGTCGGAGGGTGCAATCTTGTCCTCGATCAGCGCGTCGATGGTGTCGGCATCGGGAACGCGGAGCATCGCTTCGGCCAGACACATGAGCGCGACACCCTCGCGGGTCGAAAGACCATACTCGGCAAGGAAATGCTCCATCATCGTGGGGCGCGAGTCGTCGCGAATACGCTTCACCAGATCGGCACCGCGTTTGGCGATGGATTGGCGGGTGTCGGCGGACAAGGCCGCGCCTTGAATAAGAGAGGAAAGCAGCGCCTGTTCGTCAGCGAATTTGGCGTCGGTCGTGAAGTGGTCGAGGGACGTAGGGTCCATGGCGGCAGTCCTGAAAAAACCGTTCTATTGGTTTCTTCTGTACACCCGCGCCAGAAGTCGTATCGACTTCATTTGATCTTCATTTGAAAATTTTCGACTGCAATTATACAAAATTACAGTTTCATTCTTCCCGAGGCGGAAATCACATAGGCAGATCGACTTCGATAAGATCGCGGATCATCGCGCTGTCGGGCTTCGTCAGACTCCCCCACGTACCGCGCACGCGGCCGTCAGCGCCGATCAGCACCTTGTTGAAATTCCAGCGCGGCTCATAGGCGGCGTTCTGGCGGAGCCACGCGTAGAACGGATGCGCACCCTCACCCTTGATGTGGACGATATCCGTCATCGGGATGTCGAGGCCGAAGTTCAGCTCGCAGAACTGCTTGACCTCGCCAATGTCGGCCAGCTCCTGATTGAAATCGTCCGACGGGGTCGCGACCACCAGCAGCCCGCGATCACGGTATTCGTCATAAAGCGCCTGCATATTGTCGTACTGACCGGTAAATCCGCAGCGACTGGCCGTGTTTACCACGAGTACCGGACGCCCCTTCCAATCATCGGTGTCCAAGAAGCCGCCATCGGCGCTGACAAAGGTGAATCTGGGAATAGGATTTTGCGTCACGTTGGCGAGCGCGGGTAGTGCCAGCGATGAAACAGCGGCAGTCATAAAAATACGGCGCGTCAGATGCATTGGCAGCTCCTTTTATGCGTCTAGTATACGCGCTAGGGCAGGCTTTTGTTTCATTTTTTCTACAATAAAGATTGCGAATTAATGATGCATCCCCTCGACTGAGGGGGTTCATTGTTTACGATTTCGCTAAAATTTCGTTACAGATCACGGCTTAGTGGTTCACCTAGGCATCAATCCGCTCCATACTGCGCCAAAAGCGACGACGCCGTCAGAGTAGTCGCGCGACAGCAGAATTGGGCAGGCAAACCATGGTGATCGCTTTGGAACGAGACGACGTTGACTACATCAAACCGGTCCGGACATTTCTCCTTCACTGGCTGAATGAACAGCTGGGCGAAAACGTCAAAGTCGTGCAGGTCGGCGCGAACGACGGCACCATGGCTGATCCGCTGTCCCCTGTGATCGGCCGCTTCAAATGGAGCGGCCTGCTGATCGAGCCCGTCCCCCGCTATTTCGCCAAGCTAAGCGAGAAATACGCTGGCAACGAAAAGATGCACCTCAAGAACTTCGCCATCTCGAACGACGGCGGCACGGCAACGATCTTCCACCTGTCGACCAAGTTCGAAGCCGAATACCCCGGCTGGGCGCGCGGCCTTGCGTCCTTCGACCGCGAACACATCGAAAAAGCGATTAAGCCGCAGCACGTGGACTCGATCACCGTGCCGTGCCACCCATTGTCGCAGATCCTCGAAGAAGCGGGCTTTAACGACGCGAACGTGCTGGTCGTCGATGTCGAGGGCGCCGAGAAGCTGGTGTTCTCGTCCTTCCGCTGGGCACAGTTCCGCCCCTCTATCATCGAGGTGGAAACCCGCCACCTGCCGCCGAACTTGAAGAACTGGCTATTCAACCACTTCCACCGTGGCGGCTATGATGTGTACGACTTCGGCTTTGACACTATCGCAATCCGTCGTGGTTGGTTACCTTCCTCATTGCGTCATCTGGTTGCGCTGACGCGTATGAACGAGTTCAAGGTTGAGCCACGTAAAGTCGACGCCGCATAAGGACGGGTAGTGCTCATTTTCGAAGGTGACAGGTTCGCAGTCCGTAAAACGCCGGGCAGCGGAAACGAAGAGAACTCAGGTGGTCCGGTCGTCGTGACCTTTCCCCATGCCGGCGGTCCGACCATGGGCCGCGGCATTGCGTTCGGCGAAAATTTCCTGCGCGCCAAAGGCATCGATGCCTATCACGTTCTGAACGCTCAGGTGGACTGGTTCCAGCACCCCCAGTTCTGGGATGCGATCGAAGCCATCCGCGCCGATATTTCTGAAGACCGCGAGATCGTCACCTATGGCTCCTCAATGGGCGGCTACGGCGCGCTGCTCGCGTCCGGCCGTTTGAACGCGGCGCGTGTGCTTTCGATCGTTCCGCAGTTTTCCATCGACCGCAAAGTCGTCCCGTGGGAGCGCCGCTGGAAGGCCCACGCCGAGCGCATTGGCGATTTCAGCTACGATGTGGAGGCCGAGATCGCAGAGGACGCGCGAATCTACTCGCTCCACGATCCGCGCAACACGGACGAGGCGCAAATCTCGCTCTATCGCAAGCGCCCGAATTGGCACCAGTTCCGCCTGCCCTACTCCGGTCACACGCCGCTAATGCTGCTGCTGCAGGCAGGTGCACTGTCCCGTTTCGTGACCAGCGCTATCGCGGGCGAAATCGACACGGCAGAATGGAACCGCACGCTGCTGGACGCACGCCGCAACGGGCGATCCTACTGGCGCGTTATCGCCATGCACGCCGTACGCCTGCGCCGCACCGACTTTGCGTTTGAGTGCATCGAACGCTTCGCCGACATGGGCGCGAGCGACGTGGAGCTCGAAACCGCTCTCGCATCGATCCAGCGCGCACAGGAAAGCCAAGCCCTGCAAGCCGAACGCATGGCCGCCGTTGAGGCTCAGCGCGCGGAACGTCAGGCCCGCTTGGCCGAAAAACTGAATAACACCTCGGAAGGAAGCCCGACATGAGCGGCTCGCGGACCATTATCGTTACCACCAAGAACGAAGGCCCGTTCCTGCTCGAGTGGATTGCCTACCACCGCCTGATCGGCTTCGATAACCTCGTGGTTTTTGCCAACAACTGCGAAGACGGCAGCGACGAGATGCTGGAGGCGCTCGATGCCGCAGGCATCATTCGCTACTACGACAACTCCGAAATCCCCGAGGGCCTGCCCGCCGACCCGCAGAACCGCGCTTACCGCCGCGCCTTTGCCATGGATCACGTCAAGGAGTCCGAGTGGGCAATGGTCCTCGACGCGGACGAATTCTTCAACATCCACGCAGGCGACGGCACGCTGGACGATCTGTTCGAAACCGTCGGCGAGGCCGATGTCATTTCGGGCACTTGGTGCGTCTACGGCAACTCGGGCATCGTTACGTATGTCGACGATCTGATTACCGACCAGTTCATCCGCTGTGCCCCGAAGGACGTTCAGGTGTCTTTCCGCCACTTCGGCATGAAGACCATGTTCCGCCCCGGCCCCGTGCATCGCCTCGGCATTCACCGCCCCTTCCTGAAGGGTGAGTTCAAACGCCCCGAAAAGCCGCTGCGCTGGCTGAACGGCTCGGGTCAGGACGTGACACGGTTCTTCCGCGAAGCCGGATGGGCCAACTCGCCCGCGAACAAGGGCTACGACCTCTGTCAGGTCAACCACTACATGATCAAGTCGAACGAGCTGTTCCTGATGAAGCGCTATCGCGGCACCGCGAACAGCGGCGACGCCGACCGGATCAATTTCTCCTACTACGACGACTTCAATTCGAACCACACCGAAGACGCTTCGATGCGCCGCTGGTCCGACCGCATCCGCGTCGAGATCGCGACCATCCGCAACATGCACCGCGAGATCGCGGCGGCGCATGACAATTGCGTTGCGTTCTTCCGCCAGAAGATCGCCGCGCTGACCTCCGACCTCGAAAAGGCGGACAAGGAAGTCTTCGACAAACTGGTGAACCCCGAAAACATCGCCGCCCAGATTGCCGCAGATGAAAAGTGGGTGGCCGAGGCGCGCGCGAAGGCTGCCGCGCCTAAACCGCAGCCTAAGCCCAAGCCTGTAGCGCAGGACGACGACGCCCCCGAGGATGACGAACCAACCGTCCCGCTGGCCGATGCCGCGCCGCAGTGGCTGGCCGATTTGCGCCGCTCGGAACACCGCCGCGGGTTCTATCACTCGGACGAGAAATTCGCCGCCAACTTCGTACTGCGCGACAAGGAAAAGCTGGTCATCTCCTTCGACAACCTGTCGAGCGTGAACGAGGCCGCCCTCTCCCGCGAAAGCTGGGGATACACGTTCTACCGCGCCGAAGGCTGGTCGCACCTTGGCGTCATGAGCTTCGAGGCAAATTGGTACCGCGATGCGAGCCTGTTCAACTGGATCGAAGGCATGGCGCGTCAGGGTTTCTTCAAGCGGTTCAAACGCGTCCTGCTGACCGGCACGTCGATGGGGGCCTACGCCTCGACCGCATTTGCCCGCCTGATCCCCGGCTGCACGGTGCTCGCATTCTCGCCGCAGTCGACGCTGGATACGAACCTCGTGCCTTGGGAAACCCGCTTCGGGTCGGGCCGCAAGCAGGACTGGTCGGGCCGATTTGCCGATGGCGCGCAAGCGCTGGAGCAAGCGGGCAACGTCTATATCCTCTACGATCCACACTTCAAGCAGGACCGCCTCCACGCCGAGCGCTATCAGGGCAAGAACATCGTGCCGCTGGCCACATGGTTCTCGCACCACAAATCCGCGCTATTCCTGCGCCGCGCCGAACTGCTGAAGCCGATCACTCGCGAGGCGATGGACGGCACGCTGACGCCGCAGTCCTACTATAAGATGTACCGCGAGCGCCGGAATTTGCCGTGGTACGTCAACGGGCTCACTGAAAAGGCGCTAGAGGCAAAGCACTTTGGTCTCGTCGGACACATGGCGAACGCGCTGGAACGTCAGGGACGAGTGCATCTGGCTCGGTCGGTGAATGCGCGCCTGACCGCCGCGAAGTCGGGTAAGTAATTACCGCAGGACGCGGCGTAGGCCATCCTGCACGCGCTTGAGCGGTTCAAGGTAGAGCGCCGCGAGGTCGCTCGCCTCGGACTGAACCGCTGCCACGCCTGTGTTCAGGGCCGCTACGACATGACCATGCGCATTGTAGAGCGGCACGGCAATGGACCGAAGGCCGATCTCGACCTCTTGGTCGATCACCGCATAGCCATCGGTGCGGGCCGCGGCGAGCCGTTCCATGATTCGTTCGGGTTCCGTGACGCTGTTTACTGTGCGGGGCGTGAGGTCAGACGCATCGACGAGCGCCCTCGCTTCTTCCTCTGGCAATGCGGCTAAAAGCACCCGCCCCATAGACGTGCAGTGCGCTGGCAGACGCGATCCGGGCATCAGGCCAATGGACATCACCCGCCGCTGCGCCGCACGGGCGAGGTAGACGATCTCGGTCCCGTCGAGGATCGAGACGGACGTCGATTGCCCGATCTGTTCGGACAACTGGTCGAGCCAAGGCTGCACCACCTGCGCTAATGGCAGCGACGCCAGCGCCCCCATCCCAAGCCGCAATACACGCGGCGTGAGCGTGAAAAATTTGCCGTCATAGGCCGCATACCCCAGTTCATGCAGGGTTAGCAGACAGCGCCGCGAGGTGGCTCGGTCAAGGCCCGTCGCCTCTGCCACATCGGAGATCGAAAGCCGTGCGTGTTCGGCGTTGAAAGCCTCGATGACCTTCAGCCCCTTGGCCAATGAGCCTATGAAGTCCGATTTGTTCGCCATGCGAACAGAAAAATCCGCGATACGAACAAATGTCAATATGCGAACAGATTGCCTTCTCATCCGCAAATGACGCGCCTAGCTTGCCGCCAATCGTGAGGAGATCCCGAATGGACAAAACTATCGCTACGCCCGCAGAGGCCGTGGCCGCGATCCCCGATGGTGCATCGGTGATGATCGGCGGCTTCGGTGGCTCCGGCGCTCCGCTGGAACTGATCAAGGCGCTCGTCGAACGCTTCAAGGCAACCGGCAGCCCCAAGAACCTGACCGTCGTCAACAACAACACCGGTAACGGTAAAGTCGGCCTCGCCGCGATGATCGAACTAGGCATGGTGAGCAAGATGATCTGCTCCTTCCCCCGCTCTGCCGATCCGCGCGCGTTTACCGAAGCCTATCTGGCAGGTGCGATCGAACTGGAACTGGTGCCCCAAGGCACGCTCGCCGAACGCATCCGCGCTGGCGGTGCAGGCATTCCGGCCTTCTACACGCCCACCAGCTTCGGCACCGATCTGGCCGAAGGCAAGCCGGTCGATGAATTCGACGGCCGCAAGTACGTGCAGGAACGTTGGCTGAAGGCCGACTACGCGCTGGTCAAGGCCGAGCTTGGCGACCCGCACGGCAACCTCACCTACCGCAAGGCCGCCCGCAACTTCGGTCCGCTGATGTGCACCGCAGCGGCCCAGACCATCGTTCAGGTCTCGCACCTCGTCGATGCGGGCACCATCGACCCCGAGGTCGTCGTGACCCCCGGCATCTTCGTCAACGTGGTGGTCGAAGTCGCCAACCCCGCTCAGGAAGAGCTACTGAACCGTGCCGAGGAGTCGTGGGTATGAGCATCGAAACCAAACTGACCAACGCCCAGATCGCGTGGCGCGCCGCGCAGGACATTCAGGACGGCGCCTACGTGAACCTCGGCATCGGCTTTCCCGAGATGGTGGCGAAGTTCCAGCCTGAGGGCCGTCAGGCGATTTTCCACACTGAAAACGGTGTGCTGAATTTCGGCGAGTCCCCCGCTGCGGGCGAAGAGGACTGGGATCTGATCAACGCAGGCAAAAAGGCCGTGACGCTCCGCCCTGGTGCAGCGTTCTTCCACCATGCGGACAGCTTCGCGATGGTGCGCGGCGGCCACCTCGACGTAGCGATCCTCGGTGCCTATCAGGTCGCGCAATCGGGCGATCTGGCGAACTGGTCGACCGGCAAAGGCGGCGTTCCCGCTGTTGGCGGAGCGATGGATCTTGTCCACGGAGCCAAGCGCGTGGCGGTCATCACCGATCACGTCACCAAGAACGGCGAGCCGAAGCTGCTCAAGGAATGCACCATGCCACTGACGGGCGTCGGCTGCGTGACCCGCGTCTATACCTCGCTCGCTGTAGTCGACATCGAGGACGGCCATTTCGTTCTGCGTGAAAAGCTGCCCACGGTGTCGATGGATGACCTCCAGTCATTGACGGGCGCGCAGTTGCACCTTGATGGCGATGTCGCCGACCTGATCGTACCGGAGCTCTGACATGACCGAAGTTTATATCTGCGAATACATCCGCACCCCCATTGGACGGTTCGGCGGTGCGCTGGCGTCGGTGCGTGCCGATGACCTCGGCGCGATCCCGATCAAGGCCCTGATGGAACGCAACACCGGTGTCGATTGGGCCGCGGTTGACGAAGTGATCTACGGCTGCGCCAACCAAGCAGGCGAAGATAACCGCAACGTCGCCCGCATGTCCGCCCTTCTCGCTGGCCTGCCGGTCGAAGTGCCGGGGACCACGATGAACCGACTTTGCGGCTCTGGCATGGACGCGGTGATCACGGCTGCCCGCGCCATCAAGGCAGGCGAAGCCGATCTCATTATTGCGGGCGGCGTCGAAAGCATGTCCCGCGCGCCGTTCGTGATGCCCAAGGCCGAGAGCGCCTACAGCCGCTCGAACGCGATCTATGACACGACCATCGGCTGGCGCTTCGTCAACAAGCTGATGGAAAAGCAGTACGGCGTGGACTCGATGCCCGAGACGGCTGAAAACGTGGCTGAAGATTTCAACGTGAACCGCGCCGATCAGGATGCGTTTGCTCTGCGCTCGCAGGACAAAGCCGCCACCGCGCAGGCAAACGGCCGTCTGGCGAAAGAGATCGTTCCGGTTGTGATCCCGCAGCGCAAGGGCGATCCAAAGGTCATCGACACCGACGAACATCCGCGTGCGACCACGCTGGATGTGCTGGCTAAGCTGAAGACCTTCGTCAAAGCCGATGGCACCGTCACCGCAGGCAACGCCTCGGGCGTGAATGACGGTGCGGCTGCGCTGATCATCGCCTCGGCGGAAGCGGCAAAAAAGCATGGCCTGACCCCGATTGCCCGCGTGCTTGGCGGCGCCACCGCTGGCGTTGCGCCGCGCATCATGGGCTTCGGCCCTGCGCCTGCGTCGAAGAAACTGATGGCACGCCTTGGCCTGTCGCAGACCGATTTCGATGTGATTGAACTGAACGAGGCTTTCGCGTCCCAAGGCATCGCCACGCTGCGTGACCTCGGTATCGCGGACGATGATCCGCGTGTGAACCCGAACGGCGGCGCGATTGCACTCGGCCATCCGCTGGGCATGTCGGGGGCGCGCATCACCGGCACCGCCGCGCTAGAACTGCTCGAAAACGGCGGCAAGCGGTCGCTGTCCGCCATGTGCATCGGCGTCGGCCAAGGCATCGCTATCGCGCTCGAACGCGTGTGATAAAAAAGGCCGCGCTCCATGCGCGGCCTTTTCCTTATTCGTCGATCGGACGGCGACGGAATTTCCGGTAGAGCTTGCGGTTCTTTTTCAAGAAGCTGTCGTAGACCAGCCAGATCCCTCCGGCGTGGCGACCTTGCAGGTAAACGGCCCCTGCGGTTCCCGAAATGATCGCACCCAAAGTATCCACGATGATGTCTTTCATCGTGTCGGGCAGACCGGATTTCTGCATATTCGTGCCGAAAAACTGGTCCATCGCGTATTCGAAAATCTCCCAGATCGCGCCGATGGAAAGCGCCACGCAAGCGGACAGCAAGCCGATAGCCCAAGGCGGCGCGGCGTAGCGGTCGCCCTCGAACAGCATGAAGATGAACAGGAACGCGATCACACCGAACGACAGCGCGGAGCTGAAGTGCAGCAGCGTGTCCCACCACCAGTATTTGTTATAGAAATCCTCGACTTCGCCCAGAAATAGCGTGGCAAAAACGAAGACGACGATGGCGACGATAAAGCTGCTGGGAAGGCGGATGCCGACGGCTTTCTCGAACAGATAAGGTGCAAAGCTGATGGCCAGGGTCAGTCCGGGAATGAACACCTGCAACGGGCGACCGGACAGAACGGCAGTGACGCACTCGAACAGGAGAATAGCCTGTAGGATCATCACAATAATGGGCGGGCGGCGCATAATACCTCACAAATCAATTTAATGACCTACATAGAGCGTATGTCTGATACGTCATCACACCGTCTGCGTCTTGCGAGCTGGAATATCCGTGCGGGTCTGGGAACCGACCTGCGGCGGGACGCTTTACGTGCAATCAGCGGAATTTCTGCGCTGAAAGCGGATATCGTCGCGCTGCAAGAAGCCGACTTTCGCATGGGCCGCCGTCCGACGGCCCTGCCTAAAGAGTCTTTGATCGACCACACGGGGCTTTGTCCGGTTCAGCTGGCGGAGAACGACGTCTCGCTGGGCTGGCACGGTGTAGCGGTGCTGGCCAAACCGCATATCAAAGCGGTCGACATTCACCGCCTGCCCCTACCGGGGCTGGAGCCGCGCGGCGCATCGGTCGTCGATTTCGACATCGGTCTGCGGGTCGTGGCGGTGCACCTCGGCCTTTTGCGCCGCGATCGCCGCGCACAGCTGGGGCATATCCGCGAATATCTGGATGACCTCGAATGGATGCCCACGGTGATGATGGGTGACTTCAACGAATGGCATCAGTCGAAGGGGTTTGAACGCCTCGACGGGTTTACCGTCCTCGCACCGGGGGGCCGGACCTATCCGTCGCGCTTGCCAGTGGCACCGCTCGACCGGTTCGCGCACAATGACTGCTGCACCGTGCATCCCCTGCCCGTTCCGCGCTCGCCCAGCGGGCCGAAGGCGTCGGATCACCTGCCAATCCTTGTGGAGGTCGAAATCCATAACAAAGCAGGCCATGCGCAGATGCCGCCCGAAGAACGCGTCACGCCCAGCCACCTCGCATAAGAAAAAGCCCCGCTTGAGCGGGGCTTTTGTTTTTTAGCAGTACTGGTTAACCAGATTTTCGAGCCGTTCCTGACGGCCCGACTTGGCCTCCGGATTGATGTTGTCCGCCAGCACCTTGTCGTGGATGGCGTCCAGATCGGAGGACTTCATTTCCTTGCCGAAGTCGGTGTCCCAACCGGCATAGCGCTCGTTGCGCAGCTCTTCGAGCTTCCCGTCTTCGAGCATCTTGGCAGCCGCTTTCAGACCGCGCGCACAGACGTCCATTGCGCCAGCGTGACCGAGGATCAGATCCTCGGGGTCGATCGACTGACGGCGGACCTTGGCGTCGAAGTTCGTGCCGCCGGTGGTAAAACCGCCCGCTTTCAGCACTTCGTAATAGGCTAGCGCGACTTCAGGAACGTTGTTCGGGAACTGGTCGGTATCCCAGCCGGACTGGTAGTCGTTGCGGTTCATATCGATGGAACCGAGGATGCCGAATTCGCGGGCCATGGCCAATTCGTGCTCGAACGAGTGACCGGCCAGAATGGCGTGGCCCTGTTCGATGTTCATCTTCACTTCGTTCTCAAGGCCGTATTCCTTGAGGAAGGCGAAGACGGTGTTCACGTCGTAGTCGTACTGGTGCTTCGACGGCTCTTGCGGCTTGGGCTCGACGAGGATCGCGCCCTTGAAACCGATCTTGTGCTTGTAGTCGACGACCATGCGCAGCATCCGCGCCATGTTCTCGCGCTCGCGCTTGAGGTCGGTGTTCAGCAGGGTCTCGTAGCCTTCACGGCCGCCCCAGAGGACGTAGTTCTCACCGCCGAGTTTGTGGGTCGCGTCCATGCAGGTTTTGATGGTCGCTGCCGAATAGGCGAAGACTTCCGGATCAGGGTTGGTCGCAGCACCGGACATGAAGCGGCGGTTGGTGAACAGGTTTGCCGTCCCCCACAGCAGCTTCGTGCCGGTCTGCTCCATCTTCTCGCCGAAGTAATCGACGATCTCGGACAGGTTGGAACTGCTTTCTGCAAAGGTCGCGCCCTCGGGACGCACATCCGCATCGTGGAAGCAGAAGTACGGTGCCTGCAGGATCGAGAACATCTCGAATGCAACATCGGCCTTCAGCTTGGCCAGATCCATTTCGGAGCCGAACCACGGACGCTCGAAGGTGCGGCCACCGAACGGGTCGCCGCCTTCCCACGCGAACGAGTGCCAGTAGGCAACTGCAAAGCGCAGGTGGTCTTTGAGCGTCTTGCCCATCACCACTTCATCGGGATTGTAATGACGGAAAGCGAACTCGTTATCCGTCTCCGGTCCCTCGTAGGTGATCTGCGGAATACCTTTGAAAAAGTCAGTCATCTCTCATGTCCTAGTTAAGCCCTTTAAGAGCCTTGTAAGCGTTCTGGTAACGCTGGTGGGCGGCATCGAAGTCGCCCTTGAGTTCCGGAACGGGGTCAATGGTACGTTCAATGGTGGGCAGCGTAGCGATTTCGGCGCCTGCACCCGTTGCCGCCATCATGCCGAGGCGGGCAGCACCGAAGGCACCGCCGAAGTCGCCTGCGACCGGCAGGTGGACCGGCATACCGAGCGAGGTCGCAATTGCCTGCACCCAGTAGTCGGATTTGGAACCGCCACCGACAGCGAGCAGACGCTCGATCTTGGTGCCGGTCGAGGTCAGCGCATCAAAGCTATCCTTGACCGCATGGGTCACGCCTTCGAGCACCGCGCGAACCATCGTGTGCTGGTCGGCGTTGTGGTCGAGATGCAGGAAGCTCGCGCGGATTTTCGCGTCGTTGTGCGGGGTACGTTCACCGCCGAGGTACGGCAGGAATAGCGCACGGCCCGGTGCCTGAAGGTCGCCCAGCGCGCCGGTCAGTGCGGCAGGCTTCTGGCCCAGCACTTTGGCGAACCAGTTCATCGCATCGGCAGCCGCGAGGATCACGCCCATCTGGTGCCACGTGTCGGGCAGCGCGTGACAGAAGGTGTGAACCGCCGAAGCAGCATCAGGCTGGTAGCTGTCGGATGCGGCAAAGAGCACGCCCGAGGTGCCCAGCGATACGAACGCATCGCCCGATTTCACGACGCCGACGCCAACGGCGCTAGCCGCGTTATCACCGCCGCCACCGGCGACGACGACATTTGCGGGCAGGCCCCACTTCGACGCCAGTTCCGCACGGACGCTGCCCGATGCTTCGGACCCTTCAACGAGGCGCGGCATGTGCTCGCGGCCCAGATCGGTCGCAGCAAGCAGCGTATCCGACCAGTCGCGCGCACCGGTATCGAGCCACGACGTACCGGCGGCATCGGACATTTCAGCCACGTATTCACCGGTCAGGAAGTAGCGCAGGTAGTCTTTGGGGAGCAGAACCTTGGCGACCTTCATGAAGGTGTCGGGTTCGTTGTTCTTCACCCACTCCAGTTTCGGAGCGGTGAAGCCCGGGAACACGATATTGCCGGTCAGGTCGCGGAACATCGGATTGGCATCCATCGCTGCGGCTTCGACAGCCGAACGGGTGTCGTTCCACAGGATGCAGGGACGCAGGACTTCGCCGGCGGCATCCAGAAGGGTCGCACCGTGCATCTGCCCCGAAAGGCCGATGGCGCGGACGCCCGACATGTCTACCTTGGATGCGAGGGCGCTCATGACGTCCTCGACTGCGGCGATCCAATCTGCCGGAGCCTGCTCCGACCAGCCGTCGTGCGGACGGCTGACGGTCAGAGCTGCATTGGCTTCGGCCAGAATGGTCTGGTTATCGTCAATGACGATGCCCTTGAGACCAGACGTTCCCAGATCCAATCCGATGTACATTGCTATGCTACCTCTCGCTTAGGGTTCTTGCCGAGAATGATCATCGAAAGGATGTCGTCCTCGGTCACATCTTCGACACGTTCCGTGCCGACCATCTGCCCGTTCTTCATCACGGACACACGGTCACACAGATCCATCATCTCCCGCGTATCGTGGCTGATGAGGAAAATGCCAAGACCCTGAGCTTTCAGTTCTTTGATAAGGTCAGCAACCATTGCCGTTTCATGCACACCAAGGGCAGCGGTAGGCTCGTCCATGATGAGAATTCGGGCATTGAAGTAGACCGCACGCGCAATCGCGACCGACTGGCGCTGACCGCCCGAAAGGGCCGACACCGGCTCTTTCAGTTTGCGGAAGTTGGGGTTGAGGCGCGCCATGATCTTGCGCGTCTCGGCTTCCTGGAAGCTGTCGTCGACAAAGCCCATCGCATCGACCTTCTCGCGGCCGAGGAACAGGTTGGATGCCGCATCGAGGTTATCGGCCAGCGCGAGCGTCTGGTAGATGGTCTCGATGTTGAAGTCGCGGGCATCGCGAGGCGACGAGATGTCGGCCTTCTTGCCGTCGACGTAGATCTCGCCGGAGTCGGCCTTGTAGGCGCCCGACAGGATCTTGATCAGCGTCGATTTACCCGCGCCGTTGTGCCCCAGAAGGCCCACGACTTCGCCCGGATAGAGCGAGAGGGAAACGTGATCGACCGCTTTGATACCACCAAAGGCGATGGAGATATCACGCATTTCGACAAGCGGGGTGCCATTGTAATCAACAGTCATGGTCTTGGCTCCTTACTTGCGCGCACTGCGATAGCGGTTGTCGAGGAAGACGGCGAAGGCGAGGACCACACCGACGACGACCTGCTGGATTGCACTGTCGAAACCGATGAGGATCATGCCGGTCTGGAGCGACTGCATCACCAGCGCACCGAGGATCGCGCCGTAAATGGTGCCCACACCGCCAGCGAGGCTGGTGCCGCCGATCACGGCTGCCGCGATGACATAGAGTTCGTCGAACTGGCCCAGCGCGTTCGTCGCAGAGGTCAGACGGGCCGAGGAAACCACGCCGGCTAGTGCGGCGAGCGTGCCCATCAGTGCGTAGATCTTCACGGTCATCATGTTGACATTAATACCGGCGAGCTTTGCCGCTTCGGGGTTGCCGCCGATGGCGAAGACATAGCGACCGAAACGGGTGCGGCGGGCGAGGATCGTCATGCCGATGGCCACGACCACAAGGATCAGTACCGGAATGGCAAAGCCGTGGCTGATGAACAGGCCCTCTTCGGGAATGGTGATGTTGTTCGCTTCGGCATAGCGACGGACGATACCGCGCGGCCAGCCGTATGCGTTCACCAGAAGGACGGCTCCGATAACAGCGCCGCAGGTAAGCGCGGCCACAACGGCTTCGGCCCAGACCGGCCGCACGTGGAAACCGTAGGTCTCGCGGCGCTTGCGGGACTTGGCGAGCATCCACAGGATGACAGCGCAAGCGACGAGGCCAACTGCCCAGCTGCCGGTGCTGCCGATGGCGCCGTAAGGTCCACCGCCGAGTAGCGCAAAAGTGCTGTCGACCGGAGAGATCGTTTCACCGCGTGCAACAAGGAACGCGGCACCGCGCCAGACCATGAGGCCGGCAAGGGTCACGATAAAGGACGGAATTTCGAGGTAAGCGATCAGGAAACCGTGGAAGGCGCCGATCATCGCGCCGAGGAGCAGGCCGCAGATGACGGTAATGATCCAGATCGCCGGATGGCCGAGGCCAAGGTACTGCGGCAGGATATCGACTTGGATGACGCCCATGACGATCGCGCAGAAACCGAGGATCGAACCGACCGAGAGGTCGATGTTGCGGGTCACGATGACGAGCACCATGCCTGTTGCCATGATGCCGATCGACGCCGTTTGCACCGAAAGGTTCCAGAGGTTGCGCGGCGTGAGGAATGCGCCGAAGCCGTTGACGATCGCACCGTAGAGGTGGAAGCCCAGCCAGATCAGCAGCAGCGCGCCGACCATGCCCAGAAGACGGGGATCGATTTCGGTGACGCGCAAGAAGCGGTTGAAGGCACTTTCGTGAGATGTGCCGGAGGTCGAGGCGTTTGCCCCGGATGCAGATGATTTTTCGGTGGTCATGTCCTCGGTCCGTGCTGGTCGCTCTGGTGTGCAGAGGGGCGTTCGGCGAAATGAGACTGGTCCGTGCGGATCGTTGCCGTCACGGAGCGCCTGAGAGGCGGAGGTCGTCGGCACCGCCCCTTTCGGAGCGGTACCGGTTATTGCGGATCAGTGATTACTGGCAGGCAGCAACGCTATCCATCGCACCTTCGCAAGCCTGCTCTTTCGAGATGTGGCCAGCGTCGATAACAACGTCGAGGTTGTCGACGGTTACCGGGGTCGGGTCGAGGAAGATCGCGGTCATTTCAACGCCGTTGGCGCCGCCCGACCATGCTTCTGCGCCTTCTACGTCGGCCATTGCAGTGCCGTTCGCGAGAGCAGCAGCGATGTTACCGGCAGCCGAACCCAGAGCACGCGAGTCTTTCCAGACCGAAACGGTCTGGGTGCCGCGGGCAACGCGGTTCAGAGCAGCAAGATCGCCGTCCTGACCACCAACCGGGATCACCATACCCTGAGCTTGCAGAGCAGCGATAACGCCGCCGGCCATGCCGTCGTTCTCGGCCAGAACTGCGTCAACGTTGTTGTCGTTGGCGGTCAGGATCTGTTCCATGTTCTTCTGAGCATTGTCCGGCTTCCAGCCGTCGGTGAAGCTTTCACCAACGATGGTGATGTTGCCAGCTTCGACGTCGTCGCCGATGACTTCCATCATGCCTTCGAGCAGGAACAGCGCGTTCGGGTCACCCTGGTCGCCCTTGATGATGGCGAAGTTGCCGTCCGGCTGCGCTGCGGTAACGGTTTCAGCGATGATGCGGCCGACGCCCTTGTTGTCGAAGGTCAGGTAGAAGGCGCGCTCGTCTTCGATCAGACGGTCGTAGCCGACAACCGGAATGTCTTCGTTCGAAGCCATGTCGATAGCCGGGCCGATAGCGTCCTTGTCGACCGACAGGATGACCAGAGCGTCAGCGCCCTGAGCGATCAGAGCTTCGACGTCGGTCAGCTGCTTGGCTGCCGAGTTCTGTGCGTCCGAAGAAATGTAGCTGTCGCCGTTGGCTTCGATTGCGGCCTTCATCGCGGCTTCGTCGGTTTTCCAGCGCTCTTCCTGGAAGTTCGACCAGCTAACGCCGATGGTGAGACCTTCGGCCATTGCAGCCGAGTTGAAACCGGCCACTGCAACCGCAGCGGCGATGATGTATTTATTCATGATTTCCTCCCAAAGGTTTCCACGTCGCAGTGCGACGCAGACGCCGGACGTTGATCCGACACCATCAACCATGGCGAATTATATTCAGTTGTCAAAATAAAATTTTCGTTCAGGGATCAAATTTTTAGCTTTTCACTTGGGAAGTCCTGCAAATCATGATTAGATTCGGGATCAGGAGGACGTCTCTGCTGGAGGAGCGGAGATAAATACTTCAAGGAATGAAAAATGTATGACCGGCCCGCTGATGCGATGCCCGCACCCGATGATTTTCCAAAGGGATGCGGCCCGTTGCTTGCTTCGAGTGGATATGACGCGACCCCGTTGCGCCAGAAGGTATTCGAACATGTGCGTGCTTCAGGCCGCGCCGCGCGCGCCGATGTGACCCGCGCACTGGGAATCAGCGCCGGATCGACGACCGCCGTCACTTCGGACCTGATCTCCACCGGATGGCTGCGCGAGGTCGAAGGAACGCCCCGCGAGTCGGGCCGTGGCCGCCCTCCCGTCGCGCTCGAAGTCGTGGCGGAGACCCATTACGTCATCGGCATCAAGCTTTCGGACGAGAATCACACCGCCGTTCTGACCGACCTCGCAGGAAACCAGCTCGCCGATGCGACGCTCCCTACCCCGCCCGTTCGAAAGACGCTCGACCAGCTTTTGGCAGAGACCGAGCAGCTGATCATGTCACTCCTCACCCCGCGCGGCATGAAGGTCCGCGAGGTATCGGCTATCGGCATCGGGATTTCGGGCCTGTGCGACAACACCTCGGGCATCGTTCACTGGTCGCCGCTCATGCTTGAGAATGACATCGAATTCCGCACGGCGTTCGAGGAACGCTTCGACGTACCCGTGCATCTGGACAACGATGCGAACGTCCTGACGCTGGCCGAGCTGTGGTTTGGCGCGGGTCGGTCGCGCTCCGAATTCGCGGTGGTCACGATCGAACACGGCGTGGGTATGGGCCTTGTGCTCAACAACCGCCTCTATCGCGGCACACGGCGCATGGCGCTCGAACTTGGCCATACGAAGGTCCAACTCGACGGTGCGCTCTGCCGCTGCGGTCAGCGTGGCTGCCTTGAGGCGTACCTCGCCGATTATGCCCTCGTGCGCGAGGCCTCGACAGCACTTGGCCGCAACACCCGCAATCTGCAAAGCCCCCACGCCATGCTGGAAACGCTCTACGGTCAGGCGCAGGCAGGCAATCAGGCGGCGCTGACGATCTTCCGCCGCGCAGGGCGCTACCTCGCACTTGGCCTCGCGAACGTCGTGCAGCTGTTCGATCCTGGGCTGATTATCGTGTCGGGCGAACGGATGCGCTACGAATACCTCTACGCCGACGAGGTGATGAGCGAGACGCGCGACCTGATCCTGTTCAACGGCCCGCCCGAATGCAAAATCGAAACCCACGCGTGGGGCGACCTTGTCTGGGCGCGCGGCGCTGCGGCGCTGGCACTTTCCGAAATCACTGCCGCTGCGCTGGGAGGCCAGTCATGATCCGCACCTTTCCCCTCTTGCTGCTCGCAACGAACGCCGTTGCCGACCCTGCATTTGAAAACCACTCGGATGCGCTGACCGAGCACGCCTATGTCGGCGGGTGGGAGCATTTCGTGGGCGGCGGTGTTGCTGTGTTTGATTGCAACGGCGACGACCTGCCCGATTTCTTTGCCGCTGGCGGGGACAATCCGGCGAGCCTGTTCATTAATGACGGCGACTTCGCGTTCCATGACGGCACCCTGCCCGAGATGCTGCACACCACCGGCGCCTACCCGCTCGACATCGATGCTGACGGCTGGATGGACCTCTTCGTGCTGCGTGCCGGCCCGAACATCGCGCTGAAGGGCGCCCCTGATTGCAGCTTTACCGACGCGACCGCCGAATGGGGCATTCCCGATGGCGGTGACGCGTGGTCGACCGCCTTCACCGCGTGGTGGGAAGGTGACGAGCGCCCCGTGATGGCCGTCGGCAATTACGTCGACCGCGCCAATCCCGACGGTCCGTTCTTTGCCTGTGACACCAACGCGATCCTACGCCCTGAGAGCGATGGATACGTCAGCGAGACGCTGGAGCCCGGTTTCTGCCCGCTCTCCATGCTCGCCGCTCGCGATGCGCGGGGCCGGATGACGCTGCGCCTATCGAACGATCGTCAGTACTACGTGCGCGGCGGATGGGAGCAGATGTGGGACATCGAAGACCGCCGCTTCCTCACCGAAGAGGACGGTTGGAAGAAGCTGTCGATCTGGGGCATGGGCATCGCGAGCCGCGACCTCGATAGCGACGGTAAAGACGAGGTGATGCTGACCTCCATGGGCGATAACGTCCTCAGCTTTGCCCAAGGCGACGGCACCTACGCCGCTGCCCGCTACGACATCGGCACTTACGCGCAAATCCCGTTCGACGGCTCGGACGGGCGTCCGTCGACGGGTTGGCACGCGCAGTTCGGCGATATCGACAACGACGGGCTGGACGATCTGTTCATCGCCAAAGGCAACGTCGACCAAATGCCGACGAACGCGATCCACGATCCCAACAACATGCTGATGCAGCAGCCGAACGGACACTTCGTAGAGAAAGCGGATGTTGCTGGCGTTGATACCACCGACCGTTCTCGCGGCGCGGCGCTTGCGGATTTTGACCTCGACGGGCGACTGGATCTGCTGGTCCTGAACCGCCGCGCTCCGCTGGAGATTTACCGCAATGTCACCGAAGGCACGGGCCACTGGCTGTCCATTGCGCTGGAGCAAGACGGCGGCAACCGGAACGCCATCGGCGCGCAGGTGACCGTCACCGCGAATAGCGTGAGTCGCACCCAGCAGGTGACTGTCGGCGGCGGTCATGCGGGCGGTCAGGCATTGCCGCTCCACTTTGGTTTGGGCGATATGGCGGAGGCAGAGGTCACGGTGACTTGGCCGGATGGCACCGAAAGCACCACCTTAGCCAAGGCCGATAAACCTCTGATCATCCAGCATTAATTCGCGACGGGCAGACCGCTCGGCACGGTGGCCGGAACACCCATCCGGCCGCTTTTCGCGACGGGATCGGTGAGTGCACCAAGGAAAGCGACCAGCTCTGCAATGTCGCTTTCGCTCAGGTCGACGGCGGGCATCGCGTTGGCTTCGACGATTGCCTCGACCTCTGTCGGATCATCCATGATGCGCCAGTCGGACACCTCCAAAGCGGGCAGCATTGCCTGCGAGCGGTCGTAGTTTTCGAGCGCGGCAACAGGATCGGCGTGGGCCGCGATGAACCCTTCGAGCGTCGCATAGGCCCCCGCGTGACCATAAGGCGCGGTCAGTTCCACATTGCGAAGCGACGGCGTGCGGAACGCATAGAGGTCTGCCGGATCGCCCGTCACACGGAAGCGGCCTTCGTCCCGCGCATGGGTTTCGAACCGCGCACCCTTGCCAGGTCCGATCTGCGGCTGGCCGGTCGCGTGGAACTGCTGGTCCGTCTGGAATTTACCCGAGTGGCAGGACGCGCAGCCCGCATCGCCGTAGAACAGTTCCATCCCCGCCATCGCATCGGCGGACAGCTCGCCCTCGCCCCGCAGATAGGCATCGAACGGCGACGTATCGGAGCGCCATTCGTGCGCCATGAACGCCGCGATCGCATTGGAGATGTCAGTGAATCCGATCTCCTGCGCCTCCAGCCCGTAAACATCTTTGAACCGGTCGGCATATGCGGGAATCCCCGCCACGCGGCGCGAGATCAGATCCCACGCACCGCCCTCTGCCGTCAGCGTACCGAGGCGCACAGCCTTGGCCACTTCGTTCTCGGAATAATGGCCGGCCATTTCGTCGGGGCTGAGCACGGGGAACATCGTCTGCGCCGACAGAATCGAGTCGAAGCCCGCAACCATTTCCTCGTCCAGCGGGGTTCGCAGACCACCGGGGCGGGTCGGGTCTTCCTCGATGCGACCATCGTGGAAAAGCCGTGTGAATTCATGGGCTCCGAGGTTGAAAAGCGCCTGCGCATTCCGTGGCACGCGCTGCTCGGGCAGGTTCTCCTGATCGGCCAGACGGTCCATGCCCAGACCATGCCCGCCATCGCCCAGAGGCAGCGATAAACCATCGCCCGTTCCGTGCTTGGGATGGTGGCAAGTGGCGCAGGACACCTCGCGATTCCCCGAAAGGATGGGATCGTAGAACAAAAGCTGGCCCAGAGCGGCCTCATCCATGTTCACAGGCGCAAAATCGCCGTCGGTCACAGGATCGGGAAGCCCGTCCGCAGCCCAAACAGTACCGCCGAGCATAATCAGCAAAGCGCTGATTCCAATGGATTCCCGCATTTTTTCCTCCCTGCGTCCCGCGCCTATCATCGCCGTATGGGCCGCAAGGTCAACGGCTCACTGCCCATCAGAATATTTGACGAACAGAACGACTCGAATTAGAACAAAGCAAGAACATTGGACGAGAACATGACCCATCCCTGCCCCGACGACCCCACATTGTCCGAAGTTTTCTGCAAGCGCGCGATCGACGCAGCGCCGGTCGGTTTCGTGCTGGCGCATATCAAGTCGGACAAGCCCGTTCTGTGGATTCAGGACCGCATTTCCCGCAAGGAATCGGGCCGCCCCTACATGCCCGGAATGCTCCGCCCGATGGAGATCGTGTATGTAGACGCCAAGCGCCCCGTCGATGTCCTCTGGGCAATGGAGGAAGGTCTGAACTGCTCCGGTTTCGGCGCGGTTCTGGGGGAGATTTGGGGCGACCCGCAGGTGCTGGATTTCACCGCAACAAAACGTCTGGCCCTGCGCGCCGAACGTCATGAAGTCCCCGGCTGGATCATCCGCCGTTCCGCCCAGCCCAACCTGAGTGCCGCGCGCAACCGCTGGCGCGTCGCCTCGCTGCAATCGCTGCGTCACCCGTGGAACGCCCAAGCCCCCGGCACCCCCATGTGGGAGGCCGAACTGTTCCGCAGCCGCAACGGTAAGACAGGTCGCTGGGTTGTGAAATATGAAAACGAAAACATGCACTTCGAGCATGGAATTGAAGCGGACGCCCACACCTTCGCTAACGGAGCGATCCAATGACGACCGCCCCTGACATGAGCAAACCCCGCCGCATTCTGTCGGTCTACCTCCCGCGTTTCGGAATGGAGCATTGGGAAATCCGCGCCCGACGCCGCGGTGAAACGCTGGACCCTGAAAAGCCCTGCGCTCTGGGCCTTGACACCCCGCGCGGCCCCGTCGTCCATGCGGTCAATCCTGCAGCCGAAGCGCAAGGCATCCATGCTGGCGCCCGCGTGGTCGACATGCGCGCGCTCTGCCCCGACCTGCGGATGGAACACGCGGACCTCCATGCCGAAAAACACGCGCTGGAACGTCTGATGCTCTGGTCACGCCGCTGGGCGCCGTGGTCCGCGATGGACGGCAGAGACGGCCTCGTGCTGGACGTGACCGGCTGCGCGCATCTCTTTGGCGGAGAGGAAGGTTTCCTCAGCACGGTCGAGGCCGACCTCGCCCGCGCTGGCATGAGCTGCCGCCTCGCCATCGCACCGACGCACGGCGCCGCATGGGCCCTGGCCCGCTACGGCACAGGTGCCGCGATCTGCCACGATGTCTACGATGGCGAACTCGCCGCCCTCTCCGTACGTGCGCTGCGCCTTCACGGCGAAACAGTTACCCTGCTGAACCGCCTCGGCCTCAAAACCATCGGTGATCTGCTGGCAACCCCGCGCGTGCCGCTCACCCGCCGTTTTGCCCGCAATGCGCTGGAAGAAAACCCGCTGATGCGGCTGGACCAGATGACCGGCAAACTCGCAGAGCCACTGACCGCCCCCAAGGATCCGCCGCGCTTCGTGGTGCAATCGCGACTGGCCGAACCAGTGCAGGACCCGACCGAATGGATTCCCCAGCTGGCCGAGGAACTCTGCACCCACCTCCATGACGAAGGCAAAGGCCTCCGCCGTGTGCACCTGACCGTCTACCGCACGGATGGAGAGGTCTCCTCCGTCACCTGCGCCACCAGCCAAGCCACCCGAGATCCGAGGCACATCGCCCGCCTCTTCGACGGAAAGCTCGAGAGCATCGATCCCGGCTTCGGCTTCGACCTGATCACACTGATCGGCTCCGCCACCGAACAGATCGGCACGCGCCAAACGCGGCTCGACCGCAAACCCGACCACTCCGAGGCAACCGCACGCACCATCGACAGGCTTATCGCCCGCTTCGGCCCGCCTGCCGTCCTACGCCCCAAGCATACCCCGCGGCACATGCCCGAGCGGCAGGAATATTGGCAAACGGCACTGGCATCCGACGCCTACCCCACGCCCATCAACCTGCAACGCCCCTGCCGCCTGCTCGAGCACCCCGAAGAAATCAGGGTGCTCTACGCCGTTCCGGAAGGTCCGCCTGCGCAGTTTTCATGGCGCAAGCTCGTCCACAGGATCAATCGCTACGAAGGCCCCGAACGCATTGCCCCCGAATGGTGGACCGACCGTGCCTCAAGCCGCATCCGCGACTACTACCGCATCGAAGAGCAATACGGCCTCCGCCTCTGGATCTACCGCAATGGCCTCCTCAACGACGGACGCGGTTTCGATCCCCTATGGTTTATGCACGGCCTCTTCCTCTAATGACCGCCGCGCTTTTCATTCTGACTCAAATACCTTGGGGGAGGCCGCAGGCCGGGGGCAAAGCCCCCAACGCCGGACGGGAACCGTCCGGCATTGTCGGTGGCCGCCCTGCGGGCGGCATTCGGGGTCTCTGCCCCCTCTTGACCCTATCGGGTCAATTCACCCCCGAGGTATTTTTATCAAAGTGAAAAGGACGATGCTGTGCCTGAAGTGGAAAAGCATCATCCCAAGCACTCACTTCCGGAAGATGTCACCTATACTCCCCATCCCAAATCGACTTTCGTCGAACTCGGCCTGACGTCCTGCTTTTCTTTTCTGCGCGGAGCATCCGATGGGAGCGAGATTGCGCACGCCGCGTGGAGCGAGGGGTATGACGCGATCGGGGTCGCGGACCTCAATACGCTTGCCGGAGTTGTTCGCGTTTATACAGAAGCCGAAAAGGCGTGCGTGAAGGCGCTCGTCGGCTGCCGGATCGCGCTCTATGAGGGTGACCAGTTCCTCGTTTATCCGCGCGACCGCGAGGCTTACGGGCGGCTATCCGCCCTTCTATCCAAAGGTAAACGCCAGACAGTCGACGGCGCATGGCAGGCAAAGGGTGATTGTCACATCACCCTCGCCGATCTGCGGGCCGCCGCAGACGGCATGATCCTGATCGCTGTGCCGCCCGATGACATCGTGCATTGGCAAGTCCGGCTCGGGCGTCTGAAACGGGCGCTTCCCCAATTGTCCCATCTTGCGGCGGCGTATCTCTATCGCGGCGATGACAAGGCGCGGCTCAATCAGCTGGATCAGATCGCGAGACGGAACGGGCTGTGCCTGATGGCAACGAACGATGTGCTTTATCATGCCCCCCATCGGCGCCCGCTTCAGGACGTGATGACCTGTATCCGCGAGAAGGTGAAAATCACCGAAGCCGGTTTCCTTCTGGAGCCGAACGCAGAGCGTCACCTGAAATCTCCGGCCGAGATGTGCCGCCTGTTCGCCGAGTGGCCCCATGCCATCCATGCAACCCGAGAGATCGCGGACAGCATCACCTTCGATCTGCGCCAGCTCTCCTATGAATATCCGCGCGAAGTCGTGCCCGAAGATAAGACCCCACAGAGCCACCTCGAAGACCTCACGTGGCAGGGGGCCGAATGGCGTTACCCCGATGGCATTCCGGGCGAAACGCGGGGGACGCTCGAAAAAGAACTGCGGATGATCGAGAAGCTCGACATCGCGCGGTATTTTCTGACGATCCACGACATCATCCGTTTTGCCCGCCATGACTGCTCGCCCCCCATTCTGTGTCAGGGGCGCGGGTCTGCGGCGAACTCCGCCGTGTGCTATGTCCTCGGGATTACGGCGGTCGATCCCGCGCAGCACCAGCTTCTTTTCGAGCGTTTCATCAGCGAGGAACGCAAGGAGCCGCCCGATATTGACGTCGATTTCGAGCACGAGCGGCGCGAGGAGGTCATCCAGCATATCTACAGCAAATACGGACGCGACCGCGCGGGGCTGTGCGCCACGGTGATCCACTACCGTCCGCGTTCAGCCATCCGCGAGGTGGGCAAGGTCATGGGCCTCTCGGAGGATGTGACCAATGCCATTGCGCGTACCGTGTGGGGATCGTGGGGGACCGACATCGGTGAAAAGCATCTGAACGAAGCGGGCCTCAACCTGTCCGACCCGCTGCTGCGCCGCACGATCATCATTGCCCGCCAACTGATCGGAATGCCGCGCCACCTGTCGCAGCACGTCGGCGGCTTTATCCTCACCGAACGCCCCCTGACCGAAACGGTCCCCATCGGCAACGGTGCGATGGCGGACCGCAGTTTTATCGAGTGGGACAAGGACGACATCGACGCGCTCGGCATCCTCAAGGTCGACATCCTCGCGCTGGGAATGCTGACCTGCATCCGCAAATGTTATGACATTATTTCAGCGCATTACGATCGGCACTTCACGCTGGCCACGACGCCCAAAGAGGACCCGCGCGTCTACCAGATGCTCTGCCGCGGCGATAGCGTCGGGGTGTTTCAGGTCGAGAGCCGCGCGCAGATGAACATGCTGCCGCGTCTGCGCCCACGCGAATTCTACGACCTCGTGGTGGAGGTCGCCATCGTCCGCCCCGGCCCCATTCAGGGCGACATGGTGCACCCCTACCTCAAGCGTCGGAACGGCGAGGAGCCGATCATCTACCCGTCCCCCGCGCCGCCCCATAACGCGGACGAGCTGCGCAACATTCTCGGACGGACCTACGGCGTGCCAATCTTTCAGGAACAGGCGATGAAGATCGCGATTGAAGCGGCGGAGTTCTCTCCGGCCGAAGCGAACGAGTTGCGCAAAGCTATGGCCACTTTCCGCAGTCGCGGCACCATCGAGAAACTACAGGACAAAATGGTCGGCCGCATGGTGCGCCGCGGCTATCAGGAAGAGTTCGCCCGCCGCTGCTTTGACCAGATCAAGGGCTTTGGCGAATACGGTTTCCCCGAAAGCCACGCCGCCAGCTTTGCCCAGTTGGTCTATGTGTCGAGCTGGCTGAAATGCCATTATCCGGCGGCCTTCTGCGCGGCGCTCCTGAACTCGCAGCCAATGGGCTTCTATGCCCCCGCCCAGATCGTCCGCGATGCGCGCGAGCACAATGTCACCGTGCTACCCATCGACGTGAATTACTCGCAATGGGACAACACGCTCGAACCCTATGGTAATGCCTTCGCGGTGCGCCTCGGGATGCGACAGATCAGTGGCCTGCCCCAAGCGGCGGCCCAGCGGCTCGTTGCCGCGCGCCAGCACCCGTTCCGAGACGTGAAATCCCTCCAAGAGGCTGGCATCAGCGCCGCACACATCCGCAAACTGGCCGAAGCAGACGCCATGCGCTCGCTCTTCATCGACAGACGGCAAGCGCTGTGGGAAGCGAAATCACTCTACGACGCGCCCGATCTGCCGCTGTTCCGCGAAACCCGCGACGAAGGACAGGAACCCGCCGTCGCGCTGCCCGAAATGCCCGTCTGCGAACAGGTCGTCGCCGATTACCAGACGCTGCGCCTCTCGCTCAAAGCGCACCCGATGGCTTTCTTGCGCCGCAGCCTGACCAAGCAGCGCTACCTGTCGAGCACCGACCTGATGCACACACGGCCATGGCAAAAGGTAAAACTCGCGGGCCTCGTACTGATCCGACAACGCCCCGGATCGGCGAAAGGCGTGTGCTTCATCACGACCGAAGACGAAACCGGCGTCGCCAACATCGTCGTCTGGCCCAAAGTGATGGAGGCTTACCGCAAAACCATCATGCAGGCCCGCCTCCTCGAAGTGCACGGATATGTCCAGCGGGAGGGCGAGATCATCCACATCGTCGCCGAACATCTGGTGGACCGCTCGGATGCACTCCAAAGGCTCGCGCCCGAAAACATGCCCGCACCGATGTCACGCGCGGACGAAGTAAACCGCCCTCTCCCGCAGCGCCATCCGCGCGATGTCCGCATCATTCCCAAGAGCCGCGACTTCCACTAGCCGCGCCTGCCTTTGTGCCTCAAATATCCCGGGGTGAATTGGCCGCAGGCCAAGAGGGGCAGCGCCCCTCAGCCGGTGACCTTTGCGACCTGAGCGATGAAATCCTCGCCCCGCTTTTCAAAGCTGTTGTACTGGTCGAAACTCGCGCAAGCAGGCGCGAGCAGCACCGTGTCACCCTCTTCGGCCTCGGCAGTTGCCAATGCGACCGCGTTCTCCATCGTGGTGCAAACTTCGGTCTCGACGTCCTTGAGCTTCATCGCGAAGGCAGCCGCCTCGCGGCCGATGACGTAGGCTTTGGCAACCGAACCAACATGCGGCAGCAGGCCGTCCAGCCCGCCCTCTTTCTCAAGGCCGCCGCAAATCCAACGGATACGCTTGAACGCTTGCAACGCCTTTGCCGCGCTTTCCACGTTGGTCGCTTTGGAGTCGTTGACGAAAGTCACGCCGTCTTTTTCGCCGACAAGCTGCGAACGGTGCGGCAGGCCGCCATAGCTCCGCATCCCTTCCTCGATCTGCTTTGGACCCAGTCCAAGGCACCGGCAAACGGCATAGGCTGCACAGGCGTTCTGATGATTATGGGCGCCCGGCAGTCCCGCAATCTCGCGCAGGTCGATGCTGCCGATCTGGCGGCCTTTACGCCACTCGGACAAAAAGCCTTTGCGGGCGAAAACGGTCCAACCGGCATCGTCTAGTTTGCGCGTGTTCGAGATGCGCAGAACGCGGTCATCGCCCTGAGCCTCGGACAGCTGGTTGGCGAGGAAACGACCCTCGATCTCGTCGACGCCGATGATATTGCGGTCCGGCGCGCCTTCGGCAAAAAGGCGGCGCTTGGCGGCAAAGTAGCCTCCGATCCCCGCATGACGATCAAGGTGATCGGGCGACAGGTTCGTCAGCACCGCGATGTCAGGCGTCAGCGAACGGGCAAGCTCGGTCTGGTAGGAAGACAGCTCCAGCACCACAATCTCGCCATCGCTGGCAGGGTCGATATCGAACACACCGCGACCGATGTTTCCAGCAAGCTGCGCGGGCTTACCGGCCTCGGTCAGAATGTGGTGAATGAGCGCCGAAGTCGTCGACTTACCGTTCGAACCAGTGACCGCCACCACGCGTGGCGGCTGGTCGAATTCGTCCCAATCGCGGGAGGCAAAAGAACGGAAGAACAGACCGATGTCGTTGTCGACCGGCACATTCGCATCCCAAGCGGCAGCAACGACGGCATTGGGCGTCGGATAGAGGTGCGGAATACCAGGCGAGACTACAAGGCAGCTCACATCCAGAAACGCGCCCTGACGCGAGAGGTCGCGAATGGTGATGCCCTCAGCCTCTGCCGCTTCACGCGCGGCGGGGTTGTCATCCCAAGCGACGGCCGTCGCGCCGCCAGCCATAAGCGCCTTTGCGGTCGCCCGCCCCGAACGGCCAAGGCCGAGGATCGCGACGGTCTGGTTCTCGTATCCACGAACAGGGATCATCCGGCACTCCGTAAAATCTGCGGGCGGATAGGGGCTTTGCCCCCGCCCCTGCGGGGCTCCCCCAAGGTATTTAGGTCAAAGTGAAAGGCGGCTCAGCGCACTTTAAGCGTCGCGAGGCCGATCATGGCGAGGATCAGCGAGATGATCCAGAACCGGATCACGATCTGCGGCTCGGACCAGCCCTTCTTTTCGTAGTGGTGATGGATTGGCGCCATGAGGAACACGCGCTTACCGGTCCGTTTGAAGTAGAGCACCTGAATGATGACCGAGAGGGTCTCCATCACGAAAAGGCCGCCGACGATGGCGAGGACGATCTCGTGCTTGGTGGCAACGGCGATTGAGCCGAGTGCGCCGCCCAGAGCCAGCGAGCCGGTGTCGCCCATAAAGACCGCGGCGGGCGGTGCGTTGTACCACAGGAAGCCGAGGCCACCGCCGATCAGCGCGGCGCAGAACACTGTGATTTCCGCCGTGTCGGGCACGTAGTGGACATCGAGGTATTCGGTGAAGTCCGAGCGACCGACGATATAGGCGATGATACCGAAGGTGCCGGCCGCGATCATGACGGGCATGATTGCGAGGCCGTCGAGGCCATCGGTGAAGTTTACAGCGTTGGCGGCGCCGACGATGACGAGCATCGCGAAGGGTACGAAGAGCCAGCTGAGGTTGATGAGCGTGTTCTTGAAGACAGGCAGCGCGAGCTGGTTTGTGAGGTCAGCAGGGTGGTAGGCCGCAGCCCAGTAGCCCGCGATAGCAGCAACCGCGAAGCCGATGATCAGGCGGACTTTGCCCGACACGCCGTCGGTCGATTGCTTGCTCACCTTGGAATAGTCGTCGGCGAAACCGATCGCTGCGTAGGACAGCGTGACGAAGAGGGTCAGCAGCACGAACGCATTATCAAGGCGCGCCCAGAGCAGCGTCGAGAACGCGAGTGCGCCGACGATCAGCAGACCGCCCATCGTGGGGGTGCCGACCTTGGCGAGGTGCGCTTCGGGGCCGTCGCTGCGGATCGGCTGGCCCTTGCCCTGTTTGCGGCGCAGCACGTCGATCAGCGGACGGCCAAACATGAAGCCGAACAGCAGCGCGGTCAGGAAAGCTCCGCCAGCGCGGAAGGTGATGTACCGGAACAGGTTGAAGAAATCGCCGCCGTCGGAGAGAGCGGTCAGAAGGTACAGCATGTCGGTTCAGCCTTCGTGGTCGGTGGTTGTTCTGCGTTGCCCCAATTTGCGCAGCGCGTCAACGACAAGGCTGATCTTGCTGCCTTTGGAGCCTTTGACGAGCACGACATCGCCGGTGTCGACGAGCCGCGAGACGTCTTGGAGCATATCTTGCGCGGTTTTCGTGTAGTGACCGCGCTGGTCTTCGGGCAAAGCCTCGAACAAGTGGCGCATCAGCGGGCCGGCGCAATGGACAACGTCGACGTCGGCCATCGACGGGTCATCGGCCATGCGGGCATGCATCGCGGCTTCATCAGTTCCGAGTTCCAGCATATCGCCGAGGATCGCAACGCGGCGGCCACGGACTTTGCGTCCGCAGCCATCGCGCGGCTGGCGCGAAGCGAGCACTTCGAGGCTGGCCGACAGCGAGGTCGGGTTGGCGTTGAACGCATCGTCGAGCAGGTCAAAGTATTCACCCGAGCGCGCGGTATCGAGGTGGATCTGCTCGATCATACCGCGGCCTGCGGGCGGTGCCCACTCTGCAAGGTCCATCAGGCCGCGCACGCGGTCAGCGCCGAGTGCAGACATCGCAGCCACGACGCCCAGCGCGTTCACTGCAAAGTGGCGGCCTTCGGTGCCGACTTTGATCAGAATGGGCGTGCGCCACGCGCGGGCACAGCCGACGGTATGCCCTTCGCGAATGCGCACGTCCAACATGCGGTGATGGTTGCCCGCGTTCTGGCCGAAGGTCACTACCTTTGCGCCCTGCTCTTTCGCGGCGTCGATCAGGATGTGCGAGGTGTCGAGGTCGCCGTTCAGGACTGCGACGCCGTTTGCCTCCAGCCCTTTGACGATGCTGGCCTTCTCAATGGCGATGCCTTCGACGTTCTCGAACGCTTCGAGGTGAACGGCAGCAACGGTGGTCACCATCGCGACGTGCGGGCGGGCCATGCGGGCGAGCGGCTCGATCTCTCCGGGGTTGCTCATGCCGATTTCAATGACGGCATAGCGGGTGTCAGCAGGCATACGGGCCAGCGTCAGCGGCACGCCCCAATGGTTGTTATAACTGGCCTCGGCGGCGTGGGTTTTGCCCTGCGGCGCAAGCGCGGTGCGGAGCATTTCTTTGGTCGAGGTTTTGCCGACCGATCCGGTTACAGCCACAACGCGCGCCTTGGTACGGGCGCGAGCAGCGCGGCCGAGGTCTTCGAGGCCCCTCAGCACGTCATCCACGACTAGCAGCGGCGCATCCTCGGCAACGCCTTCGGGGCGGTGCGTGACAAGCGCAGCAGCGGCGCCCTTCTCCAGCGCCTGCGAGACAAACTCATGGCCGTCACGGGCAGCTTTTAGGGCAACGAACAGATCGCCCGGCTTCAATGTACGGGTGTCGATGGAGACGCCAGTTGCCTGCCAGTCGGCGGTGGACGTGCCGCCAGTTGCTTTGGCGGCATCATCCGCGGTCCAGAGAACGTCAGTCATCAAATCTTTCCGTCAAGCGCCAGAACGGCCTGCGACGCAACTTCGGCATCGTCAAAATGGAGGACATCGGTGCCGACGATCTGGCCGGTCTCGTGTCCCTTGCCCGCGACAAGTAGCGCGTCTCCGGGCTGAAGCATGTCCGCCCCGCGCAAAATCGCCTCGGCACGGTCACCGATTTCGAAAACATCGGTGGATTTTTCGGCAGTTGCCCCTTCCATAACCGCAGCGCGAATGGTGGCGGGGTCTTCGGTGCGCGGATTGTCGTCGGTCACGATGACGACGTCAGCCAGACGCGCGGCAGCGCCGCCCATGAGCGGGCGTTTGGTTTTGTCACGGTCACCGCCAGCGCCGACAATGGCAATGATGCGGCCCATGACGTGCGGGCGGATCGCTTCGAGCACGGTTTCAACCGCATCGGGCGTGTGAGCATAATCGATAAACACCGCAGCGCCGTTGTCGCGGGTCGCGGCGAGCTGCATACGCCCGCGCACGGTGGTGAGGTGCGGCAGGGTCGCGAAAACCTCTTCAGCATCAGCACCAGCGCCGATGACCAGACCTGCAGCCAGCAAAACGTTCTCGGCTTGAAACCCGCCGATCAGGTTGAGGCGCACCATATGGACGCTGCCCTGCCAGTCGAAACGGACCTCCTGCCCTGTCGAGTCGAAACGCTGGGCGAGCAGACGCAGGCGGGCACCTTTAGCGCGGCCAACGCCGATGACTTCCTGGCCGCGCGCTTCGGCGGTCGCGGCAACCTCGGCCCCCTTCGGGTCGTCGAGGTTCACAACGGCGGTGCCTTCGGGCTGAAGGACGCGAGTGAAAAGACCCATCTTGGCGTCGAAGTAGGCCTCGAAGGTCTCGTGATAGTCGAGGTGGTCTTGGGTGAAGTTCGTGAAGCCAGCCGAGGACAGGATCACCCCATCAAGGCGGCGCTGGTCGAGGCCGTGCGAAGATGCCTCCATCGCGGCGTGGGTGACACCGTTTTGGGCCGCATCAGCCAGCACCCTTTGCAGCGTGATCGGGTCGGGTGTGGTGTGTCGGAGCGGATGGGTCCATGCGCCCTCAACACCAGTGGTGCCGACGTTTACAGCCTCCAGACCCATGTGCGTCCAGATCTGACGGCAGAAGCTCGCGACCGAGGTTTTGCCGTTGGTGCCAGTCACGCCTACCATGACACCAGGCTGCGGCCCGAACCAAAGCGCGGCGGTCTGCGCCAGCGTGGCGCGCGGATCTTCGGCGATCACCAGCGCAATGTCGGTGCCTTCAACGGCGGGCGCGGCGATCTTTGCGCCCTCGGCATCCGTGAGAATGGCGCTGACACCGTTAGCAATGGCAGCGTCGGTGAAGGTTGCGCCATGGACAGCACTGCCTGGCAATGCGGCGAATAACGTGCCCGGCATGACCTCGCGGCTGTCGATGGTGATGGCTTTGATGACAGCTTCTTTAGCGCCCTGCGCGGTCAGACCGAGGTCTGCTAGCGAACATGTCTTCTCTGTGCCGCTCATATGCAGGGCTCCCTCGGTTAGTTTGAGGTCAGCGATACACCAGTTAGTAGCGGATTATCAATCTGCGGACGTAGGCCGAGCAGCGGTCCGACGCGGCGGATCAGCTCTGCGGCGACGGGTACGGCGGTCCAACCCGCGGTGCGGCGCGGCTCGCTGCTGGTGGTGTCGACGGGTTCGTCCAGCGTGACGACCAAAACGTACTTCGGATCGGAAGCAGGAAAGACCGACGCAAAGGTCGCGATCACCTTGTCATCATAGTATCCGCCGGTCGGTTTGACCTTGTCTGCGGTACCGGTTTTGCCAGCAACTTCGTAGCCTGCGACCTCACCAAAGGACGCGGTACCGCGGGTTACAACCTGACGCAGCATCGACAGCGACGCGGCTGCGGTTTCTTCGGACATAATCCGCTCACCGGGGATCGGGTTACCGCCGCGCATCAGCGTCGGCTGCACCAGATGGCCGCCGTTCGCGATGGTGGCATAGGCCGAAGCGAGGTGCAGCGGGGACGCTGCGACGCCGTGGCCGTAGGAGATCGTCATGGTCTCCAGCGGGCCCCACTGACGCGGAAGCTGCGGACGGCCTGCGCCTGCTTCACCCAGTTCGACGGGCGAGACATCGAGGATACCCAGCGACTTGAGGAAGTTGCGCTGGTTATCGGGGCCGATCAGCTCTGCAATGTGGGCGGTGCCGATGTTCGACGATTTGACGATGACATCGGTGACAGAGTTCTGCGCGCCATAGCTGTGGAAGTCGTTGATCGTAAAGCCGCCCATGCGGATGCCGGGCGAGGTCTGGATCATGGTATCGGGATCGATAAGGCCCATTTCGAGGCCCTGCGCGACGGCCAGAATCTTGAACGTTGAGCCAAGTTCATAGACGCCCTGAACAGCGCGGTTGAACAGCGGACTGTCGGACTGGTCGCCCGTGGTCAGCACGGCGGGACGGTCGTTCGGGTCGAAATCGGGCAGCGATGCCATCGCCATGATCTCGCCGGTGTGGGCGTCCATCAGGACGGCTGCCGCACCTTTGGCATTCATCAGCATCATCCCGCCTTGAAGCACACGCTCCATCGCGGACTGGACGGTGAGGTCGATCGACAGTTCCAGCGGCGCGCCTTCGTTGGCGGGATCGCGGAGGAATTCGTCGAAAGTGCGCTCGACACCAGCAATGCCGATGACTTCGGCAGTGTTTACAGCCTCGCGACCATAGCTCGCACCGCCGAGGATATGGCTGGCCAACGGGCCGTTCGGGTAGATGCGCATCTCGCGCGGGCCGAACAGAATGCCCGGATCGCCGATATCGTGGACGGCCTGCATCTGCTCGGGGCTGATCTGGCGCCGAATCCAGACGAATTTACGGTTGCCGGTGAAGTCCGCGACCAGACGCTCGTGGTCGAGGTCAGGGAAGATGCGGAAAAGCTCGTCAGCGGCGTGAACCGGATCGACCATGTCCTGGGGCTGGGCGTAGACGGAATAGGTGTCGAAGTTGGTCGCGAGGATACGGCCCTGACGGTCGACGATATCGGCGCGCGCGGACAGGATCGGCTCACCGCCCGACAGGCTGACTTGCGATTCCTCGGGCAGGCTCGCCCCGATGACACCCATTTTGAAGACGATGGCGGCGAATGCACAAAAGAAGAAAGCGCCCAGAACCATGAGACGGCTCTCGGCGCGGGCGCGGGCACTGTCGCGCATGGCTTCGTGACGGATGCGGCGGTTCTCTGCCTCGATCGCATCGGGGTTTTCGCCGCTCTGGCGGGCCTGAATGATACGGGCCAGCGGGCGGAGTGGAATACGGCGGCTCATTCTGTCACCTCTGCATCACCGTCGCTCGAGACTTCGATCACGCGGCCAAGTTCGCTCGGCAGAACCATCGGGAACGCCACCTGATCGACGCGGCCAAAGCCATCAGGCATCAGCGGCAGAAGACCAAGACGGTCGAAGTTCAGTTCGGCAAGGTCACGCAAACGGTCAGGACGGTTCTGGTACGCCCACTCTGCCTGAAGCATCCGTAGACGCGCGTTGGCCGACGCGATCTGACGGTTCAGTTGGCGGACTTCCTTGAGCGAGTCCTGCGTGCGGTAGTTTTCCTGATAGGCCCAGAAGGCCAGTCCGATTACGCCAAGTGCGGTCATCACATAAAGCAGACTACGCATTAACGCTCACCTTTCCGAAGTGGCATCCCGAGTGACGCCTTGTCGATTTCCCCGCCCGGTGCATCGGTGCGGCGCGCCACGCGCAGCTTGGCTGAACGTGAACGCGGGTTTTCTTCGAGTTCCTGATCGTCCGGACCGATGGCCTTCTTCTCGACCATCTCGAATGCAGGTTTGTCTTTTTCGATGACCGGCGCGTAGCGGTTGGCGTTGGCCGTACGGCCCGAACGCGCTTGGAAGAAACGCTTGGTCATGCGGTCTTCGACCGAATGGAAGGTCACGACAGCCAGCAGACCACCAGGGCGGAGCGCACGCTCCGCGGCCAGAAGGCCTTCGAACAGTTGTCCGTACTCGTCGTTCACCGCGATGCGGAGTGCTTGGAACGTGCGGGTCGCGGGGTGGCTCTGGCCGGGTTTGGGGCGCGGCAGGCAGCTTTCGACGAGCTTAGCCAGTTGCAGCGTGGTGTGGATCGGGCGCGCCTGCACGATAGCTTTGGCGATGCGGCGGCTCGCGCGCTCTTCACCGTAGAGGTAAATGATGTCGGCCAGTTCGGCCTCTTCCAGCTCGTTGCAGAGGTCGGCAGCCGAGGTGCCAGACTGGCTCATCCGCATATCGAGCGGGCCGTCCTTCATGAACGAAAAGCCGCGCTCCGCCAGATCGAGCTGCATGGACGACACGCCTAGATCGAGCACAACACCGTCAAGGCCGGTGGCATAGCTGTCCATTTCGGAGAACGTACCCTCGACCATTTCCAGACGGTCGCCGTAGTCGCCAACCCAGCCCGACGCCATTTCGAACGCCAGCGGATCGCGGTCGACACCGATGACTTTGTCGGCGCCCGCTTCGAGCAGAGCACGGGTGTAGCCCCCTGCCCCGAAGGTGCCGTCAAGCCATGTGCCAGAGACAGGAGAGACCGCCTTGATAAGCGGTCTCAATAAAACGGGAATGTGGGGTTTGTCTGGAGCGGACATTTATTCGCCTCCCAGCAGTTCGAGCGGATCGAAGTCCTCGTCCTGCTCGTCCAGCCATTCGTCGATATCGGCTTCGACAGTCTCGCGGAAGTGCTCCGCGTTCCACATTTCGAAGTTCCCGACACCGCCGCGGAAATAGATCTCGCCCTCTTCGATGCCGAGCTTGTCGCGAATGGTCTTATTGAGAATGACGCGGCCATCCTTGTCGGCTTCGATCGTGAGCGATTTGGTCACGAAAAGCTGCGACAGGCGCTTCTGGTCGCGCGCTTTGGAGCGCGGCATCGCATAGATGTCTTCGACGATGCGCTGGTATTCGTCCATCGGGTAGACAGCGACATGTTCTTTGAGGTGTTGGCCGTAGACGATCTTCATACGGACCGTGCCGCGCACTTCGGCATCCGCATCACCCAAGGCAAGCTCACGACGAAAATCAGCCGGAACGGACATACGGCCCTTCCGGTCGACTTTCTGGTAGTGCTCGCCTTCGAACGAGTGGATCACTTGCCTGCGGCCTCTTTTGCTTACCTGCCTGCCCTTTCGGGCCCTGAAAGACGAACGGCGGATCGAGCTACTGCCAAGCCCGATCCGCCGTCATCGTCCCTCGCGGGATGTCCGACAACGCGCGCCACCTGGGGGGATGTCTGCTCGCTCGCGCGCCGGATCTTCTTGTTTGGAAGTGAGTGGCTGCCTGTATGAAACCTGCTCTGGTTTTATTGTTTTACCGCTGGGATCTGCGCCCTTTTGGGTCTTTGTCCCGCTTAGTCGTTACCAACTCACTTCCGATGTCTTGTTTGTGCCAAATGTGATGGAACCGAGCAACCATAAATTGGAACCACATGGAACTCAGTGGGATAGTTCGGGCCGATCACGGGGCCAACGCCAACATCACGGAATAGTGGGTTACGCCCCATATGGGCAGGTTGGGCAATTTTCACCCCATATTTAGTGCAGCACCCTGTGGATAACGCAGCGCGTGGTAGGTTCCAGAAAGTTCATAGAATTTTTTGTGGTGCATGATGGACACACCTCACCCCACTCCATGTTCTGCTTATGTTCTTGTTTTTGAGGTATTTATTCACGCCGCAGTGATTCGTACGTGAATCGAGTTCCATGCTGTTCGCGCAGATCCCCCGCATTTTTCGCGGCGAGTTCCAGACGGTTCCAGACCCCGAAATGACGAAGGCCGCCCGTTGTTCACGAGCGGCCCAGAAAGTTCCAGATACATAGAGAGTGGGTCAGACGATCCCGCCGTCAACGAGCCGCTTGGCGATCGCATTATAATGGTCGGCCATCGGCCCCTCTTTCGCAGCGACTGGCGTACCGCTGTCGCCTGCCAGACGGGTATCAAGGTCGATGGGCAGAGCGCCCAGCAGCGGAACGCCCAGTTTGTCCGCTTCAGCAGCGACACCACCATGGCCGAAGATGTGGCTCTCGTGACCGCAGTTCGGACAATGGAAGACCGACATATTCTCGATCAGGCCCAGAACCGGCGTTTTGAGCGTAGAGAACATATCGAGCGCCTTGCGCGCATCCAGCAGCGCCACATCCTGCGGAGTCGACACTACTATAGCGCCGGTAAGGTTAGTGCGCTGGCAAAGGGTCAGCTGGATATCACCCGTTCCCGGCGGCAGGTCGATCAGAAGAACGTCGAGCTCGCCCCACTTCACCTGCCCCAGCAGCTGTTGCAGCGCGCCCATCAGCATCGGACCGCGCCAGATGACGGCTTTGTCCTCCTCGACCATGAAGCCGATAGACATAACAGTGACACCGTGCGCGGTGAGCGGGTCGATATTCTCGCCGTCTTTAGAAGTGGGCTTCCCGCTGACACCCATCATGCGCGGCTGGCTGGGACCATATATATCAGCGTCGAGCAGGCCGACCTTCTTACCCTGCTTCGCGAGCGCCACCGCAAGGTTCGACGAAACGGTCGATTTGCCGACGCCGCCCTTGCCCGAACCGATCGCAATGATGCGCTTGATTCCCGGCACGCCCTGCGGACCGCCCTGCTGGGGCGTCGGGTGACGACCGATCTTGAGGTTCGGAGCTTGTTGTTGCTGGGTCGGCGCGGCGGCAGCGGGGCCATGCGCAGTCAGAATGGCTGTGACGGGAACGCCGCCCGATTCCGACTCGACGGCAGCGACGGCCGCAACGCGAACACCTTCGAGATTCTGCGCTTCTTGCGGCGAAGACGCCTCAATGATGAATCGAATCTGGTCCTTTGCAACTAAAAGGGCACGCACGAGATCGCGGGAAACCAGATTCCCGCCACCCGGCACAGAGACCGATTGCAGAATTTCGGTGACGCGGGCCTTATCCAGAGCCATGAGGGCCTCCATCGGTTTGCCTGTTTCCTGCGCAACCAAGCGCGTAAATGCCCGAGATTCAAGACAAACCGGTCCACCTACCCGCCCAATGCAACAGTTATGCGTAAAGCGACATGCTTTCCCATGCACTCGCTGCATGGCGGCATTGACCAAAGTCCCAATTGTGCAGTCGCAGCAAAAAACGCAAATTGAGTTCAACAACAGCGCAAGTCGCTAAGCGCCGGAAACGGCAAAAACGAAAAAGACGACGCTGCCCGAGCAGCAAAGGATGAGAGACGAAAATGGCATACGCAAACGACGCACGCGCCACTGGCTTTAACTTCTTCGGTTCGGTTTCGAACCTGAGCGCCACCTTGGCCGACCGCTTTGCCAAGTTCAAACTGTACCGCGCTACGATGGTTGAGCTGGAAAAGCTCTCGGATCGCGAACTGAACGACCTGGGCATCGCCCGCGCAATGATCAAGGGCGTCGCTATCGAAGCCGCCTACGGCGCGAACTAAAAGAATAGACTTCGGAACTTCTTCCTCCTCCCTGAAGTTCCGCTAACGATCCTCCCCTCCTCCTCCCTGTGGAGGATCGTGAAAAAAGCGGCAGCTCCTTTCTCCTCCCTGGAGCTGCCGCCTTTCGAAACAAAAGGTTCCGACCCTTCTCCTCCTCCCTAGGGTCGTGAAACTGGCGGTGACACTCGCTCCTCCTCCCTGAGTGTCACCGCACCCTAAATAGAATTGCGAACCGCTCTCTCCTCCTCCCTGAGCGCTTCGCATCCGAGGTCCGGCTCTCCTCCTCCCTGCCGGATCCTCCCAAAGCGGGTGCTCTTCCTCCTCCCTGAGCATTCGCCGAATAGAGCGGCGACACCCCTCCTCCTCCCGGGTGTCGCCGTTTTCTATTTTCAGGACATCTTTTTTGAAATCGGGTCGCGGTTAGCCGCGGTCGTCCTTCGTCGTTTCCATCACCATGTAGCTGGTGATCGAACGCACATGCGGGACGATGCCGAGTGTATCGGTGTGGAAGGACTTATAGGCGTCCAGATCGGCCACTTCGACCCGCAGGAGGTATTCGAACGCCCCTGCGATGTTGTGGCATTCCGTCACTTCGGGTGCGCGGGACATCGCGGTTTCGAAGTCACGCTGGGATTTCTGCGAATGTTCTGACAGGCCGACAGCCACGTAGACAGCAAATCCGCGGCCGGTCTGCTTCGCATCGAGCCGCGCGCGGTAACCCTTGATAACCCCGCGCTTTTCCAGCTCCTGCACACGGCGCAGACAGGCAGACGGAGACAGCCCGACTTTCTCGGCCAGTGCCAAATTACTGATCCGCCCATCTCTGGTGAGTTCGCGCAATATCTTGCGGCTTATGCTGTCTAAATCCGTCATACATTGCGAATTTACCCGGCGGCTGCACAATTACGCAATCCCATTGCGCGATGAGACGCGTATTTTCCGCCATTATGACTTACCAACTCCTCCTCTCCCTGATCGGCTTTGCATTCGTCAGCTCGATCACCCCCGGCCCGAACAACATGATGCTTATGGCGTCGGGCGCGAATTTCGGCCTTCGCCGCTCTGTACCTCACCTGCTCGGCGTGGGCCTTGGCCACAGCTTCCTGATCATCGTGCTCGGCCTCGGGCTGGTGAAAATATACGAAGCCTTCCCGACCCTTCAATTCATTATGAAATGGGGCTCCATCGCGTACCTCCTGTACCTGTCGTTCAAGATCGCGACCGCCGCACCGACCTCGCCGAAGGAACCGGAAAGCAAAGGCAAGCCGCTGACCTTCTTTCAGGCCGCAGCTTTCCAGTGGGTGAACCCGAAGGGTTGGATGATGGCGATTACGGCCATCACGAACTACACGGCGGACGAAACGCCGTTGCAGGTTCTGGCCGTGGCGCTGGTGTTTATGTGCACCAACTTCCCCGCCATCATGTTCTGGGCGGGCCTTGGTGTCCAAGCCCGCCGTTTTCTGTCGACGCCCGTGCGTCTTCGGATTTTCAACGTGACGATGGCGCTACTGCTCGTAGCGACGATCATCCCGATTCTGACACATCACTGAACGGCACAAGCCGCACGGCCTGCGTTCAACACTGGACGCAGCGCCGATTCCGGCGCCTGCTGCGACGCCAGATCAGTGAGGAAGTTCAGAAGCGCCACGGCTTGCGTCGCCGTCACATCGGGATCGTTCACGCGGCGGCGCACCGATTCTGCGATGCCCTTGCGGATCGTTTGCACAAACTCATCGTACATCGCGACAATTTCCGGATCTTTGCGCAACTCGCCTGTCGCCGACCGCAACAAATAGCACCCTGGCCAACCAGGAACCGCTGCCGCTTCTGCCACGTCCCAGAACGCACGGACCGCATCCTGCGAAGGATTGGCCAGCACGTCGGTCAGCGAACTCAGCACCGTGTCGCGGTAAAGCTTCATCGTCTGACGGACGAGAAGCTCTTTCTCCGGCCAAGTCGCGTAGAGCGCCTTACGGCTCATGCCCGTCGCTTCGACCAATACGTTATAGGAAGTGTCGTCTACGCCGCGCGACCAGAACTGGTACATTGCCTGTTCAAGCGCGGCTTTCTGCCGCTCAGTCAATTCCATGACTAATTAACCTCATTACAAATTACTCTTCACAACACCAAGAGGAACGAGCGTTCAACGAACCTAAAATGGAACGTCGTTCTCTTGACCAGCCGGTACGATAAACTTGGCGACGACCTTTTTCGATCCTGCCTTGTCGAATTCGATACCGAGCTTGTCCCCCTCGATATCCACTACTTCACCATATCCGAACTTCTGGTGGAATACCCGATCGCCAATCGTAAATGAAGAAGTTGCTGTTGCATCAATGGTTAGCCCCCTCGCCTCGATGGGTTGGGACATGCCGCGCGGGCCCTGATTGCGGTTCTGCATCCGCTTCCAGCCAGGCGAGTTGTAGACGTCGGCTTTTGAAGCTTTCTCGAATATCGTTGATTCTCTGGCCATAGAGAACGCAGGTGACGCGTTCATCGACATTCCGGCCGCGCCATATCCTCCGCCGTAGAGACCCGGAGGGGTAAGGACTTCGACGTTTTCTTCAGGCAGCTCGTCAATGAAACGGCTCGGCAACTGGCTCTGCCATTGCCCGTATACGCGGCGATTGGCCGCAAAGGAGATCGTGCAGACTGCTTCGGCCCGAGTGATGCCGACGTAGGCGAGACGGCGTTCCTCCTCGAGTCCCTTCATTCCGCTCTCGTCCATCGAGCGTTGGGACGGGAACAGACCGTCCTCCCACCCCGGCAGGAACACGGCAGGGAATTCAAGGCCCTTCGCCGCGTGGAGCGTCATGATGCTGACCTTCTCCTCCATATCCTCGGATTCGTTGTCCATGATCAGCGCAACGTGTTCGAGGAAGCCTTGGAGATTGTCGAAGTTCTCCAGCGCCTTGATAAGTTCCTTGAGGTTTTCCAGACGCCCCCCTGCTTCGGGCGTTTTGTCGTTCTGCCACATCGTCGTGTAGCCCGACTCGTCCAGAATCATCTCTGCGGTTTCGATGTGGGTGTCCGATTCCGCGACAACCTGTTGGTGCCAACGGTCGAGGCCGATGACCAACTCGCCCAGCGCCTTGCCGCCTTTACCTTTGATCGCGCCGGTCTGCACACAGAGCCGCGCGCCTTCGACAAGCGAAACGCCATTCGACCGCGCCATGCGCTGGATCGTCTGGACGGCTTTGTCACCGAGGCCGCGTTTAGGTGTGTTCACGATGCGCTCGAACGCCAGATCGTCGTCCTGCGAAACAGCTAGGCGGAAATAGGCCATCGCGTCGCGGATTTCCAAACGCTCGTAGAAACGCGGACCGCCAATGACGCGGTACGGCAGGCCGATGGTCAGAAAACGGTCCTCGAACGCGCGCATCTGGTGCGAGGCGCGGACCAGAATGGCCATGTCGTCGAGAGACACCGGCTCCATCCCCCGTGTGCCGCGCTGCATGGATTCGATTTCCTCACCGACCCAGCGGGCTTCTTCCTCGCCGTCCCAATGCCCGATCAAGCGAACCTTCTCGCCATCTTCACGGTCGGTCCAGAGCGTTTTGCCCAAGCGGCCCTTGTTGCCCGCAATCACGCCCGAGGCAGCGGCCAGAATGTGATGGGTCGAGCGGTAGTTCTGTTCGAGGCGGATGACGGTCGCACCGGGGAAGTCTTTCTCGAACCGGAGGATGTTGCCTACTTCGGCGCCGCGCCAGCCATAGATCGACTGGTCGTCGTCACCGACGCAACAGATGTTCTTGTGCGACGAGGCCAACAGGCGCAGCCAGAGGTACTGCGCAACGTTGGTATCCTGGTATTCGTCCACGAGCACGTAGCGGAAATACCGCTGGTATTGCTGAAGAATATCCTGATGCCGCTGGAAGATCGTGACCATGTGCAGCAGCAGGTCACCAAAATCGACGGCATTCAAATCCCGCAGGCGCGACTGGTATTCCGTATAAAGGCGCACGGCCTGACGGTCGAACGCGCCAGCCTCTGCGGTCGGCACCTGCTCCGGCGTCCACGCGCGGTTTTTCCAGCCGTCGATGATGCCGGCGAGCTGGCGTGCAGGCCAACGTTTCTCGTCCATGCCCGACGCAACAATCAACTGCTTCATCAAGCGGATCTGGTCGTCGGTGTCGAGAATAGTGAAGTTCGATTTCAAATCCACCAGTTCCGCGTGACGGCGCAGCAGCTTCACGCAGATGGAGTGGAACGTGCCGAGCCACGGCATCCCCTCGACCGTTTCGCCGAGCAAACGACCGACTCGGTCTTTCATCTCGCGGGCAGCTTTATTGGTAAATGTGACCGACAGGATTTCGTTCGGGCGGGCTTTGCCGGTAACGAGCAGATGCGCGATCCGCGTCGTCAGTGCCTTGGTTTTGCCCGTCCCCGCACCAGCCAGCATGAGGACCGGACCATCGAGAGCCTCGACCGCCTCGCGCTGGGCGGGGTTGAGGCCATCCATGTAGTTGGCTTGCTGGTTCGGGCGCGCGCCCATCATGGCACGCTGCGACAGGGACATTTCGGCCGCCTCGAAGGCGTCATCATCGGAGAAGCTGCTCATACACTATAAATAGCGGAGCCGCTCGCGATTTGAAAGCGTCTGTTCGACTTATGTTCTAGCTTTCGGCACTCTCGGTGTAAATTCTGCGTAAGCCGCCAACGAAGCGTTCATAGAGCGCAGTGAAGCTCTGGATTTCCTCGTCGGACCAGCCTTGGAAAATCTCTAACTGCTTGCGCCATTTGACTTCTTTGTATTGGCGGAAGGCCGTGCGAGCCTCGTCGGTCAGCACCAGAATGGACTTGCGCCCATCGTCCTGCGCCGCCTGACGCATCACCAACCCGCGCGAAATGAGGTCGGAGGCAATCCGACTCGCCCGCGAAGGGTCGATATTCATTTCTTCTGCCAGCGCCCCGATTGTCACCTGCTCGGGCGCATCGCGACCTATGCCCCAGCTGATGCGGTTGATGGCAGCCATTGCGGAGAACTGGATCGGATCAATGTCGAGCCCAATCTCGTCGAGGATACGGGTCGGGACATCGCCTTTGGTCGCGATCCGGTGCCAAGTGAAGTTGGCCGCATCGAACTGAAGCATGGCCTCAACCACTTCGGGACTGAAGCCGAGCTCCGCCATGAGAGCACGTACACTGGACTGATAATCTTCGGGGAAACGGGCGCAATTGTTCATATGTGTGATTTGCTACATCATTCTGCGCATGTCAACTATATGCCGCGCACATTTATGTGCGCTTGACATATAGTTGCCAAAGACCTAGAAATTACCCTTGAAGGCCCGCCCCTCCCTCGGGCCGAAAGGATTCCTATGACTTCTACAAACGTTAATGTATCGGACGAGAATGAGCGCCCCGCCTCGCGGAACCTCATCATCATGTCGATCGGTACGCTGCTGCTTCTCGCGGCGCTCGATCAGACAATCGTCTCCACCGCCCTTCCAACGATCGTCGCCGACCTCGGCGGCGTCGAACATCTGTCTTGGGTCGTCACCTCCTACATTCTGGCCTCGACCATTGTTGCGCCGCTTTATGGAAAAATCGGTGACCTCTATGGTCGCCGGAACACTGTTTTTGTCTCCGTTGGTCTTTTCCTGCTCGGCTCCGCGCTTTGCGGTATCGCCAACAGCATGACATTCCTTATTCTGGCCCGCGCTCTCCAAGGTCTTGGCGGCGGCGGCCTCTTCGTTCTTGCGTTGTCGGTTATCGGCGACGTCATTCCGCCGCGTGAACGCGGCCGTGTTCAGGGCCTTTTTGCCGCCGTGTTCTCGGTCGCATCGGTTGTTGGTCCGTTGCTTGGTGGCTGGTTCGTCGAAGCGTTCACCTGGCACTGGATTTTCTACATCAACATCCCGTTCGGCGTGCTTGCCGTCGTTGGCTTCGCTATCGCGTTCAAACCGACCGGTCGCCGCGTGAAGCACAAGATCGACTGGCTGGGTGCACTAACCCTGTCGCTGACCCTGGGCTCGCTGACGCTGGCAACTTCCCTTGGCTCGCAGCTTGGCTGGACATCTCCTTCGCTGATCGCGTTGATCGTGCTGGCAGTTGTATCGCTGATCGCTTTCGTCATGATCGAGCGCCGAGCACCCGAGCCGCTCCTCCCGCTTGGCCTGTTCAAGATGAACGTCTTCTGGGTCACCAGCGCGATGGGCTTTATTGTTGGTGCGGCCATGTTCGGCGGCGTCACCTTCCTGCCGATCTACCTTCAGGTCGCCAAGGGCGTGTCCCCGACCGTTTCGGGCTGGCTGCTCGTTCCGATGACCTTCGGCATTCTGCTCGCATCGACCACTGCCGGTCGCTACATGGGCCGCACGGGCCGCTACCGCCTCCTGCCGCTGCTCGGCACGTCGTTCATCATGATCGGCATGCTGCTGCTGTCGACCATCGGCCCCGACACCCCGAACGCACTGTTCGCTGTTTACCTCGCTATCTTCGGCGCCGGCATGGGTAGTATCTTCCCGGTCATCACCACTGCGGTTCAGAACGCCGTCAGCCGCGAGGTCATGGGCACCGCAACTGCAGCTGGCCTGATGTTCCGTCAGGTCGGTGGTTCGCTGGCTGTCGCGCTCTTCGGCACCATCTTTGCGGCCCGCATGGGGACCGCCCTGGGCGCTGATATGGAGATCGCGGGCGAGATCGGACCGCAAATGCTGAAAAATCTTCCGGTCGATATGCAGGCCCAAGTCGGAGAGGCAGTTGCTCAGGCGATCCACCCGATCTTCTGGATCGCTGCGGGCCTCGGAGCGGTCGGCTTCGTGATGGCACTCATACTGGAAGAGATCCCGTTGAAAAACAGGCAGGTTCCGGTTGCTGAGTAAGCGCCTCGTGTTAGCTTAATACGAAGAAACGCCCCGACTTTGCGTTGGGGCGTTTGCATATTTGCAATTCAATAGGTAGCAAAGATTTTCTGTTATCGCTAACAGCCTTAGAATTATATGGTTTACGCGGTCACTTAAACTTCATAAATCTTTGCTGCGACTGCAAAGGGGAGCCGCTGGACTATGGCCGATTTCAAGAAAATTCTTGTTGCCAACCGTGGGGAGATCGCAATTCGCATCATGCGGGCTGCGAACGAAATGGGCAAAAAGACCGTCGCGGTCTATGCCGAGGAGGACAAGCTCGGTCTGCACCGTTTCAAGGCAGACGAAGCGTACCGCATCGGTGAGGGACTTGGTCCCGTTGCCGCCTATCTTTCCATTCCTGAGATTATTCGTGTTGCCAAACTTTCGGGCGCCGACGCGATCCACCCGGGCTACGGTCTCCTGTCGGAGAACCCAGAGTTCGTGGACGCCTGCACCGAAGCCGGCATCACCTTCATCGGTCCGCGCGCCGAAACCATGCGCGAACTTGGCGACAAGGCCAGTGCCCGTAAGGTCGCCATCGAGGCTGGCGTTCCGGTCATTCCGGCAACCGAGGTTCTGGGCGACGACATGGACGCGATCCGCGCCGAGGCCGCTGAAATCGGTTACCCGCTGATGCTCAAAGCATCGTGGGGCGGCGGCGGTCGCGGCATGCGCCCGATCGAATCCGAAGGCGAGCTGGAAACCAAGGTCCTCGAAGGACGCCGCGAAGCTGAAGCCGCATTTGGTAACGGCGAAGGCTACCTCGAAAAGATGATCATCCGCGCCCGTCACGTCGAGGTACAGATCCTCGGTGACAAGCATGGCAAGATCTACCACCTGTGGGAACGTGACTGCTCGGTCCAGCGCCGCAACCAGAAGGTCGTCGAGCGGGCTCCTGCCCCCTATCTGACCGACACCCAGCGCGAACACCTCTGCAACCTCGGCAAAAAAATCTGTCAGCACGTCAATTACGAGTGCGCAGGTACTGTCGAATTCCTGATGGATATGGACTCGGGCGAGTTCTACTTCATCGAGGTGAACCCGCGCGTTCAGGTGGAACACACCGTCACCGAAGAAGTCACCGGCATCGACATCGTTCGTGCGCAGATCCTGATCGCCGAAGGCAAGAGCCTTGTTGAGGCGACCGGCTGCGCGAGCCAGTACGACGTTCAGCTCGACGGTCACGCACTCCAATGCCGCGTCACCACCGAAGACCCGTCGAACAACTTCATCCCCGACTACGGCCGTATCCAGACCTACCGTTCGGCCACCGGTCCGGGCATCCGTCTCGACGGCGGCACCGCCTATTCGGGCGCTGTCATCACCCGTTACTACGACTCGCTGCTGACCAAGGTCACCGCACGTGCGCCCACGCCAGAAATGGCGATTGCACGTATGGACCGCGCCCTGCGCGAATTCCGTATCCGCGGCGTATCCACCAACATCGACTTCGTGATCAACCTGCTGAAAAGCAAGACGTTCCTGTCGAACGAATACACCACGAAGTTCATCGACACGACGCCCGAGCTCTTCAACTTCAAGAAGCGCAAGGACCGTGCGACCAAGATCCTGACCTACATCGCGGACATCACCGTGAACGGTCATCCGGAAACGCAGAACCGTCCGCGCCCGCCTGCTGACGTGAAGCCGCCGAAAGCCCCCGTGCTCGCGGGCACCTTCACTCCGCCGAACGGCACCCGCACGATCCTCGATACTCTTGGGCCGGCGGCGGTCGTAAAGTGGATGAAGCAGCAGAACCAGCTGCTCATCACCGACACTTCGATGCGTGACGGCCACCAGTCGCTGCTCGCGACCCGTATGCGCTCGATCGACATGATCCGCGTGGCACCGACCTATTCGCAGAAGATGTCGCAGCTGTTCTCGGTCGAATGCTGGGGCGGCGCGACCTTCGACGTGGCCTACCGCTTCCTGCAGGAATGCCCGTGGCAGCGCCTGCGCGACATCCGCGAAGCGATGCCGAACATCATGACGCAGATGCTTCTGCGTGCGTCGAACGGCGTTGGCTACACCAACTACCCCGACAACGTGGTTCAGGCCTTCGTCAAGCAAGCCGCCGAATCCGGCGTCGACGTGTTCCGTGTGTTCGACTCGCTCAACTGGGTCGAGAACATGCGCGTCGCGATGGACTCCGTCATCGACTCGGGCAAGCTGTGTGAAGGCACCGTCTGCTACACCGGCGACCTTCTCGATCCGGCGCGCTCGAAGTACGACATCAAGTACTATGTCGGCATGGCCAAAGAGCTTGAGAAAGCCGGTGCGCACATCCTTGGCCTCAAGGACATGGCCGGCCTCCTGAAGCCCGCCGCTGCAACCCAGCTGATCACCGCGCTGAAGGAAGAAGTCGGCCTGCCGATCCACTTCCACACGCACGACACCTCGGGCGCTTCGATCGCCACCATTCTGGCCGCTTCGGCAGCTGGCGTGGACGTCGTGGACGCGGCCATGGACGCTCTGTCGGGAAACACTTCGCAACCGACCCTCGGCTCCATCGTCGAAGCCACCCGTGGCGGCGACCGTGACACCGGCCTCGATATCGCGGCGATCCGCGAGATTTCGAACTACTGGGAACAGGTTCGCGAACACTACCGCGCCTTCGAGTCGGGCCTCCAGTCGCCTGCCTCCGAGGTCTACCTGCACGAAATGCCGGGCGGTCAGTTCACCAACCTCAAGGCACAGGCGCGCAGCCTTGGCCTCGAAGAACGCTGGCACGAGGTCGCTCAGGCCTATGCCGACGTGAACATGATGTTCGGCGATATCGTCAAAGTGACCCCGTCGTCCAAGGTTGTCGGCGACATGGCCCTCATGATGGTCAGCCAGAACCTGACCCGCGAGCAGGTCGAGGACGCGAACACCGACGTTGTGTTCCCCGACTCGGTGATCGACATGATGAAGGGCAGCCTCGGTCAACCGCCGGGCGGCTGGCCGGAAACATTACAGAACAAGATCCTCAAGGGCGAAACTCCGATCACCGACCGTCCAGGTAAGCATCTTGCTCCGGTCGATCTGGAAGCCACCCGCGCGGATCTGTCCAAGCAGCTCGAAGGCAAAACCGTCGATGACGAGGACCTCAACGGCTATCTGATGTACCCCAAAGTCTTCCTCGACTATATGGGCCGTCACAAAACCTACGGTCCTGTTCGCACCCTGCCCACGAAGACCTTCTTCTACGGTATGGAGCCGGGCGAGGAGATCAGCGCGGAAATCGATCCGGGCAAGACCCTCGAAATCCGTATGCAAGCCGTGTCGGAAATGGACGACAAGGGCGAGGTCAAAGTGTTCTTCGAACTCAACGGCCAGCCCCGCACCATCCGCGTGCCGAACCGCGCAGCTGCAGGCACGACTGTTGTTCGCGCGAAGGCCGAACTCGGCAACCCGAACCACGTCGGCGCGCCGATGCCGGGCGTTGTGGCTTCCGTCGCAGCGCAGGCAGGTAAGGAAGTCAAAGAAGGCGACCTCCTCCTGACCATCGAAGCGATGAAGATGGAGACAGGCATTCACGCCGACAGGGACGCCACCGTCAAAGCGGTGCACGTCCAACCGGGCGGGCAGATCGACGCCAAAGACCTCCTGATCGAGTTCGAATAAGTGAAAGGCGCCCTCGGGCGCCTTTTTCATTTCCGGCCGTAGCCTCCACCGCGTAAGCGCCAAAAATTTTCGGCGCTTACGCTATTTTCCCCTTGCAGCCACCCCCGCGTTTTCATATCTCACGCCCACCGAAACGGTGCGGGCGTAGCTCAGGGGTAGAGCATAACCTTGCCAAGGTTAGGGTCGGGCGTTCGAATCGCCTCGCCCGCTCCATTTCGGTCTGACAACGGTGCGGGCGTAGCTCAGGGGTAGAGCATAACCTTGCCAAGGTTAGGGTCGGGCGTTCGAATCGCCTCGCCCGCTCCAATGTCAGACCCCGGACCGTAAGGTCAAAGCTCAGGTGCGGGCGTAGCTCAGGGGTAGAGCATAACCTTGCCAAGGTTAGGGTCGGGCGTTCGAATCGCCTCGCCCGCTCCAATCAAAACGCGGCGCCTTCGGGCGCCGCTTTTGTTTTCCGGCCCCGCGCTCCCTCACCTTTGTGCCGAAAATATCCCGGGGTGAATTGGCCGCAGGCCAAGAGGGGCAGCGCCCCTGTCCCCCAGAAAAGCTTGGCCTTGCCCCTGCCCCGTTCTATAAGCCGCTGAGCATTATCCGGAGGCCCCATGCGCACCGCAAAGATCACGCGTTCCACGTCCGAAACGTCCATCGAGGTCGAAATCAACCTCGACGGCACGGGCACTTACGACAACCAGACCGGCGTTGGTTTCTTCGACCACATGCTGGACCAGTTGTCGCGTCACTCGCTGATCGACATGACCATCCGCGCCAAGGGTGACTACCACATCGACGACCACCACACCGTCGAAGACACCGGCATCGCCATCGGTCAGGCGCTGGTCAAAGCGCTGGCCGACAAGAAGGGCATCAACCGTTACGGTCACTTCGCTCTGGCGATGGATGACACGCAGGTCCGCTGCGCACTCGATCTGTCGGGCCGCTCCTACCTTGTCTGGAACTGCCCCTTCACCGCGTCGAAAATCGGCACCTTCGACACTGAACTGGTACGCGAGTTTTTCCAAGCGATCAGCCTGCACGGCGGCATCACGCTGCACGTCGACCTCGTGCACGGCGTGAACAGCCACCACATCGCCGAAGCCGCCTTCAAAGCACTTGCCAAAGCGCTGCGCATGGCGGTCGAGACCGACCCGCGCATGTCGGCCGCCCTGCCCTCGACCAAGGGTGCGCTATGAGCCTTATCGCGCTTGTAGACTACGACAGCGGGAACCTGCACTCGGCCCAGAAGGCATTCGAGCGTATGGCAAACGAGGCTGGCCACGGCACTGTCGTGGTCACATCCGAGCCTGACGTCGTGGCCAAAGCCGACCGCATCGTCCTGCCCGGCGATGGCGCGTTTCCGGCGTGCCGCAAGGCGCTCAGCGACATGGGCGGTCTGGCAGAGGCGATCAATGAGGCCGTGACCAAGGGCGGCAAGCCGTTCCTCGGCATCTGCGTCGGGATGCAGATGCTTGCGACCACGGGGCACGAGTACGAAGAGACCGCGGGCTTCGACTGGATCGGCGGCGATATCGTCAAGATCGCCCCCTCGGACGAGTCGCTCAAAGTACCCCACATGGGTTGGAACGACCTTGTCATAGACAACCCGCACCCTGTGCTCGACGGCATCGCCACCGGCGATCATGCCTATTTTGTGCACAGCTATCATATGCGGGTCAAAAACCCTGCCGAGCGCATCGCCCACGTCGACTATGCCGGTGATATCACTGCCATTGTCGGACGCGACAACGTCATCGGCACCCAGTTCCACCCCGAGAAAAGCCAGGCTACGGGACTGCGGCTCATCGCCAATTTCCTGTCGTGGAAGCCTTAGCAGTTGTAATATTGTTTCATTAGGGTGAGTATCCTTCCATTGTAGGACAATGGGGAGGAGACCATGGGCGATCGTTCGATCGTGGCCTACAAGGCCTATGCTGACCAACATGAAATACTGGACGATATGGTGGCCTACCACCTCGCAGTGCTTCTGAGGCTCGGCTATCTCACCGACGCACCTGTTTTCGTGCGTTGGCTTGATGACGACAACCTGCTTGTGTCGTTCCAATGGAAAGACGGTGCGCGTCGCCGCGCGTTGGTCCATCCGGACGTACGCAATATCAGGCTGGCTATTGGTGAAATCGCAGAGGCAAAGCGCCTTTCGCATATGCCAGTGTCATTCGCACGGCAAAGCAACGCAAGCGCAGTAGCCTGAACACTGCCACTCAAAAACGAATGCGCCGCGAGTTGATCGCGGCGCATTTTCATTGAGCGGTAGGTATTTGGCTTAGCGACGAACCCAATTCTGGGCCGAGCACAGCAGACCGCCAGCGATGCAACCCTTCAGCTCCATCTGGTCGCCGTTCAGGTTGATTTTGCCTATGTAGATCTTGTTGTTCGACGGACGCCAGACATTGCCACGATATTCACCGTTCCCCTGCGGGACCATGTCGATCACCAGCTGTCGGCCGATGTTTTCGGACTGGTACTCACCGCTGTCATTGAAGGTGCGGGCGATCACGCCGCAATAGGCGGGGCCGCACGGGCTGATTTCGACGAATGCGAACGCGCCGTCGTCGGGCTGCGTCTGCCAGGTGCCTTCAATCGGGTCAGCGGCGGCAGCGCCGGCGAGGCCGACAGCCATCATCGCGGCAAGTGCAAATTTCTTCATAATGGTTCCTCCCATAACTGCCGTCAGCCTGAGCGCGAACGGTGATTCTGGACAAGCGTGACGTTGGGTTCGTTGCATTCTGCCGTCACCCGTGCATAACGGCGCCAACATAGTTTGAAAGGATGCCTCGCATGATCCTCTACCCCGCTATCGACCTCAAAGACGGTAACGCAGTGCGCCTCTACAAAGGCGAAATGGATCAGGCTACGGTCTTCAACGAAAACCCCGCCGCGCAGGCGCTGGAGTTCGTGAACGCGGGCTGTGAATGGCTCCACCTCGTCGACCTGAACGGCGCATTCGCGGGCGAGCCCGTCAATGCCGCGCCGGTCGAAGAGATCTTGAAGCAATGCAAGGTGCCCGCCCAGCTCGGCGGTGGTATCCGCGATATGGCGACCATCGAACGCTGGCTCGATAAGGGCCTCCAGCGCGTGATCCTTGGCACCGTAGCGGTCGAAAATCCCGATCTGGTGCGTGAAGCGGCCAAGGCATTCCCCGGTCACGTTGCAGTTGGAATCGACGCGCGCAAAGGCATGGTCGCAACCAAAGGCTGGGCCGAAGAAACCAACGTGAACGCCACTGACCTCGCCCGTTCGTTCGAGGACGCAGGCGTGGCCGCGATCATCTACACCGACATCAATCGTGATGGCGCGATGCAGGGCCCGAACGTCGAAGAGACCGCCGCGCTCGCCAATGCCGTCTCCATTCCGGTCATCGCGTCGGGCGGCGTGTCGTCGATCGAAGACCTTCAGAACCTGAAGAACTGCGGCGCACCGCTGAACGGCGCAATCTCGGGCCGCGCGCTCTATGATGGCGCGATTGATCTGGGCGAAGCGCTGAAAGTGCTGAAAGCTTGAAGAAGGCGGCCTACATCATCCTGATCGTAGGCATCGCTATTTGTGCACTTCCACTGGTGTCCCTCATCTGGGGCATCGCGGTCGCCAATATCTTCGACTGTAGCCTGAGCGAGAATTCCGTCGAGGTCTGCATGATCGGCGGCTCCGACTGGGGACCAACGCTCACCTTCGCCACGATGCTCGGTTGGCTCGGCATTGCGACGATCCCTGTCGGCGGTGTTCTGATCGCCTTTCTCGCCGTCCTGCTGCTGGTCGACTTCCTGATCTTGCGCCGCCGCAAGCAGTGATCGTTGCATCGACCGCCCCTGCCCTTTACAGACTGAGGCAATTCCAGCCGGAGAGCTTGCCATGTTGAAAACACGGATCATTCCCTGCCTCGACGTTGCCGACGGGCGCGTGGTCAAAGGGGTCAACTTCGTTGACCTGATCGACGCCGGTGATCCGGTCGAAGCGGCCAAGGCATACGACGCTGCTGGCGCAGACGAGCTGTGTTTCCTCGACATCCACGCAACCCACGAAAACCGCGGCACGATGTTTGATCTGGTGACCCGCACGGCAGAGGCGTGCTTCATGCCCCTCACCGTCGGCGGCGGCGTTCGGACCCACAACGATGTGCGCGCTCTGTTGCTCGCTGGCGCTGACAAGGTGTCCTTCAACTCTGCGGCTGTCGCTGACCCCGACGTGCTGACCGATGCCGCCATGCGCTTCGGCTCGCAGTGCATCGTCTGCGCCATCGACGCAAAGACGGTTGAGCCGGGTCGTTGGGAAATCTTCACCCACGGTGGCCGCAAACCGACCGGCATCGACGCTGTCGAATTCGCGATCACCGCGATGGAGAAAGGCGCGGGCGAATTGCTGCTGACTTCCATGGACCGCGACGGGACCAAAGCGGGCTTCAACCTGCCGCTGACCAAAGCGATCTCCGACGCGGTCGATATTCCTGTCATCGCATCTGGCGGCGTGGGCAACCTCGATCACCTTGTCGAAGGCGTCACCGAAGGCGGCGCATCGGCGGTTCTGGCAGCGTCCATCTTCCACTTCGGCACTTACACAATCGGCGAGGCCAAGGCTCACATGGCTGCCGCTGGCATTCCGGTGAGGCTCTGATGTCCATCTACGATCTCGACAAGACCATCCAGTCGCGCAAAGGCGCGGATCCCGAAAGCTCGTGGACTGCGAAACTGTTCGCCAAAGGTCCGGAGAAATGTGCGGAGAAATTCGGTGAGGAAGCCATCGAGGCGATCATCGAAGCCGCCAAGGGCAACCGTGACGGCCTGATTTCTGAAGCGGCCGACAGCCTCTACCACCTGCTCGTGATGTGCGCTGCGCGCGACATCACGCTGGCCGACATCGAAGCCGAACTGGACCGCCGCACGCACCAGTCCGGCATCGCCGAAAAAGCCTCGCGTTAAAGCTCGGAGACTTTCGCGCTTCCGAAGAGGCGCGGGAATTCCACTTTCGGGCAACGGTTCTGCACAACCTTCACGCCACGCGCTTCGGCCTTGTCAGCCGCTTCATCGTTCTGCACGCCGATCTGCATCCAGACCGATTTAAGGTCGGGCCAACGCTCTAGCGCTTCATCGACGATGGCAGGCACGGCGTCCGATTTGCGAAACACGTCGATCATGTCCACGTCGTGCGGAATATCCGCGAGCGTGCCGTAGACGGTTTCGCCCAGTAGCTCCTGCCCCGCCAAACCAGGGTTTACCGGAATAATGCGGTAGCCCCTGCTTTGCAGGAAGGCGGCGACAAAATTGCTGGGGCGTTCTTCTTTGGCGGATGCACCCACCACGGCAATGGTGCGGGCATTGCCCAGAACGTCACGGATCAGGGTATCATCGACAGGTTGGGGCATTGGACCTCCGCCATAAAAAAGCGCCCTAGGTGAACAAAAACCGAGGGCGCTAAAAGTTGTGGAACGAGGGACAGTGAGTCGGTGAGGGGGTGTTCCGCTCCCCTCCGATATTCACTGATGTAAGCGCGTTCCGTGATCTTTAAAGGCCGCTCATGTTTTTGTGATGAGAGGCAGTTACTTAGCGCGCGCGGCATATAGCGCGACAGCCGCGGCGTTGGAGACGTTGAGCGAACCGAAGCCACCTGCAAAGTCGATACGCACGAGCGCATCCACGGTCTCCTTGGTCTTCTCGCGCAGGCCAGGGCCTTCGGCACCGAGGACCAACGCGACCGGACGATCCGTGCGGCCTTCGAGCGCCTCTTCGATGGTCTGGGTGGCTTCACCGTCGAGGCCGACCACGTAGTAGCCGAGCTTCTGCAGCTCCTCGATGCCATCGGCGAGGTTCCGGATACGCAGATAAGGCTGGCGTTCAAGCGCACCGCTCGCGGTCTTCGCCAGCGAGCCGGTTTCAGGAGCGGAGTGACGCTGGACGCCTACCACGGCACGGGCACCGAATACTTCCGCCGAACGCAGGATCGCACCGACGTTATGCGGATCGGTCACGCGGTCGAGTAGGACGATTCGAGCAGGTCCCGAACCTTCGCGCATCGACGCATCTTCGAGCGAGCCCCAGTCGAGCGGTTTGACTTCGAGCGCCGCACCTTGGTGGACCGATTCAGGATCAATGGGAGCTGCGAATTTGCGAGGGTCCGAAATCTCCGGCTCCATGCCCGATTGCGCGATGGCATCGGCCAGTTTGGCTTCGGCATTTTTCGTCACCACGAGTCGCAGACGCTCACGCGCCGGATTCATCAATGCATCACGAACGGCGTGCAGACCGAAGAGCCAGACGGTTTCGCTTGCCGCAGCGCGTTTGGCTTGCTCTTTTTCGATAACCCACTTGGGCTTTTTCATGTCGGAATCCCTTGTTTGCTTACCTCTACATGCGACGAAGTGCGGCGAGTAACAAGCCCAATGACATTTCTATAAATTTTGGTGTTGACGCTCCCTGCACTCAGCCTTAGACAGCGCCCCACAGACGAGGCTGATGCCTCTGACGGGCGACGTGCTGCAAGGTGCGGCAGCGGACTGTAACTCCGCCGGGGAGACCCATGCCTGGTTCGATTCCAGGGTCGCCCACCACTTTCCTCTTCGAAAATGGTGGTTCTCAACAACAGCTTAGCGGCTGATGTTGACGCTTTGCGGCAATGCGCTGATTGCCGAAACACTCTTCCCGATCGAGCGAAATGGGCCTACGACTAGGCTCATGACAAAATCCTCCGATTTCAACATCATGATCGTCGGCCAGAAGGGACGCCTGTCGTACGAGGCCGTTCTCTTTGCCGCGTCGCTTCGCGAAATGTCGCCGAACTTCAAAGGCCGTCTGATCGTTGCCGAACCGCAGCCGGGACCGAAGTGGAGCTTCGATCCGACGATGAACGCGGATGTTCGCGCCGCGCTGGTGGATCTGGGTGCTGAAATCCTGCCGTTCGAGAGCCGCCATTTCGGAGAGGCCTATCCCTACGGCAACAAGATCGAAGGTCTGAGCGTCCTGCCCGAGGGCGAGCCGTTCATGTTCTTCGACACCGACACGCTGATCCTCGACGATCTGGCGAAGCTGGACATCGACTTCGACCGTCCGTCCGCCTCTATGCGCCGCGAAGGGACGTGGCCGCAGGAAGAGCTTTACTGGGACGGCTACACCGCGATCTGGAAGTCGCTTTACGACCGGTTCGAGCTGGATTTCGATAGCTCGCTCGACCTATCGCAGCCGGACGAATACTGGCGACGCTACCTTTATTTCAACGCAGGCTGGTTCTTCTACAAAGACCCAGCGGTCTTCCGCGAACGGTTCCTGAAATGGGCGCTGGATGTGCGCGACAATCGCCCTGACGAGCTCGTCGTACAGTCACTCGATCCGTGGCTCGATCAGGTCGTGCTGCCGCTGGTCATCCACTCGCTGGGCGGCGGACGTCCGGGACCGGAACTGGACGGGCTGGATGGCGACGTTACCTGTCATTACCGCATGTTCCCGCTGCTCTATGCGCGCGAAAGCGATCAGGTGATCGACGTTTTGGGACGGGTTACCAGCCCCAATAAGGTCAAGAAGGTGCTGAAATCGCACGAGCCGATCAAACGCATGGTCTATCAGGGCCGCGGCGAGAAAGTGCGTGCGCTTTTCGATCAGAACGACCTACCCCACCGCGAACAACAGATCCGCAACAAGATCAAGGCTAACGGCTTCTGGATGCGGTGAGTGCGGGGGCGCTGCCCCCGCGCCCCCGAGGTATTTTTATCAGAATGAAGCGGACGCGGCTTATTCGCCGATCGTCCAGCTCATCGTCACCGACTGGGTGACCGTGATGTTTCCGGGCTCCAACGGGACCGAGCGCTCGGGCGCGTCGGCTGCCGACATCCGGTACATCGGGGACGGACCGCCGTTGTAGCCCGCATCGCCATCTACGATCGACTGGATGCCGCCCAGAGTGATGCTTGCAGCCTCCGCCAGTACCTGAGCGCGGCGCATAGCGTCCTGAACAGCGTCAGTGCGGGCCTGATCGCGTAGATCCTGATCGTCATCGAGGCCGAAGCTGACGCCTTGTAGAGTATTCGCGCCGCTGCCGACAACTTCGGAGATCAGATCGCCGAGGGTGGTCAGATCATGCACGTCGAAGGTGACGGTGTTCGACGCCGAGTAGCCACGGATTTCACCAAAATCCATCGACCCGTCCTCACGGTTGCCATAACGCGGGATGAGCGAGACAGAGCCGGTCCGGATGTCGTCAGTGGCGATACCGTTTTCCTTAAGCGCAGCGAGGATCGCCTCGGCGGCTTCGCTGGTGCTGTCGAGCACCTCGCCCGAGGTTGCACCCTGCGCCTCTACGCCGAGGGTCACGGTGGCCATATCGGCGGGGGCTTCGACTTGGGCCATACCCGTTGTCGTCAGTGTACCGGCTTGAGCATCCTGCGCGGTCACGACGAGCGGCGCGCTTGCAATCAGGCCAGCGGAGGCAAGTGTCAGAAAGGCGTTCATGGAATATCCTCTTCCCTGTTCTGACCACTAACCTATGCGCGCCGCAAATGCGGGAAAGAGGCGCGCGATTAAAATCTTTGTGTGGGCGGGAAGTTGCTATAGCCTGTCAGTTGTGGGGCGTTTACATTTGCCGGACCGACCTAACGTGCTAAGCCCGTACCATGACACCGAATTTCGCTCTATCCCTATCGTTTGAGGGCATCCGCCTACTCCAGCGCAGCCAGGACGGCTGGCTTCTTGTTGGCGAAGCTGCGTTCGGCGCGGACGGGATGGATACGGCGCTCGAGGATCTGCGCCTGAAGGCCGAGCGCCTGTCGGACGGGCCTGCCCGCGTCAAAATCCTGATCCCGAATGACCAGATCAAATATCTCAGCCTTCGTGATGCGACTGCCGATGAAGACGCTATTTTTGCAGAGTTGGACGGCACGACGCCCTATTCGCGCGATGAGCTGAAGGTCGATTACAGCCGCGGCGAAGGCGTCACCTACGTGGCCGCCGTTGCCAAGGAGACCCTGACCGAAGCGGAGGGGTTCGCGCTCGAACATGGGTTCGATGCGGTCTGTTTTGCGGCGGTGCCGGAGGCCGGCACATTTAACGGCGAGCCGTTCTTCGGGCGTACCGCATTGGCCGATGCGCTGATCACCAAAGGCGAAGTGATCGAACGCGATCCCGTGCCTGTGGTCGTTGTTGGCAAGGTCGAAGACAAACCCGCCGAAGCGCCGGTCGAAGACCCCGCGCCGCAGGTGGTCTTCAGCAGTCGCAACAAGCCTGAGCCCGAGGCCACCAAACGGCAGAGCCCCTCTGCCATTCGCATGTCGGGCGTCGCAGCGGCGGCCCCAACTCCGGCCAGTGAGACGCCGAAGCCGCGGATTACAGCCGTACCTGTCACCGATTTTTCCGCGCCGAGCGACCCTGAACCGGCCACCGGCACTGCGGCCTTGCCTCGTTCGACCATGCGTCCGGGGTTGATGGCAGTTCTGCTGGCCATCCTTCTGATCTTCCTCGCTGCCGTCGGCGCATGGGCAGCGTTCAATCCCGAAAAGGTCTCTGCCCTCTTCGGTCGGGATACGACCGAGCAGGCGATTGCCGAAGTGGTCGACGAGCCGTCAGTAGACGACGAGATCGAGGCAGACATCGCGGAAGTCGAGGAAACCGAACTCCTTCCGCCGGTCGACTTGCCGGAAACCAATCTGCGCGTGGAATTACCCGAGGGCAGCCGCCCGCTCTCACCCGCCGAGGCGGAGGCGCAGTACGAACTGACCCGCGTATGGCAGCGTGCGCCGCGATTGCCGCTGACGCCGCGCAGCGAGGATTTTGCGTTCAACGTCGCCACAGTCGACACCATCGGTGTGCCAGACCAGTCGGAGATCGTACTGACGAGCGCTCAGGCCGATCCTGCGCTGCCGCTCCAAATGACGCCGCCGCCCGCAGGCTCGACCTACCCCCGCGACGAACGCGGCTTCATCCTTGCGTCGGCCGAGGGGACGATGATGCCGACGGGCGTCATGGTCTACGCCCGCGCACCCGACGTGATTCCGCGCTTCCGTCCTACTGATCCGGAAATCCCCGCGCCTTTGGCCGCTATCGTCGATGCACCCCGCCTGCGTCCGGGCTCTGGCGAGATCGCCGAAGAAACCGCCGAGCCAGAGGTCGAACTCGCCGCCGCGGAGATGCCCGCCGAGGCAACCGCTCCGCAGGAACCGGCAGAACCGCAAGTGACCTCAGGCGGTGTCCCGATCTCTGCGCTGCGCCCTGCCGAACGTCCTGAGAGCGACGAGGAAGTGGACCTTTCGGGGCCAATCTACCCTGCCCCGCGTGCCCGCCCAGCTGACCTTGCAGCTGCCTTTGCGGACGAGTTGGAGAGCGAGGAAGAGGCCGAGATCGCCGCCCTTGCCGAAGCCATCGCCAATGCGCCCGATCCGTTGGAGAGTGCGACCGCGCTCGCCGTTGAAAGCGCGATGGGGCCGCGCCGTCGTCCGAGCAATTTCGACCAGATCGTCGCCGCAGCCACCCGCCCCGTCATCCAGACACCGCAGCAATCCGTCATGGCGCCGACCGGACCGGTTGCCGGCGGCGTGGCCGCTGCCGCGACTGAAGACAACGCCGTGAGCCTGCGGAACATGCTGCTTCTCGGTACGCGCGGCACCAACAGTTCGCGCATTGCCGTGGTGCGCCTGTCCAACGGTAGCATCACGACTGTTTCGGTAGGCGATACGCTGGACGGTGGTCAGGTTACGGCGATTAGCGAAACCGCCCTTAACTTCAGCAAACGAGGCCGACTTTACGGCCTGACGATGCCCGACTGACCCGCGACCTAGGGACAGATTTCGACATTCCCGCATTCATGTTACTGTTTCAGGTAACGATTACAGACGGTCCGACATATGGATTCCTTCCTTTTTCAGGCGACGATTTACCTCGGCGCCGCAGTCATTGCAGTCCCCCTCGCAGCCCGTCTCGGCCTTGGGTCCGTCCTTGGTTACCTCGCGGCGGGGATCGTGATCGGCCCGATCTTTGGCCTTGTCGGAAATGAAAGTGAGGACCTTCAGCACTTTGCCGAATTCGGCGTAGTGATGATGCTGTTCCTGATCGGTCTGGAGCTTACCCCGCGCACTCTCTGGGACATGAGGCTAAAGCTCTTGGGCCTCGGCGGGATGCAGGTGCTGTTGACCGGTGCAGCGCTGACGGGTCTGGCGTATCTGATGAACGAGACGTTGTTCGACTCCATCGCGATCGGCATGATCCTCGCGCTATCCTCGACCGCTATCGTCCTGCAAACATTGACGGAAAAGAACCTCGTTCAAACGCAGGGCGGGCGCAACGTGTTCGCAGTGCTGCTCACGCAGGATATCGCGGTGATCCCGATGCTGGCGCTCCTGCCGCTGCTCGCAACCAAGCAACTGGTGCACTTCTCGCCCGACGGTTCGATGCTACGGGCTCAGGACAGCACCGAACACCACGCAGCGTTTTCGTTGGTCGAGGGCCTTCCCGCTTGGGGCGTCACGCTGGTGACGCTCGGCGCTGTGCTGGCGATCATCCTTGCGGGCGTCTTCCTGACCAAGCCCGTGTTCCGCTACATCCACCAAGCCAAGCTGCGCGAGATGTATACTGCGCTGGCGCTTCTCATGGTCGTCGCAATTGCGGTCCTGATGGAGATGGTGGGCCTCTCCCCCGCGTTGGGTACGTTCCTTGCCGGCGTGGTCTTGGCGAACTCCGAGTTCCGCCACGAACTGGAGTCGGACCTTGAACCGTTCAAGGGTCTGCTGCTCGGCCTGTTCTTCATCACCGTCGGCGCTGGTTTTGACGTTGGTGCGTTCTTTGCCGATCCGGTGCGGATCATGTCGCTGACGTTGCTTTTGATCGCAGTAAAGGTTGGTATCCTCTACGCCCTCGCGACCTTCTGGCGACTGCGGTCGGAGAACCGCTGGCTCTTCGCGCTGAGCCTCGGTCAGGCGGGCGAATTCGGCTTCGTCCTCGTATCCTTCGCGCTTGGCCTCGGTGCGCTGTCGCCGGGCCTCGGGCAAAAGCTGATCCTGATTATCGCACTGTCGATGCTCATCACACCGCTATTGTTCATCTTCTACGAACACCGCCGCAAGAAGCTGAACCTGACCGATACCGAAGAAGTCGCCGCTGACCACATCGACGAACAGGGCACCGTCATCATTGCGGGCATCGGTCGTTTCGGGCAGATCGTGAACCGCCTTGTGCAAAGTGCAGGCTTCTCGACCGTGATCCTCGATTCCGACCTCGAAACCGTGCAGATGATGCGCAAGTTCGGGTTCAAGGGCTTCTTTGGCGACCCCACCCGCCCTGATCTGCTCAAAGCCGCAGGCATTCAATCGGCCAAGGTGCTCGTTGTTGCAGTCGATGGCCGCGAGAAAGCGACGAAGCTGGTCAAGGACGCGCGCAAGATGCGCCCCGACATTCACATCGTCGCCCGCGCGCGGGACCGTCAGCATGTTTATGAGCTATACGCGGCTGGCGCGGATGACATCGTGCGCGAGTTGTTCGACAGCTCGCTCCGCGCAGGTCGCTATGCGCTCGAAAATCTAGGACTGTCGGAATACGAGGCCGCCGAGGCCGAGGCCGTGTTCTATCATCACGACCGTTCGATGATGAAAGAACTAGCCGAACTGTGGCGCCCCGACCTGCCGCCGACCCAGAACGGCGCCTACATGAAGAAGGCGCAGGAACTGAATTCGGAGCTTGAACTATCGATCGAGAGCCGCGAACGCGCTGTGCAGCAGATGAAGGACAAGATCGGGGAGCCCCGCAAGAGCGACGCTCCCAAATCCCCGCAGGCGGACGGTTAACCGTCCGAGACGCCTGCTTCGTCGAACGTCGCCATGCCCGAGTGGCAGGCGATCGCGCCTTTCAGCACGCCAATCGCCAACGCCGCGCCCGAGCCTTCGCCCAGACGGAGGCCGAGCGCGAGCAGCGGCTGTTTATTCAGTTTTTCCAGTAGACGCGGATGCGCGGCCTCTGCGCTGACGTGGCCCGCAATGCAGTGATCCAGCGCGCCTTCGGCAGCGACTTCAAGCACCGCAGCAGACGCCGTGCAGATGAAGCCGTCGAGGATAACAGGGATGCGGTAATAGCGGGCAGCAGCAATCGCGCCGGTCATGCCAGCCAGTTCGCGTCCACCCACGCAGCGCAGCGCTTCGAGCGCGTCTTCCTTGGTGGAAGGGTTCGCACGGATGCCCATTTCGACCACGCGTGTCTTGCGCTTCAGGCCAGCGTTATCGACGCCCGTTCCGCGACCAACCCACTCTTCGGCTTCGCCGCCGTAGAGCGCATAGGCCACGGCAGCGGCGGCTGTGGTGTTACCGATGCCCATCTCTCCGACGACCAGCAGGTCGGCGTCAGGGTTCACGGCGTCCCATCCGGCGGACAGCGCGGCGACGACTTCATCCTCGGTCATCGCCGGACCTTCGGAAAAGTCGGCAGTCGGGGTGTCGAGGTCGAGCGGAACGACCGACATCTCTGCGCCAAACGCTTTGGACAACTGGTTGATGGCTGCGCCGCCATGTTCGAAGTTCGCGACCATCTGCACCGTGACTTCCGGCGGGAACGCCGAAACGCCCTTGGCGCAGACGCCGTGGTTGCCGGCAAAAACGATGACTTGGGGCTTTTCCAGCGCGGGGCGCGGGTTGCCGCGCCAGCCTGCATACCAGATCGCAATCTCTTCGAGCCGTCCGAGCGCACCGCCCGGTTTCGTCAGCATAGCGTTGCGGGCAACGGCCCCGTCCATCGCTGCCGTATCGATCGCGGAAAACTGTGCGAGAATATCACGGAACTCGTTCAGATTGGAAAATGGGGTGCCCATGTCGTCCTCATTGAAGTCTTGATCGCTCTTCAATAACTCTCGTGCCAACAAATGAAAGGTCAGAAAGGTCACACCGATGCCAAATGCCGACATGAAGCGCTTCGCGCCGCGTGATGTCCTGATCGCCATTGCACTCCTGACCCGCCTGCCCGTCAAGCTCGCCGATGAAGAGTTCAGCCGTGGTGCCTTGGCCGCATGGGCCTACCCCATCGCCGGACTAGCCGCCGCGTTCTGCGCCGCGCTGGCCGGTAGCATTGCGCTATGGCTGGGCGTTCCCGTCAACATCGCAGCGCTCATCGTCATCGCGGTGCAGGTCGTCGTCACGGGCGCAATGCACGAAGACGGTCTGGCGGACGTAGCTGATGGCTTCTGGGGTGGCTGGACGGTCGAGCGCCGACTGGAGATCATGAAAGACAGCCGCATCGGCACTTACGGCGTTCTCGCGCTCGGCTTCAGCCTGCTCGCACGGTTTGTGGCCTTGTCCTATCTGATGACGCTCGGCCACCTCTGGGGCGTTTTGCTGGTTGCCGCCGCGACCTCGCGCGTGCCGATGGTGGCGCTAATGCACTGGCATGACAACGCACGCGGCAATGGCCTGTCTCACAGCGTCGGTCGTCCGCCCAAGGAAGTCTTTGGCGGCGCGCTGATCATCGGCCTCGGTGTGGCTGTGCTCTGCGCACCGTGGGCAGCCATCATGCTGTTTGTCGTGCTCGCGCTTCTAACGCTCGGGTGCAGCAAGATCGCGATGAACAAAATCGGCGGTCAGACAGGAGACGTCCTCGGCGCGACCCAGCAGATCAGCGAGATCGCCGCGCTGATCGTGATGGCGTCACTCGCAGTTTGAGTTATCCGCAAGGGTGGCGGCGTCATAGGCGCCGGCGTCCGTCGCAACGTACTCCGTGCCGTTGAACGTCACCTGCATGATCCGCGTCCACGCGCCGTTCGCGAGCCACAGCGTGCCGTCGCAATCCACGCCGCCCTCGATATGAGGCGTCTGGATTTTGTGATTTGTCAGGTTGGCAATCGACGCTTCAGGCGTCCAAGTCCACGTCCCGTCAACCTCGTCGACCTGCGCGATCTGCAAGGTCTTAGCGAGGTGCGGACGGTCGACGAAGGCCACCTCAACCGCACCATCACCGTCGAAATCGCCCATGCCAGCAACCGCATACCAACGGTATTTCTGCCCAACGGGCGGTGAGCGCAGGACGCCAGCGACCGAGCCGTCCGGTAGCTCGCCGTAGATGTCGATCATCGCGCCCACGGTTTCGTCGCTGCGGACCGTGATGACTTCGGGATTGCCGTCGCCGTTCAGATCGAACAACCTCGGCGCTTCGTCTTCGAACACACCATCAAGGAACGAGAACTGGTACGAGCCGCTATCGGTCTCGACTTCGAGAATGGCGTATTCACCATTCGTCAGCGCCCCATGCCCGTAACGGGTCGTCGGCGCGAGTAGCTGCGCCCCCTGTACTTCTGCCTGTGCAATGCCTGGCAGCAAAAGAAGGAGCGCAGCGAGACGCATCAGATTTGACGCTCCGGCATACGAACGACGAGCCCGTCCAGTTCGTCTTTGACCTTGATCTGGCACGACAGACGCGAGGTGTTCGGATCGACCTCGTAGGCGAAATCGAGCATATCCTCTTCCATCGGCTCCATCGACGGCACGCGGTCGGTCCATGCCGGATCGACGTAGACGTGGCAGGTGGAGCAGGCACATGCGCCGCCACAGTCCGCTTCAATCCCCGGAATACCGTTGTCGCGAGCGCCTTCCATGACGGTCATACCGTTCTTCACGTCGATCTGGTGCTCGGTTCCGTTGTGCTCGATGTACGTAATCTTAGCCATTGTCGGCCCTTCATCTGAGGAGTTTGCGCCAATCTAGGTATAACGCGCGTCGTTCGCCAGCCCTCGATAGGTAGGTTTCAACGGATCGCGTAAAATTTGCCTGAGGCAGCCAAAGTCGGCTAAGGTATTCGAAACAAGAGGCAAAGCAGAGCAGCCATGAGAATTCCCGCCTATCTGATCGCACTTGCGGGTCCGGTACTGGCTGCTTGCGCGGACGGGTTGCCGCCTTTGTCGAATCCCCCGCCCTTTGCCGACGCGCAAATCAGTCACGATTCCGAAGGTCACTGCTATGGGCGCGACGTGACCCCTGCGGTGCTGGAAACTGTGACCGAACACGTCATGGTACAGCCCGCCGAGGTACATACCGATGGCACCGTGGTTGCCCCCGCCGCCTATCGCACCGTGACGCGCCAACGTATCGTGCGCGAACGGCGCGAGGTTCTATTCGAGTCCGTCTGCCCTGACAGCATGGACGCGCCGTTCGTGGCGTCGCTCCAGCGGGCGCTGACCGTGCGTGGCCACTTCCGTGGAGAGATTGACGGCATTCTGGACAGCCGCACGACTGACGCCATTCGCAGCTATCAGCGGCAGCAGGGCCTCGATAGTCCGCTGCTGGATATCCGCACGGCACGAGAGCTTGGCCTCGTGCCGCTGACGAGCGAAGAGCTCGGGATTTAAAGCTCCAGCAACAGATAGGGTACACCGTCGGATGTGTGCCCATCCGTGATGCCGTCATCATTGATCTCGAACTGGATCTGCTGACGCGGGATCTGCATCAAAGCCGATTTCGATACGTCGACGGGTTCGTCGAAACGAATGACGATGTGATGCACTACGCCCGCGAACGAGCTGCGCAGGCCTTTGATAACGCCGGTGAACGGCTTGCTCATGTAGTGACCCGCGATGCGGTCACCTGCGCTGAGGCCATGCAAGGTCGGCTCGGGCGCGGCCTTGGCTGCCAACGTGTTCCAGTCTTTGAGACCGTATTCGTGGGCGAGAGCCTCAAGCGATTCTGCGTGGGTCATCTCGGTCCCTTCGCGCAAACGGCGGGCACGAAGTTTCAGCGTCGGCGCTGTGGCGAAAACGGGGGTAAGGTCTTGATAGTTCATCTTTGTCCCTGCGGGACGCGGGTCGTTCGGAGGTGTCCGCATTGCCAATCCGCCGCGTCATAGGGGCAAAAAAGCTGAGATATCCGGTATTCACCCCACCCGAAGGCGCGGACGGCTGGCTACCGGAGCCGCCCTCCTCATACGCCCCGTTCGCGCAAAAAGAAAGGGCGCCGCAACGGGCGCCCTTTCAGGAAGATATGTGGGTCGGTTACTCGACGAGGCTGAGCGCGAGGAAGCGGGCCATGTTGTCGCGATTGACGAGGATCAGCAGCGACTTGCGGCCTTCGTCCTTCGCAGCGGCAACACGATCTTCGAACTCGGCGACAGACGATACGGCCATCTGGCCAGCTTCGGTGATAACGTCACCGACTTGGAGACCATTCTCAGCAGCATCAGACATCGGATCGACACCAACGATGACGAGGCCTTCGGTCTGCGGGTCGAGGTCGAACTGGGCGATTGCATCTTCGTTGACAGCCGAAAGCATCAGGCCGAGCACTTCACCGGTCGACGGAGCACCCTTCGGGTTCTCTGCCGATGCGGGGATGGCGCCTTGGGCTTCTTCGCGGCGACCGAGCACAACGGTCAGCTCGACGTTCTCACCGTCACGCAGGACGTTCATGACCACTTCGGCACCAACCGGCGAGTCGGCCACGATGCGGACCAGTTCGCGGGTGTCGGCGACTTCGCGGCCATCGAAGGTGAGGATGACGTCACCAGCTTCAACACCGGCTTCCATTGCAGGGCCTTCAGGAACCGAAGTCACGAGCGCACCGGCGACCGATTGCAGACCGTCGATCGCGTCGACCATATCGGGCGAGACATCCTGAATGCGGACACCGAGCCAGCCGCGGCGGGTTTCACCGAACTCCTGAAGCTGGTCGACAACCTTGGTCACAACGTTCGACGCCATCGAGAAACCGATACCGATCGAACCGCCGTTCGGCGACAGGATCGCAGTGTTCACGCCAACAACGTCACCGTCCATGTTGAACAGCGGGCCGCCTGAGTTACCACGGTTGATCGCGGCGTCAGTCTGGATGTAGTCGTCATAGGTGCCCGAAAGCTCGCGGTTACGGGCCGAAACGATACCGGCCGAAACCGAGAAGCCCTGACCAAGTGGGTTACCCACGGCCATGACCCAGTCGCCAACACGGGCGGCGTCGCTGTCGCCGAACGAAACATAATGCAGATCGGTCGCTTCGACCTTCAGCAGCGCGATGTCGGTGTTCGGGTCGGTACCGATCAGAACAGCTTCGAGCGGGTCTTCACCACCCGGAAAGAACTCGATCTGGATCTCGTCCGCGCCTTCGATGACGTGGTTGTTGGTCACAATGTAGCCGTCAGGCGAAATGACAAAGCCCGAACCGAGTGCAGACGAACGCTGCGGACCCTGGTTCTGGAAATCTTTGAAGAACTCTTCGAACGGGCTGCCCGGCATTCCGGGTTGGCCGTCCATATTGGTCGAAACCATCGTCGAAGTGGTGATGTTCACCACTGCGGGGCTGACGCGATCAGCCAGATCGGCGAACGACACAGGGCGATTGTCCTGAGCCTGTCCGGCGACTGCCTGCGTCAGCACAAAAAATGCCGCCAGAAACAGGGCCATGAGTGAGTTTTGGCCACCGGTCCGGCGATCAAGCGCAAAGGCATTCGATTTCACAGGGACTCTCCTTGTCCATTTGAGCGGGGCCCCCAAACGCCCCGTTATGACAGGACTCTAAGCAAGGGGGCCGTCCACTCAACCCTTGAAACATAAGTCTCAACAGGGTGTGAAATCCGGTCGCCGGCTCGTTATAAGAGGGTGAGGACGATAAGACCCGCCGCGAAGGACACAAGTCCTATCCAGCGACGACGTTCGAGCGGGACTTCCCGCATCTGTTCGAGCATCTGCTCAACTAGTTTAGGGGCCAGCGCGTACGCCAGCCCCTCTACGATCAGTACACCAGCCGCAGCTTGCAGCAGCATCAAAATCATTCAGCGTTTCCCGTTGCAGATTCCAGATAGCTGAAGAAGTCGCTATCCGGCGTGAGCACCATCGACGTATTCCCGCCTTCCAGCGCACGGCGATAGGCCTGCAACGAACGATAGAAATCGAAGAACTCCGCGTCTGACCCGTAGGCCTCTGCAAAGATCCGTGTCCGTTCGGCGTCAGCCTCACCGCGGATGATCTCGGCCTGACGTTGAGCATCCGAAACAAGTTCGGTCACCGTACGGTCAGCCCCGGCGCGAATCCGTTGAGCGGCTTCATTACCACGAGCGATCTCGTCTGCCGCTTCACGTTCTCGTTCAGCGATCATCCGCTCATAGGTCTTCTCGAGGTTCTCCGGCGGAAGGTCGGTACGCTTGAGGCGTACATCAATCAGCTGGAGGCCAAGCGAGTCGGCTTCAGGTGCCGCAACATCGCGGATAAGCTGCATGAGTGCGTCACGGTCGCTCGACAGGATTTCAGCCGACGACACGGTACCCAGAACCTTACGGATCGCGGTACGCAGGATCGAATCGAGGCGGTTGGATGCCTGACGCTCACCACCCGAACCCGTTGCACGGCGGAAGTCCTCGACGTCCGCGATACGGTAGCGCGCGAAGGCATCGACTTCGATGCGGCGGCTGTCCGATGCGATGACTTCTAGAGCAGCCATGTCACGGCTCAGAATGCGGTCATCGTATTTGACGACTTCCTGAATGAGCGGGATTTTGAACCCGATACCGGGCTCTTCCTTCACGCCAACGATCTGACCGAACTGGAGGACGAGAGCTTTTTCACGTTCGTCGACGATGAAGATCGACGAAGCTGCGATGACGCCTGCTACGACCAGCGCGCCGAGAGCTACATATGCCTTACGCATTAGTTGGACCCTCCTTCTTCGGTGGTTCGGTTGGCGTTATTGCTGCGCAGCTCGTTCAGCGGAAGGTAAGGCACGACGCCCTGCCCTTCGCCCTCAGGCTGGTCGAGGATCATCAGGTCAACCGACTGAAGCAGCTCTTCCATCGTTTCAAGGTACATGCGGCGGCGGGTCACGTCCGGCGATGCCTGATACTCGGCAAGGATCGAGGTGAAGCGGCTGGCCTCACCCTGCGCGGCGTTGGTTACGCGGGCACGGTACGCTTCGGCCTCTTCGAGGTCCTGAGCGGCCTGACCGCGTGCTTCAGCGACAACCTGGTTCGAGTACTTGTCCGCAACGTTCTGGAGACGCGCACGTTCCTGTTCGGCGTCCTGCACCTTGAAGAACGACGAGATAACCGGCTGCGGCGGGTCAACGCGGTCGAGGTTGATACGGACGATATCGACGCCACTGTCGTAGCTGTCGAGGGTCGACTGAACCATCTCTGTCAGGCGGGTCTGGATCACACCACGTTCGGTGTTGAGGATCGGTGCCAGCTCCGACTGGGCCACGATTTCACGCATGGCGGATTCGGCCACGGCAGCAATCGTCGCTTCGGGGTCGGCAAGGTTGAACATGAAGGCTGGCAGATCCTTGATCTTCCACACAACCTGGAAGTCGATGTCCACGATGTTCTCGTCACCGGTCAGCATCAGGCCGGTGTCTTCGCCGGTCGACTGCGCACCGATATCGATGGTGTTTTCGGTGGTGACCGAACGTACTTCGTGGGTGATCAGCGGCCACGGAGCAAAGTTCAGACCCGGTTGGCCGGTGTCACTGAATTCGCCCAGAAACAGCTCGACGGACTGCTGTTCGGGGCGCACCGTGTAGAACGACGCAGCGCCCCAGATAAGCACGGCAACAACTGCGCCGATTCCGATGGTTGCACCTGTGAGCTTGGGTCCGCCGGAGTTGCCTCCGCCAAAACCGCCGCCGCCGTTACCGGTGCGGCCGTTGTCGCCGCCCATCAGTACGCGCAGGCGGTCACGACCCTTGTTGAACAGTTGATCAATCTCGGGGGCTTGCCCTTCGTTCGGGCGGCGACCGCCGTTCGGACGCTGGCGATCTTTGTCATCGCCGCCGTTCGAACCACCGCGGTTTCCTCCGCCGCCCCAAGGGCCTCCGTTGTTTCCAGCCATAAACCTCGTTCATTCCCTATAAGCACCCCTCGCGGGGCAGTCCTATTCACAATTGGGAATGCGCGGGGAAAATTCAAGCAGTTCGGGTCGGAGTCTTCATCGTAACGAGCTCTTCGGCCATCGTGGGGTGCACGGCACAGACGCGGTCGAAATCCTCTTTTGTCGCCCCCATCTTCACCGCGATGCCTGCAATCTGGATCATCTCGCCCGCGTGCGGTGCGACGATGTGACAGCCCAGAACCTTGCGGGTCTCCTGCGATACAATGAGTTTCATGAGAACACGGTCGGGGCGACCTGCGAACAAGGTCTGCATCGGACGGAAGCTGGTCGAGTAGACCTCGATCGGCTCCTGCTCGCGCGCGGCTTCTTCGCTGAGGCCCACGGTGCCGAATTCCGGCTGGGTAAAGACTGCCGACGGGATCAGGTCGTGGTCAGGGCTGGTCGGGTTGCCGTTGAATACGGTCTCGACAAAAGCCATCGCTTCGCGGATCGCGACGGGGGTCAGCTGGACGCGGTCGGTCACATCGCCCACAGCGTAGATCGACGGAATGTTGGTCTGGCTGTATTCGTCGACTTTGATCTCGCCATGACGGCCGGTTTCTACGCCCACTTTATCGAGGCCGAGGTTGTCGGTCATCGGCGCACGGCCCGTCGCGAACAGCACCTGATCGTAGGTGTCTTCGCCATTGGTGCCCTTCACCCAGATCTTGCCGTCACGCTTTTCCATCTCGAGGATGTTGGTGCCGCAGTGCAGGTTGATGCCCTTTTCGCGCATCTGGTCTGCGATGAGGCCGCGAGCTTCTTCGTCGAAGCCGCGCAGGATCTGCGCACCGCGATAGAACTGGGTCACATCGACACCGAGTCCGTTAAGGATGCCTGCAAATTCACAAGCGATGTAGCCGCCGCCGATGATAAGGATTTTGCTCGGCATCTCCTCCATCAGGAAGATGTCGTTCGATACCATGCCCAGTTCGGCATTCGGCAGGTCCGGACGCACCGGCTGGCCGCCGACGGCGATCAGGATGTGCTTTGCGGTGATTTCTTCACCGGTCGACAGCGAAACGGTGTGCTCGTCCTTCAGCGTCGCGCGGGCGTTGTAGGTCGTCACATCGTTGTTCTTGAGGATGTTGCGATAGATACCCTCAAGACGGTCGAGTTCTTTGTGCATGTGGCCGCGGAACAGACCCCAGTTGAACTCGCCGTGCTCCAGCTCCCAACCGTAGGCTTTCGCGTCTTCGACGATGTCATGGTACTCGGATGCGAAGACCATCAGTTTCTTCGGGACACAGCCGCGAATAACGCAGGTGCCGCCCATGCGGTCTTCTTCGGCCAGCGCGACTTTGGCGCCTGCTTGGGATGCCACGCGTGCAGCGCGCACACCACCAGAACCGCCCCCGATGACAAAGAGGTCGTAATCAAAGGACATGAGTTGCTCCGCTCGTTAAATATCAGTTGGCTTGCATGTGTAATCAGGTGTGCGTCTGGTCAATCTGCCCACACGCACACGCCCGGCGCTTACTCTGCAACGTCACCAAAGATATTGTCTTCGGCGAGGAAGTCGAACTTCGTCTCGTCGACCGTGCCGTTATTGATGTCGCGCACTTCTGCGCGGCCATCGCCGTAGCCGATAACAACGGCATCGCAGATATCGATGAAGAGACCGTTTTCGACCACGCCCGGAATCTGGTTCAGCACAAGGCTGAGCTGGCGGGCGTTACCGATCCGGTTGAGGTGCAGGTCGAGGATATGGTTGCCTTCGTCGGTGACGTAGGGCGCATCGCCGTTCATACGCAGCGACACGTTGCGGCCCAGCACGTCCATACCGACCAGCGCTTCTTCAACGATGGTCTTCGTGGTCTGCCAGCCGAACGGAATAACTTCGAGCGGCAGCGGGAAAGCACCCAGCGTCTCAACGGACTTCGACGCATCGGTGATGACGATCATCTGGTCCGAGGCCGTCGCAACGATCTTTTCCTGAAGGTGGGCACCGCCGCCGCCTTTGATCAGGTTCAGGTTCGGGTCGAACTCGTCAGCACCGTCGATACAGATGTCCAGCCACTTGGCCTCGTCGAGCGAGATGACCTCGATCCCGACTTCGCGGGCCAGTGCAGCGGTGCGCGAAGAGGTCGGCACGCCTTGGATCTTCAGCCCTTCGTCACGGACCATTTCGCCCAGACATTTGACCAGCCACGACGCGGTGGAGCCAGTACCCAGACCGACTTTCATGCCGCTCTCGACATATTGTGCAGCGCGCTTTGCAGCGACGAACTTGGCCTTATCAATGGGCGACAGATCAATGGACATAGGGCACCTCTCATGGATTCACGGTGCTTATAGGTGTTTCGTCGTGTTGTGATAAGCCTGACAAATTCAAAAACGTCAGCCCTCAGGGCGCAATTCCCGAAACCAACGTCGCAATCCGACGTTTGGGCCGCCACTTCGCTGATACACTCTGCCCTATGACGACAGCGTACCGCCTCCACTATGCACCTGATAACGCCTCACTTTGCGTCCGGCTGATGCTGGAGGAGCTGGGCCTGGCGTATGAGACCGTGCTGGTCGACCGAAGCGCCAAAGAGCAGAAGTCCGAAAGCTACCTGAAGCTCAATCCCAATGGCCTGATCCCCGTGCTGGAAGCGCCGGATGGCGTGATGTTCGAAACTGCAGCAATTCTGCTGTGGCTCGCTGACCGTCACGGCGCGATGGCTCCGGCGGTGGATAGCCCTGAACGCGCAGACTTTCTGAAATGGCTGCTGTGGCTGGCGAACACGCTGCACCCTGCCCTGCGGATGCTTTTCTATCCCGAGAAGTTCTCGCCCGCACATGAACCTTTGCGCGATATGACCAAGACGCGGATTGCGGAATTGCTGACGATCCTTGAAAATGGTCCCGACCTTGCGAAGACCTCGGCCCTGTCGTGCTACGCAGCTCCGATGCTTAGGTGGCTGGCGCTCTACCCGCAGGACCACACCGCGTGGTTTGATCTGACGCGCTGGCCGCGGCTTCATGAATTCTGCCTCGGTTTCGAGGAGCGCCCCTCCGCCATTCGCGCCGCATTGGCCGAAGGACTGGGCAAGACACCGTTTTCTTCACCTTCCTACCCGACGCCGCCCGAAGGGAGCGCCATCTAAATGTTCCTCTCCGTTTTCGATATGTTCAAAGTGGGTGTTGGCCCGTCATCTTCCCACACGATGGGTCCGATGGTTGCCGGCGCACGCTTCCTCGATTTCCTACGCGCCCAGCCGTTCAACGTGCATGGCGTCAAAGCTTCGCTGCACGGCTCGCTGGCCTTCACCGGCGTCGGCCACGCGACCGACCGCGCCACGATCCTCGGCCTCGCGGGCTTCCTGCCTGACACTTATGATGCCGAAAAGGCGGAAGCCGAACTGGAGCGTCTCCGCAAGGAAAAGGTCATCCACGTCGATGGCCTGCCCCCGCTGGCCTTCGATCCCAAGACCGACATCGTCTTTGACTACGGCCCCAACCTGCCCGGCCACGCCAACGGCATGGTCATCAGCGGCCTCGATGCGCAGGGCGATACGATTGTCGAAGAGACCTACTACTCGGTCGGTGGCGGCTTTGTTCTGACGGCCTCGGAACTGGAGCAAGGCAAGGATACTGACGACGGCCCCGCCGTTCCGTTCCCGTTCAAAAGCGCCAAAGAGATGCTTGATATGGCTGCGGAAAGCGGACTGACCATCGCGCAGATGAAGCAGAAGAACGAAACCTCGCGCCGCCGCGTGAACGAGCTCGATCAGGGCGTCAGCCGCATCTGGCAGGTGATGAACGACTGCATCGACCGCGGCCTGACCACGGACGGCATCCTGCCGGGCGGTCTGAATGTGAAGCGCCGCGCTAAGGGTATCCATGATGAGCTGATGGCAGAGCGCGGACTGAACATGGTCGCGCCTCACGTCGCCAACGACTGGATGGCCGCCTACGCGATGGCCGTGAACGAAGAAAACGCCGCAGGCGGTCAGGTCGTCACCGCGCCGACCAACGGCGCTGCGGGCGTGATGCCTGCCGTGGTGCGCTACTGGCTCGACCACGTACCGGGCGCTGTCTCGTCGAAGATCCCCGAGTTCCTGCTGACCGCTGCCGCGATCGGCGGCCTCATCAAGTACAACGCGTCCATCTCTGGTGCTGAGTGCGGATGTCAGGCCGAAGTCGGCAGCGCCTCCGCCATGGCTGCTGCGGGCCTGTGCGCCGTGATGGGTGGCACGCCCGAGCAAATCGAGAACGCCGCTGAAATCGCGCTCGAACACCACCTTGGCATGACCTGCGACCCCGTGCGCGGTCTGGTTCAGGTGCCTTGCATCGAACGCAACGGCCTCGGCGCGATCAAGGCCGTGTCCGCCGCCTCCCTCGCCCTGCGCGGCGACGGCACACACCTTGTTCCGCTGGACGCCGCCATTGAAACGATGCGCCAGACCGGCAACGACATGCACGCGAAGTATAAGGAAACGTCGCTTGGCGGCCTCGCCGTCAACGTTCCCAACTGCTGAGCGCGTCCCAGAGCACATGCAAATGCTCTGACGGCAACACCAGAAGGACCGGCCCCTCGGCACGAATGCGCACGGGGCCGTCCACCATATTGGATGCACTCAGAAACCCGTCTGGCTTCATCACTTGTCCGTCCAAATCCCAGCGAAGTCCTTCGGTCCACGCACGGCACTCCCCGACGGGCATCAACGAAAGCCGCGTTCCTGCGGGCAAATCGAACGCAATTTCCTGAGAGACCATGACAGACACGTCGTCGGCGCTCAGCGTCACGATGATCCGCGGCATGTGTTTGGCCATGACATTGAGGACAGACAGCTGGTGATCAATCCGACCGCCCATGAAGCCGACGGCAAGAACGCGACTCGCATCTACCCTAAGTAGGCACTTCTCGAAATCGGTGAACTCCTGTTCCTCGACATGCTCGATAATATTGCCAAGTCGGCGATGCAGATTATCTTTAAGGCTATCAAGATCGCCGATAACACGCTCCGGCAGTCGTCCGGATGCCAATACTTGCTCCGCACCGCCGTCCGCTGCGATAACTACCGGAGCAAGATTAAAAGCGGTTTCGAGGTCGCGCTGTCGACAATCAGCGCCGCCAACCAGCGTTATTGGCTCCGAATAGGAAACAATGTGTATATTTTCGCCGGGATTGTTCACGATTTAATGGTCCGCCCTCAAATTGCCCTAAAATTACACCTTTGTTATCGCGTTTACGTTCCGGATTGAGAACCAATTAGTGGTCAATGTCAGTGAAGGTAGAAAACAAAGAGCCTTGTAATGGTTGAATCGAGTAAGATTTTAACCGTCTCATACGGCACTTTCTCGTGCACACTGGAAGGGTTTGACGACTCTTTCGACACGATGAAGGCCATCGCGGAGTACTTCCGCGATCTTGCGGCGGGAGACAGATACTTCGGGGCGGAGCCTCCGACGCCCGATGCGGAAATGCTAACCCGCATCGCGGAAAAGGAAATTGCGCGCCGCGTCGAAGCACGCATGGAACAATCGGGGATCGTTCTACGACCCGCGGCGGCCCTTGCAGGCTCCAGTGAAATGCCCGCGGAACAGCCCGTGCAGCAGCCTCCGGTGCAAACGCCGGTGGAAGCAGCCACGCCTGCTCCGGCGCCGGAACCTCAGCCCGAACCTGTGGCAGAGCAGCCGGAACCGGAGGTCGTGGAAGAGCCCGCTCCTGCGCCCAAACCGCAAACGGAATCGGTGGCACAGCGCCTCCAGCGTCTGCGCTCGGTTGTCGGTCAGCAGGCTGCGAAGCCCGCTGCGCCCGAGTATATCGAGGACGCTTCTGAAGAAGACGACATCGACCTGTCGTCCGTCATCGAAGCGACCGAGACCGAAGCGCCGCGCCAGCCGGACATCGAGACCCGCAACGAAAAAATTCGTGCCGCTGCCGCCAAGGCCGCTGCCGAAGCCGAAGCGATCAACGCTCCGGCCGACGAACCTGCCGCCGCCCCGCGTCCGCAGCCCCGCGTTGTTCGTATGAAGCGCGCCGATTTCGAGAAGGCTCTGAAAGACGGCACTCTTGAACAGCAGGTTGCCCGCAAAGCTGCCGAGCCGGTGGAAGAAAAAATCGAAGAACCGGTCGCAGAGCAGCCGGTTGTCGAAGAAGAACCGATGATCCTCGAAGCTCCGGTCCAGGCAGAGCCCGAAATCACCGAAGACGTCGCTGAGATCGAAGAGCCGCGGGTTGAAGAGCCCGAAGAGGACGAATTCAACCAAGCTGACCTCGACGGTCTGGATGACTTCGATCTCGAAGGCCTGAGCCTGTCGAACGAGGAAGACGCGGACCTTCTCCGTGAACTGGCCGAGATCGACGAAGAAGGCGAAGCTGACGAGGACGCCGAAAATGCCTTCCTTCTCGACGATGACGAGGATGAAGACGACGATTACGACGATGTCGCCTACGGTGGCCGCAGCCTCATGGACGATCAGGACGACCAGCTGACGCGCTTGCTGTCCAAGGCCGACGCTGAAATCAGCGCACCGGAAACCGACCGTCGCCGCCAGACCCTCAGCCACCTCAAGGCGGCTGTTGCCCAGACCGAAGCTGCCCGCAAGATGGGTGACGCGCTGGCAGGCGGCGAGGACCACGACAAAGCGTTCCGCGACGATCTGACCGCCGCTGTCCGCCCTGCTGCCGAAACGCCGCAGAAACCGACCGCGCCGGAACGCAAGTCGCCTGCTCCGCTGAAGCTCGTTGCCTCGCAGCGTGTGGATGCCGAAGAGGCACCTGCTCCGGTCGCACAGCCTAAGCCTGCTCCGGCTCCGGCCGCAGTTGCTCCGGTTCGTCCGCGCCGCGTTGTGGCATCGGAAGCCGCTGTCCAGGCCAGCACCGGCGCTAAGCAGGCGTTTGCAGAGTTCGTGCTGGAAACCGGCGCAAGCGGCCTGACCGAGATGATCGAAGCGGCGGCTGCCCACATCAGCTTCTTCGACGGCATCGAGGACTTCTCGCGTCCGCAAGTGATGTGGCGCCTGCGCGAGGTGATGAGCGATAGCGAGTTCACCCGCGAAGACAGCCTGCGCGCTTGGGGCACCCTGCTCCGTCAGGGCCGCATCGTCAAAGTCCGCAGCGGACGATTCGAAATTTCGAGCCAGTCGCGATTTAGTTCAGAAAAGAAAGTCGCTCGCGGCTGAGAATCAATAAACAAATTCAAATACCAAGGGCGCCTACGGGCGCCCTTCTGGTATTATGACCTCACAGAAATCCGGTCTCGAACCCACCAATTGGACCGTCCGGCCCATTTTGACGATTAATCCGAAACAGTGATTAATCCCTTTAAACGGCTTCCCATCTCTTGAGGTTAGCCAAATGGTCCGCTCGCTACCCGACTGGCCAAAAGCGTAGTTCTCTAAAAAGTTGCGCCCAATTCTCCGATTAAGCGACTGAACGGCAAAGCGTGAGCGCTACCGCGCGATCTTTGCCTCAGCATACGCCAACGCGGAGGATCATCGGATGGCGCTCGTGAAGCAAAAAGCAACTTCTGCTGCCGGCACGCCGGTCGCTAAAGCAAAGCCCAGCGCAACGACGACCGTCGCATCGAAGCGGGCAACCGAAAACGTCGACCTCAAGCGCCAACGTGCTCGCACCGTCGCTAAACAGAAGCAGTCCGCCGACAACATCGCCGCCGCATGCGCAGAACTCAGCGCGGGCGTTCAGGAAGCCAGTGCCGCGACGGAGGAACTATCCAATGCGATGCAGCAGATCGCTTCTGGCGCCGTTCAGGCCGCCTCTGCCAGTGAGGAAAGCGCCGCTGCGATGACGCAGGTGAACCGCCGCGTGAGCCTTCAGGCCAAAGCAGCCGAGAAGTCTCTTGAACTCACCCAGCGTCTTCAGATGGTCATCGCCGATGCCGACCGCAGTGTGACTGGCCTCATCGAGAACGTGGATGCGGGCTCAAAGCGTCAGCAGGCATCGGTCGAGTTGATGAAGGACCTCGAAAATCAGGCGCAGAACGTCATCGAGGCCGTCAATCAGGTCATCCGCATTGCGGACCAGACAAACCTTCTCGCGCTCAACGCAGCGATCGAAGCCGCCCGCGCAGGCAAGCACGGCAAGGGCTTTGCCGTTGTCGCCGACACCGTACGCAAACTCGCCGAAGCGTCAGAGCGCAACGCGACCGACATCGACGAACTGGTGCGCAATATTCAGGACAAAGCCAACGTGCTCGCCGGCGCTGTCGGCAATGCTGCTGCGACCGCCGCCGAGGAAGTCGCGAAGTGTCGCACGATCACCGATAACCTGAGCCAGATCCGTGATGACATGGAGGCTATCAAATCCGGTGCAGAAACGCTGGCGTCCAACGCAGGTGAAATGGGCGCGGCAGCAGAACAGGCATTGAAGGGCGCCGAGCAAATTGCCGCCGCCGCCGAAGAGCAATCCGCAGGTGCCGAACAGGCCGCGAAGAGTGTTGCCAACCAGTCCGAAGCTCTTCAGGAAGCTGAACGCGCGACGAGCGAACTGGTAGAGATTGCAGAAGATCTCAGCACCTCGGCGGACATCAGCAAATCGTCGGAGGAGCTTGCCGCTGCATCCGAAGAACTGGCCTCCACCATCGAAGAGATGAACCGCGCCAGCACCGAAATCTCTACGGCAATCTCGCAGATCCTCGATACCGCAACGCTCCAGTCGTCTTCGGTCGAAGAAGCGGTCGCTGGCATCACCCAGATCGAAACCAACGCCAAGCTCGCCAAGTCAAATGCCCAAGACGCACTGACCAAAGGCGAGGCGATCAATTCGCTTCTAATCGAGAACCGCGAAGGTATCGCGAAGGTCATCGCAGGCGTCACCGAAGCGATGACAACCGGCAAACAGTCGGTCACCGAAATTCAGGAACTCGAAGTCGTGAGCCGCCGCATCGACAAGATCGTCGACGCGATTGCCAACGTGGCGATCCAGACCAATATGCTGGCCGTCAACGGCGCCGTCGAAGCGGCCCGCGCAGGCGAATACGGCAAAGGCTTTGCCGTTGTGTCGACCGACATCCAGAACCTCGCCGAGGATGCCCAGAAGAACGCCGACGACATCAAGGACATGGTCAAAGGCATTCAGGACCAGATCGTCAACGTGCGCCTTGACCTGATGGAAACCGCCGAGAATTCGCTGGCCGAAGTCGAGCGCGCCAAGGGCACGACCCAGTTGCTCGAAACCGTATCGCGCGACATGGCTTTCGTGCTTGAGGGTAACACCGATATCCTCACCTCCAGCGACGAAATCCTCGAGGCGATCACCACCGGCAAGCAGGGCATGGAGCAGATCGCCGCCGCCGCAGAGCAAGCGCAGACCGCCGCCAATCAGGCGTCCATCGCGGCGACCGAGCAAGGCAAGGGTGCCGAGGAACTGTCCATCGCGATCGACAACATTGCCGCCAGCGCGGACGAACTTCAGCTTCGCTAATCCATCGAGTTCGGCAGGTCGGAGGGCAAGGTCCTTCTGCCCCACCGGAGAGATATCGGGAGACCAGAAATGGCCAAGCAGGACTCGAATACCATCGAAGCCGACCTCGACGAGAGCCAGCTTTCGTCGGTCAGACAGTTCGTGAGCTTTCTGATCCGAGAAGAGATTTTCGCGTTCTCGATCGACCTTGTGCAGGAAATCATTCGCGTACCCGCCCTCGCCCGTGTTCCGATGGCGCCGCCGAGTATGCTCGGCCTTGCCAATCTGCGCGGTGAAGTTCTGCCAGTCTTCGATCTGCGCTCCATGCTCGGCGTGGAGCACAAAGAGACCAGCGATGCTTCGCGGGTTCTGGTGGTCGATGACGGCATGAAGGTCGGACTGGTCGTAGACCGCGTTGCCGAAGTGCTGAACGTCCCCGTCGATCGCATCGAAAACGTCGACGCCGTCGAGAAGACAATCGACTCCAAGCTACTCAGCGGGGTGGTGAAGAACTTCAACGATCATGACCTCGTGCAGCTTTTCGATCCTGGCCGTCTGCCAGAGCTTCAGGTGAAAGAAGTCGTTGGCGGCTCGACGGGGCGTTCGTCCGGCAAGGTCGGCAAAGCCACCGAGACGACTGACACCGAGGAAGTCCAAGACGATGTCCTCCAGATCGTGTCCCTGCTGATCGGCGAGGAGGAATACGCCTTCAACCTTGCTGACGTTGACGAGATTGTGCGCGTCCCGACCCAGATCGCCGAAGTGCCGAACGCGCCGTTCAGCGTTGTGGGGCTTTGCACACTGCGCGACCGCGTTTTGCCGCTGGTGAGCCTGCGCGACTGCCTTGGCCAAGCGCGGACCGAACAGAAGGACAGCAATCGCGTTGTCGTCCTCCAGATCAAGGACGGTGACGGTTACCGCCGTGTCGGCATGATCGTGGACCGCGTTCGCGAAGTGCTCCGCGTCCCGCGCGATCTGGTCGATGACGTGCCCGAAGGGGTCAAACGCCACGGCGCGAACGAGATCGAATGCATCTGCAAACTCGACGGCGGCCAGCGGCTCGTGTCGGTTCTGTCGGCTGGGGAAAGCATCAGCGGCGTGGATCTGTCCGAAGCCGAAAAGGCCATGAGCGCAATCTCGACCGAAATGACCGAACAGACTGTGGAGGATGACGATATGAACACATCGGCAGACGCAGCAGACCTCGAAGACGTACAGCTCGTCGTCTTCAAACTCGCCAAAGAAGACTTCGGGATCAGTATCCACGCTGTGCAGGAAATCATCCGCCTGCCCGAACAGTTCGTCGAAGTGCCCAAGGCCCAAGCCGAGGTCGCAGGCATCATCAACCTGCGCAGCATGGTTCTGCCGGTGATCGACATGCGGCGCTATTTCCACCTCGCCCCCTGCGAGCGGAGCGAACGCCAACGGATCATCGTTCTGAACAGCGACGGCGTGATGACCGGCTACATCGTCGACAGCGTCACCGAAGTGCTACGCGTCACCCGCAACGAACTCACCGACCCGCCTGCCCTCAACTCCGAAGCCGCCCGCTTTGTGAAGCATGTCGCCAAGGCGCATGGCGGCAAGTCGATGGTGCTGGTCCTCGAAAGCTCGGCCTTCGACGTGCTGAACGCGGACGAACTTCAGGCAGGGGATGCCAAGGCATGAGGCTGCTACTCGTAGAGGACTCTGCACTGATGCGGCGCGTTCTCCGCGAGAGTTTCGCGGGCGAGCGCGATATCGAAATTACATTCGCGCGCGACGGCGAAGACGCCTTGGAGAAGCTTGAACAGTTCCAGCCCGATGTCATCACGATGGACATCAACATGCCCAAGATGGACGGGCTGACCTGCCTTGCGCACATCATGGAGCGGCGGAAAACGCCTGTAATCATGTTGTCCTCGCTGACCGACAAAGGCACCGCCGCGACATTCGAGGCGCTGGAACTCGGCGCTGTGGATTTTGTGGCCAAACCTGACGGTACGGTGTCGGTGGACCTCAGCTCCGTGGTCGATGAACTGCATCGCAAGATCCGCTCTGCCTATGACGCGTCTGCGTCCCGCCGCACCCGCGAGGCGCGCGGTATTGCGGCCAATCGCAATGCCCAGCAGGAAACGCCCGCGCAGAGCCGCCGCCTGAACCTCGCCCGTCCGCGCGCCGAGTTGCTGCTGATCGGCAGCTCCACAGGCGGTCCTGGCATCGTGCAACACATCCTCGAACAGATCAGCGGCCCCTTCCCAATGCCGATCCTGATCGCGCAGCACATGCCGCCGAAATTCACCACGACGTTTGCCCAGCGCCTTGATGCCGCCTGCCCAATGGACGTGATCGAAGTGACAGAGCCTATGCCTCTGGCGGCGGGCAAGGTCTACCTCGCCGCTGGTGGCCGCGACGTGGTCGTGAACCGCAAGTTCAACAGGATCATGGCCGAACCAGTCCCCTCTGATCCGCAATTCCCGTGGCACCCCAGCGTGTCGCGAATGGTCATGACGGCGCTCGACAAGATTGATGCCAAGAACCTGATCGGCGTGATGCTGACTGGCATGGGTGACGACGGATCGACCGAAATGGCGCAGATCCACCAGCGCGGTGGCGTGACGATTGCACAGTCGGAGGACAGTTCTGCTGTCTTCGGAATGCCCGGCAAACTGATCGAAAAGGACGGCGCAACCGTCGTGCTGGATGCAGAGGACATCCCTGAACAAATGAAGCGGTGGCTTGGAATGGTCGCGCCGATACGGAGGTCGAAATGCTAGTCAAATCCCAGCGCGATAACGATACCGGTGTCGACGACCTTTCGACCGTGGAAGCAAAGAAAGAACTGTCCAGCCCCGACGCGAACCGCCGACGCGAAGCTGCTGTGGCGCTCTATGGACGCAAGGCCGCCCTGTCTGCGCTCGTCGACCGTCTGGAAGAAGAAGACACGCCCGCGGTTCGCGAAGCCATCATCAACTCGCTGATCTCGCTGGACTCCCCGAAGGTCGTCGACACCTTCATCGCGAAACTGCGCGGTGACGAAGCCGAACGCCGCAACGAGGCTGTCTATGCCCTCCAGCAGATGCCGGAGCGGTCGGCCCAGAAGGTCAAGAAACTGCTGATCGACGCCGATGCCGATGTGCGCATTATGGCCGTCGACATCATCCGCCTGCTAACGATCTCGGACGCGCCCGAATGGCTCGGCGTTCTGCTGGAAACCGAGGACAACCCGAACGTCGTCGGCGTCGCCGTGGACCGCCTGAGCGAGATCGGCAGCATCAATGAACTTCCCGTGCTCGAAGCCGTCATCGAACGCTTCAGCGGCGATGCCTATCTGCAATTCGCCACGAACCACGCCATCGACCGCATCAAAGCCATTCACTCAGAGGGACCTATATGAGCGTCCTGACACTGAGCAAACAGGACTTCGATGTTTTCTGCGAGTACTTCTACAAGAAGACCGGCATCGAATTCGATGAAAGCAAACGCTATTTCGTCGACAAGCGCCTGCTGAAGCGGATCGAAGAGACAGGAGCGAAATCGTTCCGCGACTACTTCATCTCGCTCCGCTTCGAGTCCAGTCAGAAAGAATTCCAGAACATCGTCAACGTCATGACGGTGAACGAAACCTACTTCTATCGCGAGGAACACCAGTTCAAGACTCTCACTTCCCACGTGATGAACGAACTGGCCCGTTCCGATCGTAATGCGGACCGCCCGCTGCGCATCCTGTCCCTGCCCAGCTCGACGGGTGAGGAGCCGTATTCGATCGCCCTCCAGCTTATGGAAAACTGGCCAGGGCTCGCGACCTATGATGTGGAGCTGGAAGGCGCCGATATCGACACCGACGTGCTCGATCGCGCGCTTGAAGGCATCTACAGCCGCCGCAGTGTCCAGTACCTGCCGCCCGATGTGCTCAAGCGCAATTTCACGTCGCTCAGCGGTGGCCGTTACCAGATTTCTGACGACATCCGCGAAGCTGTACACCTGTTCCGCATGAACCTGTCCAACCGCGACGACTGCCGGAAACTGCGCGGATACGACGTCATCTTCTGCCGGAACTTGCTCATCTACTTCGATGATAAGTCACGCCAACTCGCCATCAACGCGCTGTTCGACGCGCTCAATCCGGGAGGTTTCCTGTTCCTCGGCCACTCCGAGAGTATCAGCCGCATGACTTCCCTTTTTCAGGTCAGACGGTTCCCCGAGTCGATCGTCTATCAGAGGCCAAGCTCATGACGACACGCAAACTCAAAGCACTCATCGTCGATGATGCGACAACTGTCCGGATGTATCACCGTGCACTGGTGGAGCAGCAGGGCTGGGAAACCGTCGAAGCGGAAAACGGTGTCGAGGCGCTGGAAAAGGCGCTGGAGACCCACGTCGACGTGATGTTCGTCGATGTGAACATGCCGGTGATGGACGGCTACACGTTCATCAAGACCGCCCGCCAGTCCGAAACGCTCGGCCACATTCCGGCTGTCATGATCTCCACCGAAGCGCAGCTTGTCGATCAGGACAAAGCCTACGCCGCCGGCGCCAACCACTACCTCATCAAACCCGCGACACCGGACGATATCGCGATCCTGCTGAAGCTGCTCGTACCGAAGGAGCTGCCATGAATTCGCTTCTCGAACAATTTGTCTCCGAGTGCCGCGATCTGATCGAGGCCGCGTCGCGCTGCCTTCTCGATCTTGAAAACGACAGCTCAAACAAGGCGCAGATCGACGAGCTTTTCCGCGCCGTCCACACGATCAAGGGCGCATCGGGTCTGTTCGAATTCAAACCGCTGACCAGTACGGTTCACGCAGGCGAAGACCTTCTGGACGCCGTGCGTGCCGGCGACGTGCGCTTCAACTCGGACATCGCGGACCTACTGCTCGAAATGCTCGACCGGCTTGTCGAATGGCTGGACCAGATCGACGCGACAGAAAGCCTGCCAGCAGGCGCCGAGGACACGAGCGCCGAACTCAGCCGCCGCCTGCGTTTGCAGCTTGAGGACGGCTCGGCGGACGAGGTGGAGGCAGAGGACACGGACGAAGCCACGCCCGCGTTCGACGCATGGCCCGAGGGCGTCCCGCCCCTGCCCGGTGCGGAAGAGGGTCTGACCTTCGTCACCTACCTGCCGTCGCCCAATGCATTCTTCACCGGCGACGACCCGCTTCAGAACGTGCTTAAAACGCCTGGCCTGCTATGGATGCAGATACAGGAGCCCGAAAGCTGGCCCGAACTCGACGCCATTGATCCGTTCATTGTGCAGATTGGCTTCCTCGTCGTTTCCAACGCCAGCCCCGCAGAGGTACAAGACCACTTCTCATATGTCGCGAGCGAGATCAGCATTCAGACCATCGGCCTGACCGAGGCTCCTGCCACCGAGGAGGCCGCGCCCGAACCCGATGCTGCGCTCAGAGAAATGGCGACGAAGCTGCTGGCATCGCAGAAAGAACTGCTCGCCTCCGAACAGCACGACATCTCGGAGCGCAAGTGCCTTGAAAGCATCGATCAGGTGCTGGAGCGTCTGACCCACGCGCTGGAACTCAGTGCCGTTTGTACCAAGCCTGTCCATGACACCGCGTCGCTGCGCGAGGCGCTGGAGCACTGGATACACGACATCGAGGTCGAGATGGCTGGCGGCACTGTCGCTGTCGTGGATACCCCAGACGACGAGCCCTTTGCCCCGCTCGGCGAACCCATCGCCGCCGTGCCTGAGCCGCAGCAGCCTCAACCGCCGGAGGATACGCCCGCCGAGATTGCCAGCCCCGCCGTCAGCACGCCCTCCCCCCGCGCCAGCAGCCATTTGCGCGTCGATGCAGAACGGGTCGATACGCTGATGAACCTCGCAGGCGAGTTGATCGTGGCCAAGAACGCAATGCCTTTCCTTGCCCAAAAGGCAGAAGCTGCCGACAACGCGGGTGATCTGGTGCGCGAGATCAAATCGCAGCACAACACGATCAACCGCATCGCCGAAGAGCTTCAGGCGGCGATCATGCACATCCGCATGGTGCCTGTCGGCAATATCCTCAGCCGCTTCAATCGCCTCGTCCGCGACCTGTCGCGCAAGCTGGGCAAGGACATCCAGTACCTCGTCGATGGCGAAGACACCGAGGCGGACAAAGCAATCGTGGACGAGCTGTCCGAACCCGTGGTTCACCTCATCCGCAATTCAATCGACCACGGCATTGAAGACCCCAAGACCCGCGAACAGGCAGGAAAGCCGCGTCAGGGAACGATCCGTATCCGCGCTTACCACAAGGAAGAGAACGTCGTTCTCGAAATCTCCGATGATGGTAAGGGCATCGACGTAGACCGCGTGCTGACCAAAGCGGTCGAGCGCGGACTGGTCGATCAGGAAAAGGCCGCCAACATGTCCCGCAGCGAAGCGCTGCAACTGGTGTTCCTCCCTGGCCTGTCGACGAAGGAAGAGGTCTCCGACCTGTCGGGCCGCGGCGTCGGCATGGACTCGGTCGGCAGCATGGTGCGCCGCATGGGCGGCCAGATCGGCATCGACAGCGAACAGGGCTTCGGCACCACCGTGACGCTCTCGCTGCCGCTTTCGATGGCCGTCCAGCGCCTGATGATGGTCGAGGTTGGCGATGGCCTCTACGGTGTGCCTGTCGATAGCGTTGTCGAAAGCCAGAAGATCGACCCCGCCAAAATCCGCCGCCACCGCAACGCGGAAATGGTCGTCCTGCGCGACCGCCTCATTCCGCTGGTGCGCCTGCGCGATCTGTTCGAATGCCCCGACATCGAGGAGCCCCAGACGCTCAGCGTCATGGTGGTCGATGTGGACGGCCATGAATCCGGCCTCGTGGTCGACAAATTCCATCCGGGCGTGGACGCCATCGTCAAACCGATGACCGGCGTTCTGAGCGGACATCAGATGTACGCGGGCACGGCGCTTTTGGGCGACGGCTCCATCCTGCTCGCCCTGAACCTACGGGAGATGATCGAATGCCAATATCACTGACACCCGAAGCGGCGGTGTTTGAAGGGCACGTCGACATAACGGATATCGACCAACTCCATCCGTGGATGGTCGCTAACACAGACGCGGTGCTCGACGTAACTGACTGTACGTCCGCACACACCGCTGTCGTTCAAATCGTGGTGGCATCGGGAATGCCCGTCAAAGGGGCAGAAGACACGGGCGACTGGCGCTCGGTCTTCAACAAGCCTCACTCGGTCAAGCAGGTATAAAAGGTTAAGGAATGGCACTGATCCTCATCGTTGATGATAGCCCCACAGTTCTGATGAGCATGGACGCGCTGCTCAAGCGGTTCGGCCATACCACGCTGACGGCCGATAGCGCCGAAGATGCCGTGGCAAAGCTGCGTACCGGCGTGCAGCCCAAGATGGTCATCACCGACTTCCACATGCCAGGAAAGAACGGCGCGCAGTTGATCGGCTTCCTACGCCAGCAGCCGCAGTTCCGTTTTATTCCGATGCTGGTGCTGACGACCGACACCCAGCAGGAACGCCGCGATCAGGCCAAGCAGGCCGGCGCGACCGGCTGGCTGACCAAGCCGGTCGATCATCAACAGCTGGACACCGTTCTGAAAAAGTTGCTGCCAAATGGGTAAGAGGGAACCGACCATGTCTATGAAAGAGCACCTCCCCCGTCTGATCGACTTGCTGAGCAATCTCACCAAGAACATCGCGCACGAGACCAACGAATGCTCGATGAGCTTCATGCGGTATCTCCACGACATCGAAGACAAGATCATCGAGGAGCGTGAAAAGACCGACGCCGCCGTCGCGCACTTGGGCAACCTCGACACCATGGCGCAGTCCTACCGCGAGGATCAGCGCGCGCTTGAGGCCGATCTGGCCGACGCGATTGCAGTGGGTGAACGCGTCCGTGCGGAAATCACCGCATCCCGTCAGACCATGGCAACGATTGCCAAGTCGATCGACAGTATGCGCTACGAGCTGCAAAGCGTCGAAAGTTTCAGCCGCGAGATCAAGATCATCGCGATCAATGCCACCATCGCTTCTGCCCGCGCCGGTTCGGTCGGAAAGGAATTCGCCGTCATCTCGGGCGAGGTGCGTCGCCTTGCCAATGAAACCGCAGAGATCACCGAACGCCTTGGCCCCATCGTGGACGAAGTGCTGACCGAACTCAGCGTCTACACCAGCCAGTCGGAGAGCAAGGGCGATTTCCGCTATCGCAGCGGCGTGCTGGAGCGGCTGGATTCGCAAACCAACACGCTCAAAAAGGCGCGCAGTAGCGTTGGCGACGTGACGACGAACTTCGAACAGCTCATCGAACTGAACTCGATGCAGCAGGAAGAAAAGCGCGCGACGGCCAACAACATCGAAGGCTCCATTCGCGAGGCGCTGTCCTGCGCACAGAACGGCGACGTCATTCGCCAGCAGGCCGAGACCATCGACGAGATGCTCCGCGCGATGAACAAATTCATCCGCGACCGTGACCTCTCTGCGGACATCCGCGAAGGCGTGGACGATCTGATCCGGCAGCTGTCGGACAAATATGTCATGTACTCGCAGCGAAGGGTCCACCTCGAGGGCGGAAACGCCTCCAACCTGAGCTCCGATTCCAGCGAAGCCGATCTCAAGATCGAACTGTTCTAAAGGAAAACGCCGCGGACCAAACTGGCCGCGGCGTTTTCTTTTTCTTTGTCCGGATCCTCTTTGCCGATGCCGAGGAACACCCAGCGGAACGGCAGGGCCCACGCAAGGCCGAGGAAGATATATGTCGGCAGCTCAACCCACTTCGGGAAACGGTCGATGTTGGACATGACCGTCACCGCGAAGATCACATAGGCCGGCATCCCGACCAGCAGGATCAGGAGCGCCAGCCGTTTGCGACGCTTGTAGTCCATCAGTCAGCGAACGGGTCGGTGACGAGGATGGTGTCTTCACGCTCCGGCGAGGTCGACAGAAGCGCAACGGGGCACTCGATCAGCTCTTCGACGCGCTTGACGTACTTGATGGCGTTGGCCGGCAGGTCGTTCCACGAACGAGCGCCTTCGGTCGATTCCGACCAGCCCGGCATTTCTTCGTAGATCGGGGTGCAGCGTGCCTGCTCGTCCGCAGCGGTCGGCAGATAGTCGAGTTGTTTGCCGTCGAGGTCGTAGCCCACGCAGATTTTCAGCGTCTCGAAGCCGTCCAGAACGTCCAGCTTGGTCAGCGAGATACCGGTGATGCCCGAAGTCGCGCAGGTCTGACGGACCAGAGCGGCGTCGAACCAGCCACAGCGGCGCTTGCGGCCCGTGGTGGTGCCGAACTCGTGGCCGCGCTCGCCCAGACGCTGACCGTCTTCGTCGTGCAGTTCGGTCGGGAACGGACCCTCACCCACGCGGGTGGTGTAGGCTTTGACGATGCCGAGGACGTAGTCGATCGAACCCGGGCCGATGCCGACACCGGTTGCGGCCTGACCTGCGATCACGTTCGACGAGGTGACGAACGGATAGGTGCCGAAGTCGATGTCGAGCAGCGCGCCCTGAGCACCTTCGAACAGGATACGCTTACCGGCTTTGCGCTTCTCGTTCAGAACCTTCCAAACGGGAGCGGCGAATTCGAGAACCGACGGAGCGATCTCTTTGAGCTGTGCGATCAGCGCGTCACGGTCGACAGGCTCCATGCCCAAACCTTTGCGCAGCGCGTTGTGGTGCAGCAGCGCGCGGTCGACGCGGGCTTCGAGCGTCGCATCGTCAGCGAGGTCGGCCACGCGAACCGAACGGCGGCCCACTTTGTCTTCGTATGCCGGACCGATGCCGCGACCGGTGGTGCCGATCTTGGTGCCAGCCGAAGCGGCTTCTTCGCGAGCGCGGTCAAGCTCACCGTGGATCGGCAGGATCAGCGGCGTGTTTTCCGCGATCATCAGCGTTTCCTTGGAGATATCGACGCCCTGCTCGCGGACCGAAGCGATCTCTTTCACAAGGTGCCAAGGGTCGAGAACGACACCGTTGCCGATGACGGACAGCTTACCGCCGCGAACGACGCCCGAAGGCAGAACGTGCAGCTTGTAGACCTTTCCGTCGATCACCAGCGTATGGCCGGCGTTGTGGCCGCCCTGGAATCGCGCGATCACATCGGCGCGTTCCGACAACCAGTCCACAATCTTGCCTTTACCCTCGTCACCCCATTGGGCACCGACGACGACTACGTTGGCCATACCTGAGTCTCCTCGATTAGCGGCTCAAAACCCGCGTCCGTATAGCGGTGCTTTTGTGGGCAGGGAACCGCATTCTGTCATGAAATCGAAACGAAACGTCGCAGAGGCGGCTCAGGACACCGACTTTGCAACCTTAGCGGCGAGATCCGACCAGCCATAAGCGGTCTCTGACACCCCTTCGTGACGATCGTCGGATTCGCGTTCTTCGATGATTTCACCGCCGAATTTCTCGTAGAACGCCCGCGCGGGCGTGTTCGTTGTGAGAACCCAAGCGGTGATACCTTTATATCCCAGTCGTGCACCTTCTTCGAAACAGGCACTCACCAGCGCGTTGCCGATGCCTTGGCGCTGGTTCTCCTGATAGAGGTAAGCAGAGGTCAGTTCCGCGTCATAGCCCTTCTCTTTCAGGTTCGGCTCGCGCTGCGCGCCAACGCTAGCAAAGCCGACGACCTTTCCATCCGCTTCGCAGACGAACACCTTACCAGTGCCGTTTTCATCAAGGGTGTTGATGATCCGCGTCCATTGCTGCGTGCGATCAGGCACGGTGATCCGGTCGATCAGCGCGTCAGGCAGCAGCCCGCGATAGGTCGTGTTCCAAGAGGCAACCTGCACGTCCGCAATGGCGGGAGCGTCGGCGGCAACGGCGGGGCGGATGTCGAAAGATTTAACCATAGGCTTCTTCTATTCCTTCTTTTCCACCACACAAGACCGCCAATCCAGAGAAAGTCCGGTCTGCGGCCCGATGAGGGGTTGCGACCCGCGCTTTGTCCCTCTAGATACCTCGCGTTCACAGAAGGCAGAGATAGAGCCCCATGGAAAGCGTCGTACTCGTCGTACATCTGATCATCGCACTGAGCCTCATCGGCGTTGTCCTCATGCAGCGCTCCGAAGGCGGCGGCCTTGGCATGGGCGGCGGCGGTGGCGGCGTTATGTCCGCTCGCGGCGCAGCAACTGCGCTCGGCAAGGTCACTTGGGGCCTCGCAATCGCGTTCATCATCTCGTCTCTGGCGCTGACCATCATCGCACGCCAACAGCTCGGTTCGTCGTCCACTCTGGACAGCCTGCCCGCTGCAGAGCAGAGCGAAGACGGTACGGCTCTTCCGGGTCTGGGTAGCGATCTGCTGCCGCCGGTTCTTCCGTCGGATGCTGCAAACGATGCGGCCCCTGCTGAAGAAACCGACCCCGATCTGCCGCCGGCACCGGCGTCGAACTAAGTCTCTACCTAGTAATCACTACGTATAGGTATTGAGGCCATTTGGCCCAACACGATGTTGCGTGTCCGGTTGCGTTTGCGGGGCGAATCCGGTTATAATTAAATCCCGTGGTTGATAGGGCTGGCTGCGTAATCCGGCCCTTCTCTCTTTTCGATATATGAACTGACAACACGGGGGTTGCCTGTCCGATGGCGCGTTACATTTTCATTACCGGCGGTGTGGTCTCGTCCCTTGGTAAGGGCCTTGCTTCTGCTGCTCTCGGCGCCCTGCTTCAGGCACGCGGTTTCAGCGTCCGTCTTCGCAAACTCGATCCGTATCTGAACGTCGATCCGGGCACGATGTCGCCCTTCGAGCATGGCGAAGTGTTCGTCACCGACGACGGTGCGGAGACCGACCTCGACCTCGGTCACTACGAACGTTTCACCGGCGTTGCTGCACGCAACACCGACTCGATCTCGTCGGGCCGCATCTATTCGAACGTGCTCGAGAAAGAGCGCCGCGGTGCCTACCTCGGCAAAACCATTCAGGTGATTCCGCACGTCACCAACGAGATCAAGGATTTCCTTCGCCAAGGTGAGGACGAAGTCGACTTCATGCTCTGCGAAATCGGCGGCACCGTCGGCGACATCGAAGGTCTGCCGTTCTTCGAAGCCATCCGCCAGTTCACCCACGAACGTCCGCGCGGCGAGTGCATCCTGATGCACCTCACCCTCCTGCCCTATCTGGCAGCGTCGGGCGAACTGAAAACCAAGCCGACCCAGCACTCGGTCAAGGAACTCCAGTCGATCGGTCTGGCCCCTGACGTTCTGGTCTGCCGCTCCGAGCATCCGATTCCCGAGAAAGAGCGCGATAAGATCGCCCTGTTCTGTAACGTGCGCCCCGACGCCGTGATCCCCGCCTACGACCTTAAGTCGATCTACGAGGCTCCGCTGGCCTATCACGGTCAGGGCCTCGACCAAGCCGTCCTCGACGCCTTCGGTATCTCGCCAGCTCCGCGTCCGAACCTCGAGCGCTGGCTCGACGTCCAGGACCGCATCCACAACACCGACGGCGACGTCCGCGTTGCGATCGTGGGCAAGTACGTCCAGCTCGAAGACGCCTATAAGTCGATCAAGGAAGCCCTCACCCACGGCGGCATGGCCAACCGTGTGAAGGTCCACGTCGAGTGGGTCGACGCAGAAGACTTCGACAAGGAAGACGTTGGCGAGCGCCTCGGCCAATACAACGCGATCCTCGTTCCGGGCGGCTTTGGCGAGCGCGGCACCGAGGGCAAGATCAAGGCGGCCCAGTTCGCCCGCGAGCGCAAGATCCCCTACCTCGGCATTTGCCTTGGTATGCAGATGGCCGTCATCGAAGCCGCGCGTAACGCTGCCGGCATCGAAAAAGCGGGTTCGGAAGAGTTCGACCACGAAGCAGGGGCAAAGCGTTTCGAGCCGGTCGTCTACCACCTCAAAGAGTGGATCCAGGGCAACCAGACCGTCACCCGCAAGGAAACCGACGACAAGGGCGGCACCATGCGTCTTGGCGCGTACAACGCCTCACTCAAGGAAGGTTCGCGCGTTGCCGAAGTTTACGGCACTACCCGCATCGCCGAGCGTCACCGTCACCGCTACGAGGTCGACGTGAAGTACCGCGAGAAGCTGGAGAACGCCGGTCTGTGCTTCTCAGGCATGTCGCCGGATGGCCGTCTGCCGGAGATTGTCGAATGGCAGGACCACCCGTGGTTCATCGGCGTCCAGTTCCACCCCGAACTGAAGTCCAAGCCGTTCGAGCCGCACCCGCTGTTTGCGGACTTCGTCCGCGCGGCGGTCGAGAACTCGCGACTGGTCTAAGAGATTGCGGCGCCTTCGGGCGCCGCTCGTTTTAGGGGGCTCTGCCCCCTCCGGCCTTTGGCCGTTCACCCCCGGGATATTTGAAGCACAAAAGCAGCCATGCTCTCCTATCAGCACATCTATCACGCCGGTAATATGGCGGACGTCCAGAAGCACGCGTTGCTGTCTTGGGTGCTTGCTTATATGACCAAGAAGGACAAGCCGCTGAGCTACATGGAAACCCATGCGGGCCGCGGTTTGTACGAACTGGATTCGGCGGAAGCGGTGAAGACCGGCGAGGCGAAAGCGGGCATCGATATTGCCGAGAAACTGGGTTGGTTCGAAGCGGATCACCCTTACGCGCAGGCGTTGGCCGAGGTGCGCGCAAAATACGGGGCGAACACCTACCCGGGCTCGCCGCTCATTGCATCCGAGTTGCTGCGTGCCGAGGATAGCTTGCGTCTGGCTGAACTGCATCCGCGCGAAAACGAGGCGCTGCGCGAGGTTCTTGGCAATCTGTCGGTGATCGAGAAGCGCGACGGCGCTGAAATGGCCAACGCGCTTTGCCCGCCCAATCCACGTCGCGGAGTGCTGCTGATCGATCCGTCCTACGAGATGAAGACCGATTACGACGCGATGGCGCGGCTGATCCAGACCGTTCATCGCAAGTGGAATGTCGGCGTCATCATGCTCTGGTACCCGATCCTGACCGATGGTCTGCATCGTCCGATGATCCGCGCGCTGGAGCAGGCGATCCCGGACGGCATCAAGCACGAGGTCCAGTTTCCGCCCGCCCGTGAAGGTCACCGCATGGTCGGCTCGGGCATGTTCGTCGTAAACGCCCCCTATGGTCTGAGCGACGAAATGGCCCGATTGACGACGCTTTACAACGCTTTGTCGTGAGCAGGTCTTTTCGGTCCGCATTTGCGCACCTATACCTAACCTATGCTGAGCAACCTTCTGCGGCAGTTGACCGCCCCGACCCGACCGCCTCTGACCGAAACCGATGCCCGTCTGGCGATCGGGGCACTTCTCGTTCGCGTTGCACGCGCTGACGGTGAATATGCGCCTGAAGAAATCGACCGGATCGACCGTATTCTGGCCAAACAATTCGACCTCTCGCCGTTCGATGCGACCAAGATGCGCCGCGAGTGCGAGGAGATCGAAGCAGAGGCGCCGGATACCGTTCGCTTTACCCGCGCTATCAAGGAGTCGGTTGCGCTCGAAAAACGCGAAGGGGTTATCCGCGCGATGTGGGAAGTCGTTTTGACCGACGGAGACCGTGATCCGGAGGAAGATACCCTTATGCGTATGGTTGCGCCGCTTCTGGGCTTGACCGATCAGGACAGCAACCGTATCCGCCTCAGCCTAACAAGGCAGTAAAACTGCCTGCCGGTTGGGCAACTGCACGTTTTCGAGCGAATTCATTGCACAGACTGCTGTATTCGTCCTAACCTGCCGCATCAGGGAATGTTGCGTGGAGCCGGGAATCCGGTGCTACTGCGGCGTGCAACAGGGACAGACAACAACGTGACGACACCGCCAGTCATCGAGATACGCAATCTGCACAAATCCTATGGTGACCTCGAAGTGCTGAAAGGCGTGGACATCCGCGCCGAGGCAGGACAGGTCATTTCGCTGATCGGCTCTTCGGGGTCCGGCAAATCGACGCTTCTGCGGTGCTGCAACCTGCTCGAGGACAGTCAGCAGGGTGAGGTGATCTTCAGCGGTGAGCCGGTCACTTGGAAAGGCGAAGGTCTGAACCGCCGTCCTGCCGACACCAAGCAGCTTCTACGCATCCGCACGAACCTGTCGATGGTGTTCCAGCAATTCAACCTCTGGGCGCATATGACGATCCTGCAGAACGTCATGGAAGCTCCTGTCACCGTGCTTGGCCGTGACAAAGCCGAGGTGGAGGCAAGCGCGCGCAAGTACCTCGACAAGGTCGGCATCGGCGACAAGTGCGACGCCTACCCCGCGCAACTTTCGGGCGGCCAGCAGCAGCGTGCGGCGATTGCCCGCGGTCTCTGCATGGAGCCCAAGGCGCTGCTGTTCGATGAACCGACTTCCGCGCTCGACCCCGAGCTGGAACAGGAAGTCGTTCGCGTTATCAAGGGCCTTGCCCAAGAAGGTCGCACCATGATCATCGTGACCCACGACATGCGCATGGCCCATGACGTCAGCGACCACGTCGTATTCCTCCACAAAGGCCGCATCGAAGAGGAAGGCGCACCGGCGCAACTCTTCGGATCGCCCAAGTCGGAACGCCTCCAACAGTTTCTTTCGCATTCCGCCCCTGTGTGACGCGAGATACCACTTGCGCAAGACAGGCGAATAGTCAGTCTGGAGACATAAATTCAATCGGATGTCCGGCCAAACGGACATCCCAAAGGCCGCAAGGCCCAACAAGGAGAGAGAAATGAAAAAGCTTGTTCTCACCACCGCACTGGTCGCTCTGGGTTCGACCGCTGCTTTCGCACAAGACGTCGTCCGCATGGGCACCGAAGGTGCTTACGCGCCGTACAACTTCATCAATGACGCCGGTGAAGTCGACGGTTTCGAGCGTGAACTGGGCGACGAGCTCTGCGCACGTGCAGAACTGACCTGTGAGTGGGTCACCAACGACTGGGATTCGATCATTCCGAACCTCGTCTCGGGCAACTACGACAACATCATGGCCGGCATGTCGATCACTGCCGAGCGTGCTGAAGTCATCTCGTTCACTCAGGACTACTACCCGCCGACCGCTTCGGCATACGTCGCTATGTCGGACAGCGCTGACCTCGAAGGCGGCGTCGTTGCAGCTCAGGCATCGACCATTCAGGCAGCTCACGTTGCTGAAACCGGCGCGACCCTGCTGGAATACGCAACCGGCGACGAAACCCTCGCAGCTGTCATGAGCGGCGAAGCGGACGCTGTTTTCGCTGACAAGGACTTCCTTGCACCGTTCGTCGAAGAAAACGCCGACCTGATGTTCGTTGGCGAAGACGTTCCGCTCGGCGGTGGCATCGGCATGGGTCTGCGCCAGTCGGACACCGAGCTGAAGGACAAGTTCGACGCAGCGATCACTTCGATGAAAGAAGACGGTTCGCTTAACGAGCTGCTGATCAAGTGGTTCGGCGAAGAGACCACCACCTACTAATCTCGGATCGGGGGCGGCATTTAGCTGCCCCCACCTTTATTTGAAAACGCGATGTGTTCTGATCCCGATACTCTCGCCGGTTTAAGCTGGCTCTGGTGCTACCTCACCACCGGCAAGCATATGTCGATGTACTGGGCGTTCGGCACCGTCCTTCTGCTTCTGGCAATTACCGCTCCGATGGCCCTTCTGTTCGGCTTCGGCGGCGCGTCTGCTGCGCGCAGCAAATTCGCGCCGGCGCGCTGGTTCGGCAAAACCTACATCGCTGTTGTCCGCGGCGTTCCTGACATCGCGTTCTTCCTGTTTTTCGTCATCGCCCTCGACCAGCTGTTCGAGTATCTGCGGCATCAGGTGAAGTGTCCCGATTGGGACCAGCCGATCCGTCAGGGCAATGACTTCCTCGTCTGTCCAGAGGCGAAACTTCCGCTCAACAATGCGCCGCAGTGGGTCCATGAAAGCTATGGCTTCATGCTCGCTGTACTGACCTTTTCCATCGTGTTCGGCGCCTTTGCGGCCAACGTGATCTACGGCGCCATGCGTTCCGTGCCGCGCGGCCAGATGGAAACCGCCGAAGCCTACGGCATGACCCCGCGCCAGTCGTTCTGGCGTATCCTTGTGCCGCAGATGTGGGTCTATGCCCTCCCCGGTCTGTCGAACCTGTGGATGGTGCTAATCAAGGCCACCCCGCTGCTGTTCCTGCTCGGCGTCGAGGACATCGTTTATTGGGCCCGCGAGCTTGGCGGTCAGAAGACCCCGCGCTTTACCGACTACCCGCATGGTGACTGGCGCGTCTGGTACTTCCTCGCGCTGCTGATCTTCTATCTTTGCTTTACCAAGGTCTCCGAGATTGTGTTCGCGCGCATCTCCGCACGCTTGAGCCACGGACAGGCCACCGCCGCAGGCGAAGCCCAGAGAAAGGCCGCGTAATGAGCTGCTGGGACATCATTCAGGACTACGGTCTGCGCAGCATCGGCATCGGCGAACGCCTCCTGCCCCGTGACGACTTCACCATCTGCAAGCAGGTCGTGCTGATCGGCTCGGGCATGCTGTGGAACATCTACTTCGGCGCGATCGCGCTGGTGCTGGGGTTCTTCCTTGCCGTCGCGACCGCAGTGGCGAAGGCCGGCGACAATGTTATCCTGCGCAAATTGGCGAACACGTTCATCCTGCTGTTCCGCGGCTCGCCGCTCTTCATCCAGTTCTTCTTTGCCTACTTCGCGTTCCTGTCTCTCAAGGGCGTCTCACCGTTCTTTTCGCCGTTCAGCTCGGCATGGCTCGGCGCGCTTGTGGTGCTGTTTTTGAACACCGCAGCCTACTCAGCCGAGATTTTTTACGGTGCGCTCCGCTCGATCCCCAAGGGTGATATCGAGGCCGCCGACGCCTACGGGATGCGCGGCTGGACCCGTTTCCGCCGCATCACTTTCCCGACCATGCTGCGCCTCGCGTGGCCCGCCTACACGAACGAAGCGATCTTCCTGTTCCACGCGACGACGCTGGTGTTCTTCTCGGGCTTTCCGGCGATGCGCCAGAACGGCGACGCGCTCTATTACGCGAACTACTTCGCGGACAAGACGTTCAACCCGTTCGTCCCCTACCCGATCCTCGCGGGCTTCTTCGTGCTGCTGACGCTCACCGTGATCGGCATCTTCGGACTGGTGAATAGGCAGCTGAACAAGCACATGCCGCAGGAGAGCCGGCAGAAAATTCGCTTGCGGTTTAATCTGATACGGTAATAAGATCAATTTATGATCAAATTTTTCGATGGTGTGAAAACGCCCGATCGACAAAGTGATCATATAGGATCAAAGGCCCAGGTTCGGACCACGTCGGCGGAGTTCATGCGGAACCCGCGCTCGTTAGGTGTGCAGTATCAGCACTTTCCACTGGGGCCGCAGCCCGCTTGGGGTGGAAGGTATGACTTGGCTTGATGAGAATTCGCATGTTCGCAGCATTCGTGCGGGCGCTGCGGATCTGAACGGACAGGCGCGCGGTAAACGCGTTCCGGTCCGATTTGCCCGTAAAATTGAAAAAGACGGGATGCGTTTCCCGCTCTCCGTACTGAACCTCGATATCTGGGGCGAGGACGTTGAGGACTCGCCGCTGGTGTTCGAAGTCGGTGATCCCGATGGCGTTCTCCGCCCGACCGAGCGCGGCTATGTGCCGATGCCTTGGCTGGCGACGCCGTCGGCGCTCCTGCCGATGTGGATGTACACTGAAGAGGGCGCGCCATTCGATGGTGACCCGCGTCACGCGCTCGCCCGCGTTGTCGACCGCTTCAAGGCGCGCGGCTGGACTCCTGTCGTTGCGTTCGAGATGGAGTTCTATCTCATCGACGACTCCGGCAAGGAAATCCAACAGCCGAAGAGCCCGCGTTCAGGCAAGCGCCGCCCCGGTGCGGAAATCCTGTCGCTACGTGCGCTGGATGCATTCGATAACTTCTTCAACGATCTCTACGACGCCTGCGAGGCGATGGATATCGAGACCGAAGCGGCAACGTCCGAAGTCGGCCTCGGCCAGTTCGAGATGAACCTCGTTCATGTCGAAGACGCGCTCAAGGCTGCGGACGACGCTTACCTGTTCAAAATGCTGGTGCGCGGCCTCGCCCGAAAGCACGGCATGGCGGCGTCCTTCATGGCAAAGCCTTACGAGGACTACGCGGGCAACGGCCTGCACGTCCATTTCTCGATCCTCGACAAAGACGGCAAGAACATCTTTGCCGACGGCTCGTTTGAAGGCACCGAAGAATTGCGCCAAGCCATCGCGGGCTGCCTTCGCGGTATTCCCGACCTCGCGCTGTGCTTCGCGCCGCACGACAACAGCTACGAGCGCCTCGTTCCCGAAAGCCACGCACCTACGGGTATTTGCTGGGCCTATGAGAACCGCACCGCGTCGATCCGCGTTCCGGGTGGCAGCCTTGCCGCGCGCCGCATCGAACACCGCGTCGCGGGCGGCGATGTGAACCCGTATCTGTTCCTCGCGGCCGTGCTGGGTTCGGCGCTTACGGGCATTGAAGACCAGATGACCCCGCCCCCGCCGATCAGCGGCAATGCCTACGAACAGGAGATGGCGCAGATTCCTGACACGTGGGAACTGGCAATCGACCGTTTCGAGCATAGTTTCCTCGCTGAACGGATCTTCCCGCGTCTCTTGATCGATAACCTTGTTATGACTAAGCGGCAGGAACTGCTCTACCTCGACGAACTGTCGGACGAGGAAAAACTCGAACTCTATCTTGATACGGTCTGACCTCCATCGGGCCGCCCATTGGTGACACATGAAAATCGGCATTCTGCAGACCGGCCACGCACCGGATGCGCTCATCGCTGAAACCGGAGACTACGACACCTTTTTCCAAAAGCTGCTGGCGAACGAAGGTTTCGAATACGAGACTTGGAACGTGGTGGACCTCGATTTTCCGGACGGTCCGCACGCCGCCGACGGCTTTATCCTGACCGGCTCGCGCCACGGCGCTTACGAAGACCTGCCGTTCATCAAGCCGCTCGAGCAGTTCATCCGCGACACCTACGCGGCCAAGGTGCCGATGGTCGGCATCTGCTTTGGCCACCAGATCATCGCGCAAGCGATGGGCGGCACCGTGGTCAAGCACCCGCACGGCTGGTCTGTCGGTCGCCAGACCTACAAATTCGGCGACGAAGACATCGTCATGAACGCATGGCATCAGGACCAGATTTCGGTCCTTCCGGACACCGCGCAGGTTTGCGGCACCTCCGATTTTTGCGAATACGCCGCACTTGTTTACGGCAATGACATTTTCACGGTCCAAGCCCACCCCGAATTCGAAGGCAGCTTTGTCAAACAGCTTGCCGAAACACGTGGACGCGGCGTTGTGCCGGACCAATTATTGGACGAGGCGGTCGCTCAGGTTGGCGAACCCGTCCACAAGGATTTGATGGCCCGCAGGATCGGTGCCTTCTTCAAAGAAAGGAACCACGCATCATGAGCGATTGGACCGAGAACCTCCCCGAAGCAGCCCGCGAATTCCTTAACGATCGCCGCCTCGACGAAGTCGAGTGCATCATTGCCGACATGCCTGGTATTGCCCGCGGCAAGGCCGTGCCCGCCAGCAAGTTCGGCAAGCAGGAATACTTCCACCTGCCCGACAGCATCTTCTACCAGACCATCACCGGTGAATGGGGCGATGCGGCTGGCGACGAAGGATTTATCGAGCGCGACATGATCCTGCGCCCCGACATGTCCACCGCGACCGCTGCGCCGTGGACGGGTGACTGGACGCTTCAGGTGATCCACGACGCCTACGACCGCAAGGGCAAGCCGATCCCCTATGCGCCGCGCAACGTGCTGGCCCGCGTGGTTGACCTCTATCACAAGCAAGGCTGGGAGCCCGTCGTCGCGCCCGAGATGGAATTCTTCCTCGTGGCCCGCAACCTCGATCCCGCGAAGAACATCGAACCGATGATGGGCCGCTCGGGCCGCCCCGCTGCAGCGCGTCAGGCATACTCGATGACGGCGGTCGACGAATTCGGCCCCGTGATCGACGACATCTACGACTTTGCCGAAGCCCAAGGCTTTGAGATCGACGGCATCACGCAGGAAGGCGGCGCTGGCCAGCTGGAGATCAACCTACGCCACGGCGATCCGGTGAAGCTGGCTGACGAAGTGTTCTTCTTCAAGCGCCTGATCCGCGAAGCTGCCCTGCGCCACAACTGTTTTGCCACTTTCATGGCCAAGCCGATTGCCGATGAGCCGGGTAGCGCGATGCACATCCACCATTCGGTGCTCGACAGCGAAACCGGCCAGAACATTTTCTCCGGCCCCGCTGGCGGTGAAACGGACGCGTTCTTCCACTTCATCGGTGGCCTGCAAACGCACCTGCCCTCGGCCATCGCGGTGCTTGCACCTTACGTGAACAGCTATCGTCGCTATGTGCGCGACCACGCTGCGCCGATCAACCTCGCTTGGGGACGTGACAACCGCACGACCGGCATCCGCGTTCCGCTGTCGGGCCCTGCTGCGCGCCGCGTTGAAAACCGCCTCGCGGGTATGGATTGTAACCCCTACCTCGGCATCGCGGCATCGCTCGCCTGCGGCTACCTTGGCCTGATGGAAGAAAAACGGGCGGGCCCGTCGTTCAAGGGCGACGCTTACGAAGGCGACGAGGATATCCCGCGCGACATCGGCGCGGCGCTCGACATCTTCGACGAAGCAACCAAACTGCACGAAATTCTGGGGCCAGAATTCGCGCGCGTCTATTCGATCGTGAAGCGCTCCGAGTACGAAGAATTCCTTCAGGTCATCAGCCCGTGGGAACGCGAACACCTTCTGCTGAACGTCTGATGCCAAAGCCGCCGCGCCGCCCGACCAAGATCGTCAAACCCGTTGGCCTGTCGAGCGGGATGAAGAGCCACGGCGGTCAGGCGCGCAAGGCAGCGGGCTTCAAATCGATGAAAGGCGCGGCTTCGCTGGATGGCGTGGTTGCCCATCGCCCCGATGCGAAAACGGATGACGCAAAGCAGGTGAAAGCCCAGCAGTTCACCGTCAAACCGGAAGCGAGCGAATGACCAATCCGCTTTACGCCAACGACGCCATCGCGACGTTCCCGCCGTCCTACTATGCGGCGACCGCCACGCCTGCGCCGGAGCGCTCTTCGCTGAAAGGGATGCGCAAGACGGACGTTGCCATCGTTGGCGCGGGTTTCACCGGCCTCTGGGCAGCGCTGGAGCTGGCACGGCGCGGGTTTGATGTGACCGTGATCGAAGCACACCGCGCGGGCTGGGGCGCGTCCGGCCGCAACGGCGGACAGGTCGGCAGCGACTTTAATCAGGGCCAGCGTTGGCTGGAAAAGCGCGTCGGGTTCGACAATGCCAAGGCGCTCTGGGCGATGAGCCAAGAAGCGGCGTTCATGGTCCGCGATTTTTGCGCTGAACATGCGCCCGAGGCAGGGTTTAAACCCGGGATCGTGCATGGCGACAGCTCCGGCGATCTGACCGAGTTCCAAGAGGACGTCGCCCACCTCGATAAGCACTACCCGACCCACGGTATGTCCGTCCTGTCGACCGGCGAAGTGCGCGCCATCGTCCGCACCGAAAATTACCGGAGCGGCACGCTCGACATGAACGCGGGCCATGTGCATCCGCTGCGCTACGTGCTGGCGCTCGCGCGTGAGGCCGAGAAAGCCGGCGCGACGATCTTTGAACGGACCGAGGCGCTGCGCATCGACACCGGCCCGCGCGCTGTGATCCACACACCGAACGGCCAGCTGACTGCGGATCACGTGATCCTTGCGGGCAACGGCTACATTCGCGGCCTCAACACGCCGTCCGACGCCCGAACCTTGCCCGTGAACAGCTTCATCGGCGCGACCGAGCCGCTGGGCGACGAAGCGCTCGACGTCCTCGCCCGCGATGTGGCCGTGTTCGATTCCTCGTGGGTGGTGAACTACTTCCGCCTGTCGGACGACAAACGTCTCCTTTTCGGCGGCCGCGCTAATTTCTCGCGCAAGTTTCCCAAGAACATGGATCAAGCGCTGCACAAGCGGATGACCGACATGTTCCCGCAACTCGCGGCAAAGCGCTTCGATTATACGTGGGGCGGCACGCTGGGCATCACCCGCTCCCGCCTGCCCTATGCGAACCGCGTGGCACCGAACATTCTCTCGGTCGGCGGCTACTCGGGTCACGGCGTTGCACTCGCGGGCCTCGCTGGCAAAGTGATGGCCGAGGCTGTCGCGGGTCAGGCCGAACGCTTCGACACGCTGGCCAAGCTGCCCGTTGCGCCACTTCCGCTCGGTCCGTTCGGGCAAGGTCCGCTCCTTGCGCTGGCAATGTTCACCTTCGACCTGCGCGACCGGATCGGCCGTTAACCGCGAACACATTCAAACCTTCGTAGAAATGTTACCAACCCTGTGTTAGCTTTTCCGAAATGAGTTTTCGGGAATTCTGAATATGACACTTCCGCCGAACGTTTACGACGCAGAACCCATCCCCGCGGCCGCACTCGAAGAAGTGCAGCGCATCCTGTCGAGCGGCGACCTCTTCCGTTACACGAACGAAGGTTCTCCCGTGCAGTTGCTGGAGCAGGAGTTCGCGGAGTTCCTCGGTGCCAAATACGCGCTCGCGGTCGCGTCCTGCTCTGCCGCGCTGTTCCTGTCGATGAAGGCGCTCGGCCTGCCCCGCGACAGCCGCGTTATGATCCCCGCCTTCACCTTTGCCGCTGTGCCGTCGTCGATCGTTCACGCCGACTGCGTGCCTGTGCTGTGCGAGTGCGCCGACAACTACCGCATCGACCTCGACGATTTCCACGCCAAGCTGCCGACAGTTCAGGCGGTCATCATCAGCCATATGCGCGGGCACACCTCCGACATGGACGCGATCATGGCGGCTTGTGACGCTGCCGGCATTCCTGTCATCGAAGACGCCGCCCACTCCCTTGGCACAACATGGAACGGTAAGAACATCGGCACCATCGGCAAGATCGGCTGCTTCAGCTTCCAGAGCTACAAGCTGCTGAACGCGGGCGAAGGTGGCATCATGGTTACTGACGATCCCGATCTGATCGCTCGCGCCGTCATCATGTCCGGCGCCTACGAGCATAACTGGAAGAAAAACATGGGTCTGCAGGAGGCGTTCGAGCGCTGGCAGAACCAGCTTCCGCTCTACAACACCCGCCTGAACAACCTGTCCGCCGCGCTCGTGCGTGCCCAGATCCCCGAGATCCCGCGCCGTGTCGTCGACGGCCGCCGCAACCACGATCACGTTGCGCGCCGTCTAAACCAGTCACCGTGGATGAAGGTGCCCGACAAGCTGCCGGGCGAAGTGCGTGCTCCGGACTCGATCCAGTTCAATCTGGTCGGCATGGATGATGCGACGATCAAGGCGTTTTCTGATGCGTCGGCTGCGCGCGGCATCAAGGTGCAGGTCTTCGGATCGAGCCGCGACAACGCCCGCGCGTTCTGGAACTGGCAGTTTCTCGACGGCCAAGGCGATCTGCCGATGACCCGCGATATGCTGATGAAGGCTTGTGACGTGCGCCTGCCCGCTCGCCTGACGCTGGATGAATGCGACCTCGTGGCCCAGACGCTGATTGATGCGGCCGACGAGGTGACCTCGGTCGAGGCGGCCTACGGTACCTGAGTAACCGTCAGCTGACCTTCGAGCCAAGGGTGCGCGGCAATCGCCGGTCCTTGAACCATTTCGGACAATAACGTGCGGAGCCTGCCGGCAATTTCGGCAGGCTTTTCATTGAGCTGCCCACGGCGGGCCAGCAGCGTAATCTGGCGGGACAACGGCGCGAGGGGCAGCGGCCCCACGTCGATCTGATCGCTGAACCGACGGGCACGGAGAAGCGCCAGCGGCGTCAGGATCGTCCAGCCTGCCCCGCTCGCCACCATCGCCATCGTCGCATGATAACTGTCCAGTTCGAAACGGTGCGTTTCGGTGACGTTGTGCCGCGCAAGGTGTGTCGCGATCACCTGCCCCATGTGGTGCCGCGTCGTGTAGCGGATCATCGGTAGGCCCTTGAGGTCGGCCAGCGCATCGCCGGAATGCAGCATTCCTTTGGGCGCGGCGATGACGAACGGCTCCTCCATCAGCAGGTGCTGCTCCATCCCCTCGGACGGCAGGCCAACATCGGCGGCGACGATCACATCCAGCGCACGCTGTTCGAGCATATCGTGCAGACGATGCGACGGACCCGTTTCCAGCAGGAACTGGCAGTTGCTCCAGCTTTGCGCCATGTCCGCCAAAAGGCGCGGCGTGACGTCTGTCTCAAAGTCCTCGATCATCCCGACCCGCAGCCGCATCAGGCCGTATTCTGCGGTCGCAAGCTCCTGCTTGGCCTGATCGGCTTCATTCAGGATCGTATGCGCACGCCGCAGGAACATCTCGCCCGCTTGGGTGAGCGTGATGGGTCGTTCGTTGCGGTTCAGAAGAGTGGCGCCGATCGCAGTCTCGAGGTTGCTGAGCTGCTGGCTGACGGTCGCAGCCGACGACCCGAGCCGCCGCGCTGCTGCCGAGATGGATGCTTCGTCCGCAGTTGCGACGAAGACTTCGACGCCCCAAAGGGTGATACGACCGGCTGAAGCAACCATGGTTTCGTCCCGATGCGGCGCCCGAAAGGCTTATTTGCCCATCTTCAAAAGCTGGGCCTGAAGTTCGGCGAGCTGTTTCTTGATCTGATCGAGATCGGACGGCGCTTCGCCCGTTTCCATCTCGGGACCGGACGAGCCGTTCATCATTCCGCCGGTCATCGCCTTGAAGAATGCCGCTTGCTGCGCCTGCAGCGCCTCGAAGCCCGGAACCTTGGTCATCGGGTTCGTCATCGACATGTTTTCCATCATCTTCGATTGGCTCTCGCGGAGCATTTCGAACGACGCGGCGAGGAACTGCGGCACGATGGTCGAGGCGGAGCTGGTGTAGCTACGGACCAGATCGGTCAGCACATCTACGGGCAGCACGCTTTCGCCGCGGCTTTCGTGTTCTGCAATGATTTGAAGAAGATACTGGCGGGTCAGATCATCGCCGGACTTGAGGTCGACGATCTGCACCTCACGCCCGTCACGGATGAACGTCGCAATGTCTTCGAGCGTAACGTAGTCGCTGGTTTCGGTGTTGTACAAACGACGGCTTGCGTAACGCTTGATAAGCAGCGGCTTTTCTGTGTCGACCACGGAACCCTCCCAACGTGTGCGGCAATGCAGAAAGCGTAGGGGGGAATTTCTTAAAAGGAAAGCAAAAGAAAAAGGCGAGCTGTGAACAGCTCGCCTTCTTGGGCCCGACCACAAGGGAGGAGGAAAGGTCGGGAGACCCGATTAGGCAGTTGCGGCTGCCTTCTTGGTGGTAGCAGCAGCCTGAGTGCTGGCCTTCTTGGCAGCAGCAGTCATTTCGGCCTGAGCTTTTTGTGCAGCGTTGGTCATGTCTTCCGACACCGACTTGCCAGCAGCCATCATCAGTTCGAGAGTTTCGGTCTGAACTTTCTTGGCGATTTCGGCGAATTCAGCCATGTGCTCGGCAGCCGATTCAGCCGAAGCCGAAGCGAAATCGGTCATCGACTTGGCGTAGTCCGACGGATCTTCCTTAACCGCGGTGACATCAGCCATCTTGGTCAGGGTCTCGTGGGTCCACTTGGCCGAAAGTTCGGTCGACTTGTGAGCAGCCTCGATAGCGACAGCCGACATCTTTTCAGCAAGAGCGGTCTGGCTCTTGATGGCAGCTTCCATCGACTTGGTGTCCATCGGGAAAGCACCCATCATGTCTTTGAAGTAGGCGGTGAAATCGTTGGTCATGTCTCTACCCTTTAAACTAGGTGTTCTGCGGCGGTGGCCGCGTTCATCATCTTGTCTAAGAGTATGGTTGCTGCGCTGCAGCATTTCAAGGATTTTTCTGCGGTGCAGCAATTAATTTTCTGCACCGCAGTCATTACAAGGGCTTAGAGCATACGTTCTAAAGCTCGGGGTGTTCCCTAACGTAAGTGCCGGGTGCATCACCAAGCGTTTCGCGGCCCGAATCGCCGGGATGACGGGCGTCGATCATCTTGCCGGACTTGGACGCCAGCCACTCTCCCCAGCGGGGCCACCATGTGCCAGAGTGCTTCTCGGCACCGGCTTTCCAGTCCTCTGGCGACAAGGACAGGTCGTCGTTCGTCCAGTGTCCGTATTTGCCTTTGGAGGGAGGATTCACGATGCCTGCGATATGGCCGCTTTCGGAGAGGATGAACGTCTTGTCCTTCGATCCCATCTGCTGGACGCCCTGATAGGAGGCCTTCCACGCGGCGATGTGGTCGGTGTCACAAGCGATGGCGCAGAGCGGCACATCGACCTCGGCGAGCTTCACCAGATGGTCGGCAACCTCGAACCCTTCGCGGGCGAACTGGTTTTTCTGGCAAAGACCACGCAGGTACTCGACCGCCATCTTGGCGGGCAGGTTCGTGCCGTCACCGTTCCAGAACAAGAGGTCGAACGCGGGCGGCGCCTCGCCCATCATGTAGCTCTTGATCGCAGGGCCATAGATCAGATCGCGGGACCGCAGATAGCTGAAGGTCCGCGACATGTAGAAGCTTTCGAGCACGCCTTTTGCCATCGACTCTTCTTCGATGCCGTCCACGAAATCGTCGGTGAGGAACACGCCGAACTCGCCCTGATCCTCGAAATCGGTGAGCGTGGTAAAGAACGTCGCCGAGTTGACCGACTTGTCCTTCTCCTGCTTCATCAGCGCCAGCGTCAGCGACAGCGTGGTACCCGCGATACAATAGCCAATGGTGTTGATCTTTTTGACGCCGCAGATGTCCTTCACCTGATCAATCGCGGTGAGGTAACCGTCCTGCACGTAGTCCGACATGCCGGTATCGCGGTAGCTCGCATCGGGATTCTTCCACGACACCACAAAGAGCGTGAAGCCCTGATCCACGATCCATTTGACCAGCGAGTTTTTGGGTTTGAGGTCAAGGATATAGAAACGGTTGATCCACGGCGGGAAGATCAGCAGCGGCGTGGTGTGCACCTGCTCTGTCGTCGGGCTGTACTGGATCAGTTCGAAAAGGTGGTTCTGGAACACGACCTTGCCTTCGGACGCGCCTATGTTCTCGCCGACTTGGAATGCGGTGCCATCAGCCAGCGATACGACCAACTCGCCGTTGTTGGCTTCCAGATCGCGCACGAGGTTCTCAAGACCGTCCACAAGGCTCTGCCCTTCCGTCTCCAGCGCCTTTTGCAGCGCGTCGGGGTTGGTCGGCAGGAAGTTGGTCGGACACATCATGTCCACGATCTGCGCGCTGAAATAGCGAAGGCGCTGACGTTCGACCTCATCCAGCCCGTCAATTTCGTCCACGGCGGTCGTGATCGCCTGTGCCTGTATCTGATACTGCTGCTTGATGAAGTTGAAATAGGGGTGCGATTTCCATAGCGGGTTCGAAAACCGGCGATCTTCCGGAAGACAATCCAGCGGCGCTTCGAACGTGCCTTTGGCAAAGGCTTGCTGCGCTTCGATATAGTGATGCAGCGCCTTGCCCCAATAGGACACCTGCTGCTCGAAAACCTTGGCCGGATCTTTCACAGCATCGGCCCAATAGTTCACAGCGGCTTTGAAATAGAGCTCCTGCCCCGGTCCTTGCAACGCCTGCGGCACGTGTCTTTTAGTCGCAAACGCTTTTCCGATGCGCGCCGTAAGCTCTTCAATTCGCGCCATATTCGCTTCGAGCTTCGCGAGTTCAGCCTTGCCAACACCGTCTTCGGTCAAATCATCAGTTGTCACGGGCTACTCCTCACCTTACTTTTGCACATGCAGCATGTGACTTCCGTCATGAGTGAATGCTGCGCTTGAGCCCCCGTGCGACATGGAGACGTCAACATGAAGTATATGTACACCTACGACTTTATGGAAAGCGTGCGAAACACAAATCAATGGCTTGGTGCATCTGCGCGCGCATTTGCCGCCTACCCTGCGATGGCAATGACCGCCAATCCGCTTGTGGAATGGCTCGGCGCATGGGGCGAAGTCACCGAACGTTCGTTCGAACGCATGGTCGCCAAACCCGACTGGGGCATCCCCTCGATTTCCAGCAACGATGACCACCGCGACCACCTCGTCACGGTCGAAACCATCGTCAGCCGCCCGTTCGGCGATCTCATCCACTTCAAGGTCCATAACCGCAAACCGAAAAAGCGCCGCGTACTGCTGGTCGCCCCGATGTCGGGCCACTATGCTACGCTGCTGCGCAAAACGGTGATCAGTCTGCTGCCCGATTGTGAAGTCTACATCACAGACTGGCACAATGCCCGCGACATTCCCGTCAGCGAAGGCAAGTTCGACGTAGAAGATTACACCCTCTACCTCGTCGACTTCATGAAACAACTCGGGAGCGACATCCACGTCATCGCAGTGTGCCAGCCCGCACCTCTGACGCTCGCCGCAACCGCATACCTTGCAGAGCTTGATCCGGCAGCACAGCCGCGCTCGCTGACGCTCATCGGCGGCCCGATCGACCCCGAAGCGAACCACACCGAAGTCACCGACTTCGGCCGCTCGGTCACCATGGGCCAGCTCGAACAGACCATGATCCAGCGCGTCGGCATGAAATACCGCGGCGTTGGCCGCAAGGTCTATCCGGGTCTGCTGCAGCTGACGTCGTTCATCTCGATGAATGCGGCCACCCACGCCAAAGCGTTCCAGGACCAGATCTTCCGCGTCGCCAAAGGCGAGGCCAGCGACCACGACAAGCACAACGTCTTCTACGACGAATACCTCGCTGTGATGGACATGACCGCCGAATTCTACCTCTCGACTGTCGAGCGCGTCTTCAAAGGCCGCGAGATCGCCCAGAACGAATTCACCGTCAACGGCCACACCATCGACATCGGTAAGATCACCACCGTCGCGGTCAAAACCGTCGAGGGCGAAAAAGACGACATCTCGGCGCCTGGCCAGTGTAAAGCTGCGCTCGACCTCCTCACCGGCCTGCCGGAAGAGAAGAAAGCTTGGCACGTCGAGCCCGGCGCCGGTCACTATGGCATCTTTGCAGGCGGCAGCTGGCGCAACAACATCCGCCCGCTCGTACTCAATTTCATCGACGCGAACTCGGAACCGGCGGCCCGCCCGAAACCGTCTGTCGTTGCGGTGTGACCCCAGCTTCACGCTGACAAAAATACCTCGGGGTGAATGGCGCAAAGCGCCAGAGGGGCAGAGCCCCTCCCCCGCCCTTCACACTCTCCGAACGCCGCTCACGATGGCAGGCGCCTGCCTGATCAGCGTATCGTCGGTCAGCGCGTGAACCATGAACTTCGCGAAATCCACCCGCCGCGTGATGTTCGCAGCAAGTACCGGATCGCCGACGTGTTCTGCCCAGACGGGCAACCCTTCACTCGGCCCCTCCTCAAGGTTCGAGCCGCGAACAACCGTCCAGTCACGGTCCGAGGCAAAGATCATATCCGTCGCCCTCACCTGGTCATCAAGGTCGGCAGCACGCAGCCATTTGGCGACCCTTCCGAACACCGCAACGATCATTTTCAGTTTCATCGAATAGACGTCCTGCCCGTCGCGGCTGATGTGCCAACCGCAGGAAAACACCAGCCGCGCATCCGGCTCCGCGTTCTCCAGCACCGCCCGCGCCGTTCCCGACGCATAGTCATTCACGCCCCAAGGCACGAGCACCGTCAGCACGCCGTCGCATCCCTTTACCGCTTCCGCGACAACCTCAGCATCGTCCGTCCGCGCCGGAAATACCGTGATGCGATCCGCGATATCGGCCAGCTTGCCCACACTCTCGGGTCGACAAACACCGTGCACCTCATACCCGCGATCCAGCGCCTCCTGCGCCATGTAGCGGCCGAGTTTTCCCGAAATTCCAATAATACAAACACGCTTCATATCCACGTTCCTCACACTGACCGCTGACCGCAGCTGACAAGCCAAAGTGCAAACCCGACCTCGGCAAAGCTCACCAGCGCAAGCAGCACACCTGTCACCAGTGCCAGCCCGCCCGCACCAGGCCAGACAAACGCGCTCAGGCTGTCGCAGAGATACCCCGCAGAGCCCGCAATCATCAGGTAACCGAGGACACGCGGAAACCGCCGCGAGTGCGCGACCAACCAGCCCAGCATTACGAGGTGCAGCGTAAAGAAAACCTGCCAAACCCAAACGCCCGCGTCGTGCACATAAAGGAGCGCAGCCACCACCTCGGCCCGGACCTCATCGGCCAAACCGGGGGCCAAGCTCCCCTCTGCCACACCCAGCGCCGCGACGCTGAAAAACAGCATCGCTGCCATCACGCCGACCATGCACAGCCGTGCGAGTGATGCTGCAAAAGACAGCGTGGCGCTCACCGGTTTGAACATGAAATACAGCATTGCCGTGCACATGATTTCAGCCAGTAGAATGGCCACTTCCCCGCCCATCCCCGCGAGGAACAGCCCTCGCCGTTCGATTAGGTTTGTCATCGTTGCACCAGCATCGCTTGCGACCTGCAATTGCGACGGCACCCAGAGGATCGCGAACCCGCCAAACACCGCGATCAAAAGGTAGAACACGCCCGTCAGCCGCGCATAGGGCGTGGACAAAGGATCAGAAAGAACAGCCATCTCGGCCTCCGTTTTCAGGCAAACCTCCTCCGTTGCCCGCCGACATAGCGGCTCGCTCAAAGCATCGGTTCACTGGTTGAGGTGCCGAACATTCTCGGCTCTGCGGAGGTTATACCCACACCTCAATCTCAATAAAATTGACTGAATTTGCCTGAGTGATATACGAATTTGCATGGATTGGAGATCGATCAACTTCGACTGGAACCGCGCCCGCGCTTTCCTCGTCACCGCAGAGGAAGGCTCGCTGTCCGCCGCCGCCCGCGCCCTCGGCCTGACCCAACCCACCCTCGGCAGACAAGTCGACGCGCTCGAGCAGGAACTCGGCGTGATGCTCTTCGAACGCATTGGTCGCGGCCTGCGCCTGACGCCTGCGGGACATGAACTCATGGACGCGGCCCGCCAGATGGGCGAAGCTGCCAGCCGCCTCTCGCTCTCCGCCGTCAGCCAGAACGAAGCGATGGAGGGCGAGGTCCTCATCGCCTGCTCGGATGTCTACGGCGCCCTGATCATGCCGCGGATCGTAGCTCAGCTCCGCGCCGCCGAGCCTCGCATCACTATCCGTCTCGTTGTCTCGAACTCCGCCTCGGACCTCCTCCGCCGCGAAGCCGACATCGCCCTGCGCAACTTCCGTCCCGAAGAGCCAAACCTCGTTGCCCGCAAACTCCGCGACACCTGCGCCCGCCTCTACGCAACGCCGGATTACCTGCGCTCGATCGGTAATCCCGAAACCCAAGCCGACCTCTCTCGCGCCAGCTTCATCGCTCCCGATGATCCGGCCATGATCGCGCGTTCCCTCGCCAGTTTCGGCTTCGACCTGACCGAAGCGAATTTCCCCATCATCGCCGACAACTTCCTCGTCATGTGGGAACACGTCAAACAGGGGCTTGGCATCGGCTTCATCGACGAACAGATCGGCAATGCAGAGCCCAAAGTCACCGAAGCCCTTCCCGCCATGCGCCCCATCAGCTATCCGATCTGGCTGGTCGCGCACCGCGAGATCTACCAGAACCGCCGCCTACGCTTCGTCTACGACTTCCTGGCCGAGGCGCTCCGCCAACCGCTTCATTCTGACGAAAATACCTCGGGGTGAATGGCCGCAGGCCAGAGGGGCAGCGCCCCTCCCGCGACCGCCCAACCCGATAGCCCTTGCCCAGAACGGTCCTTTCGGACCACAACTCCGTCTATGCGCTACCTTTCGGTCATCCTGTCACTGGTTTTCATCGGGCTCGTCTCGCTGGGGGCAGCCCTCGTGGCGCATCAATATTTCCAAGGTCAGGAGCTTGAGAAAGCCCGCGGCCGCCTGTCGCTCTACCGCGCGTCGGTGAATGCCGAACTTGACCGGTTTTCCCACCTGACCCACATTCTCGCCAAGGACCCATTTGTCGTCAGCAGCCTCCTCAACGGCAACACGACCATCGTCGATAGCCGGTTCGAGGACTTCGCCGATCAATCGGGCCTTGATGCGATCTACCTGATCAATCCGCAGGGCCTAACCATCGCCGCGTCGAACCACGCCCTACCGTCGAGCTTCATCGGCGAGGACTATTCGTTCCGCCCCTACTTTCAGGACGCGCTCGCGGGCAAACAGGGCCGGTTCTACGCCATCGGCGCGACGACCGGCCAGCCGGGGTATTTCATTGCCGATCCGGTCCTTGCCACAGGGGGCCGCGTACTTGGCGTGGTCGTGATCAAGATCAACTTTGGCGCGCTTGAGGAAAGCTGGCGCAGTTCTGGCGAGACGGTTTTCATGGCCAATGAGGACGGTGTCATCCTGCTCGCCTCCAACCGCGACTACCTCTACCGCACGACCGAACCGCTCAGCGCATCGCAGCGGAATGTGATCCTGTTTTCCCGTCAGTTCCCTAATCAGCAGCTGGAGCCGCTCGGCTGGTCACTCTCGGACAACACGGCAAAACTTTCGGGGCGCGATTGGCTGCATCTCAGCGCCAACGCGGCGCCGCATAACTGGCAAATTCACTACTTCATGGCGGATGAACGCTCCTCTGCCCTCGCGTGGCTGACGGCTGCGGCTGTAGTGATCATCCTCGGCTCGATCCTGATTGCCTTCCAGATTCAGCGCACGCGGCGCATCGGGACGGCACTGAGGCGTTCCGAGGAAGAGGAGGCCAAGCTCCGCCTCGCAAACGAACGCCTCGCGCAGGAGATCGTTGATCGCAGAACGGCAGAGCGACGTTTGAGCCGTACCCAGAGCGAACTGGAGCGCGCCAGCCGTTTGGCCGCGCTGGGTCGCCTCGCGGCCTCTGTCACCCACGAACTTGGCCAGCCCATCGCCGCGATGCGCAACCATGTTGCTGCAGCAGAGCTTGGGCCAAGCGGGCCGAACCGCCTCACAGCCAGTATCGGCGGTCTGATCGACCGGATGGAAGGCATCACGCGGCAACTCAAATTCTTCGCCCGCTCCGACACCGATGATTTCGCGGAATTCGACCTCGTTGCCGCGATGGATGCGTCGCTTTCCTTGGTCGCGCCGAATATCGACAGCACAGGCACGGCGATCACCTTCGACCGCCCCGATGGTCCCGTCCTGATCCGCGGCAGCAAACTGCACGTCGAGCAGGTCATCACCAACGTGTTGCGCAACGCTATCGATGCGGTTGAGGATACCGACGAGCCGACCGTTATCATCCGCATCGGCAGCGACCCGACCCCTTGGTTCGAGGTGCAGGACAACGGGCACGGCCTTGGTGACGCGACCCTCGCAGACCTTCAGGAGCCGTTCGTAACCACCCGCGAAAGCGGGCGCGGCATGGGCCTCGGCCTCGCGATTTCCTCCAGCATCGTCAAAGATCACGAAGGCACCATGCAGGCGTCGAATATCGAAGACGGCGGCGCGCTTTTCCGTGTGACCTTCCCAGCCCCGACTGCGAACGAACGAGGTGACGCATGATCTCCGGCCATCCCTTCCGCATCATCGTGGTGGACGACGACAAAGCCATGCGCCTGTCGCTGGTCGAGCTGCTGGAGGCCGCAGACTGGGAGGTCAGCGCCTTGGCTCGCGCCGAGAAAACTCAAGAGCTGGCGGCGGGCTTCTTGCCCGATGTCATCCTGTCGGACGTCCGCATGCCGGGGATGACGGGGACCGAACTGCTGGCCTCGCTCGACAAATCCACCTCGCCGCCTGTGGTTCTGATCTCTGCTCACGGCGACATCCCGATGGCGGTCAATGCGATGCAGAGCGGCGCTTACAGTTTTGTCGAAAAGCCCTACGAGCCGCGCCGCTTGCTGACCATTCTGCGCCACGCGGCAGAGCAGAACAGGATGCAGAAGACCAACGAGCGCTTGCAAGCGCGGCTGATCCAGCTTTCGGGTCTTGACCGCCTGCTCCTCGGACAGACTGTGGCCGTGCGAAACCTGCGCGCCGACATCATCGACTTTGCCACGCTCGACACGCCGATCATGGTGCAGGGCGAAACGGGCACGGGCAAGGAGCTTGTGGCCCGCGCGCTCCACGACCTTGGCCCCGATCCTGCCGCGCCATTCCTTGCGCTGAACTGCGCGGCGCTGTCGCCAGACACTTTTGAAGTCGAGATGTTCGGCAAATATGGCGAAAGCGACGGTCGTTTGCTGGCGGCGTCGGGTGGCACGCTGTTCCTTGATGAGATTTGCTCCGCGCCTCTGGCCGTGCAAGCCAAGCTGCTTCGGATTATCGAGGATAAACAGGTGCTCCCCATCGGCAGCACCGAACCCGTTCCGGTCAATCTGCGGTTCCTGTCGGCCACGAACGAGGACGTCGAGCAGGCGGTGAGCGATGGGCGGCTGCGGCAGGACCTTCTGTTCCGCCTGAACACCGTTGTGCTCACCATCCCCGCCCTTCGGAACCGCCGCGACGATGTCATGCTGCTGGCCGCGCACTTCCTTGATGAATTCGCGAGCGTCTACGAGATCGACCGCCAAGTCCTATCGAACGAGGACACCGCCGCCCTGCTGGCCCACGATTGGCCCGGTAATGTGCGGGAACTGCGCAACGTCTGCGAGAGGCGCATCCTGCTGGCACGGCGCGGGAGCGGCTCCATCGCTGAGGCGCTGCGCACCGACCAACTGGACGATGTGCCCGAAACCCTGCGCGAAGCGGTCGCCGCATTCGAACGCGAGCTGATCGGCAAAGCCATCAAAGCCCACAAGGGGCGGATGGACGCCGCGGCAGAGGCGCTCGGTATCGGCAGGCGTACTCTCAACGAGAAAATCGTGAAGCTCGGCCTAAACAAGGGCGAGCTTCTGTAGCTCTGCGGAAATCCGCAGGGCAGCGTCCGATCAATGGGCGAAATCCCTCATAGGGTGATCACGAAAAAAAGAGCAGACTACTCCCGAGGAAACAAAAATCTCTGGGAGGAGATCATGAACAAATTTCTGACCCGCGGTGCCATCGCGGCGCTCGCCGTTGCTTTCGCGTCCGAAGGCATGGCCACCGAATGGAATGTCTCGCTCTGGGGTAAGCGCCGCGCGTTCACCGAACACGTCGAGAAACTGGCCGAACTCGTTTCGGAAAAAACCGGCGGCGAGTTCACCATGAACATCTCCTACGGCGGTCTGTCAAAGAACACCGAGAACCTCGACGGCATCGAAATCGGTGCGTTCGAGATGGCGCAGTTCTGCGCGGGCTACCACCCCGACAAAAACCCGTCGATCACCGTAATGGAACTGCCGTTCCTCGGCATTTCGTCGCTTGAGCAAGAGCGCGATATCTCGATGGCCGTCTACGAGCACCCTGCGGTTGCTGCCGACCTTGCACGTTGGAACGCCAAGCTGCTCATGCCCTCGCCCCTGCCGCAGTACAACCTTGCAGGCGTCGGTGATGTCCCGTCGAGCATCGCGGACTTCGACGGCCTGACCGTTCGTGCCACGGGCGGTATCGGTGCGGCTCTGGCCGCTGTCGGCGCTGTTCCGACCTCCATGTCGGCGACCGAAGTGCGTCAGGCCATGGACAGCGGCGTGATCCGCGCGGCTTCCTTCGCGCCGCACGCCCACATGTCGTTCGGTACGATCGAGAACGCGACGTGGTGGACCAGCAACCTCAACCCTGGCGCGGTGAACTGCCCCGTGATCGTGAATATCGACGCCTATGAGGCACTGACCGACGACGAGCGCGCGGCGCTTGACGGTTCGGTCGAAGAGGCACTCGATTACTACATCGAGTATTATGAGAACGAGACCATGGCCAAGTGGTGGCCGCTGCTCGAAGAAAAGGGCATCGAACAGGTTTCCTTCTCCGATGACGAGATCGCGGCGTTCCGCGAAGCTGCTGCCGGACCGGCTGCCGACGCATGGATCGAAGAGAACAACGCACGCGGTCTGCCTGCGCAGGAACTCTACGACCTCGTTTCGGGAATGGTAGCCGAAGGGCAGTAACCCACTCACGAACGCAGCTTTCCCCGTGCCGCCATTCGCGGCGCGGGGTTCAGCCTATGGAAAGGACCGCGCCATGGCCGGATCTGCTTCGGTTCTGGAAGACGACAGCACACTCAGCCGTCTGGACCGGAACTTCTACAAACTCGAAAAACTGCTCGCGCTCGTTAGTGGCCTAACCGTGTTCGGCCTGATGCTGCTAGCGGTGTTTTCGGTCTCGTCGCGTAATTTCTTCAACGACCCGCTACCCGGATATGTGGACTGGATCCAACAGGCGATGCCGCTGATCGCTTTCATGGGCATCTCGTTCACGCAGCGCGATGGCGGCCACATCCGCATGGATATGCTGGTCGGCAGGCTCTCGGGCCGCCCGCTATTTATCGCCGAGTGGATCACCACGTTTGCGATCCTTGTCCTCATGGTGCTGCTGGTCTGGGGCTCCTACGCGCACTTCCAGCGCAGCTTTGACATGTCGATGCCGCTCTGGAGCCGTGACAGTACGATGGACATCGGCCTGCCAATCTGGCCTGCCAAACTGCTCGCGCCTGTCGCGTTTTCGGTGCTGTGCGTGCGGCTCGTGCTGCAACTCGTGTCCTACACCAAGGCGATCATCACGGGCGAAACCGAGCCGGTGGCCGTGCCGCTGCCGGTCGATGTCGCAACCCAAGCTGCACAAGAGGCCGAACAGGTCTCTGGTCACGACTAAGGAGACCGGACATGGAAAGTATTGAAATCGGTCTCGTCGTTTCTGCCGGACTTCTGGTCATGGTCGTCCTCGGGATGCGTGTCGCCTTCGCGGCGGGCCTCGCAGGTCTGACCGGACTGATCTGGATTTTCTGGGCGAAGAAAGGCTACGACCCCGCGCAGTTCATGTGGGCCTTGGAGGTCGCCGTGAAAACCGGCGGTCAGGTGCCGCACTCGAAGGTCGCGAGCCAAGCGCTCAGCCTCATCCCGACGTTCATCCTCATCGGCTACCTCGCCTACTACGCGGGCCTGACTAAGGCGCTATTTACCGCCGCGAAACGCTGGATCGCGTGGGTGCCGGGCGGCATGGCGGTGGCAACGGTCTTTGCGACCGCAGGCTTTGCCGCTGTATCCGGCGCGTCCATCGCGACCTCCGCCGTTTTTGCCCGCATCGCGATCCCCGAAATGCTGGAGGTCGGCTACAACAAACGCTTCGCGGCAGGCGTCGTGGCGGCAGGCGGCACGCTGGCATCGCTGATCCCGCCCTCCGCAATCCTTGTGATCTACGCCATCATCGTGGAGCAGGACGTGGGCAAGCTGCTGCTGGCCGGCTTCATCCCTGGTGTCTTCTCGGCCATCGTCTATGCGCTGCTGATCATCGGCATGGCCATGACGATCAAAGGCTTCGGCCCCTCGGTTGGCGGCTTTACGTGGAAGGAGCGCTTTGCCGCCCTGCCTCCCGCCGCGCCGATCCTGATCGTCGTCCTGACCATCGTGCTTTTCGTCTACAACCCCTTCGGCGGAGAGGCTTGGGGCACCCCGACCGAAGGCGGCGCGATCGGTGCGTTCGTGGTGTTCCTCATGGCGCTCTACAACGGCATGCGCTGGGGTGAGTTCAAAGGCGCGCTGCTGGAGACCGCAAAGCTCGCGGTGATGATCTTCACTATCATCTGGGGCGTGCTGATCTACGTGCGCTTCCTCGGCTTCGCCGACCTGCCGGGCGCGTTTTCGGACTGGCTGACCTCGCTGGAAATGTCCCCGATGCTGATCCTTGTCTGCATCCTGTTGGCCTACGCGGTGCTGGGCATGTTCATGGACGCCATCGGCATGATGCTCCTGACCCTGCCCGTCGTTTATCCCGCCGTGATGGCGCTGAACGGCGGAGAGATGGTATCCGCAGCGGACAGCACCTTTGGCATGTCGGGTCCGATGTGCGCGATCTGGTTCGGCATCCTCGTGGTGAAAATGGCGGAGTTCTGTCTGATTACCCCGCCCATTGGCCTGAACTGCTTCGTCGTGGCCGGTGTGCGAGATGACCTTTCCGTGCAGGACGTGTTCCGCGGCGTGACGCCTTTCTTCGTCGCGGACGGCATCACTATCGCCTTGCTCGTCGCCTTCCCGTCGATTGTGCTCTGGCTGCCCAGCTTGGCCTGACGGTAAGGTAAATTGCGCAAAACCTGCGCGGGACATTGAACTGCGACGCCGGAGTGGTCTAATGGGCGGCATGAGCAACGAGACCCCGGAAGGCGACCGCATCGCCAAAGTTCTGTCCCGCGCAGGCGTCGCCTCGCGCCGCGAAGCCGAACGCATGATTGCGGAAGGCCGCGTGAAGGTGAATGGCAAGGTCATCGAGAGTCCCGCTCTCAACGTGACCGACAAAGACCGCGTGATGATCGATGACGTGCCGATGGCTGCTGCGGAACCCGCGCGCCTTTGGCTGTATCACAAGCCCTCCGGTCTCGTGACCACCGAACGCGATGAAAAAGATCGCCCGACGGTCTTCTCGGCTCTGCCCGAAGACATGCCGCGCGTGATGAGCATTGGCCGCCTCGACCTCAATTCCGAAGGCCTGCTGCTGCTCACCAACGATGGCGAGTTGAAGCGTCGTCTTGAACTACCGTCGACAGGCTGGCTCCGCCGCTACCGCGTCCGCGTCAAGGGCGAGGCGAGCAAGCTGGACCTCGACCGTCTGCGCGCGGGTATCGACGTCGAAGGCGTCAAATATCAGCCGATGCAGGTGCAATTCGACCGTCAGCAGGGCGCGAATGCGTGGCTGACCATTTCGATCCGTGAAGGTAAGAACCGCGAAATTCGCCGCGCGATGGAAGCCATCGGCGCCGTGGTGAACCGCCTGATCCGCGTCTCCTACGGCCCGTTCCAGATCGGCAACCTCAAGGCTGGCGAGGTCGAAGAGATCAAGCGCCGCGTCCTGCGTGACCAGCTTGGCCTCGACGGCGATATGCAGCCCCTCGAAGAGCCCAAGAAAAAGCCCGTCCGCACCCGCCGCAACGAAGACGCCCACCCCAAGGGCCGGATCGCTGGCGGCCGAACTGTCGGCGGCAAATCGTCGGCGAAGTCCGGCGGGAAGCCAACTGGCGGTAAGACTTTCGGCACCAAACCGACTGACGGACGCCCCGCAGGCGGTAAGACTTTCGGCAACAAGCCGACTGACGGCAAGCCCAGTGGTGGCAAGACCTTCGGCAGCAAGGCACCGGACCGCAAACTTTTCGCGTCGCGCGATGATGCGGGCCCTTCCAAAGGTCCACGCAAGTTCACGCCGAAAAAGCCTCGGTAAGACTTGCCAGACGATCCAGTGCGGCCCATCCTGATTATAGCGATGGGCGCGCGCAGGCAGCATTTCCATGCCTTTGCCTTGTTTGGCGGTGCCAAGCGCTTACATGCGGTTTGACACTTTATAACGAGGGACCGGATGCCTGATCCCGTTCGCCATATTGCTTACGGCCTGCTTATTTTTCTGCTCTTCGGCACCGTCGTCGGTGTCGTCGGAGGCATGTGATGGCGCAGCGTTATGGCGGCAAATACAGCCCCGACCCGCAATCCCGCGATACCGTCAGTCCATTTGAAAACCGCAAGGTCGATCCTGCTGGCGCACGCTCCAATGTGATGTTCGTGCCTGCGGGCTTGCTCGCGTTCTTTTCGGTCAAAGGCGGTGCAACTGCACTGGCATTCGGGCTGCCTGCTGCTGCCATTTTGGGCCTTGGCGCGTGGTTGCTCCGCGACGGCCTGCGCGCCGAAGCGGCCTATAACGCCCGCGCCATCGCGAAACGCCCTGCTCTGCCGCGCAAGATCCTTGCCGGTGTTCTGACAGGCGTCGGCATCGCAGGCGCGGCGCTGAGCCACGGCTCCCCTTCGGTGGCTGCGGCGATCTTTGGAATTGCGGGGACTGCCCTGCACCTTGCCGCGTTCGGGATCGATCCGCTGAAGGACAAGCGCACCGAAGGCGTGGATGATTTCCAAGCCAGCCGCGTAAGCCGCGTCGTGGATGAAGCCGAAATATATCTCGCAGATATGCGCAATTCGATCGAAACGCTGGGCGACCGCCGCCTCGACGGGCGGGTGGCTGCGTTCCAGCTTGAAGCGCAGCGGATGATCGACACCGTGCAAAGCGATCCGCGCGATCTGACGGGCGCGCGCAAGTACCTCGGCGTCTATCTGATGGGTGCCCGCGATGCGTCGCTGAAATTTGCCGAACACTACGGCAAGACCCATGACGAGAATTCACGCGCCGAATACGAGGCGCTACTCTCGGACCTGCAAACCAATTTTTCTGCCATGACCGGCAAGCTGCGCGAGAACAACCGCCTCGACATGGATATTGAGATCAAGGTCTTGCGCGACCGATTACAACGCGAGGGCGTCAGGCCCGATTAACAGGAGAATACGATGTCCGAGAACGTCCGCGCAAAGGCCGAAGCCACCTTGGCCGAAGTGCAAAAAGTGACAGCCGCCGTCCTGCCTGAGCCCAATGCCGTCACCGTCTCGCTTGATCAGGCGGACCAGCCGACGAGTGATGAAATCTCGCGCCGAATGGCCGAAATCGACATCACCGACACCAACTCCATCGTGCGGTTCGGTAGCCGCGCGCAGGCCGAGCTTCAGCAGATTTCCCAAGCCATGCTGAGCGGCGTCAAAAATCAGGAAGTCGGCCCCGCAGGCAATTCGCTGCGCGAAATCGTGGCCACCATCCGCGGATTTTCGGTCAGCGAACTCGACCCCAATCGCAAGCCATCGTTCTGGGAACGCCTCATGGGCAAGGCCAAGCCGATGGCCAAGTTCGTCGCGAAATACGAAGAAGTGCAGGCCCAGATCGACCGCATCACGGATGATCTGCTCCGTCATGAGCACGAGCTGATCAAGGACATCGAAAGCCTCGACCAGCTATATATCAAGACGCTCGAATTCTACGACGAACTGGCGCTCTACATCGCGGCAGGCGAAGCGAAACTGGCCGAACTGGACAGCACTATCATCCCCGCCAAGGACGCCGAAGTGCAGGCCGCATCAGAAGAAAACGGTGTGATGGTGGCGCAGGAGCTTCGCGATCTGCGTGCGGCCCGCGATGACCTCGAACGCCGTGTGCATGACCTGAAACTGACCCGTCAGGTGACGATGCAGTCGCTGCCGTCGATCCGTCTTGCGCAAGAGAACGACAAGTCCCTTGTGACCAAGATCAACTCGACGCTCGTCAACACCGTGCCGCTTTGGGAAACCCAACTGGCGCAGGCTGTGACCATCCAGCGGTCCGCCGAAGCCGCCAGCGCCGTGCGCGAGGCGACTGACCTGACGAACGAACTGCTGACCTCGAACGCCAAAAAACTCCAGCAGGCGAACGCGACCATCCGCACCGAGATGGAGCGCGGCGTCTTCGATATCGAAGCGGTGAAACTGGCCAACGCGACGCTGATCGCGACCATCGACGAGAGCCTCAGCATTGCCGACGAAGGCAAGCGGAAACGTGCCGCCGCTGAGGCAGATTTGCAAAAGATGGAACTCGAATTGAAATCGGCACTAGCATCCGCGAAGTCGAAGGCCGATGGTAGCAGGGCAAACGTAGGAACTTCGACGGGCGCCTGATGAATAGAACCACCGGACTCGCAGCAGTACTTCTCACCACACTGCTATCGAGCTGTACGAACCTGTCCCCCGACAGCGTGGCCGTACCGCGTGCCGCCGTGGCACGGAGTCCGGAGGTCACCGCCCCCGCTCAGCCAGTGTCGATCAGCACCCGCCCCGCGTCGACCGCCAGCAGCCAGCTGGCGACCTACTACCGCCGTCTGCAAAACGATCTGGTAAACCAGCATCTGATGCGCACGGACGGCGGCAGCGTGGACACGCCGTTCACCGATACGCAGCTGGCGACCGGCTTCATCGACGTGGCGCTCCACGACGAGTACACCAGCGACGGCACCACCCTGCGGGCCGAGGCGACAGCAGCCTCGCTCCGCCGCTGGGAAAACCCGATCCGCATGGCGGTCGAATTCGGCGCCAATGTCGCGACGGAAGACCAGTACACCGACTACGCCATGGTGAACGATTACACCCGCCGCCTGTCATCCCTGTCGGGCGTGCCGATCACCATGACCAATAGCCGCCCGAATTTCCACGTCCTGTTCCTTGATGAGGACGACCGCAAAGGCGCTGCGGATCGCATCCGCGAACTGATTCCGGGTATTGAACAGTCCTCGCTCGATTACGCGCTGAACCTGCCGCGCGAACAGCTTTGCCTCGTCATCAGCACGTTCAAGCCGGACGGCGTCACCTACAACAAGGCCCTCGCCATCATCCGCGCGGAACACCCGACGCTGATGAAGCAGGCCTGCGTTCACGAAGAGCTCGCCCAAGGCATGGGGCTCACGAATGATAGTCCGCGTGCCCGTCCGTCTATTTTTAACGACGATGAAGAGTTCGCGTTACTAACAGGATACGATGAAATGCTACTTCGGATACTGTACGATTCACGCCTGAGGGTTGGCATGACCGCCGACGAGGCAGGCCCGATCGTCCGCCGGATAGCGAGTGAGCTTACTGGTAACGCGACCTGAGCAAGAGGAGCCTTTGGTATGGGCATTCTGGATTTTCTGTCCGGTCAATTCATTGACGTCATCGAGTGGACCGACGACACCCGCGATACGATGGTCTACCGCTTCGAGCGCTACGGCCACGAAATCAAGTACGGTGCCAAGCTGACGGTCCGCGAAGGTCAGGCCGCGATTTTCGTGCACGAAGGGCAGCTTGCCGACATTTTCCAGCCGGGCCTTTACCAGCTGGAAACCAACAACATGCCGGTGATGACCTCGCTCCAGCACTGGGACCACGGGTTCAAGTCGCCGTTCAAAAGCGAGATCTACTTCGTCAACACCACCCGCTTCGGCGATCAGAAATGGGGTACCAAGAACCCCATCATGATGCGCGATCCGGAGTTCGGTCCCGTCCGCATCCGTGCCTTTGGCACCTACGCGATCAAGGTCGCCGATCCGGGCCTGTTCCTGCGCGAAATCGTCGGCACTGATGGCGAGTTCACCTCAGACGAGATCAGCTTCCAGATCCGCAACGTGATCGTTCAGGAATTCAGCCGCGCCATCGCGTCGAGCGAAATTCCCGTGCTCGACATGGCTGCGAACACCAAGGACGTCGGCGATCTGGTGGCGAATGCCATCGCGCCGACGATTGCGCAATACGGCCTGTCGATCCCCGAATTCTATATCGAGAACATCAGCCTCCCCGAGGATGTGGAAAAAGCGCTCGACGCCCGCACCTCGCGCGGCATCGCTGGCAACCTCGACGACCACATGAAGTGGCGCGCGGCCGAGGCGATGAACAACCCGAACTCTGCCGCTGGCAACGCGATGGGTCAGGGTATGGGCGCCGGCATGGGTATGGCGATGGGCATGAACATGGGGCCTTGGGGTCCGATGGGCGGTCAGCAACAGCCGCAAGCCGCCGCCCCCGCAGCACCGCCCCCGCCGCCGGTGGAAACCGTGTGGCACATCGCAGAAAACGGCGCGACCACCGGCCCGTTTAGCCGCGCCGACCTTGGCCGTATGGCTGGCGGTGGACAGTTGACCCGCGAAACGCTCGTGTGGTCGGCGGGCATGTCAGGCTGGACCAAGGCAGGCGAGATCGCAGAACTTGCGCAGCTGTTCACCGTAGCACCGCCTCCGCCGCCTCCGCCCCCCGCAGTCTGAGACGAAAAGAACATCCGCGCATAACGGAGCGATCAGATGGTCGAAGAACAACACCGCTTCCCTTGCCCGAGCTGCGGCGCAGACATGCGTTTCGATCCGGGCCAGAACCGTCTGATCTGTGACTTCTGCGGCCACACCGAGGTCGTCGAAAAGGGCATCGAGAAATACGCCGAGCCGATCCGCGAGCTCGATTTCGAAGCAGCGCTGAGTGAAAACCTCCTGCCGCACGAGATCGAGGAAGTGCGGATTAGCCCCTGCCCCAACTGCGGTGCGCAGATCGAAATCCACGAAAAGGATCACGCGACCACCTGCCCGTTCTGCGCAACGCCCGTCGTGACCGACACAGGCTTGCATCGTCAGATCAAGCCGCAAGGTCTGTTGCCGTTCCTGCTGGACGAGCCTCAGGCGCATGCAGCAATGAACAAGTGGATGGGGCGCCTCTGGTTCGCGCCGAGTGGCCTGACCGAATATGCCCGTAAAGGCCGCAAGATGAACGGCGTCTACGTGCCGTTCTGGACCTACGACGCCGACACGCGCACCAAATATTCGGGCCAGCGCGGCGACGATTACTATACCACCGAAACGCGCACGGTGAACGGTAAGACCGAAACCTACCAGCAACGCCACACCCGCTGGACCCACGCGTCAGGCCGCGTAAAGCGCTTCTTCGATGACGTTCTGATCCTCGCGTCGAATTCCCTCCCGCGAAAGCACACTGACGCGCTGGAGCCTTGGGAACTGAAATCGCTCAAACCTTACGATCCGAACTTCCTCGCCGGTTTCAACGCCGAGGGCTACCAGATCCAGCTGGATGAGGGCTTCGAGAACGCCAAGAAAGTGATGGAGCGCCAGATCCGCCGCGACATCGAACGTGACATCGGCGGCGACCATCAGCGCATCAGTTCGATGGATACCGTGCACAGCGACATCACGTTCAAGCACGTCCTGCTGCCGATCTGGCTTGCGGCCTATCGCTACAAGGGCAAGTCCTATCGGTTCGTCGTCAACGGGCAGACGGGCAAGGTCAAAGGCGAGCGGCCGTACTCGGCGATCAAGATCGCCTTTGCGGTCATCGTTGTTGCTCTGATCGTCGGCGGAATCGCCTACTACGCGGAATACATGCAGTAACGCTTGACTGGCAGGTCGTTTCACGGCACCCACGGCGAAACCGTTATCGCTACCAGAAAGAGGCCAAAATGATCCTGTGCTGTGGTGAAGCCCTTATCGACATGCTGCCCCGCACCTCGACCGAAGGCGAGGCATGTTATGCCCCCTACGCAGGCGGCGCCGTCTTCAACACCGCGATCGCGCTCGGCCGTCTCGGCGCGCAGGTCGGCTTCTTTTCGGGCATCGCCCAAGATATGATGGGCGAGGTTCTGACCGATACGCTGAAGGCGTCGAAGGTGGACATCTCGAACGTCGTTCTGGCTGACCGCCCGTCGACCGTCGCGTTCGTCAAACTGGTCAACGGCCAAGCGACCTACGCGTTCTACGACGAAGGCACCGCGGGCCGTCTGCTCGCCATCGAGGACCTCCCGAACGACGTCACCGCCGACGCGATGTTCTTTGGCGGCATCTCCCTGCCCGTCGAGCCGTGCGGCGCGACCTACGAGGCGCTCTGCCTGCGCGAAGCCCCCAAGCGCGTCATCATGATGGACCCGAACATCCGCCCCGGTTTCATCCGCGACGAAGCGGCCTACCGCGCCCGTATCGAGCGCATGACCGAAGTATGTGACATCATCAAACTGTCGGACGAAGACCTGAACTGGCTCGTCGGCGAAGGCGATCTGATCGAGAACGCCCGCAAGATCATCGCCAAGGGTCCGAAGCTCGTTTGCATCACCGAAGGCGCGAACGGCTCCTACGGAATCACCGCCGAGAACGTGGTCTTCGTGCCCGCCAACAAGGTCGAAGTCGTCGATACCGTCGGCGCTGGCGACACGTTCAACGCAGGCGTTCTGGCCTCGCTCCAGTCGGCTGGCAAGCTGTCGAAAGACGATATCGCGTCGCTCGACGAGGACACGATCAAGGCCGCATTGAGCCTCGGCAACCGCTCCGCCGCGATCACCGTCAGCCGCGCGGGCGCGAACCCGCCGTGGAGCAACGAGCTGTGAGAGCACTCGTCCAGCGCGTCTCCGAAGCATCCGTAAAGATCGACGGCGAAGTGGTCGGCGAGATCGGCCACGGCATGCTCGTTCTGGTCTGCGCCATGGAGGGCGACACGGATGAGCTGCCCGCCAAACTGGCTGCTAAGCTCTCGAAAATGCGGATTTTTCAGGATGACGCCGGCAAGATGAATAAGTCGCTCGTCGACGTGGGCGGCAGCGCCCTCATCGTCAGCCAGTTCACCCTGTCCGCAGATACCTCGCGCGGCAACCGCCCCGGATTTTCCGCCGCCGCCCGCCCCGCTGAGGGCGAGCGCCTCTACGAGATGTTCAAGGACGAGGTTGCCAAGCTCGACATCCCGACCGCTTGCGGTCGCTTCGGTGCCGACATGAAGGTGTCCCTGATCAACGATGGCCCCGTCACCATCTGGACCGAGGTCTGAGCCAACTCGCGCGCAGTGCGAAAATAATAATTGCATTGCGCGCCGCTCTTCGGCTAACCAAACGCCATGACGATCCTGATGAACAAAACCATGACCACCAAAATGACCACCGCTTCGGCGGGGGTGCGTTTCGCGTGGTCGGATGTCACGATCTAAGCGAAGCCAACCCCGCCGGAGCCGGACGGGGTTGAAAGCAAGATAATCACAGCGTTCCCCGTCCTCCTCCCGCCAGCCTGCCGGAGAGACCCATGAACGTACAGCAATCCATTCCGCCCTTGCCAGTGATCGCCGTTGTCGGCGCGACCGGCGCTGTGGGTATCGAAATTATCAACTGCCTCGAAAACCGCGACGTGCCAGTCGGTGAGCTGCGCCTGCTGGCTTCGGCCCGCTCTGCAGGTCAGCGCCTGCCCTTCCGTGGCAGCGAGGTTCTGGTTCAGGAATTGACCGAGCGTAGCTTTGACGCCTGCAACATCGTGTTCTTCTCCGCCGGTGCCACGGTATCGCGCAAGTACGCCCCGCTCGCCGTCGCGGCTGGCGCTGTCGTGGTCGACAATTCCTCCGCTTTTCGCATGGACCCGAACGTTCCGCTGATCGTGCCCGAAGCCAACGGCGGCACCATCGCACCTCATGCAGGCATCATCGCCAACCCCAACTGCGTTGCTGCGATCGCCACGACCGCTCTCGCACCGCTGCTGCGATGCTGGGCCATCACGCGTTTGAACATGGTCACCTACCAGAGCGCATCTGGTGCAGGTGCCGCTGCGATGGACGAACTGCGTCAGGCCACTGCCGCCGCTGTCAACGACGAGCCGTTCGAGCAGCAGATCATGCCGCACCCGATGGCCTTCAACCTCTTTAGCCATAACGCCGATATCGACCCCGAAACGGGCTATAATGGCGAGGAAACCAAGGTGATCGCCGAAACGCGCCGCATCCTCGACCTGCCCCGTCTGCCCGTCGGCATCACCTGCGTTCGCGTGCCTGTGCTCCGCGCTCACTCCATCGCGCTGTCGGTGCGTTTCGACGGTTTCGTGTCGCCGGAGTCCGTGCGTGACAAGCTGTCGAGCGCGCCGGGCGTGCGGGTTGTCGATGACATTGAAAACAACCACTTCCCGATGCCTTGTGAGGCAAGCGGTATCGAAGACGTCCTAGTGGGCCGCATCCGCACCGACCTGATCGACCCGACGGGCCAGACCATCGCGATGTTCATTTCGGGCGACCAACTGCTGAAGGGCGCGGCCCTTAACGCGGTCCAGATCGCTGAGAACCTGCTGGCCCAGCACGTCACTTCGCAGGCCGCTTAAAGCCCCCGCAGGCGGCGCACGAATAGCGCCGCCGCAAAGAACACGACTGAGACCACGACGATAGACGGACCGGCGGGCGTGTCGGCTTGGAACGACAAGCCGATCCCGCCAACCGCGCTGGCCGCTCCGAACCCGATGGAGGCGAACGCCATCGCTTCGGGCGTGCGGGACAGGTTGCGGGCGGTCGCTGCGGGAACGATCAAAAGCGCAGTGATGAGCAGCGCTCCGATCACCTTGATCGCCACCGCGACAACAGCGGCAAGAAGCAGCGTCAGGATGATCTGCTGGCGTTTCGGGTCGATGCCCGCAGCATAGGCCAGCTCGGGCGAAAGCGTTGCGGTCAGCATCCGCGACCACTGCCGCCAGATGACCAGCGCGACCAGTGCAGCGCCGATCCAGATCACCGCAAGGTCGGTTTTGCCGACGATCAGCACGTCCCCGAAAAGGTAGCTTTCAAGGTTGATGCGCGCGCTCGGCACCAGCGAAATCGCCACAAGGCCGGTCGCCAAAGCGCCGTGCGCCAGAACGCCGAGGATTGTGTCGACAGCGATCTGGCGGTTGGTCAGCGCAAAGATCGACAAAGCCATCAGCAGCGCCACTGCGCTCACGCCGATCAGGGTCGAGAATCCGAACGCCAGCGACAGCGCTACGCCAAGGATCGCCGCGTGGGCGGTTGCATCCCCGAAATACGCCATGCGGCGCCAGACGACGAAACAGCCCAGAAGGCTGGCCGCGACCGAGGCACCGACGCCCGCCAGAATGGCGCGGATGAGGAAATCGTCCAACATCAGTGATGGTGCCCTTCGTGATGGTCGTGATCATGCGCGCAGTCGTGCGAATGGTCGTGGTCGTGACGGTAAAGCGCCAGCGCGCCGCCCGTCCCCGTGCCGAACAACTGGCGATATGCGGGCGCGGCAGAAACGACCTCGGGCGTGCCTTCGCAGCAGACGTGACCGTTCAGACAAATGACCCGGTCGGAGGCGCTCATGACGACGTGCAGTTCGTGGCTGACCATCAAAATAGCGCAGCCCATCTGGTTCCGGACATCTTCAATCAGCCGGTAGAACGCGGCCTCGCCTGGTTGGTCGAGGCCCTGTGTTGCCTCGTCCAGCAGCAGGATATCGGGCGCACCCAGCAGAGCGCGCGCCAGAAGAACACGCTGCAACTGACCGCCCGAAAGGCCATCAAGCTGGCGCTTGATAAGCTCGGGCACGCCAGTGCGGTCCAATGCGGCCTCGGCCTCCACATCGCTCACACGGCGCGGCAGGTCGAGGAAACGGCGCACGGTCATCGGCAGTGTCGCATCGACATGAAGCTTTTGCGGCACATAGCCGATCCGCAGCCCGTGCTTGTGTTTGACCGAACCCGTCGCTGGTTTCACCGCGTTGATCAGCGCCCTGAGCAACGTCGATTTGCCGGACCCGTTGGGGCCGACGATGGTGACGATTTCGCCGCTGTCGATATCGAAATCTACGTTTTGCAGGACGGTTTGCGCACCGTGGCGCACCGTCAGACCGCGAGCGGAAATCAGGCTCATTCGGAGTCCTTGCAGTTCTGGCAGATGCCCTCGGCCTCGATCACGGTCTTTTCGATAGTGAAGCCCGTCTGCTGCGCAGGCGCGCCGAACGTCTCGGGCATGTCGGCCTCGGCCACCGTGTTGCACGAGCGGCAGATCATGAACGCGGGGCTGTGCGTGGCGGCGGGATGCGAACAGGCAACAAAGGCGTTCAGCTTTTCGATCCGGTGCGCAAAGCCCTGCTCCACCAGAAAAGACAGCGCGCGATAGGCCACAGGCGGTTTGGAGCCCAACCCTTCGGAGTCCAAACGCGCGAGCACATCGTAAGCCCCCATCGCCGTGTGCGCTTCGAGCAAAATCTCCAGCACACGCTTGCGAACGGGGGTGAATTGCACGCCGCGCTCACGGCATTGATCGGCGGCTGTGTCCAGCGCCGAGGTGATGCAATGGTGATGGTCGTGCGGAACGAAGCCGCTGATCTGTTCTGTCATTTGCACGCTTGTTATACTATAACACTGCCTTTATACGCACCGCTTGTCCGCAACACAAGAGGCCCATGATGATTCGTATGTCCGCCGTTTTCGCCCTGCTCGCCACCACTGCCAGCGCCGATCCGCTGACAATCGTGACCGATATCGCGCCCGTGCGTTCGCTGGTCGAAGCCGTTGCGGGCGACAATGCGGATGTCGGCGTTCTCCTCCCGCCCGGTGCTAGCCCGCACGACTATGCGATGCGCCCGTCCGAGGCGCGGATGCTGACCAATGCGGACATCGTGTTCTGGATCGGCGAAGGACTGACGCCGTTCCTCGAAGCGCCCATCGAGTCGCTGGCTGCCAACGCGACGAGTGTTGAATTCCTACACGCCGACGGTTGGGAACCGCTTCCAATGCGCGAATTCCATGATGAGGAAGAAGACGAACATCACGACCACGGCAGTCTCGATCCGCATGCATGGCTGTCGCCGAGCGCGCTAATTGCTTGGGCAGGCATTGTCGCCGAAACCCTGTCGGCGACCGACCCCGAAAACGCCGAGAGCTATCGCAAAAACGCTGACGCTTTCGTGGCCGAGGTCGATGCCATAAACATCGAAGCCATCGCCTTCCTCACGGACGTGCAGGATGGAAAATACGTCGTGTCCCACGATGGCTTCCAGTATTTCGAAACCGCTTTCGACATGCCATCGACCGACATGATCGCTCTCTCCGATGCGTCGAACCCTGGCGCGGCGCACCTTGCCGCCCTTCGGGACCGCGTTGCAGAGGAAGGCGTGACCTGCATTCTGACCGACACCCAGACGAACCTTGGATGGGCCGAACTCGTAGCCGAAGGTCAGGATGTGCGCTTTGCCGTGGTCGATCCCCTCGGTGCGGCGCTACCCGCTGACGAACATCAGGCAACTGCCATTATTCTGGACACGGCGAAGGCACTTTCGGCCTGTCTGAAAGGCTAGTCACGGGGCATTCGTATGACCTGCCCGCCGTATTCTTGATGGCGAACCGTATACCTCGTTACACTTCGAGCAATGCGGGCAGGAGCACATGATGCACCAAGAAAAACAGGCCGAACGACGTATCCAGATCGAGACGGCAGCTTACGGGTTGCTGGCGCTCAAGGGGTACAAGGCGACTTCGATGCTCGAGGTGGCGAAACGGGCCAAGGCGTCGAACGAAACGCTCTATAAATGGTACGGGAACAAGCAGGGCCTGTTCCTGTCGATGGTCGAGCGAAACGCCGAAACATCGCTCGAACAGTTGCAATCGGCGCTGACCGAGGATGCCTCGCTACGGGACATCCTGCTGGCTTTCGGACCTGAGCTTTTGAACACCCTCACCGGCCAACGCGCCGTGGTTCTGAACCGCGCTGCGGCCGGTGACGTGCATGATACGGGGATGCTGGGGCGCACGTTGGCAGACGCGGGCCGCGCGTCGATCATCCCCCTCCTCACCAAGATTTTCGGACGTTTTATCGAAGACGGCGCGCCCGAAGAAGCGGCCGAGATCTACTACGATCTTCTGATTGGCGACCTGCAAATCCGCCGCGTTATTGGCTCGGTTCCGTTGCTTAAGGACGAGGAAATCGACAGCCGTTCCCGCCGTGCTACCGATCTCACTCTGCGCCTGATCGGTCAGGCCTGAGCGCGCACCCACTCCGCCAGTTCACCAATTGACGGCAGGACAGCGTCCGCATGTGGCGCCAGTTCAGGCTCCTCTGCGATACCCGTCAGCACCGCAACGACCTTCATCCCAGCCTTGCGCCCTGCTTCGAGGTCATGCGTGCTGTCGCCGACCATCACGCAATGCTGCGGCGCGACGCCGACCTGATCGCAGAACGCGAGCAACTGACCGGCCTCCGGCTTGCCGCCGAAACCGCTGTCGTATCCGGCAATGAAGTCGAAATCGCCCGCAACTCCCGACCGACCCAAATGCGCGAGCGCAGAACTCTCGCCGTCGTTCGTGGCGACGCCGACCTTCAGCCCCATGCCTTTGAGTTCACTCAAGAAGTCTGACAAAGGCACAGACTCCACCTGCGGCGCGACCGCAGCCAGCGCATTCAGGCGATCCATAAAGTTGTCGCGCTTTTCTTCTGGAATGAGCGGCAACAGGACCTGAGATACCTCGTCCGACGTCGACGCGATCACGATGCTGTCCTTGCGGAACCGCTCGCTCTCCAGATCGAAACCAAGCACATCAGCAAGCGCCGCGCGGTGCGCCGCATCCTCGGCTTCCTGCTCCAGCAGGCTCTTCGTCCACGCGCCCCACGTCGCGTTGAAATCGTAGAGCGTTCCGTCTTTGTCGAAGATGATTCCCTGGATCGGCATAGGTCAGGTCCAGTGCATGTGTTGGCCGCCGGGCAGTGCGGCGCGGGCTTCCATTAAAGTCGTGTAGGGCACGTTCAGCGCGTCGCAACACTCCACGATCCACTTGTCGTCCATCGTGATAAACTCCAGCACCGAAAGTAGAAATTCGGGCTGACCCGCCTGATTTTTAACATCATCGACCGATACGCCGGTCGATCCCATAAATATCGGCATCAGCTCTTCGTTGCTCGCCAGCCAAGCTAGCGCCTGCAAGGCAATCGTTTCGCCCTGTTCACGTTTCATTCCCATTCTCCGTCTGCGGGAAACTGTTTCTTAACTCTTTTGCCCGAGAGTGCTTCAAACGCACCTTAGGAGACCTTTATGTCAGGTCGGATTCTTATTCTCGACAGCGTGGCGACGAACCGCATCGTTCTCAAGGTCAAACTCTGCTGTGCCCATTACAGCGTTTATCCCTGCGCGTCGATCAACGAGGCGCGGCGCGTCATGTCCGAGGTGCCGATTGACCTCGTGCTGGCCGATGTGAGCGACTGCAACGGACTAAAGGCGCTCTGTAATTCGCGGATCGGCCGCGATGGTAACGTGAAGGTGCCGATCATCGGCATCGGCAACATCTCCTCGCCCGAATTGCGACTAAAGGCGCTGGAACTTGGCGTCGACGAGGTGCTCCCCCGCCCGCTCTCCGACATGCTGCTTCATGCCCGCATCCGCAGTCTGCTTCGGGCGAGTGAAGCCGATGCCGAGCTCCGTCTACGCAATGAAACCAGCCAAGCGTTCGGCTTTGCCGAGGTGTCCGAACCGCTGATCCTGCCCAACAAGGTCGCGGTCGTCGGCGTGGCGTCGCCAACCACCATCGGACTTTCCCGCGCGATGTCGCAAGCACTGGGAACTCAGGTCAAATTGCTGTCGCCCGAGCAGGTCCATCAGGCGGGCTCAGATGCCGAACGGCCCGATCTTTTCATTGTCGACAGCCGTCATACGGACGGGATGAGCAACGACGGACAGCTTTTCCAACTGATAGCCGACCTCCGCAGCCGTCCCGAAAGCCGTCACGCCGCGCAGCTCGTTATCCTGCCGCACGATGCCAGCAACCTTGCCGCGATGGTGCTCGATCTAGGTGCCGATGATGTCGCGATGCGGGATTCGCTGATGGCTGAACTTGCGATCCGGACCAGAGCGCTCCTGAAGCGCGTCGCACGGATGAAGAAGCTGCGTGATACGGTGCGCACCGGGCTTGAGGCGGCTGTCACCGACGAACTCACCGGGCTCTACAATCGCCGCTATGCGCAGCCCTACCTGACCGCTCTGACGGAACGAGCGAACCAGAAGGATCAGGATTTTGCGCTAATGATGCTGGATATCGATCACTTTAAAACGGTGAACGACACCTTCGGGCATGTGGGCGGGGATGAGGTCCTGCGCACCGTGGCCGACTGTATTCGCAGCAACGTCCGTGCATTCGACCTCGTGGCGCGGATCGGGGGCGAGGAGTTTCTCGTCGCCATGCCCGAAACTTCGATCCACAACGCACAGCGCACCGCAGAGCGTGTTCGGAACCATATCGAGGACACGCCGATCATGCTTCCTTGCGGACGTGAAGCGCGGGTCACGATGTCGATCGGGGTGGCGATGGGAACGACAGCGGATAAGGACTTTACCACCGTCATGTCGCGCGCCGATGACGCGCTCTATCGTTCCAAATCAATGGGCCGCAACAAGGTCACCCTCGTCACGGCCGCCTGAGTTTAGTGATCGTCGCGCCCTGGTCCACCTCGCCCCCAGTCACGGCGATTAAGGCGCTCGACGAAGGCTTTGCGCTCGTCCGACGACATCTGGTCAAGCCGGTCGAGCATCGCCTGCTGCCCCGCCTGCATGACCTCGAACTGACGATCACGCTGCTCGGTAAAAAGCGTCTCCAACACCGAACGATCAAAAGGTTCGGCAATAATGGCAGCGGTGAAGGCATCACGCATAGCGGTCAACTCTTCGCGGCGCGGCGGACGCAGGTCTTCACGGCCGCGCAGGTCATCGCGCAGCGCGCGGCGGTCGTCTTCGTCCAGCGCGGCACCGACAGCGCCAAGGCTGAAATCGTAGCCGCCACCGAACGAACGCGGGGGCTTGCCCTTGGCGATACCGCCGACAACCAGACCGATAATCATCAGGTTCAGCGCGAGCGATGCGATCAGCAGGATACGCAGGCCCAGACGCATACGGGATTTAGGTTTCTCGGTCATTTTCAGCCATCGACTCCCAAGACATCGTCACTCGCAAAGAGCGAGACAGACACGCTATCGCCAAAAAACGCGCTCGTCACATTATCAAGCGAGGACGGAGAAACAACACCGACCCAGACCCCCGCCGCCGTTGCGGCAGCAAGCCCGCTTGCCCCGATCCAGCCGCCGACGGCGTCCCAGATCGACGCGAAAAGACCTCCGCGCACTGCAGGCTCTTCCGCAGGCGGGGCCTCGGCGGCCACCAAGTCGATATCGTCGAAGAGCCGCGCCATAAAATCCGGCGACGGTTCGAGGTCGGCCTTTCGCGCGCTCGCAAAAAGGGCGTCCAGTTCGAAATCATCCAAGTGGTCGTGTTTGTCAGTCATTGCCAAACCCCAGTTCCGCCTTACGGCCCGCCAGTATCTTGGCGAGCGTCCGTTTTCCTCGCGCCGTGAGGCTTTCTACAGCCTCGACGCTAATTTCCATGATCTCGGCAATCTCAGGATTACCGAGACCTTCCAGATGCCTGAGCGACACAGCTTGCGCCTGCCTGTCCGGCATTTCGGCCAGCGCGTCAGAGAGCGCCTGCAGCCGAGCGTTGTCTTGCATCCGGTCCGAAACCGACGGCGTATCGTCAGCCGGCTCCGCAATCTCGTCTATGCCCACCGAGCGTTTGCGTTTGCGCAGACGGTCGATGCAAAGGTTGCCGACAACGCGGTAGAGCCACGTCGACACCTGCGCTTCGCCCTGTCGCCACTCGGGTGCGATCCGCCAAAGTCGCAGCATCGCTTCCTGAACGACGTCTTCGGCCTCGGCCCTGTCGTGTAGCAAACGGAACGCCTGACCTATCGCGCGCGGCGCGAGCCGTGTCGCCAGCAAACGGGCAGCGGTCTGATCGCCGTTTGCGAAGGCGACCAGAAGTGCCTCATCGGGCGCACCGGCAAAGTGGTCAAAGGCCATATCCATCGTCCGTCAGAGCTAAACGTCTTCACGCTCCGGCGCAATCGGCGGCGCAAGCACCGCCGATTGACTATTGGTGTTACTCAGTGGTTTCGGTGTCGGTGTCGACATCGGCCTGACCGCGGAGGCCATGACCTTCACCGCGCTCGCCGTGATCACCGCGCGGGCCGTGGCCCTTGCCGCGATCGCCACCGTGACCGCCCATGCGCTCGGTAGCCGCTGCAAACTCTTCTTCGGTCAGAACGCCGTCGCCATCAGCGTCCACACGCTCGAACATGGCGGCGGGACCGCGTCCATCTGCGGGCTGCATTTCTTCAGCCGACAGGACACCGTCGCCGTCAGTATCCATCCGCTCCAGCATCATTGCGGCGCGGTTGGTCGCCATTTCGGCCATCTGCGCCGAAATCATGGCTTCGAGTTCAGCCTGCGACAGGACACCGTCTCCATCGGTGTCCGCTTCGGCGAACTTGGTGGCGGGGATCGACTCCAGCTCTTCGAGCGTCACCGATCCGTCGCCGTTCACATCGAGCGTCGCAAAGTCCATTGGCGCGTGACCACGCATACCGTTCGGGCCGGCAGCGAAGGCAGCAGTGCCAAGCAGAGCGGCAACGACGGATGCGATTACGATCTTGTTCTTCATTTTGTTCCCTTTCGAGGTTGTCTGAACCCCGGGCCTCAACTCCCAAGGTGCCCTTAGAACGGGGGTCCCTACGACTTCCGTCGCATTGACCTGAATTTTTTTTCACACACCCGCAAATCAGCGGAGGTTTGCGACATCCGGACGCGGCGACGGTCTGCCCCCTTTATTTTGCAGCCAAGAAATAGCATTTGGGTTGAATCGCAGGAGAACCGGATGACACTCGCCGCCATGACCGATCTGGAAGAACGCCCCATGAAGCCCGCGCTTCTGCGCGGACTGCGCCGCCGTTGCCCCAACTGCGGTGAAGGACATATGTTTACCGGCTACCTCAAAGTGACCGACCGCTGCCCGTCCTGTCAGGAAGAGCTGTCGCACCACCGCGCGGATGACGGCCCTGCCTATCTGACCATCCTGATCGTGGGTCACCTGATGGCCCCGACGATCCTGTGGGTTTTCGAGAAATTCCGCCCTGAACCGCTGGTGCTGGCCACGATTTTCACGGTTGGATGCGTTGCGCTTTCACTCTACCTTTTGCCAAGGATGAAGGGCCTGATCGTTGCGATCCAATGGGCCAAGCGCATGCACGGTTTCGGAGCCAGCGCCTCATCCTGAACGGGAGGGGCAATGACCATCGACAAGACCGCAATTCGCGACGCCGCAACGATTATCATCGTGCGCGACCGTTATACCCGACCCTCGGTGCTTATGGGGCAGCGGGGCGAAGGCGCGGTATTCATGCCCAAGAAATTTGTTTTCCCGGGCGGTGCGGTCGATCCCAACGACAGCACGGTGTCATTTTCCGCCCCCCTGACTCCGGTTTGTGAAAAGCGCCTGATGGAGGCGAGCAGCGCCAGCCCGCACACGCTCGCCGCCGCCGCGATCCGCGAGCTTTGGGAAGAAACCGGTCACATCATAGGGCAGCGCGGCGATTGGCCGGACGCACCGCAAGGGTGGCGCGGCTTTGCCAAGGCGGGCTATCTGCCCGACGCTTCTGCCCTCACCTATTTCTTCCGCGCCGTGACGCCCCAAGGCCGCCCCCGCCGCTTCGATGCGCGGTTCTTTGTGGCGGATGCCGAACGGCTTGCCACCGACCCCGACGATTTTTCGCGGGCGGAGGACGAGCTGGGACATTTGCAGTGGGTGCCGCTGGAGAACGCGCGTCAGTTCGACCTGCCATTCATCACCGAGGTGGTGCTAGCGGAGCTCGAGCGGACCATCGGCAATGACGGCCCGCCCGAGGATATTCCGTTCTTCAAGAATGATGACGAGGCGCACGCTGTGGCGCGCCTCGGTCGAGAGCTTGATTAGTACGGCAGCGGCCACGCTTTGTGGGCGGCTTCGATGTCGTCGATGACATCCTGCGACAGCACCAGATCTTTACCTGCGAGGATGACTTCGAGTTGACCGACATTGGTCGCGCCGAAGATCGCCGAAATCGGGAACGGACGGGTTGCCTGCCACGCCAGCGACATCTGCACCGGATCGAGGCCGTGTTTTGCCGCGATATCGAGATACGCCTGCGTCGCATCGAACACGCGGTCGGTCTTGCGGCCGCCGAGATCACCGTTGATGTACATGCGCGAGCCTTCCGGCAGCGCGCCGTTCTGGTACTTGCCCGTCAGCAGACCGCAGCCCAGCGGTGAATAGGACAGCAGCGTGACGTCTTCGTGGACTGAAACCTCGGCCATGTCGGTGTCGAACATGCGGTAGAGCAGCGAGTATTCGTTCTGGATCGACACCATACGCGGGCCGCCAGTTTCCTCGGCCGCGTCGAGCCACTTCATCGTGCCCCACGCACTTTCGTTCGACAGACCCATGTGGCGGATCTTGCCTTCGGCAACCAGTTCCTTGGCCGCTTCCATGACGCCGATCATGTTCGCCCACTCGGCTTCCTTGTCCTGCTTGGACGGATCGAAGGTCCAGTTCTGGCGGAATGCGTAGCTGCCACGGTTCGGCCAGTGCAGCTGGTAGAGGTCGATGTAATCGGTCTCCAGACGGCGCAGCGAATTCTCGACTGCTTCGCGCATGTTGGCCTTGCTGAAACCACCCGGACGCAGTATCGCGCTGTCGCCGGAGATTTTGGTGGCGAGCACGACCTCTTCGCGGCGACCGGTCTTGCTGAACCAACGGCCCAGCGTTTCTTCGGACATGCCGGCTGTTTCTTTCTTCACCGGATTGACCGGATACATCTCGGCCACGTCGAGGAAGTTGATACCGGCGTCGAGGCTCATGTCGATCTGGCGGTGCGCATCATCGTCGAGCGTGTGGGTGCCATAGGTCATCGTACCGAGGCAGAGGTCCGAAACCATGACATCGGTGTTCCCAAGCGGGATCATTTTCATTGGGAAATTCCTTGCAGCTAAACTTTGCGCGCAGCCTAACCCCGCAGGCACGAGGCGCAAGTGCCCGAATGTGTTCCAGTCCTGTGCGAACATGCGCTGTGTGCAAGGGACATGATCCAGATCATGGTCCGAAACGGGGTTAGCACCTAGGTAAATCCTGTCACTCCCAAGACAGGAATTTTCAGAATGACTTATGATTTCAAAGGAAAAACTGCGATCGTCACCGGCGGTGGCTCGGGTATCGGTGCAGCGATCGTCAAAAAGCTCGCAGCCGATGGTGCGAAGGTCATCGTGGCCGACATCAGCATGGAAAATGCCGAAGAGATCGCCGCTGAAGTCGGCGAAAACGCCAAAGCGGCGAAAGTCGACACCGGCGATGCCGCCTCGGTTGAGGCGATGGTCAAAGCAGCCGAGGACTTCGGCGGCGGCCTGCATCTGCTGGTCAACAACGCAGGCATCGGCGGCGCAAACGCCCCCGTCGGCGAATATCCGGTCGATAGCTGGAAAAAGGTCATCGACGTGAACCTGCACGGCGTTTTCTACGGAATGCGCTACGCGATCCCCGCGATGCAAAAAGCAGGCGGCGGGTCCATCGTGAACATGGCCTCGATCCTCGGCTCTGTCGGTATCGCTGGCTCCAGCGCTTATGTCGCCACGAAGCACGCCCTGCTCGGCCTGACCAAATCCTCGGCGCTCGAATACGGCGACAAAGGCATCCGCATCAACGCGGTCGGACCAGGCTTTATCAAGACTCCGTTGCTCGATGCGAACCTCGATCAGGACACCATGGACTATCTGGCAAACCAGCACGCGATGAAGCGCCTGGGCACGCCCGAGGAGGTCGCCAATCTGACCTGCTTCCTGCTGTCGGACGATGCCAGCTTCATCACTGGCAGTTACCACCTCGTCGATGGCGGCTACACAGCCCAGTAACGAAAGCGGGGCGCCACTGGCGCCCCGTTTTCATTCAGAAATTGTAGACCGACCCGATCCGCACGTTGGTCACGTTGGTCGAATAGTCGGGCATCATATCCCGCATGACTTCGAGCCGCAGGTCGATCATCGGAGTGATCTCGATATCGCCACCCAGGCTGAAGTTGTAGCCGTCGGTCGTGCCGCCAGCATCCAGATCGTAGCTGGTGTAACCAATGCTGCCCAAAAGCGCATAGCGACCCATATCATTGCGAACGATGCCGCGCAGGCGCATCGGCGTATACTCCGCGTCGCCCGACAGGCCCAGATCGGCCTCAGCGCCGTAGCTCACTTGACCGTCACCAAAACGCACACCGCCCAACAGGTCGACGGGCGATGCGTCCTCACCCGAGTGCGGAAGGACAAGGTCGTAAACCGCGCCTGCATAAAAATCCTGTGCCTGCGCAACGGTCCCCACCAGCGCAACGGCAACTGCAAAAACGAACGTCTTCATTTCGAAGATCCTCTTTAGTCTGCTCCACCTTTTGCATACCCCACTCAAACGAACGGCGAAAGCCGCTCTGTGCTGGCATCCGCGTTCTGTCGAGTCTAAAAGGCTTCTAACCCCGAACAGGACGATATTATGGCACGGCACCTCATTACTTCGGCTATCCCCTACATCAACGGGATCAAGCACCTCGGCAACCTCGTCGGCTCGCAGCTTCCGGCGGACCTTTTTGCCCGCTACCAGCGTGGTCGCGGCAACGAAGTCCTGTTCCTCTGCGCTACGGACGAACACGGCACCCCGGCCGAACTGGCGGCTACCAAAGCGGGCAAGCCCGTCGCCGAATATTGCGCCGAAATGCACGAAGTTCAGGCCAAGATCGCCGAAGGCTTCCGCCTGTCGTTCGACCACTTCGGCCGCTCGTCGTCGGATCAGAACAAGGCGCTGACCCAGCACTTCGCCGGCGTGCTGGCCGAAAAGGACCTGATCCGCGAAGTGTCCGAAACGCAGATGTACAGCCACGCCGATGGCCGCTACCTGCCCGACCGCTATATCGAAGGCACCTGCCCCAACTGCGGTTTTGACTCGGCGCGCGGCGACCAGTGCGACAACTGCACCAAGCAGCTTGACCCCGTCGACCTGATCAACCCGCACTCGACCATCTCCGGCTCGACCGATCTGGAAATGCGCGAAACAAAGCACCTCTACCTGCGCCAGTCGCAGATGAAGGACCAGCTGGACGCTTGGATCGACAGCAAGACCGACTGGCCCGTGCTGACGACCTCCATCGCCAAGAAATGGCTCCACGACGGCGACGGCCTTCAGGACCGCGGCATTACCCGCGACCTCGACTGGGGCGTGCCGGTGAAGAAGGGCGGCGAAGACTGGCCGGGGATGGAAGGCAAAGTCTTCTACGTGTGGTTCGATGCTCCTATCGAATACATTGCCTGTAGCCAGGAATGGGTCGATGCAGGCAAAGGCGAGGACTGGGAACGCTGGTGGCGCACCGACAAAGGCGCCGATGACGTGACCTACACCCAGTTCATGGGCAAGGATAACGTGCCGTTCCACACCCTGTCCTTCCCCTGCACCATCCTCGGTTCGGGCGAGCCGTGGAAGCTGGTCGACTACATCAAATCGTTCAACTACCTGAACTACGATGGCGGCCAGTTCTCGACCTCGCGCGGCCGCGGCGTGTTCATGGACCAAGCGCTCGAAATCCTGCCCGCAGACTACTGGCGGTGGTGGCTGATGAGCCACGCGCCGGAAAGCTCGGACAGCGAGTTTACGTGGGAAAACTTCCAGCAGTCGGTGAACAAGGACCTCGCAGACGTCCTCGGCAATTTCGTCAGCCGCATCACCAAGTTCTGCCGCTCCAAGTTCGGTGAAGAAGTCCCTGCGGGCGGTGCTTACGGCGAACGCGAAGAAGCCGCGATCAAGGAAATCAGCGACCGCTTGAAAGCCTATGAGGGCTTCATGGACGCGATTGAGGTACGCAAAGCCGCCAACGAGCTGCGCGCGATCTGGGTAATCGGCAACGAATACCTGCAAGAAGCGGCCCCGTGGTCGACCTTCAAGGAAGACCCCGAAGCTGCTGCCGCCCAGGTCCGCTTCGGCCTGAACCTGATCCGCGTCTACGCAATCCTGTCGGCACCGTTTATCCCCGATGCTTCGGACGCGATGCTGGAGGCGATGAAGTCGGATGACAAAGCGTGGCCAAGCGACATCGCGGCAGCCCTCAGCGCACTCGGCGCAGGGCATAGCTTCGCGGTGCCAGAAAACCTCTTCCGCAAGATCACGGATGAGGAACGCGAAGACTGGCAACAACGCTTCGCAGGCACCCGCGACTGATACGAAAACGAAAGCCCGCCATTCGGCGGGCTTATTTCTTAAGGTCCGCTTTGCGGACGTCACCTCCGGCGGAGGTATTTGCGTCAAAATGAAGCGCAGCGCTGCTCTGCCTTTGTGCCCGAAATATCCCGGGGTGAATGGCCGCAGGCCAGAGGGGCAGAGCCCCTCCCTGCCCTTATGTCCAATCCCACGGGTTGGTATGAGACCCGAGACACTGCTGGACCGCTGCTTCATCGACTTCGCCGGTTTTGACCAGCTTGGCCACCAGACCGCGTTTTTTGTCTTCAATCACTTCGGTCACTTTAGCATTCAGACCGGCTGACGCCAGCGCTTCGTTATACACACGCGTGATCGCAAGCTTGCGGAGCGCGGGCTTGAAGGTCTTGCCGACCGCCGTTTTCGGCAGTTCATCGAGGATCTCGATATATTTAGGATGCGCCGCACGTTCGTGGATATGCGACTTGGCGTAAGCAATGAGCTCTTCCGGCGTCACGCTCGCGCCCGACACCAGTTCGACGTAAGCGCAGGGCAGCTCGCCCGCATAGCTGTCCGGCTGGCCGATGGCGCCGACGAAAGCAACGGCTTCGTGGCCTGCAAGGGCTTCTTCGATTTCTGCCGGATCGATGTTGTGACCCGAGCGGATGATAAGGTCCTTCGCGCGGCCCGTGATCCAGAGGTACCCGTCCTCGTCAAAACGGCCGAGGTCACCGGTGCGTAGATATTGATGCTCGCCGAGCCAACCGGGGTAGTAGAGGTCTTTGTTCTTCGCACCCTCGGTATAGGTGTCACCCATCGACACACCGGGGTTCGAGACGCAGATCTCGCCGATGGTGTCCACGGGGCATTCTTCGTGGCTGTGCATGTCGAAAATTTTGACGTCGGTATAAGGGAACGGGAAACCGATCGAGCCGATCTTCTTCTCGCCGTCCGGTGGGTTGATCGACACAAGGCAGGTCGCTTCGGTGAGGCCATAACCTTCGCAAATGGTGATCTTCGCGGCCTCTTCGAAGCGTTTATAGAGCTCCACGGGCAGCGGCGAGGAGCCGCAGAACGCCAGTTTCAGCGAGGAGATATCGGCGTTCACCGGACGCTGCATCAGCGCGGAGATCGCAGTCGGAACAGCGATCATAAAGGTCACTCGGTAGCGCTCGACCAGCTTCCAGAAGTTGTCGAAAACACCATCGCCGCGGTAGCCGGCGGGCGTTGGGAACACGACGTGCGCGCCAGACCCCAGCGATGCGCCGAGCGATACGACAGCTGCAAAGACGTGGAACAGCGGCAACGGACAGATCTGCACGTCGTCTTCTTTGAACAGAAGGCGCGCGCCGAGCCATGCGTTGTAGACGATGCCCGAATAGCGGTGCTGCGCGATCTTCGGCAGGCCGGTGGTGCCGCCGGTGTGGAACAGCGCTGCGACGCGGTCGACACCGCCGTCTTTGAACGTCAGTTCTTTGGGCTGCGCTTTGATCGCCTTCTGGAAATCGTGGACCTTTGCGTTGTGCTTGGCTGCCACCTTCGGGCGGATGAACGGCACGATCAGCTTCTTGACGCCCGTGAGGTAGCGCACGAGGTCGACCTCGATCACATGCTCGACGTTCGGCGCCTTCGCGATAGCCTCGGCTGCTTTCTGGGCGATATCGGTTTTCGGGAACGCCTTGAGCGTCACCAGTACCTTCGCGCCCGTTTCGCGCAGGATGCCCGCAATGTGGTCAGGCTCCAGCAGCGGGTTGATCGGGCTGACGACGCCCGCGATCTGGCCGCCGATGTAGGTCAGCACGGTCTCTGTCGCGTTCGGGAGCAGATAGGCGACCTTGTCATTCTCGCCCACGCCGAGCGAGCGCAGAAGGTTCGCAGTCTGGATGGTCTGCTCGCGCAGTTCGGTCCAGGACAGCGTCTCCGCCTTCGCATCCGGATCGGAAAACAGCTGGAAGGTAATCGCGGGGCGCGAGCCGAACTGGCCAGCGGTGCGGGTGATCAGCTCGTACGTCGTTTTCGGCTGATTTCTTTCGTTCCAAAGCTTTTCAGCCGTGATCGCATCGCGGTCCGCGATTGTGGCATAGGTCATGCCGTCTCCCTCCCTTTTACGCCTGTGGGGCGCATCTCTTGATCCGAGGATGGGTCAGAATGGTTTATGGACGCAAGTATGACGCTGCGAAATTTCGCCTATTCCGCCGCGACGCCTTCGGTGAATTGCAGTCGCGCGAGGCGTGCATAGAGCCCGCCCTCGGCCACGAGGCTATCATGCGTTCCCTGCGCGACGATGCGGCCTTCGTCAAAGACGACGATGCGATCGGCCTTTTTGACGGTCGCGAGGCGGTGGGCAACGATCAGGGTCGTGCGCGATTTGGCGAGGTCATCGACCGCGCCTTGCACGAGGCGTTCGCTTTCCGCGTCGAGCGCGCTGGTCGCCTCATCAAGCAGCAGGATCGGCGCGTCGCGCAGGATGGCGCGAGCGATGGCGATGCGCTGTTTCTGGCCGCCGGAGAGCATCACACCACGTTCGCCCACATAGGTTTCGAACCCTTCGGGAAGCGCGGAGAGGAAGTCGTATGCGGCGGCGGCTTTGGCGGCCTCGTCGACCTCTGCGTCGGTGGCGTCAGGACGGCCGAAGCGGATATTTTCGCGGGCAGTATCGGCAAAGATTACGGGATCCTGCGGGACCAGCGCAATGTTCTGGCGGAACGCACTGCGGTCCATCTCGCGCAGGTCAACGCCGCCGACTTTGATCGCGCCCGAAGCTGGATCGTAAAAGCGCAGCAGCAGCTGGATGATCGTGGACTTACCAGCACCGGACGGGCCGACCAGCGCGACCGTCTCGCCCGGTTTCACATCAAGGCTGATGTGGTCGAGAGCCGAACGGTTCGGACGCGTCGGATAGAAGAACGTCACATCCTCGAAGGCAATCGCGCCTTTGTTCATGTCGGGAACGGCTACGGGATTGGCGGGGTCCTTCACGGTGTCGTCGGCATTCAGCAACTCGACAAGGCGCTCGGTGGCACCTGCGGCACGTTGCAATTCGCTCCAGATTTCGGTGAGAGCACCGACCGCGCCAGCGACCATGACGGCGTAAATGACGAACTGGACCAGCTCGCCAATCGACATCTCGCCAGCACCCACGTCACGCGCACCGATCCACAGGACGCCGACAACGCCCGAAAAGATCAGGAAAATCACGATCATCGTCATCATCGCGCGGGTCGCGATGCGGCGCTTGGCCGACACAAAGCTCTGCTCGGTCACTTGGCTGAACTTGAGCGCGGTGCGGACCTCCTGCGTGAATGCCTGCACGGTTTGGACGGACAGCAGCGCCTCGGAGGCGGAGCCCGAAGAGTTCGCAATCCAGTCCTGGTTCTCACGGCCCAGCTTGCGCAGGCGGCGACCCAGAACGACGATTGGTACGATCACGGCAGGCACGATCAGCAGAACAAGGCCCGTCAGCTTGGCCGAGGTCAGGAACAGTAGGATCAGACCGCCGAAAAAGATGAACACGTTGCGCAGGGCCACAGACACGGACGAGCCAATGACCGACAGGATCAGCGTCGTGTCGGTGGTGATGCGGCTCAGCACCTCGCCCGTCATGATGCGCTCGTAGAACGCGGGACTCATGTGGATCATACGGTCAAAGACCGCCTTGCGGATGTCGGCCACCACGCGCTCGCCCAGCCTCGTGACAAGGTAATAGCGCACCGCCGTCCCCACGGCGAGGAACGCCACGATGACCAGCGCCGCAGCGAAATACTGGTCGAGGATGGGGGAGGCGCCAGCTTGGAAATTGTCGACGACCTGACGCACGGCCAAAGGCATCACGAGCGACACCATTGCTGTCACCGTCAGCGCAACGAAAGCCGCTGCCAGCATCCGGCTGTAGGGACGAATGAACGGCCACAGACCGCCCAGCGCGGAGATTCGTTTGGACCCTTCGCGATCCTGCTCGTTGGCGACCGGTGCTTTAGCCATGATCCCTCGTCCCTCAGTTACAAGCTCAGATAACGCTCGCGCACCAGCGGTACAAGCATATGACGGTCAGGAAATGTGGGGGAGTCTGGAGCGGGTGACGGGAATCGAACCCGTATCATTAGCTTGGAAGGCTAAGGTCTTACCATTACACAACACCCGCGCTACGCCTCATATAGTCCGATGCCGTGGGGGACTTCAAGCGGTTACAGATGCCTTTTTGCAGCCCAACTTCGGTCATCATCGCCCGTTAAGCACGAACCTGATGCCGCAATGCACGGCTTGTACTTTGATTGGGGAAAACTGCATATGAAACGCGCCTTGATTGCTGCGCTGTTCGTGATGAGCGGACAGGTTGCACACGCCGAATTCAACGAAGTTCTGATTACCGACCTCGGTTTCTTTCCGATGATCTCCTACATCAACGTGGGTGATACAGTCACGTTCAACAATCAGGCGACCACTGTCCGCACGGTTTCGTCGCTCGAAGCGGCGAACGAAGACATCCTCGAATGGACCTCGGGAGAGCTGGAACACGGCGAGTCGTTCTCGATCATTGTCACGCCCCTGACGGTGATGGAGTTCCACACAGCCGTGGACATGGCCGACATCGGTTCGTTCAGCTTTGATGAACCGCCGTTCGAAGACGACTTCGAAGCGGACGATATTTCCGAAGGCGACGAGATCATCGTCGAATAATCACTCGTCGACCACCAACGGCTCGATCAACTCCGGCCCGCTCGCGCGGTTGGAGTTGACGGCCGTACCGACGCGGCGCAACTGCAGAACGCCCTGCTCTGCCGGTTTCATGAGCGGCGCTGCGCCGTGACCTTCCTCGCCCAGCCAAAGCGCCCAGTTTTCGGGCTCCAGCACCACTGGCAAACGGTCGTGCACTGGCGCCATATCGGCGTTCGCATCGCAAGTGACGACAGCGCAGGTCGACATCAGATCGTCCCCCTGCCCCCAGTCCTGCCAGATGCCCGCAAATACCATCGGCTGGCCATCTGTGCGCGTGACCCAATAGGGCAACGGCGTCTGGTCGGCTTCGCGCTTCCATTCATAGAATCCGTCGCAGGCAATCAGGCAGCGGCGATTGCGGCAGGCATCTCGGAAGGCAGGCTTCTCGGCGATAGTCTCCGACCGCGCGTTGATCAGGAGCGGGCCACCGTTCGGCTTTTTGTACCAATGCGGAATGAAGCCCCAACGCATCGGGCGCAGGCGGCGGGTATCGTCCTGAGACGTCACGACCGCCAGCGTATTCGTCGGGCAAACGTTGTAGTTGGCCGTATCGGCGGGAAGGTCATTCGAGGGTGCCGCATCGAACATCTGCACCATGGCATCGTGCGGCAGCGTGATCGCCATACGGCCGCACATTAGCGGCCGCGGGCCAAGCCGATCTTAGCCTCCATCATCGACATCTCTTTCATGATCCGAACCCGCTCGATACGGTCACTCGTCTCAGCCAGTTCTTCACGCAGCTTCGCCAACTCGCGACTGAGGCTCACGTATTCGGGGATCGCGCCATTTTCCTTGATTACGCGGTTCAGCAGCGCATTTTCGGGGTCATCACATTCGGGCAGCGGCTTACCCGCGCCCGGAAGGTTGTCGAATTCACCTGCAGCTTCCGCAGCCGCAATTTTGGCAGAGATGAGGTCGATAAGCGGGTGATCCATCAGTCCAGCAAAGCCTTGTAGCGCGCTTGCGCCTCGGCGGACCAAAGCTCGCGCGGTTTGTAGTACGCCTCGAATATAGGGGCTCCGCCTTCGATATTCACCCATGGAAGTTTGGTCGTGGTGTAGATGTGAACGTCCGGCGCGACTTTCGCCGCGTCATCCAGCGTTCCGACACGGACAAAGGCCATCTTCGGATTGGAATAGTGCGACCAGAGCGCGACCTTGCACGTCGGGCAGCGGTGCACGATCTGCCCGCCCCCGCTCGCCGAGGGCAAAGTATGCACCTCGGTTTCGCCGCTGACCTCGACATTTGCATTCTCGATCAAAGCGTTCAGCGCAAAGGCTGTACCCGTCTCCCGCTGGCACCACGTGCAATGGCAGCAATGAACGAACATCGGCGCGGCTTTGAGCTCGAACGACACCTCACCGCAAGTACAGCGACCCTTCATGGTTTTCCTCCCGAAACGAAAAAGGCCCCCGCACTATGGCGGGGGCCCGATGACTTTACCAGTCAGGCGATATTATTCGCCCACAATGGTGATGCGACCGTCGGTGTACGGAGTGAACGGAGTGTTCGCTGCGAGGTACTCTGCCAGTACGTCAGCAACGTCCGGACCGTAGTCGTAGACGTTCTCTGCTTCGACGAACATCGAGAAGCCGTCGCCGCCGTTACGCACGTAGTTGTTCGAAACAACGCCGTAGGTGGCTTCGGTGTCGATGGCTTCGCCGCCGACCATGACGTCCGAAACGCGCTCACCAGCGGGCTTCGACGGGTCGATGGTGAAGGTCATGCCAGCAACCTGCGGGAAGCGGCCAGCGCCTTCTTCGTACTGCGATGCACCGTTTTCGAGAGCTTCAACGATGGTTGCGCCCGAAACTTGGAAGGTCGACAGGGTGTTCTGGAACGGAAGAACGGTCAGAACTTCGCCCATGGTGACTTCGCCAGCGTCGATCGACGAGCGGATACCGCCGCCGTTCTGGATCGCGATCTGGATGCCCTGATCGGCAACGCGGTCAAGCATGGCGTCTGCAATCAGCGAACCCATCGCACATTCACGCGCACGGCAGTCTTCGCGAACGCCAATGATTTCTTCGGCGGTCTCGGCAACGACCTTGTTGCGGATTTCGTTGAGCGGCTCAGCTAGCTCGCCAATACGTGCAACGGTGGCTTCGTCTTCTTCGATCGCAGCATCGATCAGCAGCGGCTGACCCGAAGCTTCGATGATCTTGCCTTCGTCGTCGAAGGTGACGGTCAGCTCACCAAGGAACTTGCCGTAGGCGTAGGCCGAAACGATGGCGGTGTCGCCAACCATAGTCGGGTACTGGCCTTCGGCGCCTTCCATGTCACCCAGCAGGGTGTTGGTGTGGCCGCCGACGATCACGTCAACGCCGGTGGTGTTGGCAGCAACGGTCTGGTCAACGCCGTAGCCCGAGTGCGACAGCACGATGATCTTGTTCACACCTTCGGCGGTCAGCTTGTCGACTTCGCCCTGAACGGCTTCAGACGGGTCGGAGAACGTGATGTTCTTGCCCGGGCTTGCCAGTTCGTCGGTGTCCTGCGGGGTCAGACCGATCAGACCGATCTTCTCGCCGTCCTTTTCGATGATGGTCGACTTCATCAGGGTGTCGGCGAGCAGCGGCTCTGCCGAAACGTCAGCGTTCGACATCAGGATCGGGAAGTCGAGTGCGTCCATGAAACCGCGCAGAACTTCGGGGCCGTCGTCGAATTCGTGGTTGCCCACAGTCATCGCGTCGTAGCCGAGCTTATTCATGAATTCGGCAGCCATCGCACCTTTATAGTAGGTGTAGAAAAGCGTGCCCTGGAACTGGTCACCGCCATCGACGAGGATGCTGTTCGGGAACTCTTCACGCGCAGCTTCGATCGCAGTTACGAGACGTGCGGTACCGCCAAAGCATTCGCCCTCGGCGTTCGCATCGGGCGAACAGGTCGAATCGTACTTCGAGATCGGCTCAAAACGAGCGTGGAAATCGTTGGTGTGCAGAATGGTCAGCGAATAATCAGCCATCGCCGCCCCTGCGCTCAGAGCCAGAACACAGCTCGACGCGAGAATACGTGCAATCATGGAAACCTCCTGTTGGAATGACGGACAGCTTTGTCAGATTTGACTAACAAGTCAAACAAACCGTCTTCGTATGATCGACTACGCAACGATTGCGACAGTCTCGTAAACAGCGGCGCATCTTTTTCGGGCAGTGACGTCGGGTGAACTTGACCAAAAGAGGCACTCCATGCATCAGACGTCTCATGCTGATCTACAAAATCTTCCGCGCGGACGAATGGGCCGCCCTTCAAGCGAACGGTGAAACCGCCGGTGCGCCGATCGATATCACCGACGGTTACGTCCACACCTCGACCGCCGAGCAGGCCAAGGAAACCGCCGCCAAGCACTTCGCTGGCGAAGACGGTCTGGTCCTCCTCGCGCTCGAGTCCGACAGCTTCGGCGACGAGCTGAAGTGGGAGCCCTCCCGTGGTGGCCAGCTTTTCCCGCACATCTATCGCAACCTGCGTTTGACCGACATCATCTGGCAGAAGCCCCTGCCGCTGGTCGACGGCACGCACCAGTTTCCGGACCTCGCATGAGCCTGATCGAACAGCTTGGTATGAAGGCGCTGCGCAGCGTCGATCCCGAAGCCGCCCACGGCATCGCCCTCAAATCGCTGTCAATGGGCCTTGGCCCGAAATCCGGCCCCTATTCCACGCCGCGCCTGAAAACGACCGTGGCCGGCCTTGCGCTGCCCAACCCCGTGGGCCTCGCCGCTGGGTTCGATAAAAACGCGACGGTGCTGCATCCCCTCGCCCGCTGCGGCTTCGGCTTTGTCGAGGTCGGCGCCATCACGCCCCGCCCGCAGCCTGGCAACCCCAAACCGCGCCTCTTCCGCCTGACCGAGGACGAAGCCGCGATCAACCGCTTCGGCTTTAATAACGAAGGCATGGAAGCCGCCGCTGATCGCCTGTCCAAACGCCCTCAGAACGCCATCATCGGTCTGAACCTCGGCGCGAACAAGGACAGCGAGGACCGCGCCTCCGACTTCGCCAAGGTACTGGACCGCTGCGGTGCACACCTCGACTTTGCCACCGTCAACGTCTCCAGCCCGAACACGGAAAAACTGCGCGACCTTCAGGGCAAAGCCGCCCTCTCCGCGCTGCTGAACGGCGTTCTGGAAACCAACGCCGGCCTCGCCCGACCGTTGCCCGTCTTCCTGAAAATCGCCCCCGACCTGTCGCCGGACGAGCTTGCCGACGTGGCCGATGTGGCGAACACCTCCGGCATCGCAGGCATCATCGCGACAAACACCACCCTGTCGCGCGACGGCCTCGCCAGCGTGCACCGCGATGAAAAAGGCGGCCTCTCCGGCCAGCCGCTTTTCGAAAAGTCGACCCGCATCCTCGCCGCGCTCTCGGGCATGACCACCCTGCCGATCATCGGCGTCGGCGGCATCGGCTCGGCGGAACAGGCCTACCAGAAAATCCGCGCCGGCGCGTCGGCGGTCCAGCTCTATACCGCGCTGGTCTACGGCGGCATCAGCCTCGTGGACGAGATCACCAAGGGCCTCGACCAACTCCTTGCTCGCGACGGTTTTGCGAACATAGCAGATGCCATCGGCACAGGACGGAGCGATTGGACATGATCCTCTGGCACAATCCGCGCTGCTCCAAAAGCCGCGAGACCCTCGCCCTGCTCAAGGACAACGGCTTTGATCCCTCGATACGCCTATACCTTGAAACACCGCCGGACGCGGACGAACTGCGCGAATTGCTGACAATGCTCGGCATCACTGCCAACGACCTCGCGCGGAAAAAGGAGAAAGAGTTCAAGGATCTGAACCTCGCCGCCGCGGACGAAGCCACGCTCATCGACGCAATGATCGCGCATCCCCGCCTGATCGAGCGACCGATCCTGATCAACGGCAGCAAAGCTGCGATCGGCCGCCCGCCGGAAAACATGCTCGCCATCCTCTGACCTGCCTTTGTGCTCCAAATATCCCGGGGTGAATGGCCGCAGGCCAGAGGGGCAGCGCCCCTCCTCAGATCGCCGACCGCTCCAGCGCCGGATAGCGTAGGCCCAACGTCACGCCCCGCGCGATCCATGACACCAGCATCGCGGCCCAGAGGCCGTGATTGCCGAACGCCGTCATAAGCGGAATGGCTGCCGCGACATAGATCACGAACGAGATCAGCATCATGTTGCGCATGTCGCGGCTGCGGGTCGCACCGATGAAAATGCCGTCCAGCATCCATGCCGACACGCCGATCACCGGCCCCGCAACCATCCACGGCAGAAACTCGCGCGCATGGCTACGCACATCGGGCGCCGTTGTCAGGATGTCGATGATCGTGCCGCCCCCAATGGCAAAGAACACAGCGAACACCACGCAGGCTCCGAACCCCCAGTATGACGTTAGCAAAGCCGCGCGGCGGAGCATCGGCTTGTCCTTTCGGCCCAGCGCCTGCCCGACCAAGGCCTCGGCCGAAAAAGCGAAGCCGTCCAGCGCAAAGGCGGTCAGTGTCACGAACTGCATCAGCACTTCATTGGCGGCCAAGGTCACATCGCCGAACCGCGCTCCCCACATGACGAATAGGATGATGATTGACTGAAGGAGCAACGTCCGGATCAGAATGTCTGTATTCACGACCGCCATACGTTTCAGCCGCGCAGGGTCGAGGATCTCGGGCCAGCGCAGCTTCACCGCGAACGCATCGCGGCAGAGCCAAAGCCCCAGCAGCAGCCCGCCCCACTCCGCGATAAAGGTCGCCATCGCGACACCTTTGACGCCGAAGTCCCAGACCAACACGAAGAGGATATCGAGGATAATATTGATGCCGTTCGCGAATATCTGCTGGACCAGCACAGCCCGCGACCGCTCTTGCGCGATCAGCCAGCCCGTCACGGCGTACATCGACACTGCCGCGGGTGCGGACCAGACGCGGATCGTCATGTATTCGCGGGCGAGGCTCTCGACCTCGTCACTGGCGGGTGAAATCGCGAAGGCTCCGGCGATCAGCGGCAATTGCAGCAGGATTACCAAAAGGCCGAACCCGCCGCCGATCAGCAATCCGCGCAGCAAGAGCGAGGCGACCTCGCGGCTCTGCCCTTCGCCCAGCGCCTGACTGGTCAGGCCAGTGGTGCCCATCCGCAGAAACCCGCAGACCCAATAAATCGACGACAGAACGAGCGCACCGATGGCCACGCCGCCGATGGGTTCCGCCGCGCCAAGCTGCCCGACCACGCCGGTATCGACGAGCCCCAGCAGCGGCACCGTGGCGTTCGCCAGAACAATCGGAAATGCAATTTTCAGAACGCGGGCGTGCGTGATCTCACTCATCGCGGGACGGCATCAGGAAATGGCCCGTCGCCTGTGCGAACATGCGGGACCGGTTATCCTGCCACCCCTCGACATGGACGGAGGCATAGCGGCGACCCGAGCGGTTCACGCGGGCACGAGCATAGGCGTCACGCGGCAGACCTGAACGCAGATAGTCGACCGAAAAGTCGATGGTCTTCGGCAGGCGCGGTGTGAAGAGCTGCGGCTCGAAATCCTGCCCTTCCGTGTTTTCCATGTCTTCCCAAAGCATCGCCCAAGCAAGCTCGACAATCGCTGTGGTCTCAAGGAAAGCCGCCGTTGCACCTCCATGCAGCGCGGGCAACATCGGGTTGCCGATCAGCTTGTCGTCGAACGGCATGATCGCGGTCAGCTCGTCGCCGCGGCGGTCGAACTTGATCCCTAGAAAGCGGATGTAAGGCACACCGCCGACGAGCCGTTCGAGCGCGGCATCGCGGCGCTGTTTGACGATCTGGACTGGTTCGGGCTTGCGCATCATTCGGCCTTTCTCGGACGTTCGACGGTAAAGGTGCCGGTCGCGGTCGCCACGGGGCGTTCACCGTCATCATCCATCGCGGTCGCGCGGACGAACGCCACGCTACGTGTCACGTGATAGCATTCGGCCCATGCGGTGATCGTCTGACCGGGGGTGGCGGGGCGCATATAGTCGATGCGCAGACCCAGCGTCGCCGTCCCGCCGGGAGACGACGGATGCACCATCACCGCCGCGCCGCAGCAGGTGTCCATCAAGGCCGAAACCGCACCGCCATGCACGACGCCCGTCTCGGGATCACCGATGAGCTGCTCGTCATACGGCATCTCGATCACGGCGCGTCCGTCACCGATTTCCGTCATGGTCAGCCCCAGCGCCTTGGCATGGGGAAGCGCGCCGATGAACTGGCTCGCCATCTTGGTTTTCCGGTCCTGTGCAGAGTCGGTCATGGGGTGCTCCTGTACTGGCGGATAGGTTCAACAATCCTCATCGGGGTGCAACCCCTCGTCACACCCAACGCGGCGCAAGTCGTGTTGCCGAAGCGCACGTTTCGACCTAACTTGTGCGTCAACTGGAGGATTGAATGACCGAAAGCCGCCTTTCATTCAAAGAGATGTGCGCCAAGTTCGACGTGACGCCGCGCACGCTTCGCTACTACGAGTACATTGAATTGCTGTCGCCCGAGAAGGACGGCCGCTCGCGGTTCTATGGCCCGAAGGAAGTCGCGCGGATGACGCTCATCCTGCGTGGACGCAAGTTCGGCTTTGCCCTCGAAGACATCCGCCAGTGGCTGCTTATCTATGAAAAAGAAGGCACTTCGGCGCAGATGCGTGTCTGGGTCGAGATGGCAGACCGACAGTTGGCAGAACTGGCCGAGCAGAAAATCCAGCTCGAAGAAACCATCAACGAGCTCGAAGCCCTGCGGAACGAGACGGCTGCCAGCCTTTCTTGACCCTAGGTTATCTGGCATGTTGCGAATCGAGACGGCCGCGGCCGTCCGAGGGGTGCCCGACTGATCGAGCAATCGTGAGAATCTTGTTTCACCCGCAAATATTGCGCTTTCGCGCACTCATGATATTTCGCATTCCCCTACGGTACCTTTTGTGACCTTTCGTCACTCGAGTTTGTGACGCAGCGTTTCGTTTACGTTCGGGTAAACCTGACTTGTAGGATGGTGATGTCGGCAGCAGATGACCGGCTTCATCGCTAAACATCTGTGAGACGACATATGATGACTGAAGAGATCTTATCGATCCGTGAGATGTGCGAGGCGTTCGACGTCACTCCGCGCACCCTGCGGTTCTACGAAGCAAAGGAGCTGCTGTTCCCGATCCGCGAAGGCCAGAAACGCCTGTTTACCCGCCGAGACCGCGCCCGCCTGAAACTCATTCTGCGTGGCAAGCGTTTCGGTTTCTCTCTCGAAGAGATCCGGCAACTTCTGGACCTGTACGAACTGGACGACCAGCAGGAGACGCAGCTCGAACGGACATACGAGGTGGCCAAGCGTCATCTTGCGGAAATGGAATCCCAGAAGGCTGAGCTCGAAACAGCCATCGAGGATTTGAAACAACAGATCGAGTGGGGCCGCGAACATCTGGCCAAACTCAAAGGGGGGGAGGCAGCGTAACCTTCCCCGCAAGGCGAGGAGAAGGAACGAATGCCCAGCTTTACCGCACCGACCAAGGACATCCAGTTTGTACTGCATGATCTGCTCAAGGCATCGGAGCAAGACACCCCCGGATACGACGAGCTGGATCGCGATTTCACAGCGGCCGTCCTCGAAGAAGCAGGCAAACTCGCTTCCGAGGTTCTGGCACCGCTGAACGTCATCGGCGACCAGCAAGGCGTGACGCTGGAAAACGGCGTCGTCCGCACCCCCGAAGGCTTCAAAGAGGCTTTCGAACAGATCAAGGAAGGCGGTTGGACCGCGCTGGATTGCGATCCGGAATATGGCGGCCAAGGCCTTCCCTATCTGATGAACACCGCCGTTCAGGAACCGTTCGTGTCGGCCAACATGGCCTTCAACATGTATCAGGGCCTGACCCACGGCGCCTACTCTGCCATCCATGCCCACGGCTCGGATGAACAGAAGGCGAAATTCCTGCCCAAGATGGTCACCTGCGAATGGACCGGCACCATGAACCTGACCGAGCCGCACTGCGGCACGGATCTGGGTCTGATGCGCACCAAGGCAGAACCGCAGGATGACGGCAGCTACAAAGTCACTGGCCAGAAGATCTTCATCTCTGCCGGCGACCACGACATGGCCGACAACATCATCCACCTCGTTCTCGCCAAGATCCCCGGCGGCCCCGAGGGCATCAAGGGCGTGTCGCTCTTCATCGTGCCCAAGTTCATGGTCAATGAGGACGGCTCACTCGGTGATCGCAACGCGGTATCGGTCGGCAAGATCGAAGAGAAAATGGGCATCCACGGCAACGCCACCTGCGTGATGAACTACGACGGTGCGACCGGCTACCTTCTGGGCGAGGCCCACAAGGGTATGCGTGCCATGTTCACCATGATGAACGAAGCCCGTCTGGGCGTCGGTCTGCAGGGCTACGCACAGGCCGAAATCGCATACCAGAACGCGGTTGCCTACGCCAAGGACCGCCTTCAGGGCCGTGCCGTCACCGGCGCAGAGAACCCCGAAGGTCCGGCTGATCCGCTGATCGTCCACCCCGACATCCGCCGCAACCTGATGGACCAGAAGTCCTTCGTCGAAGGCGCGCGCGCACTGACCTACTGGGGCGCCATGCTGATCGACAAAGCGCACCGCTCGGGTGACGCGGACGCTCTGGGCCTCGTGTCGCTGCTGACGCCGGTCATCAAGGGCTTCCAGACCGACAAAGGCTTTGAAATGGCGAGCCAGGCCCAGCAGGTCTACGGCGGACACGGCTACATCGAGGAATGGGGCATGTCCCAATACGCCCGCGATGCCCGTATCACCATGATCTACGAAGGCGCGAACGGCATTCAGGCCCTTGATCTCGTCGGCCGCAAGCTGGCGCAGGACGGCGGCAAGCACGTCATGGCGTTCTTCGAAATGATCAAAGCCGAGTGCAAAGCCCACGAGGACGAACGCATGAAGCCGTTCACCGATGCGCTCAAAGTCGCATCGAAACAGCTTCAGGCAGCGGGCATGTACTTCATGCAGAACGGCATGAAGAACCCGAACAATGCACTCGCCGGCTCGTACGACTTTATGACCATGATGGGCCATGTTTGCCTCGGCCTGATGTGGACCCGTATGGCGGCTGCCTCCTATGCAGCGCTCGACGGCGGCGCATCGGACACCGCTTTCTACGAGACCAAGATCGCGACCGGCAAATACTACATGGCACGCCACCTGCCCGCCTGCGCGATGCACCTTTCGCGCATCGAAAGCGGTGCAGAGCCTGTCATGGCATTGTCCGCAGACCACTTCTAAGGTGGAAAGGCGGGCCCGAGTCCCCTCCGGCCCGCCAATGCATCAAAGGAGACGCCCATGCCCAAACGCTTCCGCCTGACCCGCCGCTTTCCGGTGTCCATGACCGAGGACGGCTACCGCCGCCTGCGCAAGTTCGCGCAGCAGGCAGGTCTGGACGAAGGCGAGGCGCTTTCGTTCCTCTTCGAGAACTTCGAAAGCGTCACGAACGGCGAAAACCTCGCCGCGCGGCTGCGTTTGTTCAACTCTGAACTCGAGGCACGAAAACGGTGAACTTCGGACAGATTGATACCTCGATGGGGGCTCTGCCCCCCGCCTCCTCCGGAGGCGTCCCCCGAGGTATTTCTGTCAGAATGAAGACGAGGATGCACCCTGCCCCGCAACGCCGGAACCTACAGGCGGCGCGCGAGGCAGAGCTTCACTCTGAACGGTCATCGGCCCCTCGGCCTGTACCGCAAGCCGACTATGGCAGGGCGAGGTTAATGAAGGGTCAAGGCGCTCTTCATTCTGACAAAAATACCTTCCGGGGGTCCGGGGGTGGAAAACCCCCGACTCTCCTTTTCCGGCAGCGGAGTGGTCCGCAGATAGCAGACCGCCGCACGCCGGCAGACAAATCGAACGATCCATTTACGCCCGCCGCTCTAATTCCCGCGCGGGCCTGAGGAGGAACTTATGACCGAAGCCTATATTTATGACGCTGTTCGCACGCCGCGCGGCAAGGGCCGCAAGGATGGCGCGCTACACGAGGTGACCAGCGTCCGTCTGTCGTCGCAGGTGCTCAACGCGCTTCAGGAACGCAACGGCCTCGAAGGTCACGCGGTGGAAGACGTGATCTGGGGCAATGTCACCCAAGTCGCCGAACAGGGCGGCTGTCTGGCCCGTACTGCTGTTCTGGCGTCGAACCTTGATCAATCCATTCCGGGTCTGGCGATCAACCGTTTCTGCGCCTCGGGCATGGAAGCCGTGAACCTCGCTGCCAACCAGATCAAAGGCGGCGCAGGCGAAGCTTATATCGCGGGCGGTGTCGAGATGATGGGCCGCGTGGCCATGGGGTCGGACGGTGCAGCGATTGCTGTCGATCCGAGCGTTGCGATGGACACCTATTTCGTGCCGCAGGGCATCTCGGCCGATATTATCGCGACCGAGTACGGTTTCAGCCGTGACGACGCCGATGCGCTAGCCGTTGAATCCCAGCGCCGCGCGAAGGCCGCTTGGGATGACAACCGCTTTGCCAAGTCGGTCATCACGGTCCGCGACCAGAACGGCATCGCGATCCTTGATCATGATGAATACATGCGCCCTGGCACCGATATGCAAGCGCTCGGATCGCTCAAAGCGTCGTTCAAGGAAATGGGCGAAGTGATGCCCGGCTTCGATAAGGTCGCGCTGATGAAGTACCCGCACCTTGAACGCATCAATCACATCCACCACGCGGGCAACTCGTCGGGCATCGTGGATGGCTCCGCAGGTGTTCTGATCGGCAACAAGGAATTCGGTGAAAAGTGGGGCCTGAAGCCTCGCGCCCGCATCCGTGCCACAGCCAAGATCGGCACCGACCCGACCATCATGCTGACGGGTCCGGTTCCGGTGACCGAAAAGATCCTCAAGGACAGCGGTATGTCGATCAACGACATCGACCTGTTCGAAGTGAACGAAGCCTTCGCATCGGTCGTTCTGCGCTTCATGCAGGCGTTCGACGTCGATGACAGCAAAGTCAACGTCAACGGCGGCTCGATCGCGATGGGTCACCCGCTGGGCGCGACCGGCGCGATCATCATCGGCACCCTGCTGGACGAGCTGGAGCGCTCGGGCAAGGGCACTGGCCTTGCGACCCTGTGCATCGCGTCCGGCATGGGCGCGGCTACCATTATCGAGCGTATCTGATCGTGGCCTGCGTGCGCGGTTCATATGCCCTGCTCAGCGGTGACTTCACCGCAGGACGGCTGCCGCGCGCCACCGCCGCATCGACCAATATTTCAGCGCAGCCCCAAGCCCGGCATATCCGCGGCGGGGCGACGGCGCTTTCAAATTCAGATCCTGACTTCGGGAGGAAATCATGAACGAATTTACGATGTCCGTAGACGGTGATGGCGTTGCCGTCATTACGTGGGACGTGCCCAACAAATCGATGAACGTCATGTCGCTGGACGGCTGGGACGAATTCGAAGGGCTGCTCGACGCCGCACTGGCTGACGAGGCGGTCAAGGGGATCGTCCTGACCTCGGGCAAAGACACCTTTGCGGGCGGCATGGACCTCAACGTCATCGCCAAGATGAAGGAAATGGCGGGCGACGATCCGGCCAAGGGCCTGTTCGACGGTATCATGCGCATCCACGCCATCATGCGCAAAATGGAACTGGCGGGCATGGACCCGAAGACCAAGAAAGGCGGCAAGCCGATTGCAGCCGCCCTGCCCGGCACCGCGCTCGGCATCGGTCTCGAACTGCCGCTCTCCACTCACCGCATTTTTGCCGCCGACAACCCGAAGGCCAAGATCGGCCTGCCGGAAATCAAGGTCGGCATCTTCCCGGGCGCTGGCGGCACCACACGTCTGTCACGCAAGCTGGGCGCCATGGGTGCCTCGCCGATCCTGCTTGAAGGCAAGCTGAGCGATCCGAAGAAAGCCAAGTCGATGGGTATCGTCGACGAGGTAGTCCCCGCTGACGAACTGATCGCCAAGGCGAAGGAATGGGTTCTGAACGCCAAGGACGCCGATCTGGTCAAACCGTGGGATGCCAAGGGCTACAAAATGCCCGGCGGCGCGCCCTACCACCCCGCTGGTTTCATGACCTTTGTCGGTGCCTCCGCGATGGTCAACGGCAACACCCAAGGCGTCTACCCTGCTGCCAAGGCGCTGCTCTCGGCGGTCTACGAAGGCGCGCTGGTGCCGTTCGACACCGCGATCAAGATCGAAGCCCGCTGGTTCACCAACATCCTGATGAACCCATCGTCGGGCAACATGATCCGCAGCCTCTTCATCAACAAAGAGGCGCTGGAGAAAGGTGCGAACCGTCCCGCCGTCGACGACCAGAAGGTCAAGAAAGTCGGCGTTCTGGGCGCGGGCATGATGGGTGCGGGCATCGCCTACGTCTCGGCTAACGCGGGTATCGAGGTCGTGCTGATCGACCGCGATCAGGAAGCCGCCGACAAGGGCAAATCCTACGCCGAAGGCATCCTCGACAAGGGCATGAGCCGCAAGAAGGTCACCGCCGAGAAGAAAGAGGAAGTGCTGGGCCGCATTAACGCGACCTCCGACCTCGACGCTCTCAAGGGCTGTGACCTGATCGTCGAAGCCGTGTTCGAAGACCCGAAGATCAAGGGCGAGATGACCCAGAAGGTCGAAGCCATCGTCGGTGATGACTGCATCTTCGCGACCAACACCTCGACCCTGCCGATCACCATGCTCGCCAAGGCATCGAGCCGTCCCGAGCAGTTCATCGGCATCCACTTCTTCAGCCCCGTCGACAAGATGCTGCTGGTTGAGATCATCAAGGGCAAGGAAACCGGCGACCGCGCAACGGCCAAAGCGCTCGACTACGTGCGCCAGATCCGCAAGACCCCGATCGTGGTCAATGACGCGCGCTTCTTCTACGCGAACCGCTGCATCATTCCCTACATCAATGAAGGCATCCGCATGGTGAAGGAAGGCGTCGAGCCCGCCCTCATCGAAAACGCTGCCAAGCTGATGGGGATGCCGCTCGGCCCGCTTCAGCTGGTGGATGAGACCTCCATCGACCTCGGCGTGAAAATCGCCAAGGCGACCCGCGCTGCGATGGGTGACGACTACCCCGACGGCGAAGTGGACGAGGTGCTGTTCTGGATGGCCGATCAGAACCGTCTGGGCCGCAAGTCCGGTTCGGGCTTCTACGGCTACGATGAAAAGGGCAAGCGCACCGGTCTTTGGGATGGCCTTGAGGCCAAGTACCCTGTCGCCGAAGAGCAGCCCGATCTGATCGAAGTGCAGCACCGCCTGATGTTCGTCCAGACCCTCGAAGCTGTTCGCGCCCTCGAAGAAGGCGTGCTGATGGACATCCGCGAAGGCGACGTCGGCGCGATCCTCGGCTGGGGTTATGCTCCGTGGTCGGGCGGTCCGTTCTCGTGGCTGGACATGCTGGGCTCGCCCTACGCGGCAGAGCGCTGCGACCAGCTGGCCGAGACCTATGGCCCCCGCTTCGCCTGCCCGCAGCTACTGCGTGATATGGCCGAGAAGGATCAGACCTTCTACGGCAACGCAGCTAAAGCCCAAGCGGCATAAAGAAACAAAGGGCGGCCCACGGGCCGCCCTTTTGCTATGGCGTGGAAACCACAAGAATAGGGTTTCTATGAGTGCGCAACTCAAACCTGTACTCAACAGGCACGGCGCAGACTAATCCTTCTCATCAATAAAAAGAAAATGTGAGGGACCGAGCATGAAACGTGCCGCATTTACGGTAGCCGCGCTCATGGCTGCAACCACCATCCACGCCCAAGGCATCCAAGACTGGGGCTACGCCAGCGGCATTTCGTCTTTCGGCACCCAAGTCGAAGGCACCTACGCCATCCAGCCGGGTCTCGACCTGCGCGGTTTCGGCGCGGGCGTTCTGACCATGTCGACCAGCGAAACCTACGAGGACGACGGCGACAGCGTTCTGGTCGAGGGCAACGACAGCCTCGGCGGTTACGGCCTGATGGCCGACTATTACTGGAAACAGAGCGGCTTCCGTCTCTCGCTCGGCATGTTCATGACCAAAGGCGAGATCGAAGGCACCTTCTACGACGACGAGACCTACAAAGGCACCATCGCATTCGACCGCAGCATCGCGCCCGTCATCACCGCAGGCTACCGCAAGCAGTGGAACAGCGGCTATACGCTCGCAGGCGAGCTCGGTGCCATCGGTGCACAGCTCGAAGCGTCGTCCACCTCGTCGGATCCGGCTGTGCAAAGCGATATCGCCGACCTGAACAGTGATCTGTCCGATATGGCGGCGATACCTTATCTATCGGTAACCTTCGGCTACCAGTTCTAAGCTCAGGCGCGCAGGTGGCCTTGGCCGCTTGCGATAAGACCGTCATCGATTTCCATCAGATCGACGAGCAGTTCGGCCTGATCCATCGGCAGGATGCGGTAGCTCTGATCGCGTCCGAACAGCTCGTCCATCATGTCACGGCTCTTACGGCAGAGGCACAGGGTGTTGCCGTTGGTGAAAAGGATCTGGTCACGCGCGCAGGAGAGTGAAATGACCTCCACGCGCGGGCTCGGTTTGACGCGAGCGATCTTGCGCAGACCTTCGAGCGAGGCAGCAGGAACGAGAGCGAAAGGATCGCCGTAGACTTCCTCTGCGGCATCGCTTTCGATCATCACCGCCTGGTTGGGCAGCAGCATCATGTCTTTGAGGTTCGAAAGCGCGCCTGTCGGCACGTGGATCGGCCAGTATTCGATCTGGTCGTGGCTCTCGTGAGTGTAAATATAGTGGCGGCGGATATCGACGATCCGCTGCGCACCGCCGTCGAAGGTCATCACCTCGTCTCCCACCGAGAGTGCTTCGACAAAGCGCCAGCCGTTAGGCGTAGCGATGGTGGAGCCGGTCATAAATCCATGACCGATCTCCGGGAGGGTAAGGGATTGACCATTAACGTTGGCGGCAATGCCCCACGTCTCGTCATTCCAGGCGAACATCTGAATTGTCCTTAAATGTGAATCAAAATTGGTTAACCCCAGTTGACCCTCTCAGTAGGTCAGCAATTCAGCGCAAATCTGGCACTTTCGGGGCAATGGTTTCTTTTATTGCACAGATGCACGCTAACATCGGGTGATTGAGCGTGCTTACGCACCAATGCCGTCAAAGTTGTAGCCAAAGTTTTGGGCATCTGCCGCACAGATTCGCGCGATGATTGCAGCCGTGTCGTCGGAATAATACGGTCGCCAATCCGGATTTCGGGGCGATGTGTTGGCGATGGGAACGTCAGGCGTGAAGCCCAGATGAGCCGTCAGCGGCGCCATATCCTCGGCGAGGTTCTCCAACCTCAGACAGGCCGAACACTGCTCCCGCCCCGTCGCATCCGTCACGTATTTACTGTAGGGATTTGCCGCGATGGAGGCTTGGATTTCGGGCCGGTGCAGGAACGCTTCGAAGCCCACCGCCTTTGCCGCAATGACCGCAGGATGGTCGAACGTCTGCTTCCGTAGCCAGTGGTAATAGCTCACCATCCGGTCCCACGGATTGCGTACGAGGGTAAAGATGAACATCCCGTCCAGCTCTTTCGGCGCAACGACACCGTCGATATCCGCAAGCGTAGAGTGCTTCCACAGCCGTCCCGAAGGTGTCAGTTCCTTCAGCCGGCGTTTGCGCTTCAGCGCCTTGGGTGTGTCACCGATCAGGATGTCGTCCGCCTTGGCTCGCTGCTCCAACGCCAGCGCCATCGCGGTGCCACCCGTCTTGGGAATGTGGACAAAGATATAGCGGCGCCCGCGCGAGATAATCATGCGGCATTGCTATCCGATCCGCAAAGCTATGCGCAATCGTGCATGCGTCCGCCTGACGCGGCGAAGGGCGTAAAACATCAGTAGCTTTCACTGCCGCGTTGCGGCAACATTGTTGCGGGCGGCGTGGGAGGATGCCGTCTGTTGTCATTCTAGTACGGGAGAGCAGACATGGGCTGGATGGCCGATGAAACAGGTTTGGACAAACGCGAAGCGAACTATGTACCGCTCACGCCTCTCAGCCATCTGACCCGCGCCAAGCGGGTATTCGCGGACCGTGATGCGCTCGTCTACGGCCACCATCGCTACACCTACGCCCAGATGCACGAGCGGGTCACGCGACTTGCCTCTGCGCTGGTCAAGGCCGGCATCAAACCCGGTGATGTAGTCGCCACCATCCTGCCGAACGTCCCCGCCCACGTCGAAGCGACATGGGCTGTCCCCGCAACGGGCGGCGTGCTCAACACGATCAACATCCGCCTCGACGTCGATACCATCGCTTACATCTTCGATCATGGCGAAGCGAAGATCATCCTTTGTGACAGCCAGTTTATTCCGGTCTGCATGGAAGCCATCGACCGCATGGAGGGCACCGCCCCGCTCGTGATCGAAGTGCCCGATGACGTCGCTGGCGTGCCGCACCTCGGCAACCAGATGGACTACGAGGATTTCCTGAAAACCGGCGATCCCGATTTCCAGTGGATCATGCCAGAGGACGAGTGGGAAAGCATCGCGCTTAACTACACCTCCGGCACCACGGGCCGCCCCAAAGGCGTCGTCTACCATCACCGCGGCGCGTACCTCATCACGATGGCCACGCCGATTTCATGGCGCATGACGCTCTACCCGCGCTACCTGACCATTGTGCCGCTTTTCCACTGCAACAACTGGTGCCACGTCTGGATGATCCCTGCCCTCGGCGGCGCGGTCGTCTGCTGCCGCGATGTGACGGCAAAGGCGATCTACAATGCCATCGCGGATGAGGGCGTCACGCACTTTGGCGGCGCGCCCATCGTTCTGAACTTGATCGTCAACGCCAAAGCCGAAGACCGCCGCGAATTCGACCACACGGTCGAGGTGTTCACCGCAGGCGCACCGCCCGCTGCCGCCACGCTCGCCGCTGTCGGAAAGCTCGGGTTCAATATCACGCAGGTCTACGGCCTCACCGAAACCTACGGCCCCGCCACCGAATGCACTTGGGACCCGGCATGGGAGGCCCTGCCAGCCGACGAACAGGCCGCGATCAAGGCCCGTCAGGGTGTTTCCATGCCGATGAACGAACACATCACCGTGGTCGACGAAAACGTGCAGCAGATCCCGATGGACGCCACCACGCAGGGCGAGATCGTAATGCGCGGCAACTCGGTGATGAAGGGCTACTACAAGAACCCCGAAGCGACCGAGAAAGCCTTCCGCGGCGGGTACTTCCATTCCGAAGACCTCGCGATCCAGCACCCCAACGGCTACATGCAGATCGCGGACCGCGCCAAGGACATCATCATTTCTGGCGGCGAGAATATCTCGTCGGTCGAGGTCGAAGGCGCGCTGATGCATCACCCAGCCGTCAACCTTTGCGCCGTGGTCGCAATGCCTGATGAAAAGTGGGGCGAAGTGCCCTGCGCTTTCGTCGAACTCAAAGAAGGGGCCGAGGCGACTGACGCCGACCTCATCGCGCACGTCCGTTCCCGCCTGGCGGGCTTCAAGACCCCGAAAAAGGTGCTGTTCGAGGAGCTTCCCAAGACCTCGACCGGCAAAATCCAGAAGTTCGAACTGCGCGCCAAGGCTCGCGCAATGGTAGAGTCTGCTTAAACTGCCCTTGACCCACCCCCTTGTTGGATGCACTTCAAAGGGGTGGGACAAGAATAACAAAGCAGATGACCGCACTTACACGCTACGCACGACTTGAAAGCACCGGATACTGGCGCCCGTCGAAGGACGACGCGCCATTCGAGGTCGTTGTATCGTTCGGTGATGCGTCGCTGATTATCCGCGATACCAGCGGTCAGCCCCTCACCCACTGGTCCCTGCCCGCCACGATGCGCCTGAACGGCACCGAGATGCCCGCGCTCTATTCGCCCGATAGCGATGCCTTTGAAGTGCTGGAGATCGAGGACGAAACGATGGTCGAGGCGATCGAGACCGTCCGCGACAGCATCGCCCGCCGCCGTCCGACGAATGCGCCGCGCCGGAAGGGCTGGATCAGGGGTATCCTTTTGCTGGCCATCGTTGCAGGCGCGTTCACCCTGCCCCCGCTGCTCCGCCACCAAGCGGTCGAGGCCGTTCCGATGGCCAAGCGTGAGGAAATCGGCGCGACGATCCTCGGCCACCTTCAGCGGGTCTCTGGCACTGCGTGCCGCAACCCGCGCGGCCTGCTGTCGCTGAACCGTCTGAAGTCACGCGCCCTTCCGAACAATTCCGACGCGCAGGTTGTGATCCTGCCCGAGGAAGTGCCCGCCGTCCTCGCCCTGCCTGGCAACATCACCGTGCTGAACCGTTCGCTGGTCGAAAACCACGAGGACCCCGCCGTTGCCGCTGGCTACCTGATCGCGGCAGAGCGCATCCGCGCAGAGAACGATCCGCTGGCCGAAGTGCTCAGCCATATCGGCCTATTCGAGACGTTCCACCTGCTGACAACCGGCGAAATCGACAGTAACGCGCTGCGTGAATACGCGCTGTCGATGTCGAACGAAGACCTGCCCCAGCCCTCGCTGAACCAGATGCTTGCGGCGTTCGAAAATGCCCAGATCTCGACCAAACCCTACGCTTACGCAGTGGACGAAACCGGCAATACGACCGCCAACTTGATCGCTGCCGATCCGGTAAATGCCGCGCAAGCGCCGCTCATCCTGTCGGATGGCGACTGGGTTGCGCTCCAGAATATCTGTGGTCGGTAATCAGCCGCGCGTGAACGCGTCGGCGTAACCAGCCGCACGAACCGATTGCAGCGCACCCCGCAGCGCAGCGGCGTTGCTGAACGGACCTGCTGCGACGACGGTCATATTCTTGCCATTGGAACGCACCGTTCCGTTCGACACCGGATAGCCCATCGACTGAAGGCGCGCCATCGCAGCCTGTGCGTTCGCAGCCACCGCATAGGTGCCGACCTGAACAAAGCGGTGCGAGGTCGCAACAACTGCAGGAGCCGCGACCGGAGCCGTGCGGGTCGAAATGACGACCTGCGCCGTTGCTGCCGGGATGCCGCGGTTCGGGTTCAGACGACCGTCATCCCAAGCGGTCTCGTAGCCTGCCGGATGGTCGCCCACGCGGTAAGTTCCTGAAGTCGGGTTGGACGCCGGAATATCCGTGCCGAAAAGGCCGGAGGTCTTGTAGCTCAGCGAAGAGCCGCCCGACGGCGACAGGGTCTGCGGACCGCAACGGACCGACCCCGCCATGTAGCGCGAGCTGACATCATCGAAGCCGCTGCACGAGGAAGCCGCAGGCGCAGCTTGGGTCGGCGCGACCACGACAGGCGCGGTGACAGTCACGGTCGGGGCCACGGTGACGGCAGGAGCCACGACGGTCGGCGCAACCGATACGGTCGAAACGCTCGGCGGTGTGCGGTTAAATTCGAGCACGGGATTGCTGGCCGGAACGGTGGCACCGCCAGCGCGGATCGGCTGGGTCTGCGGACCGCAACGCACAGCGTAGCGCGAGTTCATATGGGCAGAGGTATCGCAGCCGTTCGCCACGGGCGCGGGCGCAACGGTCGCGACAGTGACGGCAACAGGCGCAGGGCCGCAGTCCACGGGCTGACCCGTTTCGGCATTGAGGTACGACCGCTGGATACCCGTGCGGCCTTCGCAAATCTCGGACAGGGTCATGCGCTGCGGCTCGGGTGCAACCACGATCTGCGGGGTCACAGACGGCACAGTCACCGACACTGCGACGGGCGGAGTGGCCGGACGCGATGTCATCGACGCAACCGTGCGGATCGGATCACCGACCGAGGTCGACGCCGTCCGGACAGGTGCGGGTGCCTGCACTTGGACCTGCACAGGCGCGGGCGGCGCAGCTGGCGTTGGCGTATCGAGGTCGAGCGTCAGGACCTCGGCGCTCGCCGCGGCAGCCGCATTCGCCGCCTCGATCGAGCGCGTCGCGCCGCCGGTCGGCTGGAAACCACAAAGCTGCTGACGGTCGCGGGTCAGGCGCGGCACCCAGCTATAGGTGCCCGCCATGTTCGCGCGGATGAAGACGCAGCCCTTGCTGTCGACATACTGGCTGCCGGAGTAGCTCGCCGCTGGAATTTCGGCGGGAACGGCCATGATGCTGCTTTGTGCAGATGCAGGCAGAACCTGCGAAAGAACCGAAATGACTGCCGCCGCAACGAAGCGCGAGTTCAACATGCCCGTCTCCAAAATATCTCATGGAAACAATGTACGAGCGAGTAGACTCTGTAAAGAGTCTACGCCTGGGCTAAGCCATTTCGGCGCCTGATTTCGGCCTTATTTCGTGCCGAACATGCGGTCGCCCGCATCACCTAGGCCCGGAACGATGTAACCGAGCTCGTTGAGCTTCTCGTCCAGCGACGCGGTGACGATCGGAACATCGGGATGCGCCTCTTTCATGCGGGCGACACCTTCGGGGGCGGCCAGAAGGCACATGAAGCGGATATCCTTCGCGCCGGCCTTCTTGATCATGTCGATCGCAGCCGCCGAAGAGTTACCGGTCGCCAGCATCGGGTCGACAACAATGACCGTGCGGTCTTCGAGGTTCTGCGGAACCTTGAAATAGTATTCGACCGGCTGCAGCGTTTCATGATCGCGGTAGAGGCCGACGAAACCGACGCGGGCCGCGGGGATCAGTTCGAGGATACCGTCGAGCAGGCCGTTGCCCGCACGCAGGATCGAGATCAGCGCGAGCTTCTTACCCTCGATCACCGGCGCATCCATCTCGCACAGCGGCGTTTCGATCTTCTGCGTGGTCATCGGCAGTTCAGAGGTGATCTCGTAAGCAAGCAGCAGCGAGATTTCCTTGAGCAGCTGGCGGAACGACGCCGTGGAAGTGTCCTTCTCGCGCATAAGGGTCAGTTTGTGCTGCACCAGCGGGTGGTTCACGACGGTCAGGTGTTCGGTCATGTCTCGGGCTCCAGTCGTTTGGCGATACGTTCTTTGGTGGCGCTGTCGCAGAAGGCGGCGTCGAGGGCAACACGGTTCACTTCGCGGAAGTCATCCTCGGCCCAGCTGAATGTCTTCTCTAGCATGTTGTATTCTTCGGTCATCGTCGTGTGGAAGAACGGCGGATCATCGGTCGAAACGGTCACGTTCACGCCCGCGTCGCGCAGTCGCTGGATCGGATGCTTGTCCCAGCTTTCGACGGCGTTGAGGAAAACGTTAGATCCGGGGCAGACTTCGAGCGTGATGCCCTGCTCCGCGATCTGTTTGACCAGCGAGGCGTCCTTGATCGCGTTGATCCCGTGGCCGATGCGCTCGACCTTCAGATCGCGGATCGTGTCGGCAACCATGTCCGGCCCGCCCCACTCGCCTGCGTGGGCGGTCAGACGCAGACCTGCTTCGCGCGCCATGTCGAAACTGTAGGCAAAGTCACCCGGACGGCCCATCATCTCGGCACCAGCCAGACCAAAGCCCGTGATAAAATCGCCAGCGGTCTCGGCGGCACAGGTGGCGGTCAACTTCGCGCGGTCCGGTCCGAAGTGGCGGATCGCGGTCACGCAGCCTTTGAGCGTGATGCCCTGAGCCTCGCCGCGCGCGGCAGCCTCTTCGATGGCGTGAAGGTATTCCTTCCACGCGGCAACGTCAGCACCGCCGCAGAACTCCGGCGACAGGAATGTTTCGGTGTAGACCACACCCTGCTCGCGGCTCTGTTCGAGCACGGCGTCACACAGGCGGGCGAAATCCTCGGGCGTTTTCAGGACCGACGTCGCGGCCTCGTAAACCTCAAGGAAGTGGTCGAAGTTCTCGTAGCGATATCCGCCGTCCTCGTCGAAAATCTTCGATAGGTCGACGTTCTTTTCCTTGGCCAACCCACGAATGAACGACGGCGGCGCGGCGCCTTCGAAATGCAGGTGCAGTTCGACTTTGGGCAGTGATTGCCAGCTCATATCTTGCTTTTCCCTTCACCCTGCGACGGGACCCCGAGGTGGGCCGCAACCGACGCAGCGACATCGACAAAGGCCATATGGCCCAGCTCTTTTGCCCCCACACCATACATCAGGACCGGCACCCGTTCGCGGGTGTGGTCGGTGCCGAACCACGTGGGATCGTTCCCGTGGTCGGCCGTAATCACCAGCAGGTCATCCTCGCGGAGGCGCGGGATGATCTGCGACATACGTTCGTCGAACCACTCCAGATGCTCGGCATAGCCGTCTACATCGCGGCGGTGGCCGTATTCGCTGTCAAACTCGACGAAGTTCGCAAAGGTCAGCGAGCCGTCCTCGGCCTCGTTCACCAGATCGTCGAGGTGATCCATCAGGATGTGGTCACGTCCTTTGCGCACTTCGTCGATACCCTGCATCGAGAAGATGTCGCCGATCTTGCCCACGGCGTAGACCTTGCGATGCTCCGCGCTCACCCAGTCGCACAGTGTCGGCGACGGCGGGTTGATGGCGTAGTCCTTGCGGTTCGCGGTGCGGGTGTAATTTCCAGGTTCACCCACGAACGGACGCGCGATGACGCGGCCGATTTTCATGTCGTGCAGCATCGGCGCGAGGCCCTTACACAGATCGTAGAGTTTCTCGAGGCCGAAGGTGTCCTCGTGCGCCGCGATCTGGAACACGCTGTCGGCAGAGGTGTAGCAGATCGGCTTGCCCGTTTTCTGGTGCTCTTCGCCCAGTTCCGCGATGATCTGCGTGCCAGAGGCGTGGCAGTTGCCGAGGATGCCGTCAACGCCCGCGACCTCGCAGACCTTGGCGATTACGTCTTCGGGGAAGCTGTTTTCTTCGTCGGTGAAATAGCCCCAATCCCACGGCACCGGCACACCTGCCAGCTCCCAATGGCCCGAGGGCGTGTCCTTGCCCATCGACACTTCGGTCGCAGCGCCCCATGCGCACAGCGGCGCAGCACCCAGATCGGGCGCCTCCAGCCCGGAGGCAAGGTTCAGCGCAGCGCCAAGCCCCAGCCCGTCGAGGAGCGGCAGCACCAGCCCCTTCCCGCTTTTGGCCCGCTCTTGCGCGATATGACCGATGGTGTTCGCTCCGGTGTCGGGCTTTCCGTCGTTAAAAAACTTGTCGGCATCAGGGGCGCCCCCAATGCCGACCGAGTCAATGACGACCAAGAATGCTCGGCTCATGGATCAATCCTTTCATGTACCAGCGGGGTATCGGGGTCCGTGCCTCCGATCTCTGCCGCACGCTGGATTTGTTCAATTGCGTTGTCGGCGGCCTCATCGCTGGCGGCGTGGACAAACGCGATCGGATCGCCTTCGTTTACCATGCGCCCCAGCCGGGTCACGTCCGAGATTCCAACAGCGGGGTCAATGCGATCCGTTTCCACACGCCGCCCGCCGCCCAGACCGACGACTGTCATACCCAGCGCCTGTCCGTCCCAGCCGGACATTACACCGCTTACCCGCGAAGGCACAGGCCGGATTACGGGCGCTTTGGCCAGCATGTCCCACCCTTTGGTCAAATCTGCGGGACCGCCCATTGCGCGCACCATCAGGGCAAAGCGTTCCATCGCCGCGCCCGAGGCAATCGCGGCGGCGATCTTTTCTTCGCCCTCGCCTTCGGCAACACCCGCCAGCGCCAAGAGGCGGCCACCTAGCGCAACGGTCAGATCATGCAGACGCGGCGCGGCCAGACGGTTGCCGCTCATAACCTCCAGACAGACCGCCACTTCCAACGCATTGCCCAAGGCAGGCGCGAGCGGCTCGTTCATATCGGTAATCATCGCCGCCGTCGGGCACCCTGCCCCGTTCGCGGTCGAAACGAGCGACTGCGCCAGCGCGCGGGCGTCGTCGGCGGATTTCATGAATGCGCCCGTGCCGACTTTGACGTCGAGCACCAGCCCTTCGAGGCCAGCGGCGAGCTTCTTGGACAGGATCGACGCGGTAATCAGATCGACGCTTTCGACAGACGCCGTCACATCGCGGATCGCATAAAGCCGTTTGTCCGCAGGCGCGATCTGTCCCGTGGCGCTGACAATGGCGCAGCCGACGTCCTTGACCATGCGGTGCAGGTCATCCTCGGACACGTTGATGCTGACACCCGGAATGGCTTCCATCTTGTCCAGCGTTCCGCCCGTGTGACCCAGCCCGCGACCCGAGATCATCGGCACATAGACACCGCAAGCCGCCAGCGCGGGCGCAAGGATCAGTGACACGCAGTCACCGACGCCGCCGGTGGAATGCTTGTCCATCACCGGCCCGTCGAGCTTCCATTTCAGCACATCACCGGAGTCGCGCATCCCGAGCGTCAGGGCCACGCGCCCCTCCTCGCCCAGACCGTTCAGTAGCGCCGCCATCGCGAAGGCACCGGCCTGCGCATCAGACACAGAGCCCGTGGCCAGCCCGCCAGCGAACCAACGAAGCTCATCCACACTCGGCGGAATACCGTCGCGGACCTTGGCGATGATCGTGCGGGTATCCATCAGGTGCGGGCCATATGTCCGGCATCGAACACGCCCGGCAGCAGCTCTGCCACGGTCAGGGTCATGACCTTGCCATCGGTGGTGTGCATGTTGACCTTGGTCTCTGGCTTGGCAAATTCCGCGATTTTCTGGCGGCAGCCACCGCACGGCGTGACCGGCGACGGGCTGTCCGCCACGACGGAAATCTCAACGAACTCGCGGTCGCCTGCCGCGCACATGGCCGCGATGGCGCCCGCTTCGGCGCAAGTGCCTTCGGGATAGGCGACATTCTCGACGTTGCAGCCCACATATACAGTGTCATCCGCCGTGCGCAGCGCAGCCCCGACTTTGAAGTTGGAGTAAGGCGCATATGCATTTTCGCGGACCTTGAGCGCGTGATCGAGTAGCGACATCTGATTTCCTTTTGACCAATCAGTAAAATATGAGCCGAGCCGTTGGCGGCTGCAAGCGGAACCCTGCGTCGAAGGGTGCGCCTGACCGAATGAATTTGCAAGTAAGGCGCAAAGACATGTATGGAAGGGAAACCCGCAATCAGAAAATTAGTTTAGCATTAAACTATCAGGTGCCCGATGACCGATAAGAGCAAAGACAACCTGCGCCAAGCCGCGCTGGACTACCACAAGTACCCCAAGCCGGGAAAACTGGAGATCCGCGCGACCAAGCCGATGGCCAACGGACGCGACCTTGCGCGCGCCTACAGCCCCGGCGTTGCGGAAGCCTGTATCGAGATCAAGGACGACGCCAGCACCGCCCGCGACTACACTGCTCGCGGCAACCTCGTCGGCGTCGTGACCAACGGCTCGGCTGTTCTGGGCCTTGGCAACATCGGCGCCCTCGCCTCCAAACCGGTCATGGAAGGCAAGGCTGTCCTGTTCAAAAAGTTCGCGAACATCGACTGCTTCGACATCGAACTGAACGAGCCCGACCCCTATAAGCTCGCTGAAATCGTCTGCTCGCTAGAGCCGACCTTCGGCGCGATCAACCTCGAAGACATCAAGGCACCCGACTGCTTTATCGTCGAGAAGATCTGCCGCGAGCGCATGAATATTCCCGTATTCCACGACGACCAGCACGGCACCGCTATCGTCGTCGGCGCGGCAGCGACCAACGCGCTGCATGTTGCGGGCAAGAAATTCGAAGACGTCAAAGTCGTCTCCACCGGCGGCGGCGCGGCGGGCATCGCCTGCCTTAACATGCTACTCAAACTCGGCGTGAAGCGTGAAAACGTCTTCCTCTGCGACCTTCAGGGTCTGGTCTACAATGGCCGCGAACTCGATATGACGCCGCAAAAGGCAGAGTACGCGCAAGGCACCGAGCCGCGCACCCTGCTGGATGTGATCGAAGGCGCTGACCTGTTCCTCGGCCTCTCCGGCCCTGGCGTTCTGAAGCCCGAGATGGTCGCCAAGATGTCGGACCGTCCGATCATCTTCGCCCTCGCCAACCCAACGCCGGAAATCCTGCCCGACGAGGCCCGCGCGGTAAAACCTGACGCCATCATCGCCACGGGCCGTTCTGACTACCCGAACCAGGTGAATAACGTACTGTGCTTCCCGTTCATCTTCCGCGGCGCGCTCGACGTCGGCGCGACCGAGATCAACGATGACATGCAGATCGCCTGCGTCGAAGGCATCGCCGCCCTCGCCCGCCAGACGACCTCTGCCGAAGCTGCCGCCGCCTACCAAGGTGAAAAGCTGGCGTTTGGCGAAGACTATCTGATCCCCAAACCGTTCGACCCGCGCCTCATGGGCGTCGTCGCCTCCAGCGTGGCCAAGGCCGCAATGGAAACCGGCGTTGCCGAGCGTCCGCGCGAGGATATGGCCGAATACAAGAAGTCGCTCGACGGCTCGGTGTTCAAGTCCGCCCTCCTCATGCGCCCCGTTTTCGAAGCCGCCCGCACAGTCACCCGCCGCATCGTATTCTCCGAAGGCGAAGACGAGCGCGTGCTGCGTGCCGCTCAGGCGATCATCGAGGAAACCACGGACTCGCCGATCCTGATCGGTCGTCCCGAGGTTATCGAAACCCGCTGCGAACGTGCCGGCCTGAAGATCCGCCCGCGCATCGACTTCGAGGTCGTGAACCCCGAAAACGACCCGCGTTACTACGACTACTGGACCACCTATCACACCCTGATGGCCCGCCGCGGCGTGACCCCCGACCTCGCCAAGGCCATCATGCGCACCAACACCACCGCCATCGGCGCGGTCATGGTGCAGCGCGGTGAAGCCGACAGCCTGATCTGCGGCACCTTCGGCCAGTTCCTGTGGCACCTCAAATACGTCAACGAAATCCTCGGCCGCGAAGGTCGCCACCCCGTTGGCGCGTTGTCGATGATGATCCTCGAAGACGGCCCGCTGTTTGTGGCAGACACTCAATGTCACCCCGAACCGACCCCAGAGCAGATCGCGGAAACCGTTGTCGGCTGTGCCCGTCACGTCCGCCGTTTCGGCCTCAACCCGAATATCGCGCTCTGCTCGCACTCGCAGTTCGGCAACCTCGACACCGCGTCGGGCCGCAACATGCGCGCCGCTCTCGAAATCCTCGACAGCCAGCCGCGAGACTTCTGCTATGAGGGCGAAATGCACATCGACGCGGCCTTCGACGTGGCTCTGCGCGAACGCATCTTCCCTGACAGCCGCATGACCGGTCCAGCCAACACGCTCGTGTTCGCCAACACCGACGCGGCATCGGGCGTGCGCAACATCCTCAAGATGAAGGGCGGCGGCCTCGAGGTTGGCCCGATCCTCATGGGCATGCAGAACAAGGCGCACATCGTGACGCCCTCGATCACCCCGCGCGGCCTCCTGAATATGTCGGCCATCGCGGGCACGCCGGTCGCCCACTACAGCTAAGACACCAAGGCCTGACTTTGCAAAGTCGGGCCTTTTTTCTGTAATTCCGCATAGATCGCGCCGGTTTGCAAAAATTTGCAGACCGGAAAGCGAGTTTATGCAAATTTTTTGGCTCAAAGCGCCACACTTATCGCTAACAATGTTGCCCGCCTCTTCGCTCGTCGCCTAAACCTATGAGGTAACGAGAGGAGGAGCTCGAAGCATGGGATACAAGGACGTCTACGACGCTTGGAAATCGGACCCCGAGGGGTTCTGGATGGAGCAGGCCAAGGCCATCGACTGGGTCGAGCCACCGAGCAAGGCTCTCTGGGACGACAATGCTCCGATGTACGAATGGTTCGCCGATGCAAAGGTGAACGCCTGCTATAACGCCGTGGACCGCCACGTCGAAAACGGCCGCGGTGAACAGACCGCGATCATCTACGACAGCCCGATCACGCAGACCAAGCGCCAGATTTCCTACGTGGAACTGCGCAACCGCGTCGCCAACCTCGCCGGTGCGCTGCGCGCCAAAGGCATCGAAAAGGGCGACCGCGTCATCATCTACATGCCGATGGTCCCCGAAGCACTCGAAGCCATGCTGGCCTGTGCCCGCCTCGGTGCGATCCACTCGGTCGTCTTCGGCGGCTTTGCGGCGCACGAACTTGCCGTCCGCATCGACGATGCAAAGCCGAAAGCGATTATCGCGGCCTCCTGCGGCCTCGAGCCGGGCCGTGTCGTCCACTACAAACCGCTCCTCGACGCCGCAATTGATCAGGCCTCGCACAAGCCCGACTTCTGCGTGATCTTCCAGCGCGAACAGGAAGTCGCCCAGCTCGTCGAAGGCCGCGACTACAACTGGCACGGCTTCCAGTATGGCGTTGAGCCCGCTGAGTGCGTTCCCGTCGAAGGCAACCACCCCGCCTACATCCTCTACACCTCCGGCACGACGGGCCAGCCCAAGGGCGTCGTCCGCGACACCGCAGGCCACCTCGTCGTGCTGAACTGGACTATGAAGAACGTCTACAACATCAATCCGGGCGAGACCTTCTGGGCCGCCTCAGACGTGGGTTGGGTCGTCGGCCACAGCTACATCACCTACGGCCCGCTCGTGCACGGCAACACCACCATCGTGTTCGAGGGCAAGCCCATCGGCACCCCCGATCCGGGCACGTTCTGGCGCATCATCGAAGAATACAAAGTCCGCTCGTTCTTCACCGCCCCGACCGCTTTCCGCGCCGTCAAACGCGAAGACCCGACCGGCGAGTATGTGAAGAAATACGACCTGTCGAACCTGCGCACAGTTTATCTCGCCGGTGAACGCGCAGACCCCGACACGATCAAGTGGGCGCAGGAAAAGCTGGGCAAGCCAATCATCGACCACTGGTGGCAGACCGAGCTGGGCTATCCCGCCGTCGCCAACCCCGTCGGCATCGAACTGCTACCCGTCAAAATCGGCTCCCCGTCGGTCTCGCTTCCCGGCTATGCGTTCAAAATCGTCGACGACGAAGGCAAGGAACTCCCGCGCGGCGAACTTGGCGCCATCGTCACCCCGCTTCCCCTCCCCCCCGGCACCCTGCCGACGCTGTGGAACGCAGAGGACCGCTTCAAGAAAGCATACCTCACCAACTTCGCAGGCCACTACGAGACCGGCGATGCAGGCATGATCGACGAGGACGGATACCTCTACATCATGGCCCGCACCGATGACGTCATCAATGTCGCGGGCCACCGCCTCTCGACCGGCGCAATGGAAGAAGTCCTCGCCTCCCACCCCGACGTCGCCGAGTGCGCGGTGATCGGTGTGGGCGACGACCTCAAAGGCCAGCTTCCGCTCGGCTTCCTGTGTCTCAACGCAGGCTGCAACCGCGAGCATGCCGAGATCGTCAAGGAAGTCGTCACCATGGTCCGCCAGCAGATCGGCCCCGTCGCGGCCTTCAAACTGGCAACCGTCGTCGACCGCCTGCCGAAAACCCGCTCGGGCAAAATCCTGCGCGCCACGATGGTCAAAATCGCCGACAATCAGGACTTCAAAGTTCCTGCCACGATCGACGATCCCGCCATCCTCGACGAGATCAAACTCTCGCTCCAAGGCCTCGGCTACGCGAAGGGCTAACCTGCCTTTGTGCCAAAAAATATCTCGGGGGAGCGGCATAGCCGCGGGGGCAGAGCCCCCTCCCCGCCAAACAAAAAGACCTCCCAGCGCGAACCGGGAGGCCTTTTCTATTCTGGGAACGGAAGCGTTAGTGCTTCAGGCCAGCTGCGAAGCTATCTACCTGACGCTCGGCTTCTTCCTGAGCGATACCGTAACGCTCCTGAATTTTGCCGACGAGCTTGTCACGATTGCCTTCGGCTTCGGTCAGCTCGTTGTCGGTCAGGTCGCCCCACTGGGCTTTGGCCGAACCTTTGAATTGCTTCCAATTACCTTCGATCTGGTTCCAGTTCATAACTGATCCTCCAATGCTATTGCGGCTCCTTGCCGCGCTTGGAGAGACAACCGTTTCAGGGCGCAATGGTTCCGTCGAACGCCTTCTCGTCGCTATAGATTTCCAGCGGCAAACCATCAGGATCAGCAAAGAAAGCAAAGCGTTTACGGGTGACTGGGTCAATTCTCACATCTTCGACATCGATGCCCTTTGCCTCCAGCCATTCCTTGGTGGCGGCGACATCACCGACGCGGAATGCGATGTGGCGGAGGCCCTGCGCTTCGGGATAGCTCGGGCGCTCGGGCGCGCCGGGGAAGGTGAACATCTCCAGCTGGGTGCCGTCGGGCAGTTCGAGGTCCAGCTTCCAGCTGTCCCGCTCCGCGCGGTGGGTTTCGGCCACGATCCGCAGTTCAAGCTTTTCACTATAGAAAACCTTCGACCGTTCGTAGTCGGACACGATGATGGCGATATGGTGGACGCCGCGTAGCATCAGACGAATTGCTCCTGAATGAGACGCTCTTCCAACCCGTGACCGGGATCGAAGAGGATACGGTGGGTCACGCTGTTCTCGCTGCGGATCTCGACGCGGCTGACATCGCGGAACGAACGGCCATCGGCGTCGGCCATGACGGGACGCTTCACGGGGTCGAGCACATCGAACTGCACCACAGCCTTTTTCGGCAGCAGCGCACCGCGCCAGCGGCGCGGACGGAACGCGGCCACAGCGGTCAGCGCCAGAACATCGGCACCGATCGGCAGGATCGGCCCGTGCGCGGAATAGTTATAGGCGGTCGAGCCTGCAGGCGTGGCAACCAGCGCGCCGTCGCAAACCAGTTCAGGCAGACGGATACGCCCATCGACGGTGATGCGCAGACGCGCGGCCTGCGGGCCTTCCCGCAGCAGAGACACTTCGTTGATAGCGAGCGCCTTGCGCACCTCGCCTTTGTTGTTCCAAGCGGTCATGGAGAGCGGGTTGAAGTGCTCCTCCTCCGCCGCCGCTAGACGGAACAACAGATCTTCCTCGTGGTATTCGTTCATCAAAAATCCGACCGTGCCGCGGTTCATCCCGTAGACCGGCACAGTCAGATGCTCGGTCGCGTGGAGCGTTTCCAGCATGAAACCGTCACCGCCCAAGGCAACGATGACCTCGGCCTCTTCCATCGGTCGGTTACGGTAACGCCCCACAAGCCGGTCCAGCGCGTTTTGCGCGGTCGGCGTTTCGCTGGCAACAAACGCGATCCTGTTCATCGGGCACTCCGTGTCTTCGCCCCTATGGGTAACAAAGGTTTAGCGAAGGTACAGTGCCGAAAACCCTTTCAAAGCGAAAAATCCGCCGGTTCGGCGGTGGAACACCTATTCGCTTCGTTTTCATATTCATTATGACGCTTTCGCGCATTTACGTAACGACGCCGCCCCACTAAACACAGGCCCAACGCAACGCTTGTCAGAGGTCCCGCTTCATGACCGCCACCGATAACGGCTTTTTCACCGAAAACCTTGAAACCCGCGACCCCGACCTGTTCGACGCCATCCAGAAGGAACTGGGTCGTCAGCGTCACGAGATCGAACTGATCGCTTCGGAGAACATCGTCTCCAAAGCCGTGATGGAAGCCCAAGGCTCCGTCATGACCAACAAGTACGCCGAAGGCTACCCGGGCAAGCGCTACTACGGTGGCTGCCAGTACGTCGACATCGCCGAGAACCTCGCGATCGAACGTGCCTGCAAGATGTTCGGCTGTGAATTCGCCAACGTCCAGCCGAACTCGGGTTCTCAGGCCAACCAGGGTGTGTTCCAGGCGCTCATCAAGCCGGGCGATACCATCCTCGGCATGTCGCTCGACGCTGGTGGTCACCTGACCCACGGCGCACGTCCGAACCAGTCGGGCAAGTGGTTCAACGCAGTCCAGTACGGCGTTCGCCAGCAGGACCAGCAGATCGACTATGATCAGATCGAAGCCCTCGCAGAAGAGCACCAGCCCAAGCTGATCGTTGCAGGTGGCTCGGCCATCCCGCGTATCATCGACTTCGCCCGTATGCGCGAAATCGCTGACAAGGTCGGCGCCTACCTCATGGTCGACATGGCGCACTTCGCCGGCCTCGTCGCTGCAGGCATCTACCCGTCGCCGTTCCCGCACGCTCACGTTGCGACCACCACCACCCACAAGACTCTCCGCGGTCCGCGTGGCGGCATGATCGTCACCAACGACGCCGACATCGCGAAGAAGGTCAACTCGGCCATCTTCCCGGGTATCCAGGGTGGCCCGCTGATGCACGTCATCGCCGCAAAGGCCGTTGCCTTTGGCGAAGCGCTGCGTCCGGAATTCGTCGACTACCAGAAGCAGGTTGTCGCCAACGCTCAGGCGCTGGCTGACGAGCTGATGAAGGGTGGCCTCGACATCGTTACCGGCGGCACCGACAGCCACCTGATGCTCGTCGACCTGCGCCCCAAAGGCGTGAAGGGCAACGAGACCGAGGCAGCTCTGGGCCGTGCGCACATCACCTGCAACAAGAACGGCATCCCGTTCGACCCCGAAAAGCCGACCGTTACCTCGGGCGTCCGTCTGGGCTCGCCGGCTGCCACCAGCCGCGGCTTCAAGGAAGAAGAGTTCCGCCAGATCGCCCGCTGGATCGTCGAAGTTGTCGACGGCCTTGCTGCCAACGGCGCTGAAGGCAACGCCGAGATCGAAGAAAAGGTCAAAGCCGAGGTCGAAGCCCTCTGCAAGCAGTTCCCGGTCTACCCGACACTCTGATCTGTTTCGGACTGAATTGAATAGGGCCGCAGCATCGCGCTGCGGCCTTTTTCGTTGGCCGCTGGCGCGGCGCATTGGGGCGCTGCCCCCTCTGCCCTGCGGGCATTCACCCCCGAGGTATTTTAATCAGAATGAAAAGCGGCGGGGTGTTGCTTTGCCCTGTGGCTGGTATAGCTGCGGGGAAGAGGTGAACGATGCTGAATACCATTCTCCACGGTGAAAAAACCGGCAATCCCGATCTGCTGATCGCCCATGGCCTGTTCGGATCGGGCCGCAACTGGGGCGTCATTGCCAAGCGGCTATCGGATGAGCGGCGCGTTGTGGCTGTTGATATGCGCAACCACGGTAGCAGCGAATGGTCGGACGTGCATGATTACCCGCATCTGGCGGACGATCTGGCCGAGGTGATCGACGGACAGTGGGATGTTCTGGGTCACTCAATGGGCGGCAAGGCGTCGATGATGCTGGCGCTGAAACACCCCGAGAAAGTGCGCAAGCTAATTGTCGCTGACATCGCGCCTGTGGGCTATGCGCATACCCAGAGTGACAATATCGAGCGGATGCGGGGGGTGGATCTATCGACGGTCGACCAGCGGTCTGATGCGGTCGCGCAGTTTGGTGATATCGACGACGGTTTGAAGGCGTTCTTCCTCCAGAGCCTTGATCTGAAAGAGAAACGCTGGAAGCTGAACCTTGACGCTTTGGAAGCGAACATGGATGCGATCATCGGTTTTCCTGAGGTCAGCGGCCGTTTCGAGGGACCTGCGTTTTTCCTGTCAGGCGCCGAGTCGACTTACGTTCTGCCGGAGTATCGTGCGCGGATCAAAGAGCTGTTCCCGAACGCCGTTTTCGCGAAAATTCCGGGCACGGGACACTGGCTTCATGCCGAGAAGCCTCGGGAATTCGAGGCAGCGGTGCGCAGTTTCCTGAATGCATAGAAGCGAAGGGCCGGAGTGATCCGGCCCTTTCGTTTAGATGAAGTTCGATGTCATCAGTGCGAGGCTGGTGAGGCCGACCATGGCGATGATGTAGCTAAAATACAGTGTCTTCATAGTGTTAGATCTTTGCATCGCGTTTGACCGACCAGTGCGGGTCGGATTTGCCGATGGCGCGGGTGACGACCCAGCTTACCGGAATGGAAATGATCAGGCCGGTCACTACAGCCAGCGTTAACGCGTAGCCCGTATAAAATCCCAGAGCGAGAACCATGATGATGGCGGCGCCGGCGAGGGCGGAAGCGGTCATCAGGGCGACGACCCAAAGTAAAGCACGCATAACTTGCTCCTCATTAAGCTTTGGAGAGTAACGTGCAAAAGGCGGGCTTCGTTCCGTGACGTGTTCGTGACGGAACCGCGCGCCGCCTACGGCGTTGGATTGGCAAGCAATTGAAAGGATGCAAAACCATGTCTATCCGCAAAGAAATCGAACACGATCCGCGCCACGCTCTCATCGAGAAAATGGACGATGTCCGCGTTGGTATGCTGGGCGTCGAAGGCTCGTCGCAGCACATGCAGCCGATGACCCACTTCACCGATTGGGACACCAATACCCTTTATTTCATTACCTCTTCGGACACCGATCTGGTCCGCGCTGTGGGCCTTGGTGGCCGCGCGCATTACTGCATTGTCGGCAAGGATCAGGACTTCCACGCCTGCCTCGCAGGTACGCTTGAGCAGGTCGAGGACCAAGCGAAACTGGACGAGCTGTGGTCGCCCGTTGCCGGCGCGTGGTTCGAGAAGGGCCGCGAGGATCCGAAGGTCACGCTGCTGCGCCTGACGCTGGCTGACGCCTCGGTCTGGGGCTCGACCGAAAGCTCCCTGCGTTTCGGTTTTGAGATCGCGCGGGCGAACATGGATGAGGACCATCTGCCGGACGTCGGGGTCCACAAGACCTTCCGCTTCGCGGCTTAACATTTACCTTTTAAGGGCCGTCCCACTGGGGCGGCCTTTTTAGATGCCGACGCCCGAAATTAGTGCGGTAGCGGTGAGGAATCCCAGGAAAATCAGGTAGGTGGCTGAGACGTAGGTCATCGTTAACTCCTTTGGTTTGGGAGTAATACGGACGTGCGCGGGGATTCCGTCGCGGGTCAGCGCTCGACCATCGCTTTGGCGACGAGCCACGTAACTGGCAGTGCTGCGACAAAACCCAAAGCTGCTGCGATTACAATGGGTTGAAGGGTGTCCTGCCCCATCACCAAGGCCGCCACGACGAAGGTGCCGGCGAGTGTGGTGGAGATCAGGGAGTACAAAACGGATGCGAGACGGAGCATTTGGGGCCCTTTCCTGTTACATCCCGATAATCTCATAAATTAACAGAGCCCGCCTTGAGGTAGGTCAACCACCCCTGCGGACGGTGCGTTAAGGGCGTTTTCGCGGGGGTGCGATAGCTTGAGTCCGCACCCTATCGGGGCGCGAAAAGGGTGCGATCGGAAGGTTTGTGAATCGGGCGATTGCACCTGAATTCCGCACTTCGCACCCTAACCGCCCCAGAAAAAGGTGCGATCACCGCCGCAAAAAGGAGATGCCCATGGGCGTGGCACCGTTACGCAAGCTTTCCCTCACAGATTTTCGCATCCACGCGTCAAAAAATGTGAACTGGGTCATAGAGAACAACGCCCACATCTGGCTGCTCAAACACGGCCGCCCCGCCGCAGGCGTCGTCCCCGCCCACCACATGCGCGCGCTCGACCGGATGATGGGCAAACCGATGGACCAGCACGAAAGCGAGATGGAACGCATCCTACAGGACTGGCGCTTCGCCAAACTCCACATCGAACACTACGAACTAACCCAAGAGGCCGAGAGAGTCCTACTGACCTGCCCCTTTTCTCAGGGCCACTTGTGAGAAGAGCCTGTTCCCCTTTTGTGTGCCATCATTCGGCTGCGTGAGCAATGGGCGCAGGCGCGGAGCCATCAGGTAGCTCAAGCGTCGGTGCCCATTGCGTTTTGTCGAAGGGCCGCGCTGCGGCGAACTCCTCCGGCGTCTGATACTTCAAGCTGCTGTGCGGGCGTTCCGTATTGTAATCGGCCCTCCATTCTTCGATAATCTCTCGGGCTTCACCGATGCTCGTGAACCAGTGCTGGTTCAGGCATTCCTCGCGGAACCGCCCGTTGAAGCTCTCGATGTAAGCATTCTGCGTAGGTTTCCCCGGGTCGATGAAATACAGCTGCACGCCGTGATCATCGGCCCATCTGTCCATGGCCCGACCACGAAGTTCCGGGCCGTTATCAACGACCAGGATATCGGGGTATCCTCGCTCCCGGGCAACCCGCTCCAGCATTTCCACAACCCGCTCACCAGGCAGAGAAAAGTCCACCTCGATCACCGGGCATTCGCGGGTGCAATCGTCCTTGAGATTGGCGGTGCGGAACTTCCGGCCATTGGCCAACGCATCGCTGGTGAAGTCGAGCGACCAACGCTGGTTGGCAGCGATCGGGCACCAACTGCCCTCACGCGCCTCGCGCGGGATCTTCTTGCGCTTCGTCCGGCGCAGCCATAGGCGCTCCTCCCGATAGAGGCGCTCGACGACCTTCACGTTCACCTTGAAGTCCTCGCGGACAAGCTTGGCATGCAGCATGCGATAACCATACCTCCTGTGTTTGCCTGAAAGAGTGATCAGGCGTTCTCGAAGTCGCACATGGCGGTCTGGCCGTGCCCGATAGGCCAGGCTCGACCGCGAAATCCCGACCAGCCTGCACGCCCGCCGCTCCGTGAACTGATGATCCGCCATCAGCGTCTTCACGGCATCCCGGCGGTGTGCAGGCGTCAGGAGTTTTTTGCCAGCAGCCCTTTCAGACCCGAATTGTCGAGCATGGCATCCGCCAGAAGCCGCTTGAGTTCAGCGTTCTCGGCTTCCAGATCTTTCAGGCGGCGCAGTTCGGAAACCTGCATGCCCCCATACCGGCTCTTCCACTTGTAGAGCGTCGCATCCGACATGCCATGCTTGCGACACAGCTCCGCGACCTTCGCCCCGGCCGTATATTCCTGCAAAATCCGGACAATCTGTTCTTCCGTGAAACGTGATTTACGCATTCTTTGTTCTCCTCGTTGCTTCGAACGTTACGAGAACAAACTCTCCTTTTGAATGGCCCAGTTTCTTGGGGGCAGGTCACAGGGTGCGACAGGCTTTGAGTGGGGAGTGAGTCGATCGGCATGAAACCCGACGACGCAGCGGCGCCCTAGCTAGGGGCGCCTTCGATCCGCAACACCATAGCCAAAAGCTCGCTGATCTCCATACCAAGGGGGAAATCACCCTCAAACTCGGCCGAAGCATGTATGTGATATTGCTCCAAGACCTCAACATATTGTCTATCTGCACCAAGGTGATCATCAAGAATTCCGCTTAGAAGACTATTCATTTTCGACATACGTATTTTTGCTTCTAATATCATCGAACCGGTCAATCCCGGTGGACTTTTTTTGTTGCCCAATAAGTATGCCTGCAATGGGATTAGATTTGAAAACCATTGATCCCATTCATGCCGGAGCTTGCTATACTCAGAACAAAGCGCAGCTCTCCGACGTGCCCAAGCCTCTAAATCGAATACATCGTTCAGTAAAAACTCGCTGGATGAAGACTTTGCCAAAAATATGACCTCATCAACTAATATTTGCTCAAACTGAAAATCGTGATTTTCAGCCGGCAAAACCGAAAAAGGTCGCATTGGAATATCGCTTGGCCCCATTATATTTACTGGATATTCAAGACTTTGCTGGTGACGAATTTTGACTGCGCTGTCTACGTATTTCCTAATTTTCATAAATGCCGAAAGCGCTTTTTGAGATTGAATTTTTCTTTCCGCAATAGACTGTTTTTTTCTTTCTGTTTTTATACCTTGGCGGAAAATGAAATATGCTGCAGCCCCGGATGCCAAACCTGAGAAGAACCCACCGAAGGCAGACGCATTGGCCGCAGCCCAATCCCAATAGTTTATTCTTTCATTATCTATAATTGCGTCTGAGAGGACCCAAGACGAAGGACTGTGCAAATCTAAATCTTGCAAACCATACGACAAACTCTGGCTAATAAGTTCAATCATGCCAACCCAAACAAAAAAGCCGCCCCACATCGGGACGGCTTTTTGTAGCATCACAACTGGAGGTGGATCAATTATCCATCTTCAGCGCGTTGATGAAGGCTTCCTGCGGGATTTCGACTTTGCCGAACTGGCGCATTTTCTTCTTACCGGCCTTCTGCTTGTCGAGCAGTTTGCGCTTACGGGTGGCGTCGCCGCCGTAGCACTTGGCCGTCACGTCCTTGCGCATGGCGGCGATGGTCTCGCGGGCAATGACGCGGCCACCGATGGCGGCCTGCACGGGGATCTTGAACATGTGGCGGGGGATCAGGTCCTTGAGCTTTTCGCACATGACGCGGCCACGGGATTCGGCGCGGTCGCGGTGGACCATGATCGACAGCGCGTCCACGGGTTCTTCGTTCACGAGGATCGACATCTTGACGAGGTTATCCTCGCGGTATTCGAGCATCTGGTAGTCGAAGGAGGCGTAGCCCTTGGTCACCGACTTGAGGCGGTCGTAGAAGTCGAACACGACCTCGGCCAGCGGCAGATCGTACTCCACCATGGCGCGGGTGCCCGCGTAGGTGAGGTTGAGCTGCACACCGCGGCGGTCCTGACAGAGCTTGAGCACGTCGCCGAGGTATTCGTCGGGCACCATGATGGTGGCCTTGATGCGCGGCTCTTCGATGTGTTCGACCAGCGTGAGGTCGGGCATGTCGGCGGGGTTGTGCAGGTCGCGGACCTCGCCGTCGCGCAGGTGGATCTTGAAGACCACCGAGGGGGCGGTCGTGATCAGGTCGAGGTCGTATTCGCGTTCGAGGCGGTCACGGACGACCTCGAGGTGGAGGAGGCCGAGGAAGCCCATGCGGAAGCCGAAGCCCAGAGCGGCCGAGGTTTCCATCTCGTAGGAGAAGGAGGCGTCGTTGAGGGCGAGTTTCTCGATCGCGTCGCGCAGGTCTTCGAAGTCGTTGGCGTCCACGGGGAAGAGGCCGCAGAAGACGACCGGCTGGGCGGGTTTGAAGCCCGGCAGCGGCTTGTCGGTGCCTTTTTTCTCGTGGGTGATGGTGTCGCCGACGCGGGTGTCGCGGACCTGCTTGATGGAGCCGGTCCAGATGCCGATCTCGCCCGGTCCAAGCTCGGGGATGTCGACCATCTTGGGCTTGAGGACGGCGAGTTTGTCGACGCCGTAGACGGCACCGGTCTGCATCATTTTGATGCGGTCGCCCTTTTTGATGACGCCGTCCATGACGCGGATCATGACGACAACGCCGAGGTACGGGTCGTACCACGAGTCGACCAGCATGGCCTTGAGCGGCGCGTTGCGGTCGCCGGTGGGGGCGGGCAGCTTCTGGACGATGGCTTCGAGCACTTCGGGGATGCCGAGGCCGGTTTTGGCGGAGATCGGGATCGCTTCGGAAGCGTCGATGCCGATGACGTCCTCGATGTTTTCCTTCACGCGCTCGGGCTCGGCGGCGGGAAGGTCGACCTTGTTCAGGACGGGCACGATTTCGTGGCCAGCGTCGATCGCCTGATAGACGTTCGCGAGGGTCTGCGCCTCGACGCCCTGCGAGGCATCGACAACCAGCAGCGAGCCTTCGACCGCCTGCATGGAGCGGGAGACTTCGTAGGCAAAGTCGACGTGACCAGGAGTGTCGATCAGGTTGAGGATGTAGGTCTCACCGTCCTTGGCAGGATATTCGATACGGACGGAGTTCGCCTTGATGGTGATGCCGCGTTCGCGTTCGATGTCCATCGCATCGAGCATCTGTGCCTTCATGTCGCGTTCGGCCACGGTACCAGTCATCTGGATCAGACGGTCTGCCAGAGTGGATTTACCATGGTCGATGTGCGCAACGATCGAGAAGTTGCGGATGTTCTTCAGCTCGGTCATCGTAGTCAGCCCTATAGGGGTGGATTAACGGCTTCCTATGAGGCCGAACGCCACTTTTTGCAAGGGGTGAACGCGGAATACGGACGCGGTGACGCGCAGTCCTCCCCTGCCCTTACTTCAGGCGGCGGGCCATAAGGATGCTGAGCAGCAGAAGCGGCAGGAAGAGGCCGAAAGCGGTGCGGATGCCGAAGCCTTCGGCGACGAAACCGATGACCGGCGGCGCGAAGAGCATGACCCCTTGGAACACCAGGGCGACGGCGGCCACGTTGTCGGCTGCGGGGCGATCGCCAAGCCGTGCGGCGGCGGAAATGGTCAGCGGATAAACCGGCGCGATGCCCATGCCGACAAGGGCGAAACCGAGGATCGCGATGTAGGCGTTCGGAGCGATGGTGACGATCAGGAGGCCTACGAAAGCGGTGATTGCAGCAAGGCGGCCCATCGCGGGCGCGCCCATCCGTTCAACCAGACGGTCGGCGGTCAGGCGAACGAGCGCCATGGCGAGGACAACGGTCGGGGCAGCGACGCCTTCCAGCGCGCGGGAGATGTCGAATTCGTCGCGCATGTAGATTGTCGACCACGTGCGGCTCGCGCCTTCCAGAAGGTCGCCGCCGACCGCGTAGGCCAGAAGGCCGAAGACCGCGAGCGTGGGCAGGACAAAGCGGCGCTTGGGGCCGGACTGGACCTCTCGCGGTGGGCATTCGGTCATGGGACCGGCGAGGGCAACGGTGAGGACCGCGTAGATCGCGCCGAAGATCAGAAAATGGATGAACGGAGAGATGTGCTGCGCGCGGATCGCAGCGGAGGCTGCGGTGGAGGCGAAGAACATCACGCTCCAGAGCCCGTGGCAGCGGTTCATGAGGCGGCCGGTGGTGGCGGCCTCTACCCTGTCAGCCTCGACATTGATGCCGATATTGGAGAGCGACATCATCGCGCCGAACACAAGCAGCGACGCGGCCAGAACCGCGCCCGAGGTCGCTATAGCCGCACCGAGGATCGCGCCCAGCATGATGAGGTTGGTGCCGATAATCAGGCGTCGGGTGCCGAACCGGTCCACCAGCGATGTCGACAGCACAAAGACGATCACCGCGCCGATGGTGCCGAAGGCGAGGATGTAGCCAAGCTGCGATTCCGACAGGCCGAGCGACAGTTGGATATCGGGGATACGCATGTTGAGCGCAGCGGCCATGATGCCCTGCACGGCAAAGACCATCAGCATACGGCGGCGGACGGCGCTTTCGTCCATCATAGGGGCGGTCATCGTCATAGCTCCGCCCCCTCCTGGCAACGGGCGCGGCAACCAGTGGTAGACAAAGGCCGGATTCTGTCAATCCACAGAACCGCACAGCGTTCTGTTGCTTTGGCCCTGATTGGCGATCATTGTACGGCGAGAGACAGGGGGGAGCCTCATGGACAGGTCCATCAAGAGCATCGACGCGTATTTCGAGAAAGCGACAACGTGGCGCGAAGAGATGCTGGCGCTCTACAAGATCGTTCAGGAAGAGGCCGAGGGCGAGCCTGTGTCGGAGGCGCTGAAGTGGTCGCAGCCGTGTTTTACGTGGGACCCTGACGGCACCAATATGATGGTGGTGAGCAGCTTCAAGGACGGGGCGACGCTGAACCTGTTTCGCGGGGCGCTGCTATCCGATCCCGAAGGCGTGCTGATCGTGCCGGGCGAGCACTCGCGCGCCGGTCGTTTTCTGCGCTTCACGAGTCTGGAGGCGATCCGTGAAAATGACGCGCTGATCCGCGCAACGATTCAGGAGGTTTTCGGGCTGCACCGCGATGGGAAGAAGGTGGACTTCCAGCAGCACCGCGAGGTCGACTATCCCGAAGAGCTGATCGCAAAAATGGAAGCCGATCCCGATTTTGCCGAGGCGTTCGAAGCACTTACGCCCGGCCGGAAGCGTGGGTATCTGATCTTTTTCGTCGGGGCGAAGCAATCGCAGACCCGCACAAATAGAATAGACAAGTACGAAGACAAGATCCGCGCTGGCAAAGGAATGCAGGATCGCTGAGCGCTCGCGCGGATGTGAGGCATCCTTTTGCGCACGTAGACAGTGGTCACACGTTCTGGCAGTGTTAAGTAAGGCACCAGACCTGATGACACCGGATAACTCGGGCGCAGGTCACGACATCAGCAGGACGATCCATGACGCGCTTCATTTTTGCGGCTTTAGCTGTACTGACTCTGACCTCATGTGGCGGAAGCCGCGTCAGTGGTGATGTCGGGAAAGCGTGTATGAGCGCGGGCCGGTCGCAAGCCAATCCTGAGCTTTGTTCCTGCGTCCAGCGCGCTGCCAACGTGACCCTGCGCGGGTCGGATCAGGCGCGCGCGGCGGAGTTCTTTGCCGATCCGCAGAAAGCGCAGGACATGCGCCAGTCGGACAACTCGGGTCACGAGGCGTTCTGGCTGCGCTATAAGGCGTTCGTTGCGACCGCCGAAGCTATCTGCCGCTGACGAGCTTTTCGGCTGCTTGCTGGATGATGTTCAGGCAGCCTTCGAAATCACGCGAATAATAGGGGTCCGGCACGGGACCATCTGCAAAAAGGCGCACCTCGGTGGTGTCGCCTTTCGGCTGCATGTCCAGCACGGTTTCCAGATTATCGCTGTCCATACACAGGATCAGATCGAACCGGCCGAAGTCCGCGCGGGTGAACTGGCGGGCGCGTAGGTCACTCATGTCGATGCCGCGCTTGCGGGCGGCGTCCTGCATGGCGGTGTAGGGCGGCTCTCCGATATGCCAGCGGCCCGTCCCTGCACTGTCCAGCGTCCAATGGGGCGCGAGCGAACGGACGACGGCTTCGGCGGCGGGGCTGCGGCAGATGTTGCCGAGACAGACGAAAAGAACGGAAGGCTGGGTCATGTGCCGCACCATAATCGCGGCGGCGCGGGGCGCAAACGGAAACGGCGGGGTCACCCCCGCCGCTCGTGATGGTTAGTGACTGTCCGAGCCGTGTTCCATCTCGTGTTCTTCGCTTTCCATCATCTCGTCATGGCTCATGCTGTTCATGTTCGAAAGCTGGCCAAGGTCCACGGGAATGTCGACCTCAACGTTGCCCGCATCGCGGAAGGTCAGCGTGACGTGGAGGATATCGCCGTCCTCGAACGGCTCTTTGATACCGAGGAACATGACGTGATCAGAGCCGCGCGCAAGCTCGTGATGGCCCTGCGCGGGGATGGTGAAGCCGCCTTCGACCTGACGCATCTTGGCGACGCCGTCTTCCATGATGTGGGTGTGCAGTTCGGTGCGGGCCGAGACCTCGGAGGTCGCCGCGATCAGTTGGTCGTCCGCATCGCCGGTGTTCATGATGACCATGAAGGCTGCGCCAGCGGGGGCAACGGGGCTCGACTGGATCGCGTAGGCGTGGTGCACTTCGATGTCAGCGGCAGCGGCCGATGCGAAAAGGGTTGCGGCAGCGGCGAGCGAAAGGATGGTTTTCATCTGTGGAGTCCTTTGGGTTTGTCTGTTTCTATGGATGGAAATCAGACGAACAGCGGCGGACCTCGGGCGTTCGCGGTGGGGCTGGCGGCGCTGACGGGCAGCGTATTTTCGGCAAACGTCAGGGCAAGGGACCGGCCCTCGATCCGGACGGGCATCTGCACGGCGGTGCCGGCATCGACAAACAGCGACAGCGCGCAATCGGGGCACAGATGCGAGGGACCGACGGGCTTGCCGTCTTTGTCTACCAGCGTGTGCGTGGCGACATCGTTCAGACAATAGACGGCGGCGGCGACGGCCTTGGGCTCTCCGCGGAGCATCGCCATCTGCTGCGAGGTCACGGCGACCAGCAGGACAAGGGCGATAGCCAGATATCGGCGGAGCATCAGCATGACGGGATATCTAGCAGGCCGCTCGGGCGGGGTGAAGCGCCTGTTGGTCGCAGCCCCTGAAAACGAAAAAGCCCGGCCAAGACGGCCGGGCAATAAAGTCAGTCAGTCAAAAGACGATTAGGCAGTTGCCTTAACGACTTCTTTCTTGATCTTCAGAGCCTGAGCCGAGAGATCGGCGTCTTTGGCTTTCAGAAGGAAACCGTCCAGACCGCCACGGTGGTCAACGGTGCGCAGGGCAGCCGAAGAAATACGCAGGCGGAAGGTGCGGCCAAGAGCGTCCGAACCGAGCGTAACGTCCTGCAGGTTCGGCAGGAAGCGACGACGGGTCTTGTTTTTGGCGTGGCTGACATTGTTGCCCGACATGGGGCCTTTACCGGTCAGTTCGCATTTGCGCGACATAGTATCACCTATTTTGTTGTCCCGGCCACCAGGGCCGGCTTGGGTTACGGGCATAGCCCGATGCGGCCCCTGTCATTGCAGGTTCCGTCATGAGGTGCAGCCTTTAGGGAGTTTCCCCTCAGCGGTCAACAATTATTGGTCTTCGGCGGCCTGTCGTTCGGTGCGCCGCGCGAGGCGGCGGGCCTTGGAGGCGACCTCGGGACGGCGGGTATCGGCGTATTTGGCGAGGTTGCGGAAGTAGTCGGGGGATTCCCTGCGGGCCTCGCGGTGGGCGTGGCAGATCAGACCGCGGTCGGGCGTGGGGGCAGTGATCGCCTTGAGGAGCAGCGGGTAACGCCCTGTTTTCGTGAGCACCTTCCCTGCGGGGTGACCTGCGAAACCGACGCGGGCACGGCGGACCTTGGGGAACATCTCCAGCAGATGGTCAGAGTGCCAGAGGTCGAGGCGGTTGAACGGATCAACCATGATGATGCCCTGCGCACCTGTGGGCGGGATGGCTCCAAGCGTACGGTCGAAATGGTGGGCGTCCTTGCGGTAGCGCGGGTCGTTCGGGACGTCCTCGGGGTGGATCGACCACTGCGGAGAGACGGCAAGGATTCGACTCGCGCCCAGCGGTTTGGCAAAGCGGAAAGCGCCATAGCCGCCCATGGAAAAGCCGAAGGTGATGACCTCGTCATATTCGCCAGCAAGCTGGGACATGATGGCCTCGACGGCCTCGGTTTCATCGTTGATGAACCAGTCGTTTTTCGACACGCGCAAGGCAAGCTGGTCGAAACCGGAACGGGCAAAGGCTTTGAGCGGGGCGACCTCGGCAAAGCCTTTGCGGCTGGCCATGCGGTTGTCGAAGCTCACCAGCAGTTTGCGGTGACCATAACAGAAGAGAGTCAGCCGCAGGCGTTTGCCATCAAAGAGGCGTTCGACCACCGGCTCTGCTTGGGTCACTTCGCGCCTCCGGCGAAGCTGGCGAGGACGTTGGCGGCGGCGACGGTCGGGGTGGAGTCACCGTTGACCAGTTTGGTTTCCTCGGCGGCCAGTGTCGCGGCAAGGTCTGGGTCGCGCTGGAGGCGTTCGAGGAGTTGGAGCCGGACCTCTTCATGGAACCAGTAGCGGGCCTGTTCGGCGCGGCGGCCCACGAAATGGCCATGATCCCTGCGCCAGTCGGCAAGCGCGGTCATCTCGTCCCACGCTTCGGGAAGGCCCCTGCCCTCGACAGCGGAAACGGTCATCGCTTTCGGGAAGCCTTCGGGATCTTGCGGACGTTTGCGCAGCAGCCGCAGCGCGCCAGCGTAATCGGCGCAGGTGCGGGTCGCTTGGGATTTCAGATCACCGTCGGCCTTGTTCACGAGGATAATGTCCGCGATCTCCATGATACCGCGCTTCACGCCTTGCAGCTCGTCACCCCCAGCGGGTGCGAGGAGTAGCGTGAAGAGGTCGCACATCTCGGCAACCATGGTTTCGGACTGGCCGACGCCGACGGTTTCGATCAGCACAACGTCATAGCCAGCAGCTTCGCAGAGCGCGATGGCCTCGCGGGTGCGGCGGGCGACGCCGCCCATCTGGGCCTGCGACGGAGACGGACGGATGAAGGCGAGCGGGTGGCGCGAGAGATGCTCCATCCGCGTTTTGTCCCCGAGGATCGAGCCGCCCGAACGTGCCGAAGACGGATCGACGGCGAGCACGGCGACCTTCAGCCCCTTTTCCACAAGGAACAGGCCGAAGGCTTCGATAAAGGTGGATTTGCCGACACCCGGCGTGCCCGACAGACCGATCCGCAGCGCCTGACGGTCACTGCCCAGCGCGTCCAACAAGGCCAGCGCATCGGCGCGGTGATCGGCGCGGCCGCTTTCCACGAGGGTGATCGCGCGGGCCAGTGCGCGGCGCTCGCCGGCCTTGAGGCTGGCGGCCAGAGCGGGAATGTCGACGGGTTTTCTCATACCAACTTTCTAGCGGCTGACGCACCTGTGTCCAGTCGGTTGACCTGCACCCTTCGTCGCAGGACTTGACGGCAGGGCGCAATCACCCAGATTAGCGGGATGCGCGATCTTCCCCCTTTGTTCACCGACTGGTTCTCTGCCCAAGGCTGGAGCATCCACCCGCACCAAGCGGCGCTGCTGGACCGCGCGTCCGAAAAGTCCCTGCTGCTAATCGCACCGACGGGCGGGGGCAAGACGCTGGCGGGGTTCCTGCCGACGCTGGTGGAGTTGATGGACGGGCATAAGGGGCTGCATACGCTCTATGTCTCGCCGCTGAAGGCACTGGCGAGCGACATCCGCCGCAACCTTACCCGCCCTGTCGAGGAAATGGGCCTGCCGATCCGCATTGAGGACCGGACTGGCGACACGAAGGGCACCGCCAAGAAACGCCAACGGGTCGATCCGCCGCAGATTTTGCTGACGACGCCCGAAAGCCTCGCGCTGCTGCTTTCCTATCCCGAGGCGGAGACGATGTTCGCGACGCTCCAGCGGGTGGTGATTGACGAAATCCACGCACTGGCCGAGAGCAAGCGGGGCGACCAGTTGTTCCTCGCGCTGTCGCGGCTGGAACGGCTCGCGCCGCAGATGCGGCGGGTCGGGCTTTCCGCAACGGTGGAGAACCCACCTGCCCTCGCCGATCTGATGGCGCCGCATCCGCATGGCTGCACGATTGTGGAGGCCGACCCCGGCCCCGATCCCGACATCTCCATGCTGGTGACGGACGAGCCGCCGCCTTGGGCGGGCGGCGGTGCGCGCTATGCGATCCCCGCCGTGCTGGAGGAGGTTCGCAAGCACCGCACCACGTTGATTTTCCACAACACCCGCGCGCAGGCCGAGATTTTCTTTCACCACCTGTGGCTGGCCAATGACGAGGGTCTGCCCATCGGCATCCACCACGGATCATTGTCACGCGATCAGCGCGAGGCGGTCGAAGGGGCGATGGTGCGGGGTGAGCTGCGGGCGGTCGTCTGTACGGGGAGCCTCGATCTGGGCATCGACTGGGGCGACGTCGATCTGGTCATTCAGGTGGGCGCGCCCAAGAACGTCAAACGTCTGGTGCAGCGCATCGGGCGGGCGAACCACCGCTATAACGCGCCGTCGAAAGCGCTGCTGGTCCCTGCCAACCGCTTCGAGGTGATCGAATGCGTTGCCGCGCTTGAGGCTGTTCTGGCGCATGATCTCGACGGTGATCCGCGCGGTCCGGGGCCGCGGGATGTCCTTTGTCAACATATCCTGACGGTCGCCTGTGCGGGGCCGTTCAACGCCGAAGACCTGTTCCACGAAGTGCGCAGCGCAGGCGGTTACGCGAGCCTGACGCGGGCAGCGTTCGACGACTGTCTGGAGTTCGTGGCGACCGGCGGCTACGCGCTGCGGGCCTATGATCGCTGGCAGCGGTTGGTGGAGCGGCCTGCGGGCATCTGGAACCTGCGTGATCCGAGGTCCGCGCTGCGCATCCGCATGAACATCGGCACCATTCAGGACACCGATACGTTGAAAGTGCGGATGAAGGGCAGCTTCAAACCGCTGGGCGAGGTCGAGGAAGGCTTTGCCGCGACGCTGACGCCGGGGGATACGTTCCTGATGGGCGGGCAGATCGTGCGCTATCAGGGGTTGAAGGAAATGACGGTGGAGGTGACGCGCTCTGCCTCCGACAAGCCCAAGGTCGCCACGTTCGGCGGGACGAAGTTCGCGACCTCTACGCAGCTATCGGAACGCATCGTTCACATGCTGAACCAGCCATCGTGGCCCGATCTGCCCGCGCATACGGCGGAGTGGCTGGGCCTCCAGCGCGAACGATCCCACATGCCGCAGACCGACCGCTTGCTGGTGGAGAGCTTCCGCTGGGATGGCCGTGCGCACACATGTTTTTACGGCTTTGCGGGGCGGAACGCGCAGCAAACGCTCGGGCTGATCCTGACGCAGCGGATGGAGGCTGCGGGGCTGGAGCCTTTGGGCTTTGTTGCCACCGATTATGCCACGCTGATCTGGGGATTGCAGGACGTCCACGACCCTGCCCCGCTGCTGGCGCCCGAAGGGCTGCGGGACGGGCTGGACAATTGGCTGCAAGGCAACGCGGTGATGAAGCGGACGTTCCGCGCGGTGGCGAATATCGCGCTGCTGATCGAACGCAACGCGCCTGCCGCCCGCAAGAACGGGAAGCAGGCGACGTTCTCGTCAGACATCCTTTATGACACGCTGCGCAAGTATGACCCCGAGCACCTCTTGCTGCGGATCACCCGCGAAGAGGCAATGCGCGGGCTCGTGGACTTTGGCCGGATCGAGGAAATGCTGACCCGCACCAAGGGCCGGATCGACCATGTGGTGACGGACCATCTGCCCCCGCTGGCCGCGCCGATGCTGCTTGAGGTCGGCAAGGTGCCCGTCATGGGCGCGGCGCGGGAGCGGCTGGAAGAGGAAGAGGCCGCCCGCCTCATGGCAGAGGCGGGACTGGCCTAGGGTCAGTCGATCGCGACGACGGCTTCGACTTCGAACTTCAGTCCCGGCACGGCGAGGCACGGTACGGGAACCAACGACTGCGCGGGGCGGGCGTCACCAAACAGGTCCATGACCGCTTTGACGAGGATCGGGAACTTGCTCGGGTCGTGATCAACGACATAAGTCGTCAGTTTCACCACCTGATCGGGGCGGGCGTTCATCGAGTCCAGCACCTTGGCGAGGTTGGCGTATGCCTCCAGCACCTGAGCGTCGAAATCGGGCGTGATCGCGCCTTCGTGGTAGTTCGCGGTCTGGCCGGAGATATAGGCCATGCGCTTGCCTGCGGGGGCGATGACGGCTTGGGAGTAGCCGTTGCGGGTGGTCTCCACCATGTCGGTCGGGTTGATGTACTGGGCGGCGGTATTGGTTTGGATGTTCATGGGATTCTCCTGTTTTCGAGTTGCTGAAACAGGGGTAGCCAGAAACAGTGCCATAAAGTGTCACCATTAGTGCTAGGGTGGTTTCATGAACGTCAGACTCAGACAAGACACCATCCTGCGCACCCTTTTGCGGAACGGCTCTGCGACCATTGACGCACTGGCCCAAGAGGTCGGCGCGTCGCGGCGAACGGTGCTGCGGGACATCTCGGCCCTGCGGGACGAAGGCTACACGATCTATTCAGAGGTCGGACGCGGGGGCGGTTTGCAGCTTGATCCGCAGTCGATGCAGAAAGCCTCCCGCCTGTCGGTGGCAGAGGTGTTTTCGCTAATTGTCACGGTCGGCGCTGCCAAGGCGGCGGGCGCGATCCCGTTTTCAGGGCTGGCGGATGCGGGGCTGGCGAAGATTGAAAAGGCCCTGCCCGCTGACCGCGTGAAGGACTTGCGGCTGATGCTGGACTGTCTGCACGTCGGCAACCTCGCACCGGGGTTCGATCTGTCGGACATGCGGGAGATGGACGACGCGCTGCTGCCCGCGTTCGAACTGGCGTTTCTGGAGCGGCGGATGCTCCGCTTTGCCTACCGCGACAAGAACGGGCGTGAGACGATGCGGGAGGTGGAGCCGCAGGCGATGCTGATCCTGCCGCCGCTGTGGTATCTGGTCAGCTGGGACCCGATGCGCGATGATTTCCGCTACTTCCGTATGGACCGTCTGAGCGCGCCCGAGGTGCTGGCCGATAGGCCGTTTCGCAAACGCTACATTCCGTTCAAGGAAGACGTGACGCCTTACAGCAGTGCGATCCCGAAATGATCACCACGCCTGCGGCATGGCCAGCCAATCCCGCAGGTGTTTGGTCAGTGCGCTGGGTGCCTCAAGGCTGGGCATATGGCCTGCATCGGGCATCACGACGAACTTGGCATCGGGGATGAGGCTGGCCATCGTTTCCTGCCTGCGCATCGGGAAAACGGTGTCGTGTTCGCCGCAGATCACCATGGCGGGCTGGCGGACGCGGCGCAGGGTGCTTTGCTGGTCGCGGCGGCGCTGCATGGCGCGGGACTGGCGGACGAACAGGTCCGCCCCAGCGGTACGCGCCATCGCCATGAGTTTGTTCATGACGTCCTGACGGTGCTGTCCGGGAGCGAGGCTACTGATCGGAATTTCGCCCGTCACCGCGTCCTCCAGACGGCCAGCGCGGGCGGCCATGACGTGCACCTCGCGCTCGGCAGCGTCCTGCGGGGTTTCTTGCAAGGGCGAGGTGTTGATCAGGGCGATGCGCAGAACACGCTCGGGGGCGCGGCGCATGACCTCCATCGCGACCATACCGCCGAGGCCCTGACCGCAGAGCGCGAATTTGGCCGGAAGCGACAGCATCAGAGCGGAGGCGATGTCATCCACGCGGTCGCCCTGCCCGACCGGAGCCGCCATGACCGGACGCTCGTGCGTCATGGCCGTGATCTGCGGCAGGAACAGCCGGACATCGGTGGCGATGTCGGGCAAAAACACCAGTGGCTCTAACATGGACTACCTGTTGCCGCGCGGAGGGCGACTTACTTTGCTCTTGTCTCACCTTAGCGTGCGAGGGGCCGAGGAAAAGAGAAAGATCAGTCCCCTGCCCCGACCAGCGCCAGAATTTCCGCAACGGTGTCGTTGATCAGCTTGATGCAGGCATCGTCAGAAAAACGGTGGTCGGCACCTTTGACGACCGTCAGGCGGATGTCGTCGCCGCTGGCGTGGGCAAAGAGCTTTTCCGCGACCGACTGGAGCACAACATCATCCGCGCTGCCTTGCAGGATGCGGACGGGGAAGTCGAACGACAGCGGCGTGCGGAGCATCAGGCGGGTGCGGCCATCCTCGATCAGGCGTAGGGTGATGACGTAGGGTTCGACGTATTCGTTGGGGATCTCGATGCGGCCTTCGTTCATGATCGTGGCGCGCTGCTCTTCGGTGAAGCCGGCCCAGTAGCCATCCTCGGTGAAGTCGGGCGCGCCCGCGATGGTGACGAGGCCCGCGACTTTTTCAGGGCGTTCACGGGCAAGCAGCAGCGACTGCCAGCCGCCCATGGACGAGCCGACGAGGAGCACTTTGCCATCGACGAGGTCGATCGCGGCGGAGGCGTCTTCATTCCAGTCACCGATGCAGCCGTCTTCGAAATTGCCGGAACTGATGCCGTGGCCGGAGTAGTCGAAACGCAGGAAACCTTGGCCGCGCGCTTTGCACCATTCTTCGAGGGCGAGCGCCTTAGTGCCCTCCATGTCCGATTTCAGACCGCCGCAGAACACGACGTAGGGCGCTTTGCCTTCCGTTAGGTTGTAGGCGATCCGGCGGCCTTGCGCGGTTGTCAGATAGTCGGTCATTCTTGCACCTCGTCCAGTCCCAGAGCCAGAACGGCCCCCGCGACAGACATCACAAGAAAGACCCCGATGACAAGCCCCGCGCCGAAGTTGGCGAGCGCGGCAGCGGCGGCACCTGCGATCAGGAGGAACACGCCGACAAGGGTGTTGGAGACGGCGGTGAACTCGGCCCGCTGGTCGGGACCTGCCATATCGACAAGGTGGGTGGAACGCGCCTGACGCACGCCGTGGTAGGACACCATCAGGCCGAAGAGCACGAGCGGCATGGCCCAAACGGTGGAGGCAAGGCCCGCGTAGCCGACAAAGATCGCAAGGCCCAGCGCGATGGCGGCGGCAAGGCCCGCGTAGATCATCACGCGGCGGGACGATTTGTCGGACAGGCGGCCCCACACGTAGCTAGAGATGAAGGACGCGATGGCGGAGGCGAGGACGAGGCCGCCAAGCTCTGCTGTTTCCTGCTGGCCCGAGGAGGCGAGCATCACGAGGTACGGCGGGGCGAGCGCGGTGCCGACGAGCAGCGAACGGACAAGGATGAAACGGGCGAGCTGCGGGTTCTTTTTCAGCGTGGCCCACGGCTTCGGCATCGCGGTTTTCGCTTGGCCCTCGTCGTGGAATTCCTTGAGCGAGGCCATGGTGACAGCGGCAAGGAACCAGCCCAGCGCGGCAAGGGTGATGGCGCCGATTACGAGGTTGAAGCGGTCGATGAGGCCCGACAGCAAGAGGCCCGCAAACACGATCACGGCGACGGATGCGACAGAGGCCGCGCCGCCGGTAACGGTGCCACGGCGGCTTTTGCCGACGGTTTTGCCGAGGATGTCCTTGAAGCTGACCGAGCAGACCGAACGGCTGACAGCGAGGAGCGCGAGCAGTGCGACGATGGCGACACCTGCGGTCTGCGCGTCAAGGAACAGCGCCGACAGCACGATGCCAGCAGCGGCGATCCCCTGCCCTGCGGAGCCTGCGGCCCACGCCCATTTGCGGCGCGGCATTCCGTGGATAGCGCCTGCGGTGAAAATCTGCGGCAGAAGTGATCCGGCCTCGCGCACAGGGACCAGAAGGCCGACCAGAAACGCGCCCGCGCCGAGGTTGGTGAGGAGCCAGCTCAGCACCAGTTTGGGGTCGATCAGACCGTCGGCAACCTTGGAACAGGAGAGCGCGATGACGTGGTGGAAGAAGTTGCGCGGCTCGGCATCGCGGGCGTCCGATTTCAGACCGCCGTCCTTATCGGGGTCGTTCACTACCTTCTCGAAAAGCTCTTCGGCTGCCATGTCGCTCATATTCAATTCCGTCTCACATCCAGATCGCTTCATGGATTTAGGGCGGATTTCGGGTTTGTCTTGACACCCTGCGAACAGCGCATCAATTAGGCGCACACACATAACCCGCAACCGGGCGTTCCGTGGGCGCCAAAACGACGAGGAGCATGGCCAAGATGAGCCAGATTTCCCTGACATTCCCCGATGGTAACTCGCGCGAGTACGACGCAGGCGTCACCCCTGCGCAGGTGGCCGAGTCCATCGCACCCTCGCTGGCGAAGAAGGCCATTTCCGCGACCGTGAACGGCGAACACTGGGACCTCCAGTGGCCGATCGAGGCGGACGCCAAGATCGCGATCAATACCATGCAGGACGACGCGCCCGCGCTGGAACTGATCCGTCACGACCTCGCGCACATCATGGCGCGTGCCGTGCAAGAGATCTGGCCGGACGTCAAAGTCACCATCGGTCCGATCCGTGACAACGGCTGGTTCTACGACTTCGACCGCGAAGAAGCGTTCACGCCCGAAGACCTCGGTCAGATCGAAGCGAAGATGAAAGAGATCATCAACGCACGCGACGCTGTGAAGACCGAAGTCTGGAGCCGCGAAGACGCGATCAAGTTCTACGAGGATCGCGGCGAGAACTTCAAAGTCGAGCTGGTGAACCGCATCCCCGAAGGCGAAGACATCCGCATGTACTGGCACGGCGACTGGCAGGATCTCTGCCGTGGTCCGCACCTCCAGCACACCGGCCAAGTGCCTGCCGACGGGTTCAAGCTGACCCACGTCGCGGGTGCTTACTTCCTCGGTGACAGCTCGCGTCCGATGCTCCAGCGTATCTACGGCGTGGCGTTCAAGAACCGCAAAGACCTCAAGGCATGGGAAACCATGATGGAGGAAGCGGCGAAGCGCGACCACCGCAAGCTGGGCAAGGAAATGGACCTCTTCCACATGCAGGAAGAAGCGCCGGGTCAGGTGTTCTGGCACCCGAACGGCTGGACCATCTACACCAAGCTGCAGGACTACATGCGCCGCCAGCAGTACCGCGACGGCTATGTCGAGGTGAACACCCCGCAGGTCGTGAACCGCAAGCTGTGGGAAGCCTCGGGTCACTGGGAAAACTATCAGGAAAACATGTTCATCGTGGAAGTGGACGAAGACCACGCCCGCGAGAAGACCGTGAATGCCCTGAAGCCGATGAACTGCCCGTGCCACGTGCAGGTGTTCAACCACGGCCTTAAGTCCTACCGCGACCTGCCGCTGCGCATGGCCGAATTCGGATCGTGCAACCGCTACGAGCCGTCGGGCGCGCTGCACGGCATCATGCGCGTGCGCGGCTTTACGCAGGACGATGCGCACATCTTCTGCACCGACGACCAGATCGAAGCGGAAACGAAGAAGTTCATCGACTTCCTCGCAGGCATCTACGCCGACCTCGGCTTCCACAACTGGACCATCAAGCTGTCGACCCGCCCCGAAAAGCGCGTGGGTTCGGACGAAAGCTGGGACCGTGTCGAAGCGGCGCTGGGCGATGCGTGTAAGGCTGCGGGCTACGACTACGAGATTCAGGAAGGCGAAGGCGCTTTCTATGGTCCGAAGCTGGAGTTCGTGCTGACCGACGCCATCGGCCGTGACTGGCAGTGCGGCACCCTTCAGGTCGACCCGAACCTTCCCGAGCGTCTGGACGCAGTCTATATCGGTCAGGACGGCGCGAAGCACCGCCCCGTCATGCTGCACCGTGCGGTCCTCGGCTCGTTCGAGCGTTTCATCGGCATCCTGATCGAAGAACACGCAGGCAAGCTACCGTTCTGGCTCGCGCCGCGTCAGGTCGTTGTCGCGTCGATCGTTTCGGATGCGGACGGTTTCGTTGACGAGGTTGTCGAAGCGCTGAAAGCCGTCGGCGTACGCGCCGAGGCCGACAAGCGCAACGAGAAGATCAACTACAAGATCCGCGAACACTCGCTGGGCAAGGTGCCGTTCATCCTGGCCATTGGTGCCCGCGAAGTGGAAGAGCGCACCGTTTCGGTCCGCCGTCTGGGCGAGCAGAAGACCTCGACCATGTCGCTGGACGAGATCGTGGCAGAGCTGAAGGTGTCCACCACCCCGCCGGACCTGCGCTGATCGCGCTCGTAGGAATTGAAAAGGCCCGCCGTTCTGGCGGGCCTTTTTCGTTAGCCGAGTACTTCGGCCTTTGTCTTTGCGGTCCAGCCTTGGAACAGCAGACCGTCTTTGACGATGACGGGCCGCTTCATCACGGTGGGATTGTCGGCGATCAGTTCAGCCGGGTCGCGGGCTTTTTCCTCGTCCGAGAGGTTGCGCCACGTGGCCGACGCCTTGTTGACCGCTTTGTCACCGAAAGCGGAAACGATCTGTCCGATCTCCTCGGCGGACATGCCGTCCTTGCGGATGTCGGTGACGTCCACGGTTAGGCCCGCTTCGGTCATTTCGCGGACCGCTTTGCGACAAGTGTCGCATGTTGAAAGGGAAAATACCTTCATTGTGCCTCCGTTTTCGGCATGTGGAACGGAATTTCCGATACCTGCAAGGTTGTCATTTGAGTTTTCTAGAATCGTGTTAGTCTTTTTATTGCGTGACCCTTCGACGTGCCTGTGCTGGGGCATCTTGTGGTGTCGCGTTCTTCCGAATTTGGGAGAGACTAAACAAAGGAGTACTAGGATGCCGACTGGCACCGTGAAATGGTTCAATACGACTAAAGGCTACGGATTTATCGCACCCGATGGGGGCGGCAAAGATGTGTTTGTACATATTTCGGCAGTGGAACGTTCCGGCATGACCGGCCTTGCCGACAACCAGAAAATCGAGTTCGAACTGATCGAGGGTCGCGACGGTCGCCAGATGGCCGGCAACCTGACCAAGATGGACTGATTTTCGGTGACGCGGTGGCTTTCACGACCGCGTCCATCCTTCGTTAAACAGGGCGAACTGCCGATCTGAAAGGACCGGCAGCAGCGTCGCAAAAATCAGCCTTCCAGCACTTGCTGGAACTCACGCCATTCACCGACGGACATGCCGCTGGTTTCCTGCGTGACTTCTTCACCTTTCAGCATCGCACGAATGCAGCCTAGCGCCTTTTCCGACAGAGTGGCGCCGCCCATGCGGTAGTCTTCGAACGCGCCGTAGGCTGCGGGCACCCAATCGGCGACCACTTTGCACAGCTCTTCAGCATAGACCCGGATTTCGTACTGGGCGTGGCTGTCCGCGCGCAGGCGCAGGAAGTGCAGCAGGTTGTGCAGGTCCACTTTCCAGTACCACTGGGTATAGATGTTTGCGGGCAGGTTCATGCGGGCCAGTTCGCGGGCGAGGCCCTGCTGGCCGTCCTGGCTGATCATCTCTTCGTAGTGGTCGTAAGCGCGGGCGGCGTCGGCCTTGAGGTATTCGAGCACACGCTCTGCCTCTTCGCCTTGCAGCACTTCACCGCGGCCTTGGTTGTTCACCACCGACTGCGCGGCGAGCACTTCGGGCTGCGGGATGTAGAATTCACGGTCGAGGATCGAGTAGCGGCCCGAGTATTCGTTGACGTTCGCGGTGCGATGACGGATCCACTGGCGGGCGACGAAAACGGGCAGTTTGACGTGGAGTTTGATCTCGCACATCTCGAACGGGCTCGAGTGCCAGTGACGCATCAGATAGCGGATCAGGCCCTCGTCGTTTTTCACCGACTTGGTACCACGACCATAGGACACGCGGGCGGCCTGACAGATCGCGGCATCGTCTCCCATGTAGTCGACAACGCGGATGAAACCGTGATCGAGCACCGGCTTGATGGTGTAGAGGTGCTTTTCCATGCCCTCCGACACGGCGCGGAGCGTCTGACGGGTTTCGGCGCGCAGTTCGGCGACTTCGGCTTCCTGTTCGGGCGTAATGGGCATGATGACTCCTCTGGCTTCGCAGGCTTTTTAACCTTCAAAGGCGAAGGGCGACAACTGCCTTTGGCGCCATCGGGCCAATTAGCAGGACACCCCCTTTGAGTGGCTGCTTTGATACAATCAGACACCAACCATATCCGTTGCGGTTGACAGAACTGACGTTCCACGATGAATGTTTGAAAAAAGAGCAGCCAATCAAAAACACAGGTCCGGTCATGTCCCGCTTACTCACGACTTGCGCATTTCTTGCGCTCCTCTCTGCATGCGGGGGCGGCCAGCCCTTGTTCGACGTCGAAGAAGAGGTCGTTGAAGAGGTTGTAGAAGAAGAAGAAGAAGAAGAAGTTGTCGAGGAAGAGACAGGGGAAGAAGGCGGTCTGGAAACCGACGGCACATCCCTGCCCCCAGGCACCGAAGAACCAACCGCCGAATACCGCATCTTCCGCTATGAGCCGCAGAGCTCCGAAGACGACGGCAGCGGCGGTCATGCGCGTAATTTCAGCTACGACGCCGAAAACGACGAACTGACGATCCGCGGCCTCGCCTTTGACGGTGACGATGTTTACGAACGCAACACACGGATCGGCTCGATCGGCGGCTATGCCATCTATGAAGCCGACACCACGGTGAGCGACGATATCACCGGCGACGACGTCACGCAGATCAGCCGTTACCGCGCTGTGGTCGGCATGTCCCCGAACACCGCCAACGGACGCCCGCGGAGCTCATTCGCGATTGTGCGGACGGGCGGCTATGTGGGCTACGGCTTTGGCGGCTTTGTCTACCAGCGCGAAGGGTCCGTCGTCATCCCGACCGACGGGCAGGCCGTGTTCAACGGCAACTACGGCGGCATGCGCGTGTTCGACGGCACGACCGGCATCAACTACACCCGTGCGGACGCTCAGGTTTCGATCGACTTCGAAGGTTTCGGTGAAGGCCCGACGGTGGGTTTGACGATCACCAACCGCGAAGCATTTGATGAAAACGGCGACATCGTCACCGATATCGAAATGCCGAACTTCTACCGTGTGATCGCGAGCGATGTGACCATGGACGCCAACGGTGAGGTCACCGGCACAGTAATCAACGCCATCGACGGCGAGACCTACGAGGAAGGCACCTACTACGCCATCATGGCGGGTGATGCGACCGACCCGAACGACGGCGGCGAGATTGTCGGCGTGCTGGTCTTGGAGAACTCGGCCAACCTCGATATCGGCTGGCAGGAAACCGGCGGTTTCATCGTCTACCGTGACTTTGAATAACGCAATTATTGTCGCGGCGTTTCTGGCGCTCGCGGCACCTGTAGCAGCGGCGGAGCAGACGCTTTCGCCGCTGGAAGCCCGCGATCTGGCGGCGCGGGCGCTGGCGAACGGCTACCCGCAGGACACGGTGCTGCTAACCGAGGGCCTGCTTGTCCGCGACCCCGGTGATATCTCCGCCCATCTGCTGCGCGCCGAGGCGGCCTCGGCCATGGGTGAATTCGCGGTATCGCTGGACCATGCCTCGACCGCGTTCGGGCTTTCCGAGAATGACGAAGTGAAGTTTCAGGCCGCGCGCCTGATCGCCCTCGCCCATGCGCGGCTGGATCATCCGACACGGGCGCAGTTCTGGCTGCGGCGTGCGCGGGCGTTGGCGCCTGAAAACAAGGTCGAGCAGCTGGCCGAGGACTACCGTTTTGTCAGGCAGCGCAATCCGCTTTCGCTGAAGCTGGACCTTGCGATTTCGCCGTCGAGCAACGTCAACAACGGCTCTTCCGAGAGCACCATCGCCATCCCCGGAATGCCGTTTGACGCGCCACTCAGCGCAGACGCGCAGGCGCTATCTGGCACTGTCGCTTCGGCGCGGGTCAGCTTGGGCTACAGGCTGGAAGCTGACCGCACCAGCGCGACGACCGCCAAGCTGACCTTCGGAGGCACGGCGGTCGCCCTTTCGGACGAAGCGCAAAGCGCAGCACCCAGCAAATCCGGCAGTGATTATGCGCACCGCCAAGTGTCCGGCAGCCTGATCCACAACTGGCGCATGGGCGAGGTCGACTATGCGCTGGACGGCACGCTGGGCTATTCGACCTACGGCGGCGATCCGTTCACCAGTTTCCAGTCGGTATCGTTGACCCGCGGCTGGCGGATGGGCGAAAACGTGGTGTCCGCCAAGCTGGGCCGCGACTGGACGACCTACCTGTCCGACGACGTCGAGGCCGCGACGTGGAGCCTGCACACCGCGCTGCGTCACCCGACCGACATGGGCCGCTTGACCGTCTGGGCGGAGGTGAAGGACACGGTGTCCGCGTCAGCCTCGCGCAGCGTCGATGCGCAATCCGTCGGGTTGGCATTCGACCTGAGCGAGCCCGTCGCAGGAATGGATATAGCGTTCAGCTACCGCCACGACTGGCGGGCCTACGGGGCGAATTTCCTCGCGCCGGATGGCCGCGATGACAACCGAGACACACTGACGGTCTCGGCGGGGCTGCCTGCGTTGGACCTCTACGGTTTCCACCCCGTGCTGAACCTGCAAGCCAGCCGGAACAACAGCAACGTCGCGCTCCACGAGACCGAAGAGCTCAGCGTCGGGGTCGGGATCGAGTCCTCTTTCTGACTGGCAAAGGGTGGATCGCCTGCTAGGTTGCCACTCGCAAAGGAAAGGAATTTCAAATGACCCTTCGCTATCTGCACACCATGGTCCGCGTTAAGGATCTGGAAAAGACGATGGACTTTTTCAAACTGCTGGGCCTCAAGGAAACCCGCCGTATCGACAACGAAGGCGGCCGTTTCAGCCTTATTTTCATGGCGCCCGAAGGACAGGAAGAATGCCCTGTCGAACTGACCTATAACTGGGACGGTGATGACGGACTGCCCTCGGACAGCCGCCATTTCGGCCACCTCGCCTACAGCGTGGACAACATTTACGAGACCTGCCAGCTGCTGATGGACAACGGCGTCACCATCAACCGTCCGCCGCGCGACGGTCACATGGCGTTCGTGCGTTCGCCCGACAATATCTCGATCGAGCTGCTGCAAGCGGGCGACTCGCTGGCGCCGGCGGAGCCGTGGGCAAGCATGGAAAATGTCGGTCACTGGTAAGCTGACCTTGGTCGCCGCGCTGTTTGCGGCGTCCCCTGCCCTGTCCGAGTGCCGGCAAGCGCTGGCGCTCGGTCTTGACGTGTCGGGCTCCGTGGACCCGTCCGAATACCGCCTGCAACTGGACGGGCTGGCGGGCGCGCTGACCTCGCAGGAAGTCAGCGAGGCGATCCTGTCCGACACCTTCGCGCCGATCCGGCTGGCGGTGTATCAGTGGAGCGGCCCTGAAGCTGTAAGGCTGCTGGTGCCGTGGACCGAACTGAACTCTGCCGCTGCCATCGCGGATGTGGCCGCCACGCTGGAGGCGACGAACACCGCGCCGTCGGATGTGACCACGGCCATCGGCTCCGCTATCCTTACGGGTGAGGCGCTGATGGACCAGCAGCCGCAGTGCTGGCGTCACACGCTCGATCTTTCGGGCGACGGGCAGAACAACAACGGCCCCCGCCCTCAGGACATTCCCGAACGGTTCGATATGACCGTTAACGGGCTGGTCGTGCTAGGCGCGGATAACGATGACGAGCTTGTCAGTTACTGGAAAACGAACGTTATCCGCGGGCCGCAGCGGTTTGTGGAGACCGCCAGCAGTTTCGACGACTATGAGGCCGCGATGCAGCGCAAGCTGCTGCGCGAGGTCCGTAGCCTCGCGCTGGGCGCGCTTCAGTAGATGTAGCGGATCTGGTCGCCCCAGTAGCGTTCGATGCGGCGGAGCGAAGCGGTGATATGCTCCATCCCGTCGAGGCTGACGACACCGCGATCTTGTAGACCCTGAGAATGACGCTCGAAGAGCTTGGCGACGATCTCGTGGATACGGCGGCCCTTTTCGGTCAGGCTCACCCGCACCGCACGGCGGTCGACCACGCATTTGTTGTGGTGCATGTAGCCCAGCGTCACCAGTTTCTTGAGATTGTAGCTGACGTTGGAGCCTTGATAGTACCCGCGGGATTTCAGCTCTCCGGCGGTGACTTCGTTCGTGCCGACGTTGAAAAGCAGCAAGGCCTGGACGGGGTTTACCTCGATGATGCCGAGGCGTTCGAATTCGTCCTTGATCACATCGAGGAGCAGACGGTGCAGTCTTTCGACCAGCGTCAGCGCCTCGAGGTAGTTGTGCATGAAAACCGCATTCTGCGCGTTTGTAAGGGTATTATCCTTCTGGACCCCGAGTTCGGAATGGAGGCTCATCTTGGCCGTCTCCTCTTTCGGCTATCTGAGAACAGAATAAGAACCAGAAGAAGAACATATCGTAAACGAAATGCAGTTTTTCCGAAAAACTTAGGTACGCGGGGCGGTCAGTCCGTGAGCGCCCTGCGTGATACGCGAAATCAGGGCCGAATAGCGTTCGGGAGCCGGTTCCTGACCGTTCACCCACTTGAACATCTCCAGATCGCTTTCTTCGAGCATGACCTCGTAAAGGTCTAGCTCGGCGTCGGACATATTCACCAGTTCGCGGTCCGCATAGTCGGAGAGGATGAGGTCCATCTCCTTGATGCCGCGACGCATGGAACGCATTTTCAGGCGTTTGATCCTGATTTCACGGGTCTCTGTCATTCGGTGGCTTGAACCTCGATCATGGTGCGGCGCAGTTTCTTCTCGAGCTTTCCGAGCTGTTCCACATTCTGGCGCATCTGTGCCCGCATGGCACGGATTTCACCGAGGATGTCTGCCACTTGCGGCGCCACGTCAAGTTCGTCGTTATCCGACGGTTCCGAAATGCCTTCGCCTTCGCCGGTCAGCAGCCAGCCGATCGACACGCCGAGCATACCCGACAGCGTCTGCACGCGGTTGGCGCGCGGCTCGCGCAGGTCGTCTTCCCATTCGATCACGGTTTCGAGTTCCACACCGAGCTTCTCGGATAGTCCCTCTTGCGTCAGGCCGGCGGCCTCACGTGCTCCAGCGAGGCGATCCCCGAAGGTGGCCTGTTCATCGCTGAACCATTCAGTCGTCTTTTCCATCTGCGCTCCTTGCCGCTTGATCGGGTTACTGGGCCTCAATATAACCGCCCAGCCCGAGATGACCACCGGAGGGGCCAATATGTCTTTGCTTTCCAAGACGCTTGATCGCGTAAAACCGTCGCCGACCATCGCCATGACCACCAAGGCGCTAGAGCTCAAAGCAGCCGGGCGCGACGTGATCGGCCTGTCCGCAGGCGAGCCCGATTTCGACACGCCGCAGAACATCAAGGATGCTGCGATCGCCGCCATCAACGCGGGCCAGACGAAATACACCGCCGTGGACGGCACGCCCGCGCTGAAGCAGGCGATCTGCGCCAAGTTCCAGCGCGAGAACGGCCTGTCCTACGAGCCGTCGCAGGTGACTGTCGGCACGGGCGGCAAGCAGATCCTCTACAACGCGTTCATGGCGACCCTGAATCCCGGTGACGAGGTGATCATCCCTGCGCCTTACTGGGTGTCCTATCCGGATATGGTGCTGTTGGCTGGCGGCACCCCTGTCGTGGTCGAGGCAACGCTGGAGAACCGTTTCAAACTGACGCCAGAGCAACTTGAGGCCGCGATCACGCCGAAAACCAAGTGGTTCCTGTTCAACTCGCCGTCGAACCCGACGGGCGCGGGCTATACCCGCGACGAGGTGAAGGCGCTCACCGATGTGCTGATGCGCCATCCGCATGTCTGGGTGATGACCGACGATATGTACGAGCACCTCGTGTTCGACGACTTCGTTTTTGCCACCCCTGCCGAGGTCGAGCCGCAGCTTTATGACCGCACGCTCACCGTCAACGGCGTGTCCAAAGCCTACGCGATGACAGGCTGGCGGATCGGCTATGGCGCGGGTCCGGTGCAACTGATCAAGGCAATGGCAAAGGTGCAGTCGCAGTCTACGTCGAACCCCTGTTCGATCTCGCAGGCCGCAGCGGTCGAAGCGCTGAACGGGCCGCAGGACTTTATCGAAGGCAACAAGGCCGTGTTCCAGCGTCGCCGCGATCTGGTCGTGGGAATGCTGAACGCTGCGACAGGCGTCACCTGCCCCGTGCCCGAGGGTGCGTTCTACGTGTACCCCGACATCTCGGCCTGCATCGGCAAGACGTCGAAGGCCGGCACCCTGATCGACTCGGACGAAGCGTTCGCGACCGCTCTCTTGGAAGAGCACGGCGTGGCGGTAGTATTCGGCGCGGCCTTCGGCCTCTCTCCGAACTTCCGCGTTAGCTATGCCACGGCGGACGAGGTGCTCAAGGACGCCTGCACCCGCATTCAGGCATTCTGTGCAGAGTTGAACTGACCTCGCGCACTGCACGTATCGAAAGACTTTTTCTCCGCCCCTGCGACTGCTAAGTATGGGCGGAGAAACGGAAAGCCCTAGGGACGCGCATGACCGAACTGCCCGAATACTACTTCCGCGTTCGCGAAAACGGTGCCAGCGTTTTCCGTGTCGACACCCAGAACCGTCAGCGCCGGATCGAGATGGACCAAATCGCGGTGATCAACGTCAAGAATGGCGAGATCAAGCCGCAGGGCGACCGCGAGCTGAGCGAGGCGGACCTCAAAGCGATCAAGGACTGGATGGCCGCGCGGGTGGAAACGCTCGCCAAGCGGGACATCGACGATATCCACCGCGCCATCGACCACCTGAACCTGACGACCCAGTGGGCGCAGTCAAAGGCGACGCCGGAGCAACTGGAACAGTTCACCGACGAGCTTTTGCTCGCGATGCACGACCTGCGTACTGTGCTTGTCAGGAAGAAAGCGGACCGGCTTTAAACCGGCTCCGCCACCACGGTTTCACCGATCTTTACCGACTTGGTCCAGAAGCGGATCATGAGCGACACCGCTGCCGCGCCGAGGCCGACGGTCAGTCCGAGCCAGATGCCTGTCTGCTGCCAACCGAAGATGAAGCCCATGACGTAACTCGCGGGCAGACCGATGATCCAGTAGCTGACGGTCGCCAGCCACATGGGCACGTTGGTATCCTGCACACCGCGCAGCACGCCGATGGCCGTCACCTGCCCCGCGTCCACGAACTGGAACAGCGCGGCGAGGTAGACCAGCGCGACGCCGGACGCGATCACGGCATCCGCACGCGGGTCGGCGGGGTCGATGAAAATGCCCACCAGATGCGACGGCACGGTCAGGAACATGGTCACAACGCAGACGGCAAAAGCCAGCGCGATAGTGAGCGAGGCATAGGCGGTGCGGCGTAGTCCGACCTCGTCCTTGTGGGCATATTTGGCACCGCAGCGGATGGTGGCAGCCTGGCTCATGCCGATGTGGAACATGAAGGTCAGACCGGCCAGTTGCAGGGCGATGCCGTGGGCGGCCAGTTCGACCTCACCGATCCAGCCCATCATGACCGCAGCGGCAGAGAACAGACCGACCTCGGCCACGGAGGTCAGACCGATGGGGAAACCAAGGCGGGCGATCTCGAAGAACACCTCGCGGTCGGGTTTCCACAGGCGCTGGTAAAGGTGATAGGCCGGCAAGCGCCAGTTAGCGTAGACCGCCATGATCACCATCATCAGCGTCTGGACGGAGCACGAGGCAATCGCCGCGCCGCGGATACCCAGCTCGGGGAAGCCGTAGTTGCCGAAGATCAGCAGGTAATTGACCACGCCGTTGAGCGCGACGGCCGCGATCGTCGACCAGACCAGCACGGCGGTACGGTCGAGCGCGGACAGGAACGAGCGCAGCACGTTGGCGAGCATCGCGGGCAGTAGCGTGATCCACATGATGCGGAGATACATCTGGCCCTCAGCCGCGATCTGTTCCTCCTGCCCCATCAGCAGCAGGATATTGCCCGAGTAGAAGAAGAGCGGGAACGCCAGAGCGAAGAATACCAGTGCCCACCAGAAGGCCATGCGAGTGACGCGGCGCACGCGGATTTCGTCCTTCACAGCCGAAGCGGCTGCAACGATGGGCATCACGGCATAGCCGACGCCCGCGCCAAGCGTGAACAGGATAAAGAAATACGACCCCGAAATGGAGGCAGCCGCCAGCGAAGTGACGTTGTACCACCCCAGCATCAGGGAATCGATCATCACCATCAGGAACCCCATGACAGAGGTCCCGATAAGCGGCAGGCCCAGCCTGATCAGCGGCTTGAAATCATCTCGCCAAGAAGGAACAATTCGACTCATAAAGCAGCCTTACGCTGTACCAAAATTTTCGTCCAGACAGTCAAAAACAGACCGGACTGTGCGGGGATCGCGAAATCGGAGACCGACGTGGACGCTGGGTTCATCAATACCGCACAAACCTTTTTCCGCAACCTTGCGGCGAACAATGAAAAGCCGTGGTGGGAAGAAAATCGCACGACCTATGACAACGTCCTGAAACCGGGGGCGAAAAAACTGCTGGAGGATGTGCAACCGCGCCTTGCAGACCTGATGGACGAAGAGGTCACGACCAAGCTGTTCCGCCCCTATCGCGACACCCGTTTTTCCAAAGATAAGACGCCGTATAAGCCTTAAATGCACATGCTCTGGCAGGTGAATGTGGGGCGTGAGCCTGTGGCGTTCTTCTTCGGGATCGAGCCCGACTATATCCGCTGCGGCGGAGGGATGCTCGGGATGGGGAAAGAGGTGCTGGATGACTGGCGGAAGTTCTGCGACCTCGACGCGAAACGGATGATGGGCGCGGCGGAGCGGATTGAGGCCGAGGGATATGAGTTCCGCGAGCCGGAACTGGTGCGCATCCCGCGCGGCTATCCGAAGGAGCATGAGAATGCGCGGATGCTGCGGATGAAGTCGGTGATCGCCACGAAGAAGATCGAACCGACGGATGAAATCGCGGACCTGCTGATGGCGGAATTCGAAACCTTCAAGCCGATGACCGATGTTCTGCTGTCGGTGGCCTGCGCGTGATCGACAAGCTGGAAATGTTCATTGCGCTCGCCCGCGAGAGCCACTTTGGCCGCGCGGCGGAGAGCCTTGGTATTACGCAGCCGAGCCTTTCAGCAGGGATCAAGCAGTTGGAGACACAACTCGGCGTGCAGCTTGTCTGGCGGGGGTCGCGCTATGGCGGCCTGACGCCTGAGGGCGCGCGGGTGCTGGAGTGGGCAAGGTCCATCGTCGGCGATGTGCGCACGATGAAGGACGAGATGCGGGCGGTGCGCGAAGGGCTTTCGGGGAACGTGCGGCTGGCAGCGGTGCCGACAGCACTGACAATGGTGGCTGAACTGACCTCGGCCTTTGCGAAGGAACACCCCGGTGTGCGGTTCACGATCCTGTCGCGGACCTCGGCGGAGATCCTGACGATGCTGGAAAACCTCGAGATCGACGGGGGTGTGACCTACCTCGACAACGAACCGCTCGGCAAAGTCACGAGCGTGCCGATGTACCGCGAGCGCTATTCGGTGGTGTGCAACGCGAATTCGCCCATGGCGGAGCGCGCTTCCGTCGGCTGGCACGAACTGGCGGGCGCGCCGCTTTGCCTGCTGACGCAGGACATGCAGAACCGCCGGATCATCAACCAGAACCTCGCCGAAGCGGGCGTGGTGCCGCAGCCGACGATCGAGAGCAATTCAACAGTGGTGCTGGTCGCCCATGTGGAAACGGGCGACTGGATTACCATTCTGCCGCACAGACTGGCGGGGTTCCTAAGTGCGGGAAAGACGCTGGTACGGGTGCCGCTCGACGAGCCGCGCAAGGGGCACACGCTGGGCATGATTGCCGCCGCACGTGATCCGCAGACACCGGTGATGACGGCGATTTTGCAGATGGCGCGCAAGATCGGCGAGCGGGAAGCGGATTGAAGACGCGGGGGCTGTCTGCCCCCGCACCCCCGAAGGTATTTTCGCCAGAATGAAGATCAGCGCCAGCGCGACGGGGCCGAGAAGCCGAGCATACGCTTGGCTTTTTCATTGCTGTAGAAGGTGTCATGGCCTGTGATCTCGGCCTTTTGCGGGATGCCTTCGTAGAAGGTGGAGATCACCTCTTCGCTGGGCATGCCGACCGAGCTGTCGTCGTTCGAGACGTTGAAGACCTCATAGCCGAGGCCGTCGGTGTTCAGGCAGCATTCGACCATATGCGCCAGATCGCGGGCGTCGATATAGGCGAAGATGTTGCGGCGGCGGAGCGAGGCGTCCTCGACGTAGGCGGGGAAGTTTTCCGCGTATTCGTGCGGCTCGATCACGTTGTTGATCCGAAGGCCGTAGATATCGGCGCCGGTGCGCGCTTGGAAGCTGCGGGCGGTGGCCTCGTTCACCACCTTGGACATGGCGTAGCTGTCCTGCGGGACGGTGGGGTGGTCTTCGTCCACGGGGATGTAGTCGGGCTGTTTGTGGCCGTCCCAGAAGCAGACCGCGTAGGTGGTTTCGGAACTGGCGAAGATCACCTTTTTGATGCCGTACTTCGCGGCCGCATCAAGCACGTTGTAAGTGCTCTGGACATTGTCCTTGTAGGTCTCGTTATCCGGGACCAGCAGGATGCGGGGCACGGCGGCGAAGTGGACGATGGCGTCGTATTGCGGCACGCCCGTTCCGGGCTCCAGTTCGCTGAAATCGGCGAAGGCGTGGAGGGCGTTGAGCACCTGCCCTGCGTCCGTCAGATCGACCTTGAGGTTACGGACCTTAGGGTGGTCCAGCGGCACGAGGTCCGCGTTAGTCACCTCGTGGCCGAGTGAAATCAGATGGTCGACGGTGTATTTGCCAGCCTTGCCGCTGCCGCCGGTCATGAAAATGCGCATGGGGTCCTCCTGTGCCTTGACAGGGAGGTTAGCCAGCGCGGGGCCGAGTTCAAGGCTCAGGCGACCCTGCGCAAAAGCGAATTGACGATATGGCGGTGCGCGATGCCCACGGGAAGCATGTACAGTTTGCCAAAAAGGTTGTGTGTCAGGACGCTGGAGGTTACCGCCATGATACCGCCGCTGGTGGTGATGGCGGTCATGACGTCGAGGTGGCGGTCGCGCTGCACAAGGATCAGGCGCTCGTTGTCGATATCCTCCACCACGAAGAAGTCGAGCTTTTCGCCTTTGGTGGGGGCGTGGCGATACTGGCTGGAGAAACCGCCGATCTTTTGGACGCCGAAGAGCGCGCTGATCCTGTCGCGGACCCAGAACGCGGTCTTCATCCCGAAGAGCGGGCGCGACAGCACATCTTGCCAAGCCTCAAAGGCTGTCATCTCTCTGGGAAGGGGGACGCCGCGCACATCGAAGTAATTCAGATGCTCTTTCGTCGCCAGAATACGCGCACCCTCGGGAGGGCGTTCAAGAACCATAACACCACGAGACATCGTTACCACCAAACCAACTTATGCGAGCAGCGTCTCACAACGAAATGAGTCCCGCAAGCCAAGGTTGGGGATAACGCGACGCTTGTGGTTGCTGATCACGCCCGCTTCGGCCAAAATATAACAATACAAAGAGAGCAGTGACATGTCCGACGATCTTCTATCCGGCTCCGAGCCGTCCGATTACGATGCATCCTCCATCGAGGTGCTTGAAGGGCTGGAGCCAGTCCGCAAGCGTCCAGGGATGTACATCGGCGGCACCGACGAACGGGCGCTGCACCATATGGTGGCCGAGATCCTCGACAACTCCATGGACGAAGCGGTGGCTGGTCACGCCAACAGGATCGAAGTCGAGCTGAACGCCGACTATTCGGTCACGGTGCGCGATAACGGACGCGGGATGCCTGTGGACCCCCACCCCAAGTTTCCGGGCAAGTCGGCGCTGGAGGTCATTCTCACCGTTCTGCACGCAGGCGGTAAGTTCTCGAACAAGGCCTATTCGACCTCGGGCGGTCTGAACGGCGTGGGTTCTTCGGTTGTGAACGCGCTGTCGGACGTTCTGATCGTTCAGGTGGCCCGAAACAAGGAACTGCATGAACAGCGGTTCTGCCGCGGTAAGCCGCTCGGCCCCATTCAGGTGATCGGCGCGGCACCGAACCGTCGCGGCACGACCGTCACCTTCCACCCTGACGAGGAAATCTTCGGCTCGCTCAAGCTGAAACCGGCGCGCCTGTTCAAGATGGCCCGCTCGAAGGCCTATCTGTTCTCGGGCGTCGAAATCCGCTGGAAGTCCGCGATCGACGATGGCGAGACTCCGACCGAGGCCACTTTCCACTTCCCCAACGGCCTGTCCGATTACCTCAACGAGGTTCTCACGGGCATGTCGACCTATTCGGACCGGCCTTTCAGCGGCAAGGTCAGCTTTGAAGAGAAATTCGGCATCCCAGGATCGGTCGAATGGGCGATCAACTGGACACCGTCCCGCGACGGTTTCATCCAGTCCTACACCAACACCGTTCCGACCCCCGAAGGCGGCACGCACGAAGCGGGTTTCTGGACCGCCCTGCTGCGCGGCATCCGTGCTTACGGCGAGCTGATCAACAACAAGAAAGCTGCGCTGATTACCCGTGACGACATGCTCACGGGCGGCTGCGCGCTGCTGTCGATCTTTATCCGCGAGCCTTCGTTCGTGGGTCAGACCAAGGACCGCCTCTCTACCGAGGAAGCCACCAAATGGGTCGAGCAGTCCGTGCGCGACCACTTCGACAACTGGCTGGCAGCGGACACCAAATCGGCGGGCGCGATCCTCGACTTCCTTGTGCTGCGCGCCGAAGAGCGCCTGCGACGCAAACAGGAGAAGGAAACCGCACGCAAGACCGCGACCAAAAAACTCCGCCTCCCCGGCAAGCTGGTCGACTGTTCGGCCACGAGCCGCGAGGGCACCGAACTGTTCATCGTCGAGGGCGACTCGGCGGGCGGTTCGGCCAAGATGGCCCGCGACCGCAAGACCCAAGCGCTGCTGCCGCTCCGCGGTAAGATCCTGAACGTGCTGGGTGCGGCGTCGAACAAGCTTAGCTCGAACCAAGAAATCAGCGATCTGTCACAGGCGCTGGGCGTGAGCCTCGGCACCAAATTCAACGTCGATGACCTACGCTACGACAAGATCATCATCATGACCGATGCGGACGTCGACGGTGCGCACATTGCGGCGCTGCTGATGACGTTCTTCTTTACCCAGATGCGCCCGCTGATCGACCAAGGGCACCTCTACCTCGCCTGCCCGCCGCTCTACCGCCTGACCCAAGGGGCCAAGCGCCTCTATGTGTCCAATGATGCGGAAAAGGACGAATGGCTGGCCAAGGGACTTGGCGGCAAAGGCAAGATCGACGTGCAGCGCTTCAAGGGTCTGGGCGAAATGGACGCCAAGGACCTCAAAGACACCACGATGGACCCCGCCTCCCGCAAACTCATCCGCGTCACCATCGACGAGGACGAACCGGGCGAAACCGGAGACCTCGTCGACCGCCTCATGGGCAAAAAACCGGAGATGCGTTTCCAGTACATTCAGGAGAACGCCAAATTCGTTGAAGAGTTGGATGTGTGAGGTATTTGTTGCAACAACGGAAGTTGTCAAAAATTCAACCCAAGAATGAGTTGACTAAACCTGTTCACGAAAAGATGAAGTCCCGACTATTCAACTTAAGGGACATCACGTGAAAGCAACTTTCGCCGTTTTGGCAGCCGCCGTCGCACTTTCTGCCTGCACTACCATGGACATCGAGACCCCGCCGGTGCTCGTAACTCCGAACAACGCCCGCGATGCGATGGGCATTGACGTTTATGCACGCGCACGCGCGGCAGGAAACCCCGTTCCTCGCTTCCGTGGTCAAGACACCGTCGAAGTACGCGCATTCGGCAATGTCGATGGCAATGGAAGCCGAGAAGTGAGCAACGTTCAGTGTAACGTCGATTCCGGGCTCTACAAAGCCACCATTCTGACGCCTGCAAACGTCGGCGTACCGAACTACGGCCCGGATTCGCCTTCGATTTTTGTTCGTTGCGAAACCGGAGAGTTTAGCGGCTCGGCTACAGTCGACAGCTACAATATTACGGCATCCCAGCGTAGCAATTCCGCAGCTGGCACGGGCTTACTCGGTGCGATCATTATCGGTGCAGTTGCAGCAGCGCAAATTGACCCGAACAACGACGAGTTCGGTTATCCGAATATTCGTGTGACGTTGAAAGAACGTGCAGCGCAGTAAAGCTCAGCAGTTCAATCGGGCATGCTGAACGGCTGCATCGCCGCTCAGCGTGCCCTCCGCTATTCGGCAGTTTGTCGTTAGGTAAACGGCCTGCGCCGTTAGACCCGCCACTTGCTGAAGACTCCAAATGCCGCTGGCTCCAGTACGGACCACTTCGACGTCCTCTCCTTTTCGGTACACATGGAAAGTTGAACCATCGAGCGCTACCTCGACCGGCTCTATGCCGCTGTAAGGCAGGGTAGAACCGCTGCATGACGCGAGCGTCACAACAATCAAAATTAGAAAAGCGTTTTTCATCGTCAGCCCATATTTCGGTCTGACGTGAAACTAGCGAAATGACGTTGAGCGAAAGTTAATAGCAGGTAGCAGGGCGCAAAACGCTCACTCCTGAATACTCTCCAGATACCCTGACAGGGCCAGAAGTTCAGCCGGAATGGGCGTGGAGCCGACCATGACGATGGGGCCGAGGTCGTCGTCTCCGAATTCGGGCATCGGGCTGCCTTCCTTGCGGTGGAGGCCGTCGATCTGGCTCATGACGGCGTCGTGGTCGAAGGTGCCTCCGTTGCGGGCGGCGATATGGGTCAGGTCGGGGATGTTGCGGCCGAGTGCGATGGCCATATCGGCGTTGCCCTTCCCGTCGGTGCCGTGACAGCCCGAACAGTTGGCGGCAAAGAGTTCGCTGCCGTCGACCTCTTGGGTCATATTGCAAGCGGACAGGGCGATAAGCGCGGCGAAGGGGATGGTGCGGAACATGACTGCTGACCTCGTGACTTTTGCCCTATCATCCCCCTTTGCGTGCCCCGCGTCCATATGATTATCTCGCCCCAAAGGCGGAGGACCCCATGGCCGGCAATTATCTCATCATGTTTCTGGCCGGTATCGGCATACCTCTGCTTGCGGCGCTGAATGCGGCACTTGGCCGCCACATCGGATCGCCCGCCGCTGCGGCCACGGTGCTGTTCATCGTGGCGTTCTGCGTGGCGGTGATCGTGACGCTGATGACGGGGACCGAAGGGTTCGGCAAACTGGCCTCCGCGCCCAAGCACCTGTTTGCGGCGGGGCTATTCGTGGCGTTCTACGTGCTGTCAGTGACGTGGATCGCGCCCAAGATCGGCGTGGGCAACGCGATCTTCTTGGTGCTGCTTGGGCAGATGGTCTCGGCGGCGGTGATCGACCACTTCGGCCTGCTCGGTGCGCAGGTCCGCCCGCTGAACCTGTTGCGGGCGGGCGGTCTGGCGCTCATGGTGCTCGGCCTTACGCTGGCACAGCGGGCGTAACCAGCCCCGCGTCGAGCCGCACCGTGCGGTCCATCCGCGCGGCCAGTTCGAGGTTATGCGTCGCGATGAGAGCGGACATGCCCGTGTCGCGTACCAGCTCCATCAGGGCATCGAACACCTGATCCGACGTGACCGTGTCGAGGTTGCCCGTCGGCTCGTCCGCAAGGAGGAGGCGCGGCCCGTTGGCGAGCGCACGGCAGAAAGCCACACGCTGCTGCTGGCCGCCCGAGAGCGCGGAGGGACGATGGCTGGCGCGGTCAGCGACGCCCACGCGGGCCAAAAGGTCTTTGGCGCGGGCCTCGGCCTCGCGCTGGGGCACGCCGTTCGCCAGCTGCGGAAGGACGATGTTTTCGAGCGCGGTGAACTCGGGCAGCAGGTGGTGGAACTGGTAGACGAAGCCCACATCGGCGCGGCGGATTGCTGTGCGGCGACGGTCGGGCAGGCCCGTGACGTCCTCTCCCGCGATGCTGACGGTGCCGTTGTCGGGCGTGTCGAGCAGCCCCGCGATATGCAGGAGCGTTGATTTACCCGCACCGGAGGGCGCGACGAGGGCGACGACCTCCCCCGCCCCGATGGTCAGGTCGATGCCGCGCAGCACCTGCACTTCGTTCGGTTTGCCGTGGTTGTAGCCCTTGGTGACGCCGGTCAGATTGAGGATGTCATTCATAGCGCAGCGCCTCCACAGGGTTCATACGGGCCGCGCGGCGGGCGGGCACGATGGTGACGGTCCACGACAGACCCAGCGACAGCAGCATCGCCGACAGGATGTTGGAGATGCGCAGCTCGGCAGGCAGATGATAGAGCCCGCGGATCGACGGGTCCCAGACGCCGCCGCCCGAGACATAGTTCACAAGGCTGAAAATCGGGTCGATGTAGATGGTGAAGAGCACGCCCAGGATCACCCCAGCAAGCGTCCCGACAGTGCCGATCCCTGCCCCGCAGATGAAGAACACGCGCAGGATCGACCCTTCGCTGAGGCCCATTGTGCGCAGGATGCCGATATCCCCACCCTTGTTTTTCACCAGCATGATGAGGCCGGAGATGATGTTGAGCGAAGCAATCAGCACGAGGATCGACAGGAGGACGAACATCACGTTGTCCTCGACCGTCAGCGCCCGCAGATAAGCACCCGAACTGTCCTTCCACGTCCAGACAAGCGAACGTTCCCCTGCGGCCTGCGTGATCGGACCAAGCAGCCCGTCCAGATTGTCGGGGTCCTCGACCATGACCTCGATCTCGTCCACGACGCCATCCTTGTTAAAGAACAACTGCGCGGCTTCGAGCGGCAGGTAGACGCGGGTGCGGTCGATATCCCAACGCCCAGCGGTAAAGACGTAGACCACATCATAGGTCGACACACGCGGACTGGTGCCAAACGCGGTGCGGGTCCCGTTGGGGGAGATCAGCTTGACCTTGTCGCCAATCGCCAGCCCTAACTCGCGCGCCACGCCCGAACCGATGGCAATGCCCTGCTCGAAATCGGCAATATCGCCAAAGGCTTCTTCGGGATTGGCGATGAGCGGGATGGAGTTCAGATCGGCCTCGGAAATGCCAAACACCTCGACGCCCGCGTTGGCCTGACGGAAGTTCGCCATGACCTGCCCTTTGACGATAGGGGCTGCGCGGGTGACACCGTCCACCTCGCGGATCGCTGCGGCCATATCCTCGCCGCCCCCTTCGATCACGCGGCTGACATTGCCCGCCTCGTCCACAGCGCCGGCCTGGTAGACCGTCACATGGGCATTGGCGCCAAGGATCGTATTCACGAAATCGGTGCGGAAACCCGAACGGATCGACAGCGTGGTGACCAGCGCGAACACGGCCAGCGCGATGCCCACCAGCGAAATCCATGTCATCACACTCACCCCGCCCTCTGCACGGCGAGCGCGGATGTAGCGCCAGGCGATCAGCCATTCAAAACGGGAAAACGGCGGCGTGGTGCGCGCCCGCGACTGTCCGGCCATAGAGCCTCCTTCGGGTATCGCTGGCAACTTAGAGGCAAGCACAGGCAGGTCAAGCGTCGCTGCCTTTGCCTTTGTGCCGCATTACTTGGCACAGACCCTCAATCGGAAGCCCACCAATCTTTGACTTGCCCCCATTTCTCTCCAGCTGCACTCCTTGCGGCGGCACCCCACTGTTGTGGCCGCTCAACGATGGCCGAGCCGATGGCAGACCAATCAAAATCCGGCATTTCTAGATTTTGAAATGTTTCTGCGGTTGGCATGGCCTCTTTGGCGGCCAACCAAACATCCCCAGGCGCCGATCTGGCAGCCTCCCAGACGTCGTCTTTCGAGGGAACCTCTAGACTGCAGACTGTCAACTGTTCCTCACTTGGAATGGCATCTTGATCGAACATCAGTTGCAGATCATGGATATCGATCAAATTTTGGCAAAGATCATATATCTCAAGCGCAGATGCCGAAACAATGACAGCAGTACCCCAGAATGGTACCGCCTCTGCCGGCATTGTTGAGATTTCCCTGATCGACGCCCGCTGAGCACGCTTAGCCATACGCTCGGCGGTATCCGCAGTAGCATCCTGCAACTGTGCGCGCAGAATTCGGCTTTCCGCCAATTCCGAAGTTGTTTGGGTCAACTCCGCTCTCACTTCTCGCCTTGCGGCACGCTCGACGGCGAGTTCTGAAGCATTCTCGGTTGCCTCTTGGCGAAGCTCTCGGTTTATCCGGCGTTCAGCGTCCAAGTCAGTTTGTAGTCTAGCAATATCGTCGGCCTGCCTAGTTATGAGAGATCGTGTCCCAGTGATAGAGCTTGCCATGCCAGAGGCAAAAGTGAGCAACGCCTCACTCGCGAAAAATGCAACGTTTAGCGCCAGCGATAGTATTAAAAAGGCTGACACAATCGCGAACCTCGCGACTCGCAATAACTTCCAAAAGGCTGACAACACGATCCTCGAAATAGTTATTTTTGAAATATCAAATTAGTAAATGCATTCCCGCATAGGGTGCATATTCAGCATACCCACCACTGTAGGTAAATAAAGTGCTCTAGATGTTGGCTTTAAATTAATCCGCCAATTTAGACTGACGTGCAGTAAAAATGATGGCGTATCAGCGTTGAAAGATTTGCTGGTTACATTCTGGCGGGCGATTAAATATCCCCCCAAGAAAAACGCCGCCCCAAGGGGCGGCGCTACCAGATCAGACGCCTTTCGGGTCCGGATGCTTGGCGTAGATGTCCTTGATGCGCTGGACGGCATCTGCGGGTGCCATCTCCTCGCTCTCGCCGGTGCGGCGGGACGTAACCTCGACCACACCGTTCTTGAGGCCGCGCGGGCCGACGGTGATGCGCCACGGCAGACCGATGAGGTCCATGGTCGCGAACTTGCCGCCAGCGCGCTCGTTGCGGTCGTCATAGAGCGGGTCGAGACCGGCAGCGACGAGCTCCTTGTAGAGGCTCTCGCAGGCCGCATCGGCTTCGTCATCGCCCTGCTTGAGGTTGACGATACCGACGTGGAACGGGGTGACGCCCTCGGGCCAGATGATGCCCTTGTCGTCGTGGCTGGCTTCGATGATCGCACCCAGAAGACGCGAGACGCCGATACCGTGCGAGCCCATGTGGACCGGAACCTTGTTGCCTTCGGCGTCAGCGACGGTGGCGCCCATGGCTTCGGAATACTTGGTGCCGAAGTAGAAGATCTGGCCGACCTCGATACCGCGGGCAACGCGGCGGCGCTCTTCGGGGACCTCGTTGAAGATGGCTTCGTCGTGGGTCTCGTCGGTGCGGGCGTAGCGGCTGGTGAACTCTTCCAGAACGGCTTGGCACTGTTCGCGGTTATCGTAGTCGATTTCGCGGTCGCCGAAGGTCAGTTCGGTGATCTGCGCATCATAGAACACTTCCGACTCGCCGGTTTCGGCCAGCACGAGGAATTCGTGGGTGTCGTCGCCGCCGATCGGGCCGGAGTCGGCGCGCATCGGGATCGCTTGCAGGCCCATGCGCTCATAGGTGCGCAGGTAGCTGACGAGGTGACGGTTGTAGGCGTGCAGCGCGTCCTCTTTGGTGAGGTCGAAGTTGTAGCCGTCCTTCATGTAGAATTCACGGCCACGCATGACGCCGAAGCGCGGGCGCATTTCGTCGCGGAATTTCCACTGGATCTGATAAAGGGTCAGCGGCAGGTCTTTGTAGCTGCTGATGTTGGCGCGGAAGACGTCGGTGAACATCTCTTCGGCGGTCGGCGAGAAGAGCATGTCGCGGTCTTGGCGGTCCTTCATGCGCAGCATTTCGGGGCCGTATGCATCATAGCGGCCCGACTCGCGCCAGAGGTCGGCGGATTGCAGGGTCGGCATCTGCATCGGGATGTGACCGGCGCGGATCTGTTCGTCGTGGACGATGTTTTCGATCTTGCGCAGCACTTTGAAGCCGAGCGGCAGCCACGAATAGATACCTGCCGACTGCTGCTTGATCATACCAGCACGCAGCATGAGGCGGTGCGATACGATTTGCGCTTCGGCAGGGTTTTCCTTCAGCACGGGCAGAAAATAGCGGCTCAGACGCATGGGCAGACCTTTGAAACAGTAGTTTGGAAGCGGTTTACGCAAGCGCGAAGGGGCAAGCAAGCATGGAAACCTGCTGCGGGGCCGCGCTTTGGCGCGCAAATGTCGCCCAGCCGTTGCAAAGGGTTGTAAAAACCTGCCGGAACGGGGAATTACTGGGTAACGAAAGGCGGGCGCTTATGACGGTCAAAGAACAGATGAAATACTGGGGGATCGCCGCGCTTGTGCTCGTGCTGGCGCTCTATTTCCTCGGTAACGTGATCCTGCCGTTCGTTTTGGGCGGCGCCATTGCCTATGTGCTCGACCCGCTGGCGGACCGACTGGAGCGTCTGGGCCTCAGCCGTGCGATGTCCGTGGCGGTGATTACCATCGTCGCGACGGTGATTTTCGTGCTGCTGGTGCTGCTGATTATTCCGGTTCTGGTGCAGCAGACGGGATCGCTGTTCACCTTTATCGGCGCCTCGGTCGAAAAGACGCCTGAGGCCATTGCCCGCCTCGATGACTGGCTGGCGCGGAATGTCCCGATCCTTGCCGAGAATAACATCAACGTCGCCGACCAACTGCGCCGTGCTGCCGATGTCGTGCAGGCGAAGGGTGGCGATCTGCTGAACACGATCCTGACCTCTGCGATGAGCCTGATTAACGTGCTGGTCCTGCTGGTCGTCGTGCCTGTGGTGGCTGTCTATTTGCTTTACGATTGGGACAATATGACCGCGAAGGTGGACGAGCTTCTGCCCCGCGATCACGTCTCCCGCATCCGCCAGATTGCCCGTGATATCGACCGCACTCTTGCGTCGTTCATTCGCGGTCAGGGTCTGGTGTGCCTGATCCTCGGTATCTTTTATGCCGTGAGCCTGATGGCCGTAGGGCTCCAGTTCGGGCTGATCGCCGGTGCTGTGGCGGGGCTGCTGACGTTTATTCCCTACGTCGGCGCGCTGGTTGGCGGTGTGCTGTCCATTGGCCTTGCGCTCTTCCAGTTCTGGGGACCGCTGGAGGTTGACGGCGAAACCGTTCGCCAAGGCACCGACTGGTTCCGCATCGGCATGGTCGCAGGCATTTTCGCGCTCGGCCAGTTCCTCGAAGGTAACTTCCTGACGCCGAAACTGGTCGGCAGCTCGGTCGGTCTGCATCCTGTCTGGCTGATCTTTGCCCTGTCGGTCTTCGGCACGATGTTCGGCTTTGTGGGCATGTTGGTCGCAGTTCCCGTGGCCGCATGTATTGGCGTCATCGCGCGTCATGCGGTAGAGAGCTACAAGGATGGCCGACTCTACAAAGGTCACACCGACCAAGAATAAGAATGAAGCAGCAACTCGCCTTTGATCTACCCGCCAACGTTTCGCTGGGGCCGGATGACTTTTTCGTCTCCGTGGCTAATGCGAAGGCGTACGTGATGATCATGGCCCCCGAAAGCTGGATCGAGAGCAAACTTGCGATCATCGGGCCTCCGGGGAGCGGGAAAAGCCATCTCGCCCGCGTGTTCCAGCACCAGCGCGATGCACTCGTGTTCTCGGCCGATGCGCTGGACAGCGACATGCCGCTGCCGAATTTCCCTGTGGTGATCGAAGACGCCGAGCGTATTACGCCCGATGGCGAAGAGGCGCTGTTCCACATCCACAACCACATGAAGCAGCGCCGTCTGCCGCTTCTGCTGACATCATCGCTGGCCCCCGGTCGCTGGCCGATCGCCCTGCCCGATCTGGCGAGCCGTATGCAGGCAACCTCGACCGTGCAAATCGACGATCCGGATGATCGCCTGCTCGCCGCGGTCCTGATGAAGCAGTTCGCCGACCGCCAGCTCATGCCCAAACCCCACGTGATCACCTATATCGCGTCACATATCGAACGGTCGTTTGCAGCGGCCTCGGACATCGTCAACCGGATGGATTCGGAGGCGCTCTATAACGGGGCGCGACTGAACATCCCGCTGGCCCGCCGCTTGCTGGACATCAAGGACGATAGCGAGTGATAATGTCATGATTACGTTGCATTCATACAGCAGAAGCAGCACATGACCCTTGCCGATTTCCTGAATTCTCCTTTCCCCGAAGCCATCGAGTCCTCCGTCGATCTCGAAGGGCCTTCGCGTTATTTTAACCGCGAACTTTCGTGGCTGGCCTTCAACTGGCGCGTTCTGGAAGAAGCCGAGAACCCCAAAGTGCCGCTGCTGGAGCGCCTGCGGTTCCTGTCGATTTCGGCAACCAACCTCGATGAATTCTACACTGTCCGTGTGGCGGGTCTGCGCGAACTGGCGATGGTCGGCAACACCACCCCGTCGATGGACGGCCTGACGCCCGCAGAGCAGCTTTCGCTGATCGACCTCGATGCGCGAAGCCTGATGGGCCGTCAGCAGTTGAGCCTCAACCAGATCAAGGATGAACTGGCCGAGGAAGGCATTCACATTCTCACCCGCGACGAGACCAAGAAAGAGGACCAGAAATTCCTTGAGGACGTGTTCCTCAATCAGGTTTTTCCGGTTCTGTCGCCGATGGCCGTGGACCCTGCGCACCCCTTCCCGTTCATTCCGAACACCGGTTTTGCGCTGGCGCTGGAGCTTGAACGCACCGCCGACAAGCGCCGCTTGCGTGCGCTGCTCCCCGTGCCCAACCAGATCCCGCGCTTCATCCGCCTGCCCGGCAACGACTCCGAACGGTTCCTACCGCTGGAGGAGTTGCTGCTTCTCCAGATCACGCAGCTCTTCCCCGGCTACAAGATCCAAGGCGACTGCGCGCTGCGCGTCCTACGTGACAGCGACCTTGAAGTTGAAGAAGAAGCCGAAGACCTCGTGCGCGAGTTCGAGGTGGCGCTGAAGCGTCGCCGCCGCGGTGAGGTCGTGCGCCTCCAGCTTTCGGCGGGCGCGCCGAAGGGTCTGCGCGATATGATCATGGAAGAGCTCATGGTCAGCCACAACGAGGTCGTCGAGGTCGACGGTCTGATCGGCAAAGCCGACCTGAAGGAGCTCGTGCTCGACAGCCGCACCGATCTGCTGTGGCCGCCCTACACGCCGCGCATCCCAGAGCGCGTGAAGGACCACCACGACGATATGTTCGCGGCGATCCGCCAGAAGGACATGCTGCTGCACCACCCCTACGAGACCTTCGATATGGTGGTACGCTTCCTCAAGCAGGCAGCGGCGGACCCCGATGTCGTGGCGATCAAACAGACGCTCTATCGTACCTCTAAACGCTCCCCAATCGTGGAGGCGCTTTGCGAGGCGGCAGAGGACGGCAAGTCGGTCACTGCGCTTGTGGAACTCAAAGCCCGTTTCGACGAGGCCGCCAACATCCGCCAGTCGCGCCGTCTGGAACGCGCCGGCGCGCATGTGGTTTACGGGTTCACCCAGTACAAAACCCACTGCAAGATCAGCACCGTGGTGCGCCGCGAGGGTGACCAGCTCGTCACCTACACGCACTACGGCACGGGCAACTATCATCCGATCACCGCGAAGATTTACACCGACCTTTCGTTCTTTACCTGCGATGCCCAACTGGGCCGCGACGCGACCAAGGTGTTCAACTACCTGTCGGGCTACGTGCAGCCTGTGGGCCTTGAAAACCTCGCGATTTCACCGATCGGGCTGAAGCAGAGCCTGCTCGACAACATCGCGCGAGAGATCGAATTCGCGAAGGCGGGCAAGCCTGCGGTGATCTGGGCGAAGATGAACAGCCTCATCGAAGAGGACGTCATCAACGCACTCTATGAAGCCTCGCAAGCGGGCGTGAAAATCAGCCTCGTCGTGCGCGGCATTTGCGGTGTGCGTCCAGGGATCAAAGGTCTGTCGGAGAACATCCGCGTCAAATCCATCGTGGGCCGGTTCCTTGAACACAGCCGCATCGTCTGCTTCGGCAACGGCAGCGGCCTGCCGTCGAAAAACTGCTCTGTCTTCATCTCGTCCGCCGACTGGATGGGCCGGAACCTCAACCGCCGTGTGGAAACGCTGGTGGAGATCAAGAACCCGACCGTCAAAGCGCAGATCGTCAGCCAGATCATGGCCGCCAACATGGCCGACACCGCGCAAAGTTGGGTGATGGGGCCGGACGGGAAATTCACCCGCGCCGAAGTGCCCGAAGGCGAGTTCGCGTTCAACTGCCACAGGTTCTTCATGGAGAACCCGTCGCTGTCCGGTCGCGGCTCTGCTGGCGCGAAGGACGTGCCGCAATTAACCCACACTCAGGACTAACCCCTTGACCTAAAGGGTAGTCCGACACAATTCCGATAGTGTAAGGATTGTCAGGGGAGAACGGTTTGCTGCCGTTCTTCCTTCTGGAACGACCGACTTTAGAGGGCCTGTATGACAGATACCGCCAATGCCGACGAGGAGTGGGGACCGTTTGGCAGACCGCTGTTCGATGACCCCGAAGTTCGCGACAGCCTCGCAAAAGTTGGCGTTCTGGACGTTGGTTCGAACTCTGTGCGTATGGTCGTCTTTGACGGCGCGGCGCGGAGCCCTGCGTATTTCCACAACGAAAAGGTTATGGCCGGCCTCGGCTCTGGCCTCAAGGAATCAGGCCGCCTGAACCCCGCTGGCCGCAAGCGCGCTGTGGAGGCCATCGGCCGTTTCGCGGCGCTGGCCAAGAATATGGGTGTATCTCCGCTTGCGACCGTGGCGACCGCTGCGGTCCGCGAAGCCGAAGACGGCCCCGATTTCTGCCGCGAGGTGCTGGAGAAAACTGGCGTGAAGCTGCACGTCATCGACGGCGAGGAAGAAGCTCGCCTGTCGGCGCAAGGCGTTTTGCTGGGCTGGCCGGGATCGTACGGCCTTGTGTGCGATATCGGCGGCTCCTCGATGGAGCTTGCAAACCTGCGCGACGGTGAGGTGGGGAAGCGCGTGACCTCGCCGCTTGGTCCGCTGAAGCTGAACAACTTCACGAACAAAAAAGAGCTGAAAGTCTACGTCAAAGAAGTCATCGCCGACCTTCACGACAAGATGGACAACCAGACGGGAATGCGTCTGTTCCTCGTGGGTGGTTCGTGGCGTGCGATCGGCCGCGTGGATATGGAGCGTCGCGGGTATCCCCTGCTGGTCATGCACGAGTACCGCATGACCTCGCGCAGCATTTCGACGACGACCGATTACATCAACTCGGCCAACCTCGACGATCTGCGTGACCGCTGCGGGATTTCGAACGACCGTATGACGCTGGTGCCCTTTGCGACCGTGGTTCTTAAAGAACTGGTGCGCGTGTTCAAACCCAAGGACATTACCATTTCGGCCTACGGTATCCGCGAAGGGATGCTTTACGAGCAGATGCCTGCGGAACTGCGCGAACGTGACCCGCTGATCGAAGCGAGCCGCTTTGTAGAGGCCAAAGACGCCCGCCTGCCCGGTTTCGGCAAAATCCTCTATGATTTCGTGACGCCGCTGTTCCCGAATGCCAACTGGCAGAAACAACGGATCATCAAGGCCGCGACGCTGCTGCATGACGTGTCATGGCGCGCCCACCCCGATTACCGCGATGAAGTGGCGTTCGACAACGCGACCCGCGCGAACCTTGGCGGGCTGAAGCATGAGGACCGCGTGTACCTCGGCCTTGCGCTGTTCCACCGCTATGCGGGCAAAATCCAAGGCTCGCGCCTTGAGCCGATGATGAAGCTGCTCGACGAGGACCAGATCCGCGAGGCGAAAATCCTTGGCCGCGCGCTGCGTCTGGGCGCGATGCTCTGGCTGCACGGCGACGAACAGGTTGGCGAACTCAAGTGGCGTCCGAAAAAGCGCGACCTTGAACTGGTGCTATCGAAAGAAGCCGAAAGCATGTGGGGCGAGGTTCCGCAATCGCGGCTCAAGAGCCTCGGCAAAGCGATGGACGCAACCGACGTCCGCGTGAAATTCCAGAAGTCTTAAAGCTCGATATCGTCCTCACGCGGCTCCCATGGGGTCGCGTCTGGGCGGCGGCGGATGATGATGTCGCCGTTCGGCAGCACTTCGGGCGCTTCGTAGTTACGGATATCGTCGATCCGGTCGAGCATGTCCGAAAGTGCCGGCCCCATTTCGTTGACCAGCTCGGCCATCTTGGGTCCGAATTCGTCGCCCAGCGCCTGTAGATCGCTGATCGCAGGCTCCATTTCGTTCATCAGTCCGCGAAAGAACAGACGCGCGCCTTGGTCGATGAGGCTGAGGCCGTCCGACATCTCCTCGTCATCGGCGGCATGGGCCGGAATGGCAAGGACGGCGGTCGTGGCGAGTATGGCGATAAAGCGTTTCATGAGCTGCGATATAGGGTGCCGAAGCGCCGCGCCAAATCACAAATCTAGGTCGATGGTCACAGGGAAATGGTCTGACGCGTCAATCAGCGCCTCACGCAGTTCGGGATCGTCGAAACAAGCGGGATTGTCGAAGGGGTGCCAGATGCGCCAGCGCGGGATGGCTTTGGTCAGTTCGGGCGAGATCATGATGTAGTCGAGCAGCGCCTGAAGGTAGGTGCCATCCGGCCCGATCTTGAACCGCGAGGTGGAGGGCAGCGCCCCGACCCGCCTGCTGAGCGCCATTTTGGCGTGGGGATCGTAGAGCGGAATGCTATCGCCCTCGCCCAGCACGACCTCGATCCCCGAATGGCCGAAGAGCTTTTCGTACTCGTCCAGCCCCGGACCGTCGTTGAAGTCGCCCATGACGATCAGGTCTTCGCCTGCCGCCAGCACCTGATCGACGCGGCGGCGGAGCCAGACGCATTGCGCGAGCTGCTTGCGGCGGTTCTCGATCGCGATGCGCATGGCCTCGGCTTCGTTGCGGGCACCGTGCGGGGCTTTGGATTTGGCGTGGACACCGATGAGCCGCAGCTTGCGACCCGAAGGCACCGTCGCCGCGATTTCCAAGGGCGGTTTGGACCATGTCACCAGTTCGGGATGTGCGTCCGTATCAAGGTCGAAGCTGAACGCGCCGTCGAAGCGCGGCGCTTTGGGGTCATCCAGTTCGCCCTGCGGATCGTGGGCCACGCTGATCGCGGCAGGACCGTAGAGCAGCGCGATTTCCTGCTGGGTGTCGTTCTCGAACCCGAGGAGCGCTTTGCTCGTGCGCAGATCGTAGTGCGCCGCGAACCCCTCCAGCGCGCGGACGGTCGAGCGGCGGCGGTTCTCGTCCGGCGCTTCGATCAGCATGATCGCATCGGCATCCATTGCTTTGAACACACTGGCAATAGCGGCGAGCTGGCGGTTCCGTTTGACGTTGTAGCGACCCGACCAGCGGTCGTCGTCCAGCATGTTGCCAGCGTTGTCGAAGAGGTTGTTGAACCACTCGACGTTATAGGTGGCAAACCTCATGCGGCGGCTTTGCCGTTGATCTCTTCCCACGCGCGGTTGACGTCGATGAGGCGGCGTTCGGCCAGTTTGATCGCTTCCTGCGGAACACCGCGGGCGAGCATCCGGTCGGGATGGTTGTCGCGGACCGCGTTGCGCCACGCCTTGCGGATGTCGGCAATCGGGGTCTGCGGGGTCACGCCCAGCACGTCATAAGGATCGCGTTCGGCATCATCCACAAAACGGGCGCGGATCACGCGGAAGCAGCGTTCGTCAAAGCCGAAAATCTCGGCCACACTGCGCAGGAACTGGTCTTCGGCATCGTGATACTCGCCGTCGGCCAGCGCGATGTGGAAGAGCCCCTCCATCAGATCGCGGAGCGGCTGGGCGTCGTCCTGAAACATGCGGGCGATGCGGCGGGCGTAGTCCTCGTATCCTGCAACGTCCTGACGGGCGAGGTTGAAGACTTTCGCCGCATTCGCCTCGTCCGCCTGATTGATCGCGAACACCTCGCGGAAGGCGGTGACCTCGTCGCGGGTTACAAGACCGTCCGCCTTCGCCATTTTGGCGCCCAGCGCGATGACAGCAATCGCAAAGCCGACGGACTTTTCCGGCGGGTTGCGCAGCTTGTCGAACACCGCAGCCAGCCCTTCGCCGTGGCGAAGTGCGGAGATGGCGTCAGCAATGCGGGACCAGATCGACATAACGGCATCTACACCATTCAGTTCAGCTAATTACCAGAGCCGTCTTTTTGACGCGACCTCTCGTCACATGAAAGAGCTAAATGACCCAGATTTCCACGGTTTTTGTGCGCACATGCGACGAAGTTCCCAAGATCACCTATTGATGACGAGAGGCTCACGCATAAGTCACTACGATAGATCACACAAACGACCGGATACTTATGTCACTTGCATCTGCACTCGACCGCTTTTTCCGCCACGACGCGGCAGGCGGTATCGTCCTAATGGTTTCGGCCGTGCTTGCGCTGATCGTCGCCAACTCTGCGCTGACGGACACCTACCACGGAATCCTCAACACATATTTCGCCGTAACATTCGGCGGAGACGGCATTGAAAAAGCGTTGATATTATGGATCAACGACGGCTTGATGGCCATTTTCTTCTTCCTCATCGGCCTCGAACTCAAACGCGAGATGCTGGAAGGGAAGCTGAAGAACCCGCGTGATGTCATCCTTCCGGGTGCTGCGGCTATCGGCGGTATGGCGATGCCTTCGCTGATTTACGCGATCATCAACTGGTCCAACCCCGAGACGATCCACGGCTGGGCGATCCCCGCCGCGACCGACATCGCGTTTGCGGTCGGCGTCATGGCGCTCCTCGGCAACCGCATTCCTGCGGCGTTGAAGGTGTTCCTGCTGACGCTGGCGATCCTCGACGACCTCGGTGCGATCCTGATCATTGCGATGTTCTACACCGCCGACCTGAAGGTCGATTACCTGTTCCTCGCGCTGCTGCCGCTGGCTGGCCTGTGGTACCGCAACTGGAAGGGCTACCACCGCGTTGCGCCGTCCATTCTGCTCGGTATCATCCTGTGGATTTTCGTGCTGAAGTCGGGTGTCCACGCCACACTGGCCGGTGTCATCACTGCGTTCTTCATCCCGCTGAAGGATAAATACGGCAAGTCGCCGCTCCACGCGATCGAGGACTCGCTGTCCGATTACGTGTTCTTCCTGATCGTGCCGATCTTCGCCTTCGCCAACGCAGGCGTCGTGCTGACCGGCATCACGTGGGATCAGGTGTTCTCGCCGGTCGTCATCGGCATCGTGCTGGGTCTCTACTTCGGCAAGAAGATCGGTGTCTTCGGCATGACATGGATCTTGGTGAAAACGGGCATCGCAAAGCTGCCCTACGGTGTCACCTGGCGCCATATTTACGGGGTCAGTTGCCTTGCGGGTATCGGTTTCACAATGTCGCTGTTCATCGGTGGCCTGAGCTTCGGTGACGGCAGCATCTACATGAACGAAGTCCGCATCGGTGTGCTCGCGGGTTCGATCCTGTCGGCGATCACCGGATTTATTGTGCTGCGCAGCATTCCGGTGGCCAAGGCTGAAAAGGCCGACCGCGCTGATCCACATGCCGACGCTGACGCCAAAGAGAGCCCTGTTGTGCAAGGCGGCAGCCACTAACGGCCCGCCCCGCTCTGAAACGAAAAGCCCCGCCGGATTGGCGGGGCTTTTTTGTTAGGCGCGGGTGTCGCGGATGATCTGGAGGATGTCCTCCGCCGCTTTGGGGATGTTCGTCCCCGGACCGAAGATGGCTTTGACCCCGCTGTCATAGAGGAACTGGTAGTCCTGCTGCGGGATCACGCCGCCGCAGATGACGATGATGTCGTCTGCGCCTGCGTCCTTCAGCGCCTGCACCAGCTGCGGTGCGAGGGTTTTGTGACCAGCCGCCTGCGACGAGATACCAACCACGTGGACGTCGTTGTCGATGGCGTCCTGCGCGGCCTCTGCGGGGGTCTGGAACAGCGGGCCTACGTCAACGTCAAAGCCGATATCGGCAAAGGCGGTGGCGATGACCTTGGCGCCGCGGTCGTGTCCGTCCTGCCCCATCTTGACCACGAGCATACGCGGGCGGCGGCCTTCTTCTTCGGCAAAGGCTTCGACCGACCTCTGGATCGCCGCGAAACCTTCGTCGCCTTCGTAAGCTGCGCCATAGACACCAGCGAGGGTTTTGACCTCGGCGCGGTGACGACCGAATTCCTTCTCCATTGCCATGCTGATTTCTCCCACGGTGGCACGGGCACGGGCGGCGTCGACGGCAGCCTCGAGCAGATTGCCGCCTTCCTTGGCGCGGCGGGTCAGTTCTTCCAGAGTGGCCTGACATGCGGCTTCGTCACGGTTCGCACGGGTGCGCTCGATACGGGCGACCTGCGCTTCGCGGACGGCGCGGTTGTCGATGTCGAGGATGTCGATCGGCTCTTCCTTGGCGAGGCGATATTTGTTCACGCCGACGATGACTTCGTCGCCGCGGTCGATCATCGCCTGACGCTTGGCGGCGCTTTCCTCGATGCGGAGTTTGGGCATACCCGAGGCCACGGCCTTGGTCATACCGCCCATTTCCTCGACTTCTTCGATCAGCTTCCACGCTTCTTCGGCCAGTTGTGCGGTGAGGCTTTCGACGTAGTAGGAACCTGCCAGCGGATCGACGACGTTGGTGACGCCAGTCTCTTCTTGCAGGATCAGCTGGGTATTGCGGGCAATGCGGGCCGAAAACTCGGTCGGCAGCGCAATCGCTTCGTCCAGCGCGTTGGTGTGCAGCGACTGGGTGCCGCCCAGCGCGGCGGCCATCGCCTCATAAGCGGTGCGAACCACGTTGTTGTAGGGGTCCTGTTCCTGAAGCGACACGCCCGAGGTCTGGCAGTGGGTGCGAAGCATCGACGAACCCGGCTTCTGCGGATTGAACTCCGACATGATACGGTGCCACAGCAGACGGGCAGCGCGCAGCTTGGCCGCTTCCATGAAGAAGTTCATGCCGATGGCAAAGAAGAACGACAGGCGCGGTGCGAACTTGTCGACGTCCATGCCTGCAGCAATCGCTGTGCGCACGTACTCGCGGCCATCAGCGAGCGTGTAGGCAAGCTCCTGCACGAGGTTCGCGCCAGCTTCCTGCATGTGGTAGCCGGAGATCGAGATCGAGTTGAACTTCGGCATCTCGTTCGAGGTGTATTCGATGATGTCCGCAATGATCCGCATCGAGGCTTCGGGCGGGTAAACGTAGGTGTTGCGGACCATGAACTCCTTGAGGATGTCGTTCTGGATCGTGCCGGACAGCAGGCTGCGGTCGACGCCCTGCTCTTCTCCGGTGACGATGAAGTTGGAGAGGATCGGAATAACCGCGCCGTTCATGGTCATGGAAACCGAAATCTGGTCGAGCGGGATGCCATCGAACAGGATCTTCATGTCCTCGACGCTGTCGATGGCCACGCCTGCTTTGCCCACGTCACCTTCAACGCGCGGGTGGTCGCTATCGTAGCCACGGTGTGTCGCGAGGTCGAAGGCGACCGAGACGCCCTGCTGACCTGCGGCGAGCGCCTTGCGGTAGAAGGCGTTCGACTCCTCGGCGGTGGAGAAACCCGCGTACTGGCGGATCGTCCACGGACGGCCTGCGTACATGGTGGCGCGGGGGCCGCGTGTGAACGGCGCTTCGCCCGGCATGGAGCCAAGGTGCTCAAGGCCCTCGGTGTCTTCAGCCGTGTAGAGCGGCTTGACCGGAATACCCTCAAGCGTGTTCCACACCAGATCGTCCGGCGAACGGCCCTTGAGTTCCTTTTCGGCCATTGCGGCCCAAGTGTCCTTGTTACCCATTCTCCGTCCTCCGTGAACAGGGGCGCAGGGTGCGCCGCAAATGCAAAGTCAGACCGCCGGTTGGGCGGTTTGCGAAATTTGTCGCACCAAAAGGGAATTTGCCCTCTTAGCGTTGGGCACCAAGATGCCTATATTGAGCGGTATGAAGCACTTACTCGCGCTTGCACTTTGTTGCGCTTTGCCCGCCTTTGCCTCGGCACAGGACGCGCAGGACCCGCCGCTGCTGGAACAGTGGCAGGAAAATCCGTTGCAGATATTCGACGCGGCAGACGTCGATCCGGACGCGCTGATGTGGCGCGCGCGGATCGTGGTCGTCTTTGCCGAAACCACGTTCGATCCGCAGTACCAGGAACAGGTGGCGCTGCTGCTCGAAGACATGGGCGAGCTGGCGGAACGCGATGTGATCGTCGTGACCGATGCCGAACCGGACGAACGCAGCCCTTTGAGGTCGAAGCTTCGTCCGCACGGGTTTGCAATGGTGCTGATCGATAAGGACGGACGCGTTGCCTTGCGCAAGCCCGCACCGTGGGAAGTCCACGAGATCACACGGACCATCGACCGCTCCCCGCTGCGAATGCAGGAAGCAGGCTCGGTCCGTATCGGACGGTAAGCCCGCCGGAGCGGGCCCTTAATATGTCCGCCCTGCCCGATCACTCGAATTCGATGATTACGTCGTCCACGGCGAGGCTATCGCCCGCTGTGGCATTGACCTGCTTGACCACACCTCGGCGTTCAGCGCGAAGGATGTTTTCCATCTTCATCGCCTCGACGGTGCAGAGTGCCTGCCCTTCCTGAACCTCTTCGCCGACCTCGACGTTGATCTTCACGATCAGACCCGGCATCGGGCAGAGCAGCAGCTTCGAGGTATCGGGCGGCAGTTTCTCCGGCATCAGCTTGGCCAGTTCGGCCTGACGCGGAGTACGGACGTGGACCTTGAGGTCGGCGCCGCGCAGACGGATGCGGAAACCGTGGGTGATCTTATCGACCTTCAGGACGAGGCTTTCACCGCCAACCGTCAAGCGCGCAAGGCTATCGCCCGGTGTCCAGTCGCTTTCGACGCGCATGGTCTTGCCGTTGATCGTAACGTTCGAGCCATCTTTGTCGGCGTCGATGTCGAGCACGAATTCCTGCCCCTGAACAGCGACGTGCCATTCGGTGCCAACGCGGCGCTCGTGGTTGCTCATGCGGCCCGAGACACGGGTACGCCGGATTTCAGCGACGCGGTTCATGGCGGCAGCGGCGGCTGCGACCTTGATCAGATCGGCCTCCGGCAGTGTCACGCCTTCAAAGCCCTCGGGGTATTCTTCGGCGATGAACGCGGTGGTCATGTTGCCCGAAGTGAAGCGCTCGTGATCCATCACGGCAGCGACGAACGGCAGGTTGTGACCGATGCCTTCGACTTCGAACGTATCGAGAGCCACGCGCATTTCCTCGATCGCGTCGGCACGGGTTTCACCCCACGTGCAGAGCTTCGCGATCATCGGGTCATAGTACATGCTGATTTCGCCGCCCTCGTAGACGCCGGTGTCGTTGCGCACGATGCCGCCGGTCTGGCTCTGGCCCTCGACGGGCGGACGGTAGCGGGTCAGGCGGCCGATGGACGGCAGGAAGTTGCGGTACGGGTCTTCGGCATAGAGGCGGTTTTCGATGGCCCACCCGTTGATCTTCAGGTCTTCCTGCTTGAACGGCAGGGTCTCACCGTTAGCGACACGGATCATCTGCTCGACAAGGTCGATGCCGGTGATGAGTTCGGTCACGGGGTGTTCCACCTGAAGGCGGGTGTTCATTTCGAGGAAGTAGAAGTTGCGGTCGCCATCGACGATGAATTCGACGGTACCGGCAGAGGCGTAGCCCACGGCCTTGGCCAGCGCGACGGACTGTTCGCCCATGGCCTTGCGGGTGGCTTCATCGAGGAACGGCGACGGGGCCTCTTCGACGACTTTCTGGTTACGGCGCTGGATCGAGCATTCACGCTCATGCAGGTAGACAGCATTGCCGTGCTGGTCGGCGAGCACCTGAATTTCGATGTGGCGCGGCTGCGTGACGAATTTTTCGATAAAGATACGGTCGTCACCAAAGCTGTTGGCGGCTTCGTTCTTGGACGACTGGAACCCTTCGCGGGCTTCTTCGTCGTTCCACGCGATACGCATCCCCTTACCGCCGCCACCTGCGGAGGCTTTGATCATCACCGGATAACCGATCTGGTTCGAGATTTTGACGGCTTCGTCGGCGTCCTCGATCAGACCCATGTAGCCCGGAACGGTGCTAACCTGAGCGTCCTGCGCGATTTTCTTGGAGGTGATCTTGTCACCCATCGCTTCGATCGCGCCAACCGGCGGGCCGATGAACGCAACGCCAGCGGCCTCCAGAGCCTCGGCGAACTTCGGGTTCTCCGACAGGAAGCCATAACCCGGATGAACTGCCTCTGCGCCGGTGTCCTTGATCGCCTGCATGATCTTGTCGATCACGATGTACGACTGGTTCGCGGGCGGCGGGCCGATGTGGACAGCTTCGTCGGCCATCTGCACATGCAGCGCGTTCTTGTCGGCGTCCGAGTAAACGGCGACGGTCTTGATGCCCATTTTGCGGGCCGTCTTGATGACACGACAGGCGATCTCGCCGCGGTTGGCGATCAGGATCTTCTTGAACATGCGCAGGGGTCCTTTGAATGCAAAACCGCCGCAGGGACGGAATGGTCCCTACGGCGGTCAGGTGAAGTCAGACGTCCCGAAGGACGCGAAATCTTATCAGTTACAAACCGACGAGTAGTTCGAGCAGGTAACGCCGATTGCGCCGCCAGCGACTGCGCCGACTGCCGGATCAACGTTGGTCTGGCCAGCGACGACAGCGCCAGCGGTTGCGCCAGCGAGGCCGCGCTCGAGGTCGGTGTCGAGACATGCCGAGAGGCCGAGAGTTGCGACTGCGGCGACAATCCAAGTTGCTTTGAACATCTGTAAATACCCTTCTGATGGTTGGAAGGATAACAGTATCGGGAACCATTGAGTTCCGCAGTGATGGAACTTTTTTTGCGCGGCTCTCCGCCAGCGGGCATCCACAGATCCGGCCCGCTAACTGGAGAAACAGGCCGGATCGTGGAAGGGAAACGTTCGGAAACGTGTGCATCCAAGGATGCAGAGACATGTTGGCACGCCTTGGACGGTGTCCCAATGGCGTTTTGCTCACCCCCCTGCGGGTGGGCCGTATTTTGCCGAGCCTCGAAGGACGTCGGCCAAAGCGTGCCGATCAGTCCCATTCCTCGTCATCCTCTTCGAAGAAGTCGGCGCCCTCGTCGAACACCGCCGGAAAGCTGATCTTCGCTTTGGCGACGTCGATGCGCAGCATCGCTTCATAATCTTTGGGGTCGAACGCGTCCTTGTCGACGACCACGACCTCGCGGCCCAACAGCCAGCCCAGACGGCCCGCATCGAGGTTACCGCGCTCGAACGGCTCTTCGCCGAAGTGGTGCCACAGGGCAGCCATGAAACCTTCGTCCGCCTTTTTGTCGGCATGACGGCGGTCGCGGAAACGTTCGCGAGCCACGAGCGGGGTCACACCGCGCGGGTTGGCGCGGCGGATGGTGAACTGGAAGTCCGAGGACGGAAGGCGAGAAGGGAAGCCACGGTGCTTGTGCATCAGATGGCCTCCTTGCGGAAGGTGAGCGCGTTCAGCGTCGAATAGGTCATGATCGGCCTCGCATGATTGAAGAGAGTCATCAGAATGGCTCCCACATGCACCGACCGTCTTCAATTGTGTAGGCCTCAAAAAACTGAACGACCTCCGGAGCGACCGCTCCAAGGGGCAAAGCCTGCGACGAAAGCGATACGACAGCGCGGTTCAGGCCGCTCGGCACCTCCCCCGCAGTGGTTTCGCAAAGGGCAGTCATATCGGCGGCGATCAGATCGTAATCCGTATCCGCTGCCAGACCGTCCGACATGAAACGGAAACGCACGAGCGTTTCTTCGGGAAGCGTTTCAAACAGCGTTGCGGACGCACCCGACGGAAGCGCGATGTCTTGCGCTCCTGCCGCGGTGGCGCAAACCACTGCCATGAAAACCCCGAAACGTTTCACTGTCTTCTCCCTGAATTTGTGCGGGGAGGCTCGAAGCGCTCCCCGCCTGCTGCTCTGACTGGCTCCTCCAGCGCGTCAGAGCGGAATGTTGTCGTGCTTCTTCCACGGGTTGGTCAGCTGCTTGTTGCGCAGGCTGGCAAACGCACGGCAGACGCGGCGGCGGGTCGAGTGGGGCATGATGACCTCATCGATAAACCCCTTCTCTGCCGCAACGAACGGATTGGCGAAGCGGTCCTCGTAATCCTTCGTGCGAGCAGCGATCTTGTCTTTGTCGCCCAATTCCGAACGGTAGAGGATTTCGGTCGCGCCCTTGGCACCCATCACCGCGATCTCTGCGGTCGGCCAAGCGTAGTTGAAGTCACCGCGCAGGTGTTTGGAGGCCATCACGTCATATGCGCCGCCATAGGCTTTGCGGGTGATGACGGTGACCTTGGGGACGGTCGCTTCGCCGTATGCGTAGAGCAGCTTTGCGCCGTGCTTGATAACGCCGCCATATTCCTGGCTGGTGCCCGGCAGGAAGCCCGGAACGTCGACCAGCGTCAGGATCGGAATTTCGAAGGCATCGCAGAAGCGCACGAAGCGGGCCGCTTTACGCGACGAGTCGATATCGAGGCAGCCTGCCAGAACCATCGGCTGGTTCGCGACGACACCGACGGTCGAGCCTTCCATGCGGATGAAGCCGGTGATGATGTTCTTGGCGTAGTCTTCCTGAATTTCGTAGAAGTCGCCCTCGTCCCCGATCTTATGAATGAGTTCCTTCATGTCATAAGGCGTGTTCGCGTTGTCGGGGATCAGCGTGTCGAGGCTGGCGTCCACGCGTGCCGGATCGTCAAAGAACGGACGGACCGGCGGCTTCTGACGGTTGTTCAGCGGCAGGAAGTCAACGAGGCGGCGTACTTCGGCCAGCGCCTCAACGTCATTTTCGAACGCGCCATCGGCGACCGACGATTTCTTGGTGTGAGTCGATGCACCACCAAGCTCCTCGGCGGTCACCTGTTCGTTGGTCACGGTCTTCACCACATCGGGGCCGGTGACGAACATGTAGGAGCTGTCTTTGACCATAAAGATAAAGTCGGTCATCGCGGGCGAATACACAGCGCCACCGGCGCACGGCCCCATGATGACGGAGATCTGCGGGACAACGCCCGAGGCCATGATGTTGCGCTGGAATACCTCGGCGTAACCGGCGAGCGAGGCGACGCCTTCCTGAATACGCGCACCGCCCGAGTCGTTCAGACCGATGACAGGCGCGCCGTTCTGCATCGCCATGTCCATGATCTTGCAGATCTTCTGGGCGTGGGTTTCGGACAGCGAGCCGCCGAAGACGGTGAAGTCCTGAGAGAACACATAGACCTGACGGCCATTGATCGTGCCCCAGCCGGTGACGACGCCGTCGCCTGCGGGACGCGATTGCTCCATCCCGAAATCGGTGCAGCGGTGGGCGACAAACATGTCGAACTCTTCAAAGCTGCCTTCGTCCAGCAGAAGGTCGATCCGCTCGCGGGCCGTCAGCTTGCCTTTGGCGTGCTGGGCTTCGATCCGCTTCTCACCGCCACCCAGACGCGCGACTTCGCGGCGCTGTTCGAGTTCTTGCAGGATATCTTTCATGGGGCTTCCTCCGCAGGACATTGACGGGACCATAAGCGCAATAAAGTTGCGCGGCTAGCAAAATAGGGCAAATTTGCAAACTGTTGCCTTAGCGAGAATTTGCAACTGCAACACTGCAAATAAATGCGCCGCGCACATATCATCCCGCCGGAATGCAGATAGACGCGCCGACGGGTTATCAGCTACGCGAACGCTATGACCAAGATTCCCGAGGTCCGCTTTCTGGACCGTACCACACCGCCCGCAACAATCACGCTCGTTCTGCTTGCAGGCGTGTCCGCGCTGAACATGTCGATCTTCTTGCCTTCGCTGAGCGGGATGACTGCGTATTTCGACACCACTTATAGCGTGATGCAGATCGCGGTGTCGGGCTATTTCCTCTGCACGGCGATTTTGCAGCTGATCGTGGGCCCGCTATCGGATCGCATCGGACGCCGCCCCGTGGTGCTGGGATCGCTCGCGCTGTTCGTGCTGGGGACCATTGGTGCGATCTTTGCGCCGAACATCTGGGTCTTTCTGATCTGCCGCATCATCCAAGCCAGCGTCGCGTCTTGCATGGCACTGTCCCGCGCAGTGGTGCGTGACGTTTACCCGACCGACCAAGCCGCATCACGCATCGGCTACGTCACCATGGGCATGTCGATCGTGCCGATGATCGGCCCCGTGATCGGCGGCGGCCTCGACGAGTTATTCGACTGGCGCGCAAGCTTCGTGTTCCTCGCCATCTCGGCAGGCGCGATCCTTGCACTGACCTACCGCGATCTGGGCGAGACCAGCCGCTCGCAAGGCATGACGATCGGCCAGCAGTTCGCGCAGTACCCGCTGCTGCTGAAATCCGTCCGGTTCTGGGGCTACGTTGCCTGCACGTCGTTCTGCGCCGGCGCGTTCTACGCCCTCCTCGGCGGCGCGTCCTACGTGGCCGAGAACGTCTACAGCCTGTCACCCAGAGACGCAGGCCTCGCGCTCGGGATGCCTGCACTCGGTTACTTCTTCGGCAACTATCTGTCGGGGCGCTACGCGGTGAAATACGGGATTAACGCGCTGTCATTGGCGGGCTGCATCCTGTCCGTTGTCTCGCTGCTGATCTCTGCCGCGCTGGTGTCGCACGGCCACGATACGCCGTTCGTGTTTTTCGGCATGATCTCGATCATGGGCCTCGGCAATGGCCTCACGATGCCAAACGCCACAACCGGCTCGCTGTCGATCAAGCCCGAAATCGCAGGCACCGCATCCGGCCTCGCCACGGCGATCATGATGGGCAGCGGCGCGATGATGTCTGCCCTCGCCAGCTCGATGCTGAGCGGCGACAACGCGGCCTTCACCCTCGCGTCGATCATGGCGGCAAGCGCAGCGGCATCGCTGGTGTCGATCCTGTTGGTGATCTGGCGCGAGCGCCAACAGGGACTTTCTGCCGCGATCTGACCCCTTGCACCGCCCTTTTGCAAAGACGTAAAGTCACTTTGCAAAAGGGATGAGGGACAAGATGGCGACGCAAAAGCTCTATGCCGGTGTCAAACTACGCGAACTGCGCGGGCGGCTGGGGCTGACCCAGAAGGCATTCGCCGAAAAGCTCAGCGTGTCTCTGCCCTATCTGAACCAGATGGAGAACAACAATCGCCCGATCTCGACGGCGGTGGTTCTGTCTTTGGCGCAGGAATTCGGGTTTGACGTGACCGAACTACAATCGGGCGACGAAGCGCGCCTGATCTCCGACATGCGAGAGGCGCTGGCCGATCCCGTCTTCACCGGCACGGCCCCTGCCCTTGCCGATTTGCGTCTTGCCGCGTCGAATGCCCCGACGCTTGCCCGCGCGTTGCTGGATTTGCACGCTGCTTATCGCCAGACACACGAACGCCTCGCGTCGCTGGACGAAGCTCTAGGCCGCGAGGATGCGCGGCTTCAGCCGTCACCGTGGGAAGAGGTGCGCGACTTCTTCCACTATTGCGACAACTACATCGACGCAGTGGACCGCGCGGCGGAGCATTTCGCAGTGCAGTCAGGCGGTTTGACCATGCGGGAGTCCGCGATCAAGACGCTTGAAGGGCGTCGGATCACGGTCAAATTCGAAGACACCGAAACTATCCGTTTCTATGATGCCGCCAGCAAGTCGCTGGTGATCTCCCGCCGCGCGACCGAGGCAACGCAAAGCTTTCAGTTGATGCTGCAAGTGGCTCTTTTGACTCGGGATCAGCTGCTTGAGGCAACGCTCGATCTGGGGCGTTTCCAGTCCGCCGAAGCCCGCGCGATCGCGAAGCTCGGCCTCGCCAACTACTTCGCCGGTGCCGCGTTGATGCCCTACGCGCGGTTCCTTGAGGCCGCGCAAGAGACACGCCATGATCTAGAGCGGCTAGCTGACCGCTTCGGCACCTCGGTCGAACAGGTCGCGCACCGTCTATCGACGCTCCAGCGTCCGGGGTCGAAGGGGATTCCGTTCTTCTTTGTCCGCGTCGATCCGGCGGGCACGATCACCAAACGCCATTCTGCCACGACGCTGCAATTCGCCCGCTACGGCGGCGCGTGTCCGCTGTGGAATGTGCACCGTGCGTTCGAAAGCCCGAACCGTTGGCACCGCCAGCTGGCTGAAACACCGGACGGTGTGCGCTACTTCTGCCTTGCGCGCGACGTCACGAAATCGGGCGGCGCGTTCCATGCCCCGACCCGCCGTTTCGCCATCTGCCTAGGCTGCGAGGTCAAACACGCCCGCGCGCTGGTTTACGCGGACCACATGGACATCGACACCGCAGCAGCGTTCGAGCCCATCGGGATTTCCTGTCGGATTTGCGAGCGCAAGGATTGCCACCAGCGTTCCGTCCCGCCGCTCGAACGTCGCCTGACGGTGGACCCGAACCAGCGGGGCATCCTGCCCTACCGCGTGGAATAAAAAAGCGGCCCGAAGGCCGCTTCCTCATGCTGGCTCGGAGGTGCCGAGCGCCTTGGCGATCTCGTCCTTCAGCCGCATCCGTTCTTTGCGCAGCTCGATGGCGTCCATGTCGTCCAGTGGCGCGATGTTGGTTTCGGCGCGGTGGATGGCGCGATTGATCTCGTGATAGCGGTCGGTCAACTTCGCGAAATGGGCGTCCTTGAGCCGACGGGCAGAGATGTTTTCGGCCTCGCCCGGAAATTCTTCGTAGAGTTCGTGAGGTGTGTTGGACATCGTCGCGACCTTTCCTGAATGGGTTTCAAGGAAAGATTAGGACCGCTGCGCCCTGCCTACATTGACCTGAGTCAGAAACGGCGCCCGAAGGCGCCGTTCCCTGTGATTTATCGCTGCGAGGTCTCCCAGTTCGGGTTCATCCACGGCTCGGCATTCTCTGCCGGAAGCGGCGAGCGGCCAAGGATGTGGTCCGATGCCTTCTCGCCCGTCATGATCGACGGCGCATTGAGGTTGCCGTTGGTGATGCGCGGGAAGATAGAGCTGTCGGCCACACGCAGACCGTCCACACCGATTACGCGGCATTCCGGATCGACAACGGCCATCGGGTCGTTCTTGTCGCCCATCTTGCAGGTACCGCAGGGGTGATACGCGGACTCGACGTGCTGGCGGGTGAAATCGTCCAGTTCGTCGTCGGTCTGACAATCGGCACCCGGCTGGATTTCCTTGCCCGCGTAGGGCGCGAAGGCAGGCTGCTTGAAGATTTCGCGGGTGAGGCGAATGCAGGTGCGGAAATCCTCCCAGTCCTTTTCATGGGACATGTAGTTAAAGAGGATCTTCGGCGCGTCCTTCGGATCGCCCGAACGCAGAGTGATCTCCCCGCGCGACGGCGAACGCATCGGGCCGACGTGGGCTTGGAAGCCGTGACCTTCGGCAGCAGTCGCACCGTCGTAACGCACAGCGATCGGCAGGAAGTGGTACTGGATGTCGGGATATTCGACACCGGCCTTCGAGCGGATGAAGGCCGCGCTTTCGAACTGGTTCGACGCGCCGATACCGGTCTTGGTGAACAGCCACTGCGCACCGATCAGACCCTTCATGAAGATGTTCCAGTATTTATAGAGGCTCACCGGCTGGGTGGCCGCCATCTGGATGTACATTTCAAGGTGGTCTTGCAGGTTCTGACCCACACCCGGACGGTCGGCAACGACGTCGATGCCGTGCTCGGCCAGATGCTTGGCCGGACCGATGCCGGACAGCATGAGGATCTTGGGCGAGTTGATCGAGGAGGCCGCGATGATGACCTCTTTGGTGGCGTCGATGACTTCGGACTTGCCGTCGCGTTCGACCTGAACACCGGTAGCGCGGCCGTCCTTGATGACGATTTTCTCGGCCATGGCACGCACGACATTCACGCGGCCGGTCTGCATCGCGGGCTTGAGGTAGGCGTTGGCAGCCGACCAGCGACGACCACGGTAGATGGTGGCGTCAAACGGGCCGAAGCCTTCCTGCTGCTCACCGTTATAGTCGCCCGTGACGGGGTAGCCAGCCTCGCGGCCAGCTTCGACGAAGGCGCGGGTCAGCGGGTTGTTGCGGGGACCGCGTGTGATGTGCAGCGGGCCGTCCTTACCGCGCCATTCGGGATCACCGCCATGACCGCCGGAGTGCCAGTGCTCCATGCGCTTGTAGTAGGGCAGCACGTCGGCGTAGCGCCAACCATGCGCGCCGCTTTCGGCCCAATGGTCGAAGTCTTTGGCGTGGCCGCGCACGTAGATCATGCCGTTGATCGACGAGGAGCCGCCGATGACCTTGCCGCGCGGGGTCGCCATGACACGGCCACCAAGGTGCGGTTCGGGTTCGGAATTGAAGCCCCAGTCGTACATTTTCATGTTCATGGGGTACGAAAGCGCGGCAGGCATCTGGATGAACGGACCGGCATCCGTGCCGCCGTATTCGATCAGGATGACCGACTTGCCTGCTTCCGACAGGCGGTAAGCCATGGCGCAACCCGCGCTACCGGCACCGACGATGACATATTCAGCCTGCATGCAGACCTCCGGAAATGAGTGGTTTGAGCGGCGCAGGCAGACCCCGCGCCGTATGCAATTTCAACGGTGAACGGAGCGCCTTAGAACGGCGCTTCGCAGGGGTTCATCGAGACGTAGACGGTCTTCACTTCGGAATAGTGGTTGATCGCCTCTTTGGAGTTCTCGCGGCCAACGCCAGACGCCTTCACGCCGCCGAAGGGAGCTTCGACCGGAGCAAGGTTGTAGGTGTTGATGTAGCAAGTGCCCGCCTCGAAACCGGCAACCACGCGGTGCGCGCGGGTGAGGTCCTGAGTGAACACACCAGCGGCCAGACCGAAATCGGTGGCGTTGGCGCGTTCCATGACCTCTTCCTCGGTGTCGAAATCGAGGACCGACAGAACGGGGCCAAAGATTTCTTCGCGGGCGATGGTCATGTCATCGGTGACATCCGCAAACAGGGTCGGTTCGATCCAGTAGCCGTCCTTTTCGATGCGGTTACCGCCTTTGACCAGACGCGCGCCCTCTTCCTTGCCCTTAGCGATGTAGCCTTCGACAATGTTCAGCTGACGTTCGGAGGACATCGGACCGATGGTGGTTTCCATCTCCATCGGATCGCCAATGACGGCGTCGCCCATACGCTCGGCGAGACGGGCAATGAAGTTCTCCTTGATGCCCTTCTGAACGAACACGCGGGTGCCGTTGGAGCAGACCTGACCGGTCGAGTAGAAGTTGCCGTTGATCGCGCCCGAGATCGCGCTCTCGATGTCGGCGTCATCAAAGACGATCAGCGGGGATTTACCGCCGAGTTCCATCGTGACGTGCTTCATCTCTGCGGCAGCGGCAGCGTAGACCTTCTTGCCGGTCGGGACCGAGCCGGTGAGCGAGACCTTGGCCACGCGCGGATCGGTGACGAGCGATGCGCCGACAGCGCCCATGCCCTGAACGACGTTGTAAACGCCCTTCGGTGCGCCTGCCTCGACGAGGATTTCGGCGACCTTCAGCGCGCAGAGCGGGGTCACTTCGGACGGTTTGAAGACCATCGTGTTGCCGCAAGCCAGCGCCGGTGCACCCTTCCAGCACGCGATCTGGGTCGGATAGTTCCATGCGCCGATACCGACGCAAACGCCCAGCGCCTCGCGGCGGGTGTAGACGAAATCGCCGCCAGCGAGCGGGATGTGCTCGCCCGTCAGCGAAGCGGCCAGACCGCCGAAGTATTCGAGAGCATCCGCGCCCGAGGTCGCATCGGCGATGGTGGTTTCGGACATCGGCTTGCCGGTGTCGTAGGTTTCGAGGACCGACAGGTCGTGGTTGCGTTCACGCATGATGTCGGCAGCACGGCGCAGCACGCGGCCACGTTCGGTGCCGGACATCGCGGCCCATTCTTTCTGGGCGCGCTCTGCCGATGCCAGCGCCTTGTCGACGATGGCGGGGGTTGCGGCGTGAACCTTGGCGATCACCTCGCCGGTGGCGGGGTAGATCACTTCGATGAGTTCACCAGCGGTATCTTCGACATACTCGCCGTCGATAAAGTGGCTGGCTACGGGTTGGGTATCATAAGGCATAGGTGTCTCCGTCGGGAGGAATTTCAGGCGAAGGAACTAGGCTCATTCCCCGCGAGGGAAACGCTGGTTCTCTTCAACGACGTTGAGGTCCATGTGGTTACGCATGTAGCGGTTGGTCGCATCCATCATCGGCTGGTGGTCCCACGCGGTGAACTTACCGTTGGTCAGCGCCTCGTAGGCGATCCAGCGACGCGCTTGGCTCTGGCGTACTTCGTTGTCGAAGCGGGCCATGTCCCAACGCTCAGCGGCTTTGGCCTTCATATCGGCCAGAACCGTCGCATAAGCGGGATCACCGGCGACGTTGTTCAGCTCTTGCGGATCTTTCTCCAGATCGAAGAGCTGATCGGGGTCAAGCTGGCACTGGTTGAACTTGTACCGACCGGACACGAGCGAGATCAGCGGGGCGTATGAGCCCTCTGCCGCGTATTCCATCTTGACTGGCGAGGTACGTTTTTCGCCGCGACCCAGCGGCGCAATGCTTTCGCCGTCGACCCACGGGGTTACTTCGCCCATGTCGATGCCCGCCAGATCGCAGAGCGTCGGCGTGACGTCGATGGCCGAAACCGGATCGGTCACAAGGCCCGGCTCCATGCTCTTGTCGCAGATCATCAGCGGAATGCGCGAGGAGCCTTCGTAGAAGGACATCTTGAACCACAGACCGTGCTCACCCAGCATGTCGCCGTGATCCGAGAGGAACACAATGCTTGCGTCCTGGCGGGTGCGTTCGAGCACGTCGAGTAGCTCGCCGACCTTGTCGTCGATGTAGCTGATGTTCGCGAAGTACGCGCGGCGCGAACGGCGGGTGTTTTCTTCGGACAGGTCGAAGTTCTTGTAGTCGGTGCTGTCCATCAGACGCTGCGAGTGCTGGTCCTGTTCCTCGTAGGGGATCGGGCCGACCTCGGGTTCCAGATGCTCGCAGTCCTCGTAGAGATCCCAGTATTTCTTGCGGGCCACATAGGGATCATGCGGGTGGGTGAACGACACGGTGAGGCACCACGGACGCTCATCATGTCCACGCGCGAGATCGTAGAGCTTGCGGCAGGCGTTGTAGGCAACCTCGTCGTCGTACTCCATCTGGTTGGTGATCTCTGCCACGCCAGCGCCCGTGACCGAACCCATGTTGTGATACCACCAGTCGATACGCTCACCCGGTTTGCGGTAATCGGGGGTCCAGCCGAAGTCGGCGGGGTAGATGTCGGTGGTCAGGCGCTCTTCGAAACCGTGAAGCTGGTCGGCGCCGACAAAGTGCATCTTGCCCGACAGGCAGGTCTGGTAGCCCGCGCGGCGCAGGTGGTGCGCGTATGTCGGGATCGAAGAGGCGAACTCGGCGGCGTTGTCGTAGACCTTGGTGCTCGACGGCAGCTGGCCGGCCATGTAGGCGGCACGGGCCGGAGCACAAAGCGGCGACGCGCAGTACGCGTTCTGGAAGCGCGTCGAACGCTCAGCCAGCTTTTTCAGGTTCGGTGTGTGCAGCCAGTCGGCCGGACCGTCCTGAAACAGAGTACCCGTCAGCTGGTCCACCATGATGATGAGAATATTTGGCTTCGTCATTGTCCCTGTCCGATTTCCAATTCAATTACCGCCAAGACATGTGCAGCAGCGGCGTTTCCGTTTGCGGTGCGATCTCCGAGCACTTCGCGCAGATAGAGACCGTCGATGAGCCCCCCGATTCGTTCAGCGACCGAGTCGGCTCTGCCCCCAATCAGAGGGCGAAGATTGTAGACAAGATTACTATGTAGGCGGTTCTGGTAGACATTGAGCAGACGGCGCGCCTCGGTCGACTGCTGGGCCAGAACGTAAAAGTTGAGCCACGCGGCGATGACTTCACGACGGAAATTCGAAGAACCGAATCCCGCCCTCACGATGGCTTCGATCCTCTCGAACGGATCAGACGCCATAGCCAATGCACCACGAACTTCCGCGGCGTAAACGGCTAGAGTATGTCGCATAGCAGCAAGAAAAATCTGCTCTTTGCCCCCGAAGTAGTGATGAGCAAGCGCGGAAGACATGCCAGCCCGCTTCGCGATCTGACTGACGGTCACGTCCAAGCTGCCTGCGGCACCGATCTCATCGATAGTCGCTTTGACAAGAGCAGCACGACGTATAGGTTCCATTCCGAGTTTGGGCATTTTCCGCCTAAATTTACTTGCCATTCGTAACATGTTGGTCGTTAATTGACTCGTCAATCAACAAAACCAACTACACACAGGGAAAACAAAATGAAAATGAAAAGTGCACTTTCCGTGCTCGCACTCGTCGCCGCCGCTCCGGCATTCGCTGACTGCGACACCGTCACTTTCTCGGATGTTGGCTGGACCGACATCACCACCACCACCTCGACCACCAAGCACGTTCTCGAAGCTCTGGGCTATGACGTCGACGTGAAAATCCTCTCGGTTCCGGTGACGTACGCATCGCTCGAGTCGGACGACATCGACGCCTTCCTCGGCGCATGGATTCCGGCACAGCAGGGCGTTCTCCAGCCGTACCTCGACAACGGTGAGATCGACGAACTGGCTACCAACCTCGAGGGCACCATCTACACCCTCGCAGTTCCGACCTACACCTACGAAAAAGGTCTCCAGACCTTCGGCGATATCAACTCGTTCGCTGACAGCCTCGACGGCAAGATCTACGGCATCGAGCCGGGCAACGAAGGCAACCAGTACCTCGTTTCGCTGACCGAAAAAGACGGCACCGGCCTCACCGACATGGAAGTCATCGAGTCCTCTGAGCAGGGCATGCTGGCTCAGGTCGAGCGCGCTTACGACAAGGGCGAAGACGTTGTCTTCCTCGGCTGGGCTCCGCACCCGATGAACGCCAACTTCGAACTGTCCTACCTGCCGGGTGGTGAAGAGTTCTTTGGCGGCGAAGGTGTTGTGAAGACCCTGACCCGTAAGGGCTACGCAGAAGAGTGCCCGAACGTCGGCACCCTGCTTTCGAACGTCAAATTCTCGCTCGAGATGGAAAACCTGATCATGGGCCAGATCCTCGACGACGGCGCTGATCCGGACGAAGCAACCATGGCTTGGCTGCAGGAAAACCAGGACACCGTTATGGCTTGGGTTGACGGCGTATCGACCGTTGACGGCGGCGACGGTGCTGCTGCGGTTTCGGAAGCCTTCGGCTACTAATCCGACCCACTGAAATGGCCCCGCTTCGGCGGGGCCATTTTTCATTCTCCAAAGCCGGTGTTAGAAGGCCGGATCCGGGAACAACAAGGAGAGACGCGTGGCGACTGATTTTTTTAGTGCGCTGTCGGACGGTGAATTTGGCAGCAAGATTCCGGTCGGCAAGACCGCGAAACAAGGTTTTGACTGGCTACAAGACAATTTCGAATTCGTGTTCGACTGGATTTCAGTCGTAATGGAATTCCTGATCGACGGCATTCTGTCGGTGCTCGAATGGGCGCACCCGATGGTGATTATCCTGCTGTTCGTCGGCCTGACCTACTACCTTCAAAAGAGCATCAAGACCGCCCTTCTGGTGCTGGTCGGATTTCTATTCATCCTCAACCAGGACTACTGGGAACCCACCCTGGAAAGCCTGACGCTCGTGCTGTCGGCTTGCGTAGTCTGTATGGCCGTCGGCGTACCGCTCGGTATTTTCGCCGCCCATAAACCCAAGTTTTACAAGTACATGACTCCGGTACTCGATCTGATGCAGACGCTGCCGGCTTTCGTTTACCTCATTCCCGCGATCGTCTTCTTCGGCATCGGTATGGTCCCCGGCCTTCTGGCTACGGTTATCTTTGTTCTGCCGGCTTCGATCCGCATGACCCACCTCGGTATTTCGACCACCCCTACCCCGCTTCTGGAAGCCGCTCGTGCTTTCGGCGCGACCAACCGTCAGGTTCTTTGGAAAGTCGAACTGCCGTCCGCATTCCCGCAAATCATGGCCGGTCTGAACCAGACCATCATGCTGTCGCTGTCGATGGTTGTTGTCGCCTCGCTCGTGGGCGCGAACGGCCTTGGCGTTCCGGTGCTTCGCGCGCTTGGTCAGGTCCGTACCGACCTCGGCTTTGAATCGGGCCTCGTGATCGTCGTCGTGGCTATCATTCTCGACCGTATGCTGCGGGTGGAGCGTAAGTAATGACCAATAATGCAGTAGAATTCGATAACGTTTCCATCGTCTTCGGTGAAACGCCCGACAAGGCGTTGCCGCTGATGGACGATGGCCAATCGCGCGCGGATATTCAGGCCGCAACCGGTCAGGTTCTGGGCGTGCACAACTGTAACCTCAGCGTGGCCGAAGGCGAGATCCTCGTCCTCATGGGCCTGTCCGGCTCGGGCAAGTCGACCCTGCTCCGCGCTGTCAACGCGCTGAACCCTGTCGTCCGCGGCACCGTTCGCGTCAGCAACGGCAAGGAACTGGTCGACGTCACTCACGCCAAACCGGCAGAGCTGCGCAAGATCCGCCAGAACCATGTTGCGATGGTGTTCCAGCAGTTCGGCCTTCTGCCGTGGCGGACCGTTCGCGAGAACGTGGGCCTCGGCCTCGAACTTGCGGGTCAGTCGGTAGCCGAACGCAAGGATGCCGTTGATCGCCAGCTCGAACTCGTCGGTCTTTCCGATTGGGCAGAGCGCCGCGTGGGCGAGCTTTCGGGCGGTATGCAGCAGCGTGTGGGCCTCGCCCGTGCGTTCGCGACCGATGCGCCGATCCTGCTGATGGACGAGCCGTTCTCCGCGCTCGACCCGCTCATCCGCGCCAAGCTTCAGGACGAACTGCTCGACCTTCAGGACAAGCTGAAGCGCACCATCATCTTCGTGTCCCACGACCTTGATGAAGCGTTCAAGATCGGCAACCGCATCGCTCTGATGGAAGGCGGCCGCATCGTTCAGGTCGGCACCGCGCGCGAAATCATCGCCAATCCGGTCGATGACTACGTGCAGGAATTCGTCGCCCACATGAACCCGCTCGGCGTTCTCACGGCCCGCGACGTCATGGGCGAAGGCACCGGCGGCGGCCTGCCCGTCGACGCCGAAATGCCGGTCAAAAAGGTGATGCTGGAGCTCCAGAAGTCCAAAGAGCTGATGGTCGTCGAAAACGGCGCTCCGATCGGTGTCGTGACCGAGACTTCGCTTCTGGCACGCCTCGCGAAATAAGCGCCTGCCGCGCAAGCGGCACCAGCTCAAAGACTTACGCCGGGCCCATAGGGTCCGGCGTTCGTTTTGATAACCTAGACTTTGGTCAGCGGCTGCACCGGCGTGATCCGCCGCCGCAACACTGCCTCGCGCCACGTCATGTAGCTGATACCGCCGACGATTAGCGCACCGCCCAGCAGCACATAAGGATCGACCGGCTCGTGGAAGATCAGCGCACCGAGCAGCGTTGCCCAGACAAGCTGAAGGAACGTCACAGGCTGGGTCACGGTCATCGGCGCCGCCGCAAACGCCCGCGTCATGGTGTAGTGCCCACAGGTCGCGAACACGGCCACACCGCCGAGCCAAAGCACCTGCTCCAGCGTCACCGGCTCCCACACAGCATAGGCCAACGGCGCAAGGCCAAGCGTCACGCTCCCCGTCAGGATCGCAACCACCACAGAGGGCGGTGCCAGCTTGGTTAGCTGCTTGGCCACCAGATAGGACGAGCCGAAACATAGCGCCGCGCCAAGCTGCGCGAAGTGGCCCGACGTGATCTCTCGCACACCCGGACGCAGCACGATCAGCGCGCCGATCACGGCCACGACAATTGCCGCCATCCGTCGCCACGCGAAACCCTCGCCGAGCAGCAGCGCAGCGCCCAGCGTCACCACGATCGGGTTGAGGTAGCCAATCGCCGTCACCTCGGCCATGGTCAAACGCGCCATCGCATAGAACCACAGGCAAACCGCCGCGATGTGCAGGACGGTCCGCAGGCCGAACATGCTCCAGCCCCGCACGCCGATATCCAGTTCGAAGACTTTCTTCACAAACGGCAGCAGGAACAGGACGCCCCACGCAAAGCGGATGAATGCCGACTGCGGCGCGGGCAGCGATGTTCCAAGGTAACGAACGATGCCGTTGACGACGACGAAACAGCCGACCGTCACCAGCATCCACAAAATGCCCTGCAGCGGGCGGTCCTGAGATGGCGTATTCATGCGCCACCTTTGCGCCTGATCGCGGGCCCTGACAATGACTATCCCCGCACAATCAGGTTTGCGGCAACCGACCACATCATCAGCCCCACGATCACGTCCAGCACCCGCCACGCGGCCTGATTAGCAAACAGCGGCGCGACCAAGCGCGCGCCGAACCCCAGCATTCCGAAGAACACGAAGGATGCCAGCATAGCGCCCGCGCCAAATTCCCACTCATGTCCCGGAAACTGGGTGGAGATCGAGCCGACCAGCAGCACCGTGTCCAGATAGACGTGCGGATTGAGCCACGTGAACATCAGGCAGGTCGCGATGACCTTGCCAAGCGGCACGGCGCCCTGTGCATCGGCCTCCATCGCCGCCCCGCCCTTCCACGCGGCGATCATGGCTTTGGCGCCATACAAGATCAGGAATGCCGCCCCGCCCCATCGCATCACGGGGAACAGCCAAGGCATCGCCTCGACCAGTTTACCCAGCCCGCTGACCCCTAGCGAGATCAGCAATGCGTCCGACACTGCGCAGACCAGCACAACAGCCCAGACATGTTCGCGCCTAATACCCTGCCGCAAGACAAAGGCATTCTGCGCACCGATAGCGAGGATCAGGGCAAAGCCTGTCCGAAATCCGATCCAAAGTTCCATACCGCTTGACCTACCGCTCCGACAAACATTAGCCAAATAAATTAAACTACCCTGGGATTAGCGCTGCTAATGTTTGACAAAGCCCAACTCGCCGCCCTTTCTGCTGTCATCCGCCTCGGCTCGTTCGACGCGGCCGCTGCGGCTCTGTCGGTCACACCCTCCGCGATCTCCCAACGGATCAAAGCACTCGAAGAACGCACCGGCACAACTCTCGTTCGCCGCGCAACGCCTTGTACCGCAACCGATACCGGCGCCCGCCTCGCCCGCCATTTCCAAGACATCTCGCTCCTCGACAAAGCGCTGGCAGAGGAGCTGGGTGAAGTCACTGCGCCCACCCACCTGCGCATCGCGGTCAATGCCGACAGTCTCGCCACATGGTTCCTGCCTGCGCTCGCGGGCCATGACTTGCTCTACGACCTGCTGATCGACGATCAAGACCACTCCGCCGACTGGCTGCGAAACGGCGAGGTATCCGCAGCCATCACATCAGACGCGGGTCCGGTCCAAGGGTGCGACAGCTTCCCCCTCGGTGCGCTCGAATACCGCGCAACGGCCTCGCCCGCCTTTGCGCAGCGCCACTTCCCAAACGGCATCACGCCCGAAGCCCTCACCACTGCGCCCGCACTCGTCTTCAATAAAAAAGACGCACTGCAATCGCGCTGGCTGTCACACCACGCGGGAAAACCCGTCTCTCTAAACGCCCATCACATCGCGTCGTCCCACGCCTTTGTCGATGCCTGCCTGCTTGGCCTCGGCTGGGGCATGAACCCGTCCCACCTCGTCGACGACCTCATCAAAACGGGCAAACTCATCGACTTGGGCGACCCGCTCCTGACACCGCTCCATTGGCAGATCAGCCGCCTCGTCGCCCGCCCGCTCTCCACCGTCACCGCTGCCATCCGCACACAGGCGAAGGCAGAGCTGCTGCCTCTTCATTCTGACTGAAATACCTCGGGGGAATTGGCCGCAGGCCAAGGGGGCAGAGCCCCACCCCACAAATAAAAACGGCGCCCGAAGGCGCCGCATTATTCAAACCTGACGACAGATCAGCCGAGTTCGGCTGCAACATCGTCCGGAACGTCGAAGTTCGCGGTGACGTTCTGCACGTCGTCGTCATCTTCGAGGGTATCAATCAGCTTCATCAGCTTCTGCGCGGTTTCCAGATCGACCATGGTGCGCGACTGCGGCTTCCAGATCAGCTTGGTGTCCTTGGCTTCGCCCAGTTCGGCTTCCAGCGCGTCCGAAACGTCCGAGAAGCTTTCCATAGCGCAGTAAACGTAGTGCGCTTCGTCGTCGGTCTCGACATCGTCAGCACCAGCTTCGAGAGCGGCCATCATGACGGTGTCTTCATCACCAACCGACTTGTCGTAGGTAATTTCGCCAACGCGGTCGAAGCTGAACGACACCGAACCGGTGGTGCCGAGGTTGCCGCCGTGCTTGGTGAAGGTCGAGCGGACGTTCGACGCGGTGCGGTTGATGTTGTCGGTCATCGCTTCGACGATGATCGCGATACCGCCTGCGCCGTAACCTTCGTAACGGATCTCGGTGTAGTCCGCCGCATCGCCAGCCATCGACTTCTTGATGGCGCGGTCGATCACGTCCTTCGGCATCGACTGCGATTTCGCAGCCTTCACCGCCAGACGGAGACGCGGGTTCTTTTCGGGATCGGGGTCGCCCATCTTGGCGGCGACGGTGATCTCTTTGGACAGCTTGGAAAACAGCTTGGAGCGCGCGGCGTCCTGACGCCCTTTGCGGTGCTGAATGTTAGCCCATTTACTATGGCCGGCCATCGGGGACCTCTTCTGTGCTTATTCTCGGGTTCGCGCCTCTATATGTCAGCGCCATGGGGTGCTGCAAGCCTTGGCCCTATGAAAGCGGCCAGATCAGCGGGATCAGTAGCGAAGATATGACCGCGAGCGAGATGTTGAGCGGCACACCAACCTTGAGGAAGTCGCTGAACTTGTACCCACCCGGACCGTAGACCAGCGTGTTGGTCTGGTAGCCGATGGGGGTCGAGAAACTGGCAGAGGCCGCGAACATCACCGCCACCACGAAGGGGCGCGGATCGTAGCCCAGCGCATTGGCTAGGCCTATGGCGATTGGGGTCATCACGACACCAACCGCGTTGTTCGACACAAGCTCGGTCAGGACCATCGACAGCGAATAGAGCGCAAAGATCACAAGGTACGGCGGCAGGTCCATCATATAGGGTGCCAGCGCGTTGCCGATCAGCTCCACCGCGCCGGACGCATCAAGCGCGGCACCCACGGCAAGCATGGCAAAGATCAGCGCGAGCAGCGCGCCGTCCACATGTTCGAACGCCTCGTCGGCATCGATACACCGTGTCAGCAGCACAACCGCCACCGCGATCATCGCGAGCAGCAGGATCGGCGCGATTTCGAGCGCGGCCAGAGCCACAATCCCAACCATGGCAGCAATCGCAATCGGCGCATGGCTGCGGCGGAATTCGCGGGCAGACGGCTTGGACACGTCACCAAGACGCATTTCGGAGGCAAGACGCTGGATATCTTCGGGCGAGCCTTCGAGCAGCAGCGTGTCCCCCACCCGCACGATCAGGTCGTCCATCTGGCGACCGATGTTCTTGTCACGGCGATGAACGGCGAGCACATAGACACCGAAACGGCGGCGCAAACGCATATCGCCCAGACGGCGACCGACCATGCGTGAATCCGGCGCGATCAGCACCTCGACCGTGGTCGTCTCAACGGCAGAGACCTGATCCACGCGGCGCAGTTCGCGATTGCGCTGAAGGCTCAGCAACTCGGTCATCTGGGTTCGCAGAACGACGCGGTCGCCGACCTGAAGCTCGACGCCCTCAAGGTCACGGCGCAGCGAGGCATCGCCGCGCACAACGTCGATCAGACGCACGCCATCGCGTTTGAAAAGCTGAACGCCGGTGACTTCGCGGCCAATCAGGTTCGAGTCCGGCGGGATCACGGCTTCGGTAAAGAACCGCATCTTGGAACGGTCAGAGAGCAGCGTCGCCATGCTCGTACGATCCGGCAGCAGCTTGCGCCCGATAGTCACGAGGTAAACCATCACAAACGCGGTCAGGATCAGACCCAGCGGCGCGATTTCGAAAATGCCGAACGGCTCCAGCCCTTGCTTGCGCGCGACACCATCAACAAGAAGGTTCGTCGATGTACCGATCAGCGTCGTGGTGCCGCCAATAATCGCGCCGTAGGACAATGGAATGAGCAGCTTTGACGCCGATACGTTCAGCGTCCGCGCGATGTGAACGAAGACCGGTAGCATCACAACAACCACAGGTGTGTTGTTTACAAAAGCCGAGGACACAACCACGAACAGCATCAGCCCGACAATCGCGAGCCTCGGATGGCTCTCCGCATAACCTTGCGCAAAGCCGGTCATCACATTCAGCGCGCCCGTCCGCACCAAGGCTCCCATCACGATGAACATCGCAGCGATGGTCCACGGCGCCGGGTTGGCCAGCGAGTCCACTGCCATCTGATATGGCAGCACACCTGTCAGCAGCAGAACGGCGACACCGCCGATGGCCACAACCTCGGTCGGATAGGCTTCGCGCAGGAACATGATGAACATGCCCACAACCACGGCGAGGGCGATGTAAGCGTTTGCCACTTCGGGCAAATCGAACAGTGAAATCATTGGAGCACCGGACTAGTCAAACGCCCTTCTAAGGGGTGCGGCACTCACCTGACAAGTGTTTCCGCTCTCAGACCGGCGACGGACCCGATGCTGCAAGGCGTCCACCGTTGCGCACCATCTCGACACGGGTCGCTTTGCCTGTTCTGTCATCGGTTTCGACATACAGACCGCAAAGCGTGACGTCACCCATCGCGGGCTCGAAGCGGCCTTTGTTCATACCGGTGATGAAACGGCGCATGGGCTCGGCCTTGTTCATGCCGATCACGCTGTCGTAGTCACCGCACATCCCTGCATCGGACTGGAACGCCGTGCCCGACGGCAGGATCTGCGCATCGCCAGTGGGAACATGAGTGTGCGTACCGACAACGACCGACGCGCGGCCGTCGCAGAAATGCCCGACGCCCATCTTCTCACTCGTCGCTTCGCAGTGAATATCCACCAGCGACGCCTGCACTAACCCGCCCAGCGGAAACTGCTTCAACGTCTGGTCCAGCGCCGAGAATGGATCGTCGTAGGGCTGCTTCATGAACACACGGCCCAGAACCTGCGTAACCAGAACCTTCTGCCCGCGCTTGGCCTGGAACACCCGCGCACCGCGTCCCGGCGCGACCTTGGAGATGTTCAGCGGGCGGATAATCCGCGGCTCGTTCTCGCAGAACGTCATCATATCCTTCTGGTCGAACGCATGGTCGCCCAGCGTGATGACATCCGCGCCAGCATCCAGAATTTCCTTGGCGTGCTCGCCGGAAAGCCCCATGCCGCGCGTCGAATTCTCGCCATTCACGACAACAAAGTCGAGCTTCCACGCCTCGCGCAGCTTCGGAAGTCTTTCCACTACCGCAGTTCGGCCGGCACGGCCCACGACATCGCCAAGAAACAGGATTTTCATGCGCTCTCCCTAGGCCCGGCGCACAAAATGCGCAAGCGGCTGCTCCGCCTTTGTGCCACAAATATCCCGGGGTGAATGGCCCGAAGGGCCAGAGGGGCAGCGCCCCTTCCCTACGGGATGTCGATAATTCCGGCCTCGGTCACGATCATGTCGAGCGGTTGATCCACAGGTTCCAGCGGGATATCCGCGTCTTCCTGCGCCGCATAGGCGAACCCGATCGCCATCGTCGCGCGCTTCGATCTCAGCAGTTCAAGCGTGCGATCATAGAAACCGCCGCCGTACCCCAATCGACCGCCGCTGCGGGAAAACGCGACCAGCGGCACGATGAGGATTTCCGGCTCGATCCAGTCACCTTCTTCGGGGATCATCGCGCCGAACGGACCGGAGACAAGCTTGCACCCGGGCTCCCACTGGCGGAACTTCAGCGGCTGCGCTTCGCCCATGATGACCGGAACGCCAACCGGCCCGTGGGCGGCGGCCTCTTCCATCGCGGGGATCGGGTCGATTTCGGTGCGGATCGGCATGTAGCCTGCCAACGGCACACCGCGATATCCCGCAAGGATCTCGGACAGATGCGCCGACGTGCCAAGCCCGGCCTGATGCGCGACCTTGCGGCGGGCAAAAGCCGCCTTACGGGCAGCGGCTTTCTGGTCGTCCAGCGACGTCACAGCAGAACCACGCTCGCGAGGCCAAGGAAGGCGAAGAACCCTACAACGTCAGTCATGGTGGTCACGAATGCTCCCGAAGCCAGCGCGGGGTCGATCCCCAGCTTCTCCAGAATGACAGGAATGCCCGTCCCTGCGAGGCCCGCAACGACTAGGTTGATAATCATTGCGGCAGCGAGCACCACGCCGAGCATCGGACTTCCGAACCACGCAAAGCCAAAGATGCCGAGCACGACAGCGAATAGAACGCCGTTTACCGCCCCCACCAGCAATTCGCGGCGGATAACACGCCAGACGTTCGAGCCCGTAAGGTCACGGGTGGCAATCGCGCGCACGGCAACAGTCAGCGACTGCGTACCAGCGTTCCCACCCATTGATGCAACAATGGGCATTAGCACCGCGAGCGCCACGATGGCGGAGATCGCGTCCTCGAACAGGCCGATGACGCCCGACGCCAGCACAGCCGTAATCAGGTTCACGGCAAGCCATGGCATACGCTGCTTCGTCGTTTCGATGACGGTGTCGGTCAGGCTGCCTTCACCCACACCGGCGAGGCGGAGGATGTCTTCCTCGTGTTCCTCGTCGAGCAGGATCATCGCGTCATCGATGGTGATGACACCAACCAGACGGTCATCATTGTCCACAACGGGCGCAGAAATCAGGTGGTAGTGGTTGAACGCATGGGCCACATCACCGACTGGGTCTTCGATATTGAACGTGCGGAAGCTTTCTTCGGCGATATCGCGCAGCGGTGTGTCGCGGCGGGCCGATAGAACACGTCCGAGCGTCACGTAGGCCACAGGCTTGATCCGCGGATTGACGAGGATGACGTGGTAGAACTGGTCGGGCAGTTCCACGTCTTCGGAACGCAAATAGTCGATCATCTGGCCGACGGTCCAATGCTCGGGGGCCTGAACGACCTCCACCTGCATGTGACGACCAGCGGATTCTTCTGGGTATGCCAGCGCCTTTTCGACGACCACACGGTCGGCACCTTCGAGGGCGCCCAGAACGGCTTCCTGCTGTTCTTCGTCGAGGTATTCGACAAGATCGACGACGTCGTCCGATTCCAGATCGCGAACCGCGTCGGCCAGCTGGCTCGGTGCGAGGTTCTCGATGATCTCTTCACGGATACCGTCATCCAGTTCCGAGAGGATGTCACCGTCGATGCCGTTCCAGACATTGAGCAGGTCGCGGCGCTCGCTGGCGTCCACCTGTTCAATCAGGTGCGCGATGTCGGCTGGGTGCAACGGATCAAGCAGCTGGTCGAGTTGCGCCGCATCACCGGCTTCGACAGCTTCAAGGACCTCGTCCACGAGCGTTTCGGTCACGCCGAATGCCTCGTCTTCGTTTTCATCAAGGTGTTCGGTCATGCGCACCCCCTTCAATTTGGGCTTAACATAGCGAAACGTCGTCCCGTCACAACAGCGACTTACGGCTTTTGCCAGATTTACCTTCCAGGTCCGAGCACCTAATCTAGCGGCATGACAAAACAACTCCTTTTGGGGCAGACGCTCCGCTTTTCAGGCAATCCATTTACCGCCGATTGGAACACCGTGACCCACCATTCCCGCAGGGGTGGTGTGCTGGTCGAAAATGGCAAGATCACTGCCGTTGGCGAAGGTGATGACCTGCGCCGTGACCACCCCGATGCCGCCATCACCGATTACGGCGACGGGCTGATTTCGGCGGGCTTTGTCGACGCGCATATGCACTACCCCCAGACAGGCATTATCGCGTCGTGGGGCAAGCAGCTGATCGACTGGCTGAACACCTATACGTTCCCCGAAGAGAGCCGTTTTGCCGATGCCGCCTATGCCCAAGACGTTGCAGGACGCACGCTCGATCTGGCACTGGCGCATGGCACGACGACGCTGACCAGCTTCTGCACGATCCACCCCGAATCCGTGGACGCGTTCTTCGGCGCAGCCGCCGACCGCAATATGGCGGTGATCGCGGGCAAAACCTGCATGGACCGTAACGCGCCTGACACGCTGCGCGACACCGCGCACTCGGCTTATGATGACAGCAAGGCGCTGCTGGAGAAATGGCACGGCAAGGGCCGCGCGACCTACTGTATCACGCCGCGCTTTTCGCCGACCTCGACGCCTGAGCAATTGGAAGCGCTCGGCGCGCTCTGGGCCGAACATCCCGAAGTGCCGATGCAAACCCACCTGTCAGAGCAGTTGCCGGAGCTTGAGTGGGTTGCCTCGCTCTTCCCCGATTGCCGCGATTATCTGGACACTTACGAACGCTTCGGACTGCTGGGCGAGCGCGGCCTCTATGGTCACGCGATCCACCTGACGGACCGCGAGAAGTCCCGACTGTCCGAAGTCGGAGCGTCGGTCGTTCATTGCCCGACCTCCAACACGTTCATCGGCTCGGGCCTGTTCGACATGATGGGCCTGTCGCAGACGAAAATCCGCATCGGCCTTGCCACAGATACGGGCGGCGGATCGAATTTCTCGATGCTTCGGACGATGGGCGCGGCCTATGAGGTCGGCCAGCTGCGCGGCGAGGCGATCCACCCTGCGCAACTGATGTGGCTGGCGACCGAAGGCTCGGCGAGTGCGCTTCACATGAGCGGCCAGATCGGCTCACTCAATGTCGGAGCGGCGGCGGATATCACGGTGCTAGACCTTGCCTCCACTCCCGCGATTGCCCAGCGCACGAACCGCGCCGAGCATATCTGGGACGCGATCTTCACCACAATCATGATGGGCGACGACCGCGCCATTCGCGACGTCTGGGTCGCGGGCAAAAAGGTCTAGCAGGCAGCAGCCAGCATCAGCACCCAGTAATCCTCGACACGGGCAAAGCCATAACGGGCGAAGCGCGGGTCGAGGATGTTCTTGCGGTGACCGCTTGATGCCATCCACTCGGCCACCATGCCCGCTTGGGTGATATCCCCTGCCCCGAGGTTTTCGGAAATCACGAACGAACAATAGCCCGCTGCCGTGCCGCGCTGCCATGCGCTCTGCCCTTCGGGATTCTCATGACCGAAATAGCCGCGCGCGAGCATGTCCTTCGCGTGCGCTTCGGCGACGCGGGACAGTAGCGGGCTTTCCTCCATCGGGCCGAGGCCCTGTGCCTTGCGCTCGGCGACCAGCAGCGCGCCGATGCCGGAGGTTGCGGGCGTAATCGTGACAGGTTCCTGCGCTTCGGCCACGACGTTGCCGTCCGGGCCGATGGTGACGATCTGACAGCCCGCGAGCAGGCTCAGGCCCGCCGCGGCGAGTAGCTTTTTCATAGTGCCCCCAATAGCTTGGGCGCTAGTCCATCAGTGCCAGCGCCAGTTGGTTCTGGCGTGATATCATATCGGGCAGGTCTATGGTTGTCACAATTCCGTCCGCCACAACCTGACGTCCTTCGACGAAAACGTGTTTGGCCTGCATCGGACCGGCGAGCAGAATAGCAGCCATGTCCCAGCTTCCTGCGGCTTCAACGCCGTTCATGTCCCAGATCGCGATGTCAGCACGTTGCCCGACACCCAGCCAACCGCAGTCGTGACGGCCCAGAACCTCTGCCCCGCCGCGCGTTGCGATCCACATCGCCTCGCGCGCGCTCATCGCGTCGGCGCCCTTGGCCACCCGCTGAAGCAGCATGGCCTGACGCGCCTCGGCGATCAGGTTGCCCGCGTCGTTGCTGGCCGATCCATCAACCCCAAGGCCCACCGGAACGCCCGCATCCCGCATTTCGCGCAGCGGCGCGATGCCGGAGCCAAGGCGACAATTCGAACATGGGCAGTGGGCAACACCTGTCCGCGAGTGGGCAAACATTTCAATTTCCGAACCATCGAGCTTTACGCAGTGCGCGTGCCAGACGTCCGGCCCCGTCCAGCCGAGGTCTTCGGCGTATTGCCCCGGTCTGCAACCGAAGGTTTCGAGCGAATAGGCGATGTCCTCGTCGTTTTCGGCAAGGTGGGTGTGCAGCATCACGCCCTTATCGCGCGCAAGCAGAGCGGCGTCCTTCATCAGGTCGCGGCTGACCGAGAACGGCGAACAGGGCGCGATGCCGACACGCACCATGGAGCCCTCGCTCGGGTCATGGAATTCGTCGACGACACGGATGCAGTCTTCGAGGATGGCAACTTCGTCCTCGACCAGACTGTCGGGCGGGAGGCCGCCTTTGCTTTCGCCTATACTCATCGCTCCGCGTGTCGGGTGGAAGCGCATCCCGATGTCCTGGGCCGCGGCGATGGTGTCATCTAGCCGCGAACCGTTGGGGTAGAGGTAAAGATGATCGGACGTCAGCGTGCAGCCAGACAACGCCAGCTCCGCCAAGCCGATCGAGGCGGAGACGTACATCTCCTCGGGCCCGAAACGCGACCAGATCGGATAGAGCGTCTTGAGCCACCCGAACAGCAGCGCATCCTGACCGCCCGGCACAGCGCGGGTCAGCGTCTGGTAGAGGTGGTGGTGGGTGTTCACGAGGCCCGGCGTCACCAGACAACCATCCGCCTGCACGATCCGCGCGTTTGGGGCAAAGATGCCCTTTTCGATGCGCGTGATGACTCCCCCTTCAATCAGGATATCGCCGACGAGTTCGCGCCCGTCGTCGTCCATGGTCAGGATGGTTGCGTTCTTAATGACTATGCTGGGTGTCATGTTGCCTCCTTTGAACCCCTTCGGCCTGTGCAAGAATACCGCCAGAAAGGGCAAGGACGCGGTATGGGGCTGTTTTAAACCAACCCGCGCAAAAGAAAAGGCCGCCCGAAGGCGGCCTTGAACCTGGTCATGTGGCGAAAGTTATTCGCGGTTGCCGAACAGTTGCAGCAGGAACATGAACATGTTGATGAAGTCGAGGTACAGGTTCAGCGCGCCCATGATGGCAGCCTTGCCGAGCCATTCCTGATCCATCGCATGTGCGTGCTGGATGTAGTCGGTCTTGATCTTCTGGGTGTCATAAGCGGTCAGGCCAGCAAAGATCAGAACACCGAGGATGGTGATCGCGAACTGCAGAGCCGACGACGCAAGGAAGATGTTCACGATCATGGCGACCAGAATACCGATCAGGCCCATGACGAGGAACGAACCCATTGCCGACAGGTCACGCTTGGTGACGTAGCCATAGAGCGACAGACCCGCGAATGCGATCGACGTAACGAGGAATACCTGCGCGATCGATGTGCCGGTGAAAGCGACGAAGATCCAAGCCATCGACAGGCCCATTACGGACGCGAAGACGTAGAAGAACAGCTGCGCACCGGCGGCGGAGAGGCGGTTAACCGCAGCGCCAAACATGAAGATCATGCCGAGCGGCGCGAACATGACGATCCAACCAAGGATGTTCGGCTGCAGAGTCATCGGGTCGCGCAGCACGGAGAGCAATTGCGGGTTAGTGCCCACTGCCCATGCAACGAGGAAGGTCAGCAACGTGCCAACAGACATCGTCGCGTATACCTTGTTCATGTGAGCGCGCAGCCCTTCGTCAATTGCCGCGGTGCGGACACCTGCAGTGCCGCGCATCGTGCGGAAATCAGCCATTGTTCCCTCCAAAGGTTAATAGGTTTACCCGATAATGGGTATCCCTACCAATATTGGCAATCCGGACTTAGCTTTCAAGTACTTGCGCACGCATTATCCGCGCGCGCGATACCATGCGTCCTCGGCGTCCCAAACGGAACGGTTCGCTTCCTGCACCGCTTCGGCACGGCTCAGGCCGATATCGCAGAGCTGGTCGTCGGTCAGACCGGCAAGCTGGCGACGCGAACGGGCGACGGCGCGGGCACGCGAAACAAAGGAAACAAGGCGCTGCATGATAGGCTGGCGGCGCGACATGGGGATAGAGATGAAGGTCATGGCGGTACTCTCGCAACAGATGTGGACTAGGTGTTTGACATCTATCTAGAGCAGCTCCATGATTAACGAAAATGAATGTTCATCAACCCAATCATCAAGGATTGTGATGTGCCGCGAAACATGGACCTCACCGCCCTGCGCGCCTTTTTGACCGTTGCCGAAACGGGCGGCGTCACGCGGGCTGCGGGCCTGCTCAACCTGACACAATCTGCGGTCTCCATGCAGTTGAAAAGGCTGGAAGAAGCGCTGAACCTCAGCCTGCTGGATCGTAGCGGACGTGGCATCGCGTTGACCCCTTCGGGCGAGCAATTGTTGGGCTATGCGCAGCGGATGCTGGAACTGAATGACGAGGCGCTAGGCCGTTTGACGGCGAACGAATACGAGGGCGAGATCGTGCTCGGCGTGCCGCATGACATCGTCTACCCCGTTCTGCCGCCGATTCTGCGCCAGTTCGCGACGGATTTTCCGCGCGTGCAGGTGAAGCTGATCTCGTCCTTCACCAGCCGGATGAAAGCGCAGTTCTCTCGTGGAGAGATCGACGTTCTGCTGACCACCGAGTACGACACCCCGTCCGATGCGCGGTGCCTCTGCTCAATCCCGCTGGTCTGGGTGGGTGCGCCCGATGGACAGGCGTGGAAGCAGCGCCCGCTGCGACTTGCCCATGAAGGGTCGTGTATCTTTAGGTCCGTGACACAGCGCATCCTCGACCGTGAGGACATTCCGTGGGAAATGGCGCTGGAAACCGACTCCGCGCGTTCCTCCGAAGCGACGGTTTCCGCCGACCTTGCTGTACATTCTATGCTCGACGGCACTTGGCCCCAGCAGCTCGAACCGATCGACCACGGCGGCACCCTTCCCGACCTCGGCGTGTCGAACGTGAACCTTTACTGGTCCGAAAGCCGTATGCCCGCAGTCATCGCCGCACTGGCAGAGATGCTGACAGGCGGCTACGGCGTTATGGATTGACGACAACCTTCCCAGTCGAGCGGCGGCTTGTGAGCAGGTCCAGCGCCTCGGGCGCATCGTACAGCGGCACGACGTGGTTGATGTGCGGATGCAGGCGGCCTTCGGCGAAATACTGCATTAGCTCCTTGAGGCTCTCGTCCATCGCCTCGGGATTGAATTTGACGTAGCCGCCCCAGTAGAAACCCATTACGTCGACATTCTTCACAAGCAGATGGTTGGCAGGGATCGGCGGCACCGTGCCGCTGGCAAAACCGATGACCAGCATCCGCCCCTCTCGATTCATCGCGCGGAGGATCTTGCCGAAAGCATCGCCCCCGACAGCGTCATAGAGCACATCGACACCGCCCTCAGCCCGCAGACGGGCGGTCAGGTCTTCACTCGCGTCGATCAGAACGTCAGCGCCTGCCGCTTTCGCGGCTGCCAGTTTGCGCTCACCGCGGGCAATCGCGATGACACGGGCGCCCATCAGTTTGCCGATCTCGATGGCGGTTTGGCCGACGCCGCCCCCTGCGCCGGTGACGACGAGCGTTTCACCCGCCTGCAAACGGGCGCGGCGCTTTAACGCGAGGTGCGAGGTGCCGTAGGCAATCATGAAGCCCGCAGCGGTTTCCGGCGGCATGCCGTCCGGTACAGGCAGACAGCGATCAGCGGCGAACACGCCGTAGTCCGCCATGCCGCCACTGCCGCAGTAAACCACCACGCGAGACCCCACGGCGGGAGACGTCACGCCTGCGCCTAATTCGTCGACAATCCCGCACACTTCCATGCCCATGGTGAACGGGAGTTCTGGCGTGTCCTGATATTTTCCGGTCGTCATCAGCGTGTCGGCGAAATTGACGCCGCACGACTCGATTTTGAGTCGAATCTGGCCCGCTTGCGGTTGCGGTACAGGAATTTCCTCTACCTGCGGAGGTTGATCGAACGAGGTGACCCGAAACGCACGCATGGCTGATCCTTTCCTTCACTCTTGCAACCTATCCTATATCGCAGGAGTAACACTGCGAATACGTGTCCAAACATCGCAAATGTCACGCTGGCGGACCAAAAAAGCACTCAACCTGTCCTAAAGGTCAGGTAGCGGGCGCAACCATGACGTGCTTAATTACAGCAAGTGAATTCGCCCATACGATGTATGCCTGCTGGATGGGGCAGCGGTCATAGTCGGGGTGAAGGGTTTAAAAAGGACATAAAACATGAGCCATCCGGTCGATGTACACGTCGGTAAGCGCATCCGCCACCGCCGCTGGATGAACGGCACTACGCAGCAGCAGCTCGCTGAAAAAGTAGGCATCAAATTCCAACAGATCCAGAAATACGAAACCGGCATGAACCGCGTTTCCGCTTCTCGTCTTTGGGATATCGCCCACGCTCTGGGTGTGGACGTTTCGTTCTTCTTCGAAGGCCTCGAAGGCAACGGTGAAGCACAATCGCAGACCGATATGCCGGGTGATATCCTCTCGGACAAGGAAGCTCTGGAGCTGCTGCGCAGCTACTACGCGATCCCGGAAGCCCAGCGTCGTCGCCTGTTCGACCTCGCTCGCGCGCTGAGCGACGCAGCCTAAGAGCTTGACCATTCGGCAAAACCCGCGTTACCGCAAATACAAGTATTTGTAAGCGGATCCGATGATGCTGAATGAAATTGATAAAGAAACAGTGGGCGATCTCGTAAGGGTCGCCCATTTGCTTGCCGATGCGGCCCGTCCTGCCACGCTGGAGCATTTCCGTTCCGCTGGCCTCACCGCCGACAACAAACGTCCCGCCGATTTCGATCCCGTCACCGAGGGCGACCGCGCTGCGGAACGCGCCATGCGCGACGTGCTGGCAGCCGAGCGTCCCGATGACGCGATCTTTGGCGAAGAGTACGGCAAATCCGATGGTACCAGCGGCTTCACTTGGGTGCTCGATCCGATTGACGGCACGCGCGGTTTTCTGTCCGGCACCCCCACTTGGGGCGTCCTGATCGCCGTCGGCCCCGCCGAGGGCCCCATCGTCGGCATTATCGACCAGCCGTACATTGGCGAGCGCTTTATCGGCGCCCCTGGCGTTGCGGAAACCACCGGCCCGCTAGGCACGCGTCCGCTTGCCACACGCGCCGCACGCCCACTGTCAGAGGCGATCCTGTTCACGACCTTCCCCGAGGTAGGCACGGATGAAGAACGCCTCTGTTTCGAGGCTGTGCGCGACGCAGCGCGGCTCGTGCGCTACGGCACCGACTGCTACGCCTACGCGCTGCTCGCTACGGGTCAGATTGATCTGGTGGTGGAGGCTGGTCTTCAGTCCTACGACATTCAAGGCCCGCTGGCGGTCATCCAAGCCGCTGGCGGCATCGTCACCGACTGGGACGGCAACCCCTGCCCCAACGGGGGCCGCGTCATCGCGGCGGCGAGCAAGGAAGTGCACACCGAGGCGCTCGCGCTCATCCAGTCGCGCCTGAAGTAATCCCTGAAAAAGCAAAAGCCGCGTGAGTTCATCACGCGGCTTCTAACTCTGCAAAGAGCAGCAAGATTACTTGATCTTGCCTTCTTTGTATTCAACGTGCTTGCGCACAACCGGGTCGTACTTACGTACAACCATCTTTTCGGTCATGGTGCGTGCGTTTTTCTTAGTCACGTAGAAGTGCCCGGTACCCGCGGTGGAGTTCAGGCGGATTTTGATAGTGGTCGGCTTCGCCATTGTTCTATTCTCCTGCCCGCTGGTCCCCAAGGGGTGCGGCATCTGAATTCGTTCTGGAAGCTGCCTTTTACTCGGCTTCCCATCCGAGTCAACCGCTCTGGGCTGTTTTTTCGGTGTTAAGCCGCGCTTGGACGCGGAAAACTGATATCAAAGCGGGCGCCGCCGTTATCAGAGCGCATTGCAGTGATTTTTCCTTCCATTTGGCTCACCATCGAACGGACAACCTGCATGCCAACGCCGCCACCTGCCTCGAGATCGAATCCCTCGGGAAGACCCTTGCCGTTGTCGGCGACTGTCAGGTGAATCGTGTCACCATCGTCTTCGAGGTTCAGCGAGATACGCCCGTCGGTCGGCATCTGTCCGTGGCGAATGGAGTTGGTCACGATCTCTGTGACGGCCAGACCGATCGAGATCGCGGTGCTCGGATCGACTTTGAGCGGGATCGTTTTGATCTCGGTCTCCGCCTGCCCTGCCGCACGCAGCGAACGGCATACCTCGACGCAAAGGTCGTTGAGGTACTGGCCCACATCCACCATGCGGACGTTCTCAAGACGGTGCAGCATGTCGTGCACACGGCCGATGGTATTCACACGGCCCGCAGCAACCTCAAGCGCAGCCTTTGCATCGGCAGGCGCGCGACGTGATTGCAGGCGTAGCAGCGAGGACACAAGGCCAAGGCTGTTCTTCACGCGGTGATCGACCTCGCGGCGAAGAAGCTTGGATGTCTCTAGCGCCTCTTCCAGTTCGGACTTTTGCTCTTCCAGTTCCTTCGTGTGCTTCACGATCTCGGTCACATCGCGAGAGATGGAGAGCACGCGCGTCACATCGCCGTGTTTGTCGGGGACCGGCGCCACGGTGACTTCCCACCAGCGGTCGGTGCCGCCTGCGGTCGGGCAGAACGCGGTCAGGCGCACAGGTGTGCCTTTGGCTGCACTGGCGACGGCAGCTTTGAGCACATCGCGGGTTTCAACAGGCCACAGATCCCACCAGAATTTACCGGCGACCATTCCGTAGTCGGGGATTTCCATTGCGCACATGCCGCCATAGCTCATGAATTCGAGCACGCCTTCGAGCGACAGGACTTTGATGCAGTCCTGCGACGCTGCAAGCATCGCCATGACGATCTCTTGCGAGCCATCAAAAAGAGCGAAAATTCCCGCGTCAGTTGCGCGGGCTTCCGGAGTACCGACGTGCGGCAGTGTCATCTTGGACCACCATGAGCAGAATGGTTTAGTTAACAGATCAGAGACGCGTTTTTTCGCAGTTTGCAACTCAATACGTTGTTAGATGCGAGTTTCTTGCAACTTAAATATGCGCGGATGGCCTATAAGCCGGATTTTGTCCGAGAGACAAGCCCTCTGGATGACCATTCATCTTGGCCCGCTGTTACCAACGAGCCTCTAGCTGCCAACCCGGACCACTCGGGGTTAGGCGTCCCTGCGGCGATATAGGCGAACCTATCAATCCCGCGCGTGGTCCCTATTTGGCATTGCACCCGGTGGGGCTTGCCATGCCGGTCCTGTTGCCAGTCCCGCGGTGGTCTCTTACTCCACCGTTTCACCTTTTCCCTGCATGCAGGGTAGTCTGTTCTCTGTGGCGCTATCCCTGGGGTTACCCCCGCCGGGCGTTACCCGGCACCGTGCCTTTTGGTGTCCGGACTTTCCTCAGGTAAACCTGCGGTCATCCAGCCATCCGCGCACTGCCTCGTATTCATTTGCATATGGAGCGTCAAGCGCGGTTGCGGTCAGCGCGCGGGATAGGTTTCGGCCAGATAGGCCGCGAGCCGCAAGTCCGTGATATCAGCAGGCCCGTCAAAGCGCTGGCGGTGGCGCAAACGAAAAGCCGGCAATAAAGCGCCGAGCGGATGGTCCGCATAACCAATCGTTCGCAGCGCGGTGAGCAAATCACCTTCCAGATCGGTGGTTTCGACATCAGTTTGAGCAGCGCGAATAGCGAGCCCCTGCTTTGCCAGACGATTCCAGTCAAACCGCGCACCGGGATCGATCTTCCGATGCGGTGCGAGGTCGGAATGGCCGATGATCCGCTCGGGGGGAATGTCCCAGCGGCTCATGATCCCGCGGAGCAAGTCCTCAAGCGCATCCATCTGCTTGGCCGCGAACGGAGCCGTCCCGATGTTCGACAACTCGATCCCGATGGAGCGGGAGTTCACGTCTGTGACACTCCCCCACTGCCCTGCCCCTGCGTGCCACGCGCGCTCTTCCTCGGGCACCAGTTGGGTGACTTCTCCGGCCTCGGAAATCAGGTAGTGCGCGGAGACCTCAAGGTCGGGATTGCAAAGTGTCCGCTCCGCCGCAGCGCAGTCGGCCATCGCTGTGTAGTGGATCACAACGAGATCGGGCCGCGCGTTTTCACGTCGCGGCCCGAAATTCGGTGAAGTCACCTGTCGCAGGATCAGTTCCCTGCTGCCGAACGCGCGGCAACGATGAACGGCGCAGGATCCCAACCACAGGCGAAACCGTCTCCATCAGGGTCGATGCCGAGGCGGTCGCTCTCGGGGCCGCCACGGGACAGGAAGTCGCGCTGCGCTTCGTCGGGGTTGTTGTACTTGGCGCAGTTGCGGCGGTAGCGCGACTGGCCGGACAGCATGAATCGGCTGTACCATTCCTGCCCTTTGACGTTCGGCGCGCTCAGCGCATAGGCGACAATGTTCGGACCGGTTTCCTGACGGCCCGGCAATGCGGTCGGCTGGATCACGGTGTACTGCGCGGCCTGCTCTGCGCGGCGGGCCGCGTCGGAGGCGATGGTCTCACGCTCGGATACGGCTTCGAACGATTGTTCGTCTGAGATGCCCGAGTGGCTGGCCACAACGGTCGGCGCGGCGTTGGTTGGCGAAGCTTCGATACCCGACGCGCGGCCATAGGAGGTCTGCTGCGTCGCGTTGCCCGAAGGCGTCCAGTTGGTCGGCGTCGTAATGCCTGCCGCCTGCAATTCTTCGCTGCTGATGTTGCCACCGCCCGAAAGGGAGGTCGCCTGCACCGACGGTCCGCTCAGCGCTTGCTGGCGTTCCGCTTCGGTCATCTGCACCGAAGAATAGTTGGTGAACCCCGGACCGGAATTGCTCACCGGCGGGTTAGCATTACAAGCGGACAGCGCAACAAGCGCTGTCCCGATAATCCAAAACTTCTGCACGTCGAAGCTGCCTCTGATGTCGTTAAAACGACGTTACCACCACTTTTCGGGCTTCGCCACAAAGCCGGTCTTCTGTTCCAGCGTGTAGGCGATATTCAGCAGGTCGGCCTCTTCCCAAGCGCGACCGATCAGCTGGAGACCCAGCGGCAGACCGTTCGACGCGAGGCCCGCAGGCACCGAAACACCCGGAAGACCGGCGAGGTTCAGCGTCACGGTGAACACGTCGTTCAGGTACATCTGCACCGGATCGTGGTCCGACACTTCGCCGATACCGAACGCGGGCGACGGGGTTGCCGGAGCGAGGATCGCATCGACACCTTCGGCAAACGCGTTCTCGAAGTCGCGCTTGATGAGCGTACGGACCTTGCGGGCGCGGTTGTAGTAGGCGTCGTAGAAGCCAGCCGAAAGTACGTAGGTGCCGACCATGATGCGGCGCTGCACTTCGGGACCGAAGCCTGCGGCGCGGGTCTTTTCGTACATCTCGGTGATGCCGTCGCCAGCACCCAGCTTGGCGCGTTCGCCAAAGCGGACACCGTCATAGCGGGCGAGGTTCGAAGACGCTTCAGCCGATGCGATGACGTAGTAGGTCGGCAGCGCGTATTTGGTGTGCGGCAGGCTGATGTCGACAACCTTGGCACCTGCGTCACGCAGCATTTCCGCGCCCTGATCCCAGAGCTTGGCCACATCGGCGTTCAGACCGTCGAGGCGGTATTCGCGCGGAATACCGATGGTCTTGCCTTTGATGTCACCGGTCAGCGCGGCTTCGAAGTCCGGAACGGCGAGGTCGGCGCTGGTCGAGTCCTTCATGTCGTGACCGGCCATCGCCGACAGCATGATGGCGCTGTCGCGCACGGTCTTGGTCATCGGACCGGCTTGATCGAGCGAGGACGCGTAAGCGATGATGCCCCAACGCGACACGCGGCCGTAAGTCGGCTTGATACCGACGGTACCGGTCAGCGCGGCAGGCTGGCGGATCGAGCCACCGGTGTCCGTGCCGGTTGCACCGATGCAGAGGTCAGCAGCAACAGCCGACGCCGAACCACCCGACGAACCGCCGGGGATCAGGTTGCGGTCATCGACCTTCCACGGGTTCACGGACGGGCCGTAAACCGAGCTTTCGTTTGACGAACCCATCGCGAATTCGTCCATGTTCAGCTTGCCGAGCATGACCGCACCGCTCGCGAAGAGCTTGGTTGTCACGGTCGACTCGTACTCAGGTTTGAAGCCATTGAGGATGCCGGAAGCGGCCTGCGAGTCGACGCCCTTGGTGCAGAACAGATCCTTGATGCCGAGCGGGATACCGTTCAGCGCAGCGCCGTCCGCATAACCACGCGCGTCAGCGGCCTTTGCCATATCGAGCGCGATTTCCGGTGTCTTGTGCACGAAGGCGTTCAGGACGCCCTGCGCTTCGATTTCGGCCAGACATGCCTCGGTGATCGCAACCGAAGTAGTCTCGCCCTTCTTCAGAGCGTCGCGTGCTTCGGCGATCGTGAGCTTGTTCAGATCGGTCATTATTCCACCACCTTCGGCACGGCAAAGAAACCCTCGCGCGCGTCGGGCGCGTTCTTCAGGACTGCTTCCTGCTGGTCGCCATCGGTCACGACGTCTTCGCGGCGCTTGAGGCGCTGCGGCGTGACCGAGGTCATCGGCTCCACACCATCGACGTCCACTTCTTCGAGTTGCTCGATGAAGCCGAGAATAGCGTTAAATTCCTGCGCCAGTTCGGGCAGCGCGTCGTCTTCCACCTTGATACGGGCCAGCTTGGCCACGCGGCGGGCGGTTTCCGTGTCGATCGACATGGGCCTCTCCGTATTATGGGTCGAATGGCGTTTACCGCTCTGACGCGCACCTCGCAAGGCCAGCGCTGAAAATCAGACGCCTAGAACCACATATCTGCCGATTCCGTAGAGATAGAAGCCGGTGAAGAGGATGTTGACCCACTTGAGCTGCGGTTCCGTCCGTAGCCACGCCAGATACCACCATATCACGCAGAACGGCAGCGACAGAAACATGTTCAGCGGATACCAGTCCTGAACGATGGCGACGGTTGAGAGGATTCCCAACCCCAGCGCGAGGTTCTTCAGCGTTTCTTCAAAGGCATTACGACGGAGTACGGCCATATGCGTCCCTTGGAATAAGAGTCACACACCCTTTCGGTGGTTACTTGCGGTTATGTCAGGAGTCGGCAGCCGCAAATCGGCCTACCGTTACATTCCCTTGCGATAACTTGGACGCGATTGCAACCCTGAGGTTAGAAACCCGTCCAATAATTGCCGAATGTTCTCCTTGCGTTACCATTGGTGCAAACAAATGGAGCTTTCGATGAAACTCACCTGGCTTGGCCATTCCAGCTTCCGCCTCGAAATCGCAGACCAGATCCTGCTGATCGACCCTTGGCTCTCGGGCAACCCCGCCTTCCCCGAAGACCGCCGCGACGACGCCATTAAAGGCGCAACCGCCATCCTGCTGTCCCACGGACACGGCGACCACGCGAGCAATTGCGTCAGCATCTCCAAGGACCTCGACATCCCGATCCTGTGTATGCACGAGCTGTCCGACATCCTCACCGAAGACGGCGCCAAAACCAACGGCTTCGGCAAGGGCGGCACGATCACTCTGGGCGACGTGCGCGTGACGATGGTGAATGCCGTCCACTCTTCCAGCATCGACTACAAAGGCGGAATGCCCGTCTACGCTGGCGGCGAGGCAGGCTTCGTGATCCGCGCCGAAGGCCACTCGATCTACTTCACCGGCGATACCGATGTCATGATGGACATGGAGCTGATCGCAGACCGCTACAAACCCGACATCGGCATTCTGTGCTGCGGTGGGCACTTCACGATGGATATGGAAGGCGCCGCCTATGCGGCGAAACGGTTCTTCGATTTCAAAACCGTGATCCCCTGCCACTACCGCACGTTCCCGCTGCTGGCTCAGGAACCGACCGAACTGATCGAGGCATTGCCGAACGTCGATGTCCTCTCGCCCGAAGTGATGGAAACGATCACGCTCTAACGGCGGCTGGCAAAGAACTCCCGCAGCATCCGTTCCGCCTCGGGTGCTGCGATCCCGTCGTACACCTCGGGCGCGTGGTGGCATTGCGGATGGGAATAAACGCGCGGCCCTTGCGCCACACCGCCCGACTTCGGATCGGATGCCCCGTAATAAAGCCGCCCGATCCGCGCAAACGAAATGACCGCCGCGCACATCGGACACGGCTCGAGCGTCACGTACAGATCATAGCCCGTTAGCCGCTCCGACCCCGCCGCAGCACAAGCCGCTCTGATCGCCAAAGTCTCGGCATGGGCCGTGGGGTCAGACAACTCCCGTGTCCGGTTCCCTGCTCGCGCCACGACCTCGCCGTCAGGCGATACGACAACAGCGCCAACCGGCACCTCGCCGCGCTCTCCGGCAAGCCGCGCTTCTTCCAGCGCTTCTGACATGTAACTGCGAAAGACCATGAGCCCTTGTGCGATAGCATTTCCGCTCGCGCAAGCGGCTCTTCATTCTGACCCAAATACCTCGGGGTGAATGGCCGCAGGCCAGAGGGGCAGCGCCCCTCCAGCCAAGGTTTCAGCGAATAGCCGCCGCGCGGGCAACAGCTTGCAACTGCTCGAACGTGCGGAAACGGCTCTCGTGCACTTCGCGCGCCTCTGCCTCGGGGGCATAGCGATTGGCAAACTGCGACATCTCCATCATCGCAGCAGGGATGTCTGCGTGGATGCCTGCCGCCACAGCGCCAAGAATAGCCGAACCGAGGAGAACAGGTTCGTCCACCGCAGGCACCGCGATTTCCTTGCCCGTCGCATCGGCGAGGAGTTGGCGGATCATTTCGTTCCGACCTGCACCGCCGCTGATGACGATGCTGTCGATGCTCGCGCCCGCGCGATCCTGCGCTTCGACGATCTGGCGAAGGCCGTAGCCGATGCCGCAAAGTCCCGCGATGTAAAGCGACACGAGGCTGTCCACGTCTCGCTCCATCCCGAGGCCCGCAATCACCGCACGGGTATGCGGATCAGCGTAGGGTGCACGGTTACCGAGGAACTCTGGCACCACGTGCAGGCCGCTTGCCAGGTCGGCAGCATGACCACCCGATTTTAGCGAAGCCGCAGCGCGATCCGCCAACCACTCGGGCAAGGACTTGCCGTCGGCCGCCGCCAGTTCCCGCGCTTCAGCGGTCGCGGGATGATGCTCCAGCAGGTGATCGATGGCAGCGCCCGCAGCGGACTGGCCGCCTTCGTTGAGCCACAGACCCGGCACCATCGCCGAATAATAAGGCCCCCAAACGCCGGGCACAAAGACAGGCTCTGCGGTCGACGTCATCGTGCAGGACGAGGTGCCGAACACATAGGCGAGGTTCGCCTCTGCCCCGCCACCACCGGCCGCGCCGACAGTACCGATCCCGCCCGCATGGGCGTCGATCAGACCTGCGCCCACAGGCGTTCCCGCCAGCAAGCCCAACTCTTCGGCAGCGCGGGCATCAAGCCCCTGCCCCAGCGCCTGACCCGCAGGCACAACGATGTCCCCGATGCGCTTGAACCCGTCCTCGGTCAGTTCTTCGAGACCGACAGAGTTGAAGTAGCTCGCGTCCCACGCATTCTCGTGCGCCATATAGGTCCACTTGCACGTCACCGTACAAACCGACCGCGACACGTCACCCGTGGCCCGCCACGTCAGGAAGTCCGTCAGGTCCATGAACTGCCAGGCGTTTGCGAAAATCTCAGGTCGGTTTTCCTTGAGCCACAGCAGCTTGGGCGTTTCCATCTCGGGCGAGATGCGCCCCCCGACATAGTCGAGAACGCGGTGTCCCTTGGCGTTGATACGCTCGGCCTGCTCAAGCGCGCGGTGGTCCATCCACACGATGATGTTGCGCTCGGGCTTGGCCGGATCACCGACAGGCATCGATTGACCGTTCTCGCCCAGCACGACTAGCGAACAGGTGGCGTCGAAACCGATGCCCTTGATGTCCGCCGGATCGACCTTGGCGGCAGCGACAGCGCCGCGCACCGATTTGACGACGGCTTGCCAGATTTCGTCGCTCGACTGTTCGACGATCGAACCCGGATCGCGGTAGAGCGTGATGGCGCACTTGTCGGTGCCGACCATTTCCCCCGCGAGCGTAAAGATACCGGCCCGTGCGCTACCGGTGCCGACATCGACACCGACGACGTAGCCGCCCTCTCCTCCAGTCATGAGTTTCTCCTTCGCGGGCCTTAGAGGTCCACGCTGTTGGGCAGGATCACGAGGTCACGGATCACCACATTGCGCGGACGGCTGAGCATGAACAGAACGGCTTCGGCCACTTCGACAGGCTGCATCAGCGAGCCGTTGGCCAGAGCTTCGTCCATTTTCGCTTTGGGCCAGTCATCCAGCAGTGCTGTGACGACCGGCCCTGGGAGGACGGCACCCATACGGATGCCGTGTTCGGAAACCTGTCGGCGGGTGGTGTGCATGAACGCCTGAACCGCGAACTTGGACGCGGTGTAGATCGGCTCCCATACGACGGGGACGACGCCCGCCACCGACGACGTGAAAATCACGTCGCCAGTTTTGCGTTCGATCATCTTGGGCAGAACCGCATTCACACAGCGGAAAGCCGCGTTGATATTGAGGTTCAGCATACGGTCCCAAGCGTCGGGATCACCCTCTGCCGCCGCCCCGCCGATGTAAGCACCGGCGTTGGCGTGGAAGATATCAAGCGGACCGACCAGTTCTTCGATCTTCGGCATCATGCCGGACACCGCAGCACCGTCGAACAGATTGAGGACCATCGGCTTGGCATTCTCGCCCAGCTCGCCGCAGAGCTTTTCGAGCTTTTCGGCATCGCGGTCGATCAGAACGACCTTGGCACCTTCTTCGAGCAGCTTCTTGGCACAGGCCAGACCGATGCCAGAGGCGGCTCCGGTAATGGCGGCGGTTTTATCTTTCATGAGCATGATTGGTCCTTTCGATCACGCACGACCGTGGCTGGCGCGGGAGCGACGAGCAAGAGAGTCGACGATCACGGCGATGGCCAGAACGGCACCTGTGATCATGTAGCGCAGCGAAGAGCTGAGGTTCAGAAGGGTCAGACCGTTCGAAATCGCCTGGATCACGATCACACCGAGCAGCGCGGACCAAGCCGAACCACGGCCACCAAAGAGCGAGGTGCCACCGATCACAGCCGCGGCAATCGCGTTGAGGTTCACGTCGCCCGTACCGGCCTGCTGGCTGGCGGAGGCAAGACGCGAGGCCGCAAACACACCGCCGAGCGAGGCGAAGGCCGAACAGATCATAAAGGCCGACATACGGATGCCGCGGACATTGATACCCGAGCGGCGGGCAGCTTCGGCGTTACCACCGACAGCGAACATCGAGCGGCCCCATTTGGTGCGGCGCAGAGCGTATTCGAGAGCGATCACGAAGACTGTGAAGACAGCGAACATCCACGGCACACCGCGACCAAGTTCGAGGTAGTAGACGCAGAAGACCAGCGCGACGGTGATGATGATTGCCTTGGCAAAGACCACCGACATACCCGGGCTCGACAGATTGGCGGCGCGGCGGCGTTTGTTGGTGTTCATGCCGGTGTAGACAATGACGGCACCCGGCAGAAGCGCGCAGATGTAGCTCAACCAAGCGGGCATGATCATGATCTGACCGAACTTCACGAGGGTCGAGGTATACGGCAGGTTGATCGAACCGGTCGAACCCAGCAGGTAAAGCTGAAGGCCGAGCAGCGCGAGCAGACCGGCGAGGGTCGCAACGAACGAGGGCATCTCGAACTTATTGCGCAGGAAGCCGTAGAGCAGACCGACAGCCGCACCGGCGAGCACGGCAAGCACAACGGCGAACGGCCACGGAAGGCCAGCATTCACCCAGAGCACACCGATCAGCGCGGAGGCCAGACCGCTCATCGAACCGATGGACAGGTCAATCTCGCCCAGTAGCAGAACGCAGACAACACCGAGCGAAATCAGACCGATAGCGGCCGCATCGAACAGCAGGTTCACAAGGTTATTCGGGGCAAGGAAGACGGGGTTCAGGGAGCTGAACACGACCGAAATCAGCAGGAGGCCGATGAAGACCGGCAGCATGCCGAGGTCGCCGGATTTCACGCGGTCGAAAAACGCACGGATGGCGCCGCCGATGCCTTCGTCATGACGGACGCGGCTGTCTTCGCGGTCGAGTTGGTCGGAAATATTGGTCATACCGCTTCCTCCTGTTTGCGGGCCATACGGCGCGACACGGCATTTTCGGACGCGCCGGTGATGGCGGCGACCAGTTCCTGATGGGAGGTCTCGTTGGTGAAGACACCGTTGTTCTGACCCAGACGCAGCACGACGATACGGTCGGCAACAGCACGCACATCTTCCATGTTGTGCGAAATCAGGATCACGCCGTGACCACGATCACGGACGCGCTCGATCAGGTTCAGAACCTCGGCGGTCTGGGCGACACCCAGCGCAGCGGTCGGTTCGTCGAGCATGATGATCTTGGGGTCGAGCAGCAGCGAACGCGCAATCGCAACCGTCTGGCGCTGACCGCCCGAGAGCGAAGCGATGGGTTCGCGGACCGACGGAATACGGGCGGCCAGCTCGCGCAGAAGCGTCCATGCACGGACCTCCATCTGCACTTCATCAAGCTGCCACGGATTGATTTCGTGACCGAGGAAGAGGTTCGACACAACGTCGAGGTTTTCGCAGAGCGCGAGATCCTGGAATACGGTCGCGATGCCAAGCTCCAGCGCCGTACCCGGACTGTCGAGCGACACGGGCTTGCCGCACCATTCGATCGTACCTTCGGTCGGCTGGTGAACACCTGCCAGAACCTTGATCAGCGTCGATTTGCCTGCGCCGTTGTCACCGACCAGCGCGACAACCTCTCCGGCATGTACGTCCAGTTCGATGTCCTTGAGCGCAGTCACCGCTCCGAACTGTTTGGAAACTCCACGAAGCTTGAGAATAAGCTCGCCTTTATCAGCCGTCATTGGCTCCCCTCCCCTTAAAATGGCGTTGGGGGCGGCTGGATGCCGCCCCCGCCGTTGGATTACTCGATACCCAGTTCGGCGCAGGCGTCAGCGTATTCGCCGGTGCAGACTTCTTCAGCAGTCTGGATGCCCTTGTCGAAGATTTCGGCCTTGATGTTTTCCTGAGTGACAACGGCCGGAACGAACAGCTGCGAAGGCGTGTCGTACAGGGTCGAGGTCGCTTCAGGGGTCACACCGTTGATCAACTGCATGGCAACGTGTGCGGCAGCTTCGGCAACGATTTCCGACGGCTTCGAGATGGTGTTGTACTGGTCGCCAGCGATGATCAGCTGGAGAGCAGCGATGGTTGCGTCGTTACCGGTGACCGGCGGAAGCGGGTCAACACCGGCAGCTTTCAGAGCAGCGATCGCGCCGCCACCGGTGCCGTCGTTCGCAGCCACGATGCCTTTGATGTCCGAACCGAAGCGGGTGATCTGACCTGCAGCCCATTCCTGCGCCTTCGGCGGAGCCCAATCCGGAGTGTCGAACTCGGACAGGGTCACGTAGATCGAGTTGTCCAGAGCCGAGTCGATACCGTCACGGATCAGGCCGGCAGCAGCGTCGGTCGGCGAGCCGTTGATCTGGAGAACGCCAGCGCCTTCTTCGACGCCCATCTCTTCGAGGTGGTCAACGAGCGACTGGGCGATAGCGCGGCCGATGCCTTCGTTGTCGAACGAGACGTAGAAGTCAGCCGGAACGTCCGGGATCGGGCGGTCATAGGCGACGACTTTGACGTCCTGCGAGTGTGCGATCTGAACCAGAGCCGCAGCAGCCGACGAGTCGACGGGGTCGAGAACGATGACGCTCGCGCCCTGCGCGATGACCGAGTTGAACTGCTGCTGCTGGAGAGCAACGTCGCCGTTTGCGTTCTGGTAGATCACGGTGCAGTCAGCACAGAGCTCGTCCATAGCGGCCTGGAAGCCCGGATAGTCGTGCTGTTCATAGCGGGTCGATGCCTGGTCGGGCATCAGGAACGCAACGGTCTCAGCCGTAGCGGCGGTGGTGAAAAGTGCAGCGACGACGGTCGAAGCTGCGGCCAGCGATGTCTTACGGAATTTCATTCCAATCTCCTCCGGTTTTTTATGCCCGTTTTTGCGGCCAAACGAAGGGGGACCGGCGCCACAACTGTGGGCCGCGCTACAGGAAAGCCGCGCACACGACTTCCGGTATCAGCGATGTCCTCCCTCGCCCCTCCTCGGGCTGCTACACCGATTGTGCATTTGCTCAAACATTTGCTCAACCGATGGAGCATGATTGCCACCGCTTACGCATCCTGTCAACATGGGGTTGCAAAAAGTTACATTCGACAGGGCGTGTAAGGCGTTGAACGAGACAAATTCTTCAAAGAGGCCAACGATCTACGATCTTGCGAAAATCGCCGAAACGTCGCCCACGGCGGTCAGTTCGGTGATTAACGGCTCGTGGAAGAAGCGTCGAATCAGCGAGAAACTTGCGCAACGAATCCTCAAGGTGGCGGAGGAGCAAGGCTACGCTGTGAACATGCAGGCGAGCGCCCTACGCAAGGACCGCTCGAACATCGTCGGGATGATTATGCCCAAGTACGACAACCGTTTTTTCGGAGCGATTGCCGAACAGTTCGAAGCCCTCGCCCGCGCCAACAACATGTTTCCAGTCATCACCTGCACGCAGCGTGATCCCGAGCTCGAAGTCGAGGCCGCGCGCGAGTTGCTATCCTATCAAGTGGACTGCCTGATCTCGACCGGTGCGACCGATCCCGACCGCATCACCGCGCTTTGTGCCGCGAATGGTGTGCAATCGCTGAACCTCGACCTGCCCGGCCACGATGCGCCTTCGGTTATTTCGGACAACGGCAACGCCGCCTATGCGCTGACGAACCTTATCCTCGACCGCTGCAAGGCTGATCTCGGCTGGGAGGGCCCGCTGCGCTTCGTCGGTGGTCGCTTGTCGGATAACAACACCGCCGCCCGTCTCGACGGCTTTTTCCGTGCCCACAACGAGCGCGGCATCGACGTCCCCGACGATCACATCATGGCCGCAGGTTACTCGGCCAACAGCGCCGCCGGACGGCTTGCCGATCTGCGCCCTGACGGTCCGATGGGCATTTTCGTGAACTCCACCATATCGCTCGAAGGTGTCGTGCGCTGGCACAGCGGCCTTGGCGAGGCGGCTGCCCAAGTTCGCTACGGCTGTTTCGACTGGGATCCCTTCGGGTCCTACCTTCCTGGCAACGTCGGGATGGTCGAACAGGACGTGCCGGCGATGCTGGAGGCCCTTTTCGGCCTCATCGGTAAAAAGCCCAAGCAGGTCGATCCTATCCGCATCCCCTGCCACCTTCGCCCGTTCTAACGCTTCCGTGCACTTGACCATTCGCGGGAAAGGCTCAAGAAAACCGGCATGACCACTCATGCCTTCACTCTTGCCGGTGTCCCACTGACCGCCCTGCCCTCTGGCGCGCTTTGGCTTGCGGAGACGCGGACGCTTGTCGTTTCGGACCTGCACCTGTGCAAAGCGGAACGGTTTGCGCGTAAAGGTCGTGGAATGCTCCCGCCCTACGAGACACGCGATACGCTCGCTCGGCTTGACGAGGACATCCAGCTTTATGATCCGGCTTGCGTGGTTTGCCTCGGCGACAGTTTCGATGACGTCGAAGCCATTGAAGCCATGCCCGACAACGAACGCCTCTGGCTCACGCGCATGCAGGCCGGTCGCGAGTGGATCTGGATCGCGGGCAACCATGATGCAGGGCCGGTCGAGCTCGGAGGCGATTACCTTGCCGAGTACAAGGTCGGACCGCTGGTGTTCCGCCATATCGCCGAGGACGGCGCGGTGGCCGAGGTTTCGGGCCATTATCACCCCAAGCACAGCATTTCCGGCCAGTCGCGGCCCGCATTTGTCTATGACGAAAACCGCCTGATCATGCCCGCTTTCGGGACCTACACAGGCGGCATGTACGCAAACCGCGCCCCGCTTGTGCAGATGTTCAGCGCGGCGGCGATTGCCGTGCTTACTGGGCCGCGATGTCTTGCTGTGCCGTTGAAGGCTGCGCGTCGAAGATAATCCCCGCCTCACGCAGGCTTTCCTTGCCGCTCTTGGAGACAGGCACCTGGGAGCCGTCCGTCAGCCAGACGTAGTCGCGGGAGTCCACGCGGCCGATACGCTCGATTGCGGCGCGGGCGACCCAATGTGAACGGTGGACCTGAATGCCATCGACGCCAGTCATCTCCTTAACCGCATCGCCAAGGCGCATGAGCACGCGCTGCTGCTCCTGTCCGACGATCGTCACGACGACATAATGGTTGTCACTGCTGAGGCGGATGATCTTGCTGGCATCGTCGACGCCTTCCAACCGTTCGAGCATCTGCACCTTCACCGGCGCGGTGAATTCATGCGCCACATTCGCTGCAATTGTGACCACGGGGACAGGCTGCCAGCGCTGGCGAAGAACGACGGTGCGGATCAACGCAATGGCTACGCAAACCACGAAGATATCGAGCCATAGCACCAGTAACTCAGGCCGCAGCGCTTCCGGCGCGCCGCCGAACCTCAATGCGAAGTAGATGACAGGCGCGGCGATGAAGGTCATCAGGAACATCGAAAGAATGTCGACCTGATACCGCATCCAGTCCGGAACAATGCGAACGATCACCAAGCGAATGCCTTGGACGACGAAAATCGTGCCGAAGCAAATACTCGCCCAGAACAACATACGCAGAGCGACAGGCTGAATCCAAATGGTGTTAAACGGCGCGGTCCAGCCGGCAATCACACTCATAATTGCTGCGATCCGCACGCGCGGACGAAAAGATGGCAATGGCGCCTCGCGATAACTGGGCAAGGTATCCCCCGATGCTTTGCTCAAATGCACGAAAACTGCGATTCACTGGATAAAGTCGGCAATATTGCACAAAAAGACAGGTTGCCAGACGCACTTTGGAACTATGCAAATTTTTTACGCAAAATGTGATTCACTTTGCACACATGAAAACGGGTCGCGGCAAGGAATACGTGGCGGCAAAATGAAAAACGGGCCCGAAGGCCCGCTTTTAGTCAGATTATCCTACCAGATCAGGCGGTGAGGCCTTCGGGCTCTGCCAGATTGTTCGCGCGGCAGCAGGCCGTCACGGTGTTCGCCAGCAGACAGGCGATAGTCATCGGACCGACGCCGCCCGGCACGGGCGTGATGGCGCCAGCCACTTCGGCGCAGGAATCATACTCGCAGTCACCGACCAGCTTGGTTTTGCCGTCGCGCTCGATCCGGTTAATGCCCACGTCGATGACGGTCGCGCCATCCTTGATCCATTCGCCGGTGACCATCTCGGGACGACCGACAGCGGCGACGACGATGTCTGCCTGCTTGACGACGTCCTGAATGTTCTTGGTGCGGCTGTGAGCGATCGTTACGGTGCAGCTGTCATTCAGCAGCAGCTGGGCCATCGGCTTGCCCACGATGTTCGAGCGACCAATGACGACGGCGTTCATACCCGAGAGCGAGCCGTGGTGGTCACGCAGCATCATCAGGCAGCCGAGCGGCGTGCAGGGTACCATCGACTTCTGACCGGTACCGAGCAGACCAACGTTCGAGGTATGGAAACCATCGACGTCCTTCGCAGGCGAAATCGAGTTGATGACGAGGTCGGAGTTCAGATGCGACGGCAGCGGAAGCTGGACGAGGATGCCGTGAACTGCCGGATCGTTATTCAGCTGGTCGATCAGCGCGAGCAGCGCCTCTTCCGAGGTGTCGGCGTCCAGCTTGTGCTCGTAGGAGTTCATGCCGACTTCGACGGTCTGCTTGCCCTTCATACGGACGTAGACCTGCGACGCGGGGTCTTCACCGACCAGAACCACAGCGAGACCGGGCGTGATGCCGTTCTCTTCCTTGAGGCGGGTCACATGGCCCGCAACCTTTTCGCGGACGTTTGCCGCAAACGCTTTGCCGTCGATTACTTTCGCGCTCATCGGGTCCTCTTCGTTCTGGTCAGTTGGTAGCAACGGACAGGCGCACACTCTGCCGCTGCGGCGTTGAGTTGCCACACTCCTAGCTTCAACGAAATAAGGAACGCGCGCGATTTCCGACGTTTTCAGGCGTGGAATCGGCCAAGGCAGGTCCGTTATTTTCGTATAGGAAACTCGCGTTTTAGTCCGGCGACCATGCCCGTTGCTGGGGAACGTGGAGCCTCAGGAGGTCGCCGATCTTCAATCCGCCTTCGCGTTCGACCCATGCGGTGACGCCGCGGCGACCTTGAGCAGCTTGGCGGAATTTTTTGCCGTGCCCCGGTTTGTCCTGCTCGATCGTCATCGAAACGATGTTGCAGGGCTGGTTTACCATATCGACGATGAGCGTCGTCCCGTTCGGTGCCTGAAGGCGACTCGACGGGGGAATATGGGTGAAATCGGGGATGCCGGACACCACGACGGTCGCGCCGAGCCAGAGAGGATCGAGCTCCTCCAGATCCAGCTTCATCGCAATGGCAGCCATCTCTTCTGCCGACAGGATCGACAGCTGGCGCACGTTCGCGATCTCGGTGTTCTTGGGATGCTGGAGCGTCACGCGGCTGCACGACGGGCGCGTGCGGCCATAGTGGGCGTCCTTTTCGAAACCATTGAGGTCCAGCGGCATCTCCGTCACCCCTTCAGAGGTGATGGTGCGGTCGGACAAAACGGGCATGAAGCCCAGCCAAGTGATTTTACCGTAATAGTCGGTCGGAACGAGTGCGGGCATTAGTCTTTCGTCAATACAAAGAATACGCGCCGGAATGGCATCTGGCACACGCCTTGGTAGCTGACGGGATATGCCTTGCCAAGTTCTGCCTCGTACTCGGAAATATAGCTGTCGGTCTCCTCGTCGTTCAGCACGTCAAGGATGGGACGGAGGTAGGTCGCCTCGGTAAAACGTCGAACCGGATGGCTGCCGTCATCGGCAGAAAGCGTCTGGATGTACGTTGTCTCCCACGCCTCGACATTACCAATCGGCGCTAGCAGGTCGAGGTATTCGGCAGGATTGAGCACGTGCGCAACCGGATCGGGCCACGGATAACGGTCGGGGAACATGCGCTTGGCGACCTTGCGGGCGAGCGCGTGCGACGGTGCGTCGTGCTGGCCGGGCATCTGCACGGCGAGCACCCCGCCCTGTGGCAGGAACGCGGCGATGCGTGGCATCATCTGTTTGTGGTCGGACACCCAGTTCAGCGCAGCGTTGGAGAAGATCACCGCAGGCGTATCCGCAGGCTCCCAATGCACGATGTCCGCGTGGACAAGGTCATCGTAGCAGCGCGTCGCAGATGCTTTGGCGAGCATCGCGGGGCTGCTGTCGACGCCCTTGATCGCCTTATCGGCAAAGCGCAGGGCAAGTGCTTCAGCCACCGCGCCGTCACCACAACCAAGGTCGATCACGTCGCCTTCGGGCAATTCACCGATCTGCGCCAGCAGATCGAGGGCAGGCCGCAAACGAACGCCCCGAAACCTTGCGTAGGTTTCGGGGCGCCAGTCGTTTTTCATCGTCGGGGTCAAGCCGTCGGCTCCGGTTCGAGGCCGCTGTCATCGCTCGGCTTCTTGGCCTTGCGTGTCTTCGGCATCGCGTGGACGGAACCGCTCTCGTCCTTGTCCTGATCGTCGCCGTTACCTTGCGGCGGCTCGCCTTTCATGACGCGCTTGATCTCTTCGCCAGTCAGGGTCTCGTATTCGAGCAGACCTTGGGCCAGACGCTCCCACTCATCCTTCTTTTCGGTCAGGATGCGGTAAGCTTCTTCGTAGCCATGCTGGATGAAGTCGCGGACCTCTTCTTCGATCAGCTCTTTGGTCCGAGCCGAAACAGAGAAGCCGGCAGTATTACCCGAGTAACCTTCGTGAGCTTCCGAATAGTCGAGGTTGCCGACCTTGTCCGACATGCCCCAACGCAGCACCATGGCGCGCGCCAGTTGCGATGCCTGCTGGATATCGCCAGCCGGACCGTTGGAGACCTCGTCCTCACCGTACTTAATGATTTCGGCGGCCTTACCCGCCATCGTCATCGCAAGCTTCTGGTGACATTCGGACTTGTGCCAGTTCAGGCGGTCCATTTCCGGTAGCGAGACAACCATACCCAGCGCGCCACCGCGCGGAATGATGGTCGCCTTGTAGACAGGGTCACACTTCGGCAGAGTCAGACCGACAACGGCGTGACCAGCTTCGTGGTAAGCGGTCTTTTCCTTCTGGTCCTGCGTCAGAACCATCGAGCGACGCTCCGCACCCATCATGACCTTGTCTTTTGCGTTCTCGAAATCGACCATGGTGACAAAGCTGCGGCCAACGCGGGCAGCCATCAGGGCAGCCTCATTGACAAGGTTCATCAGGTCAGCACCCGAGAAGCCCGGCGTACCGCGTGCGATGATGCGCAGGTCGACGTCTTTGCCCAGCGGAGTTTTGCGAGCATGAACAGCGAGGATCTTCTCGCGGCCTTTGATGTCAGGGTTCGGAACGGTGACCTGACGGTCGAAACGGCCCGGACGCAGAAGCGCGGGGTCGAGCACGTCACGGCGGTTGGTCGCAGCAACGATGATCACACCTTCATTGGCTTCGAAACCGTCCATCTCGACCAGCAGCTGGTTGAGGGTCTGTTCGCGCTCGTCGTTACCGCCGCCATAACCGGCACCACGGTGACGACCGACTGCGTCGATTTCGTCAATGAAGACGATACACGGCGCGTTTTTCTTGGCCTGTTCGAACATGTCGCGGACGCGGGACGCACCCACACCGACAAACATTTCAACGAAGTCCGAGCCGGAAATGGTGAAGAACGGAACACCGGCTTCGCCAGCGATTGCGCGGGCAAGCAGGGTTTTACCAGTACCCGGAGGGCCTACAAGCAGCGCACCCTTGGGGATCTTGCCGCCGAGGCGCGAGAATTTCTGCGGGTTGCGCAGGAATTCAACGATCTCTTCGAGTTCTTCCTTGGCTTCGTCGATACCGGCAACGTCGTCAAAGGTGACGCGGCCATGCTTTTCGGTCAGCATCTTGGCCTTCGATTTGCCAAAGCCCATCGCGCCGCCACGACCGCCGCCTTGCATGCGGTTCATGAAGTAGATCCAGACACCGATCAGCAGCAGGAACGGCAGCAGGCTCACGAGGATCGCTTGGAAGATCGACTGCTCTTGCGGATCGGCCGAAACCGGAACGTCGTTCGCAATCAGGATATCGGTGACCGATGCGTCTTCGGGTTTGACCGTCGAATAGGTGCGGTCGTCGGTTCCGACATAGGTGACACGCTCACCGTCCAGCTCGACGCTGGCCACTTGGTCATTCTCAACAGCCTCGATGAATTCCGAGTAGCTGCGCGAGGTCGACTGAAGCGACGACGGCGGCGAAGAGATGACGTTGAACAGTGACACGACCAACACAAAGAGGACGAGCCAGAAGACGATGTTTCTTGCGTTACCCAAGGGGGAACTCCTTTGACTTCGTGCCGCTTATACGCACGGCATGCTTCCGTCTTAAAATAGGGATCGCGCGGGGAGGTTCAATGGACCTTCTTCCCCACAGTGAAAGGCGTGACAATCTGCGCTTCCCAATCGTTCGAAAATCCTGCCAAAGGCGCGGAAACAAGCCGTTCTTGCTGCCAAACCGCAGGCGAAGCGATCAGAGTGTGCCTCGGTTGACGGGTTTCTCGCCAATCGGGGCAATCGCGCAGACCCTGTTCACCGAGCGGCGCGATCTTCAATCCGGCCTTGTGGGGACCATTCAGGCGCCACCTACGATCCCAGATTTCGGTAGAAGCGATTCTTTTTCCGCTGATCGCGCTCAGTTCGCGCGTGATCCTGACGGCGCCATATTTGATGGTAATCTGGCAGCCGTTGACTGTGTGCCCGCGGCCATCGGCAACTGCAGCAGTCAGTTCGTCGAGCGCGCTTTGGCGCGGCGTATGGGTGCCCCCACCGATCCACATCAGGATCGCGAGCCAGATGCGCCGTTCGATGTCCGCAGGGATCGCGGGCTGGATGTGCTGCGGGATGACGGCGTCGCCATCAACAATGGTGACAAGCCGCGCGGCCTCGATTGCCGCATAGTGGTCCAGCGCGTCTTTGCCCGACTGCATGGCCGCCACCGTCTTTGCCAGAGCGTCATGGGTTAGTCCAAGGTCGGAGAGTTGCGGCATCGCCTGTCGGAAACGCACGCGGGCGTATTTCGGATTGTCATTGGTCGGATCGTCGGCCCAAGCGATGTTTCGGTCGGTCAGATAATCCCGCAAGTCCTCACGCGTGACATCAAGCATCGGGCGGATGAACGATACACCGCCCACATCGAACGCGTCCGCCATCGCCGAGAGACCGTCAACTCCAGCGCCACGGGTCAGCTGCATGAGGAACGTCTCGGACTGATCATCCTTGGTTTGACCAAGAAGGACCTTACCGATCCCCTGCCCCTCGGCCCAGTCTGCAATCAAGCCGTAGCGGGCCTGACGTGCGGCTTCCATCAGGTTGCCCTCGGCTTCATCGCCATTCCAGTGAAGCACCGTATGCGGCACGCCGCGTTCAGTACAAAACGCAGCAACGGCTTCCGCCTCTGCTGCGGCTTCTGCACGCAGGCCGTGATCAACCGTCACAGCCCTCACACGATCAGGCGCAACGCGAATAGCCATATCGAGTAAAGCCATCGAGTCCCCGCCACCGGACACCGCAATAGCAAACGGGCCGTCTCCGGCCCGCTGTTCGATCTTATGTAAAACGTGGTCCAACTCGCTCTGAGGCGTTACTGGCACGACAGGTTCTGCATAGCGGCTTCGGCGTCCAAAACCGCCTCGCTGTCGGGGAACTTCAGTCCGACCTGCTGGAGCGTCACGCAAGCGTCCTGCGTCTGGCCGATTGCACCCAGCGACATGCCGAGTTTGAACATCGCATCAGCCGCCATTACACCGTTCTGGTCGGTCGAATACGCGTCGAGGTAGGCGCGCGCCGCGTCGGTCATACGCCCAAGGGACTCGTAGCTTTCGCCGCGGAAGTAATGCGCCTGTTGCGACAGCGTGCTGCCAGGATAGGTGTTCGCGAAGCTTTCGAACATCTGGGCCGCGCCTTCGAAATCGCCCTCTTCCATCGCCGCGACAGCGTTGTCGAAATCGGACTGCTCGCTCATCGCCATTTCAGGCTGCGGCGAGATATCGATCGGCTCTTGTGCGACCGGCTGGTTGCCTGCACCGATGTTGCCACCCAGCGACGGGGTGTCGCCGAGGGTCGCGATATCGCAAGACTCTTCCAGCTCACACAGGCGGAATTCGAGGTCTCCGATGCGGTTGGTGCCATCCTGCACAATGCGGTTGATGCGGAATTCCAGCTCTTCGGTCTTCGACGTTAGAACCTGAAGCTGCGCGGAAATCGAGTCCAGACGCTCAAGCGGAGTGTTCCCGACGGTGCCCATGGTCAGTTCACCGGTCGATGTCATCTCCGCTTTGAGCGACTGCACGTCGACGTAAAGGGTCGTGAGCTCCTGACGCACGTCAGCGAGTGTTCCGTCCTGCGCCAGAGCGGCACAAGGCAGAGCGACAGATAGCGCGAGCGCAACGATAGACTTGCGGATCATAGCTCTCTCCCCTTCGTTTCAGCTTAGCTCAGTGCCGCGATGTTGATCACGGTGACGGCACGGCGGTTCTGCGTGTAGCAGCTTTCGTTCGCGCAGGTCGCTGCCGGACGCTCTTTGCCGTAGGACACAGTGCGGATACGCGATGCGGGGATGCCCTTGCTGACAAGGTATTCGTAGACGGCATTCGCACGGCGTGCGCCCAGAGCAAGGTTGTACTCGCGAGTACCCTGTTCGTCGGCGTGGCCTTCGATCACGGCGGTGTAGTCGAGGTTGGTCATCAGCCACTGGACCTGACCGTCGAGGGTCTGCATCGCAGCGGGCGTCAGGGTCGACTGGTCGACGTTGAACAGAACGCGGTCGCCGATCGTCTGCTGGAAGTAGGCAGGGCTCGACGGATCGGCAGCCATACCATTCGCGCCAGCGCCGTAAGCGCCGTTCGCGTTCAGATCGACGCTGTTGCTGTTGCCGCCGAAGCGGTTGGGGTTCGTACAAGCGGCGGTGCCAAGGACGAGGACGGCGAGAGCCGCTTTGGTCAGGGTGCTACGCATGGTGGGGTTCCTGTAAATTCGAATGCTCGTTTTATTTCAAGGTAGCATGGGAGACGCCACTTGGGAATCTCCCATACCGAAGGGGTTAATTGCGGAGCGGGCCCCACGACGGGTCCGAAGCAAAGCCGTTGGTCGGGATCTGACGCAGGTTCCGGCCCGACACGTCAACCGTGTAGAGCGACGGACCACCGTCAGTGCCGAGGCGTTCGCGGAAGAACATGATCACGCGGCCGTTCGGCGCCCAAGTCGGACCTTCGTCAAGGAAGCTACCCGACGCGGACGACAGAAGGCGTTCGTCGCTGCCATCGGTGCGCATACGGCCGATGTGGAACGCGCCCGCGTTCTGCTTGGTGAAAGCGATCAGGTCACCGCGCGGCGACCAGACAGGGGTGCCATAACGGCCTTCGCCGAACGAAATACGCTGCGGCTCACCACCGGTGATCGGCATGACGTACAACTGCTGTGAGCCCGAGCGGTCGCTTTCGAACACGATACGCGAGCCATCCGGCGAAAGCGACGGTGCGGTCTCGATGGACGTTGCGTTGGTCAGACGGGTGTGCTGGCCGCTGGCGATATCGGTAATCCAGATGTCGGTGTTACCGCCGGTTTCCAGCGAGTAAATCACCTTGGAACCATCGCGCGAGAAACGCGGCGTGAACGCCATGTTGCCCGGAGCCGTCTGGATCTGGATCGGCGCGGGGTTGGCCACGTTGATCATGTTGATCCGCGGGCTGCCCGACGCGTAGTCGGTGTACAGTACGCGGTCGCCAGTGGGCGAGAAACGCGGCGCAAGCACCAGCGAGCTGCCGGTGGTCAGCTGGGTGACGCTGCTCGGGTTGCCGTCGTAGTCCATAATCGAGATGACCTTGCGGCGGTTGTCCTTCGGACCGCTCTCAGCGACATAGATGATGCGGCTGTCAAAGTAGCCGGCCTCACCCGTGATGCGGCTGTAAACCTGATCGGCAACCTTGTGCGCAAGGCGGCGCCAGCCGTTTGTCGATGCGACAAGCTGCTGACCTTCGCCAAGCTCGTTGCCCGAGAACACGTCATAGAGGCGGAATTTGACGACAACTTGATCGCCTTGAACCGACACGGCGCCCGAAACCAGCGCCTGCGCGTTCACAGCGCGCCAGTCAGAGAAGGACGGCGCAACGCCAAAGGTGTGTTGGCTGATGAAGGCGGTCGACGGGATCTGGCGGAACAAACCGGTGTTGACCAGATCCTCGGACATGACGCGTGTGATGTCGGCGGCCATCTGCTCCGACCCGCCAACCTCGGCGGTAAAGGTCGGGGCGGCGAACGGCAGCGGCTCGATCACACCATCGGTAATCGTCAGGCGCAGCGGCGTCTGGGCCATCACAGGACCGGCCAGCACAATCGCGCAGAGCAGGGCCAACAGTCGTTTAAACATGGGCTTCCTCGTTTAAATGAACGAAACGAATGGATGTCGAACGGGAATTCGCTGACGCGCCTAGCACAAATGCCGGCATCGTTTGCGTAGCTCTCGTGCAGCAAAACTCGGGCATCAGTTGGCCCCGTCTTTCGCTGCGTCGATCTTCATCCATCCCTCCGTCTTAATTTTCTTTTGCTCTGTAGATAGAACCGCATCCACGGCCTGACAGCGCAAGGCGGTATCTTTGTGAATAACGCTATCGTCATAGCGGTGCGTATTCAGGCAAAGCATTTTCTCGTTCGGCGTGGGCCGCAGGCGGCTTTGCGGAGCGGCGGTGACCGCCGCTGCCAGAACCACAAGCACTGCAACGACAACCCCACGCATCAGCGGTACACCATCTGCGAGGGGTCGAAGGTGATCTCAACCTCTTTCCAGCTATCGTATTTTTCAGCCGGAAGGTTGTAGCCGCTCGACTGGCAACGCAGCACGGCGCGGCGTGCAGCCTGGAATGCGGTGTTGGCTTGCGCGGACGTGCCGCCCGACGAGTTCAGCATTTTGATCTCGCCGATGACTTGCCCTTCGCGTGACAGACTGAAACCAACTGTAACAACCACATTGGCCCACTCGGCACCCGTGTCCACGTTCCAGCAGCTCTGGACCGACAGACGGAACGCTTCCTGCTCGCCGCCCGTGAGCGGCGGACCAGCGGGAGCCGTCGTTTCGGTCGGCGTGCTGGCAGCAGCAAGCGCAGCGGCCAGGGCGGCAGCTTCGTCTTCGGTCTGCTGCGGCGCGGGTTCGGGTTCTTCTTCCGGTTCCGTCTCTGCGGTCTGGACCGGCTGAGGCGTCGGACGGTTCGGACGCGACGGCGGACGCGGCGAGCTTTGGACGGCACCCGCAGGCGTTTCCGCTTCGGTTACGATCTCGGTCGTCGACTCTTCGGGCGCAGCGGCGCTCTGCTCTTCCTCAACCGGCTCGGGCAGAACGACCTCGGCATCCTCCGCGACTTCCTGCTGAGCGTCAGGCGCAATCTCTGCCTCGGGCGGCGGAGGCGGCGTGGCCTCGCTCGCGACACGGTCTGCAGGACGCGGAACCGGACGGTCCGACGGCGGCAGATCGGGCGCAGCAGCAGGCGGCGCGGGCGGTGCGGGCAGAACCGGCACGTCCTCGGCGATCTGGGCAGGCGGTTCGGGGCGGCTCGGCGGTTCAGGCGGCGGAGTTTCTTCTACCGGCGCGGCAGGCACGTCGGGCTGCGACTGCTGAGGCGCTTCCTCGGCGGGTGTCGGCTCGGGCAGCGTGTCATCGACAACGGGCGGAGCCATCGGCGCAGGCTCTTCGGTGGTAGCTTGAGGCGTGGACGCAGCGACGATCGCGTCATACTCCGCACCCGACACGACCGACACTTCGGTGATGTCAAAATCCATCGGCTCGTTGTTCAAGCCCCAGCCGAATAGGAGCCAGAACAGCAAAGCGGTGTGCCCTGCTGCTGAAACGTAAGTACCGGCGCTGTAACGACGGAAGTCCACGGCTTACCCGTCCGTCCCCGCGGGGGATGCGACATCGGTCACAAGACCGATGTTGGAGAAACCACCAGCGTTCAGAAGGCCCATAACCTCGGCCACGTTATTCCAAGCGTTGCTGCCGTCCGCTCGCAGATAGATGCGGTCCGAAGAACGCTCTGCCGCGATGGCTTGCAGTTTGGCAACCAGTTCACCCTCTTCCGTTTCGGTGTTCTGGATGAGCAGCACACCTTCGGCGGTAATGGTGACAGTCAACGGCTCTTCCTCATCGGTCGGCAGCGCGCTGGCTTGGGTTTTCGGCAGTTCGACAGGCACGCCCACCGTCATGAGCGGCGCAGCGACCATGAAGATGATGAGCAGAACCAGCATCACGTCCACGAACGGCGTGATGTTGATTTCGGCCATGGCTTTGCTGCCACCTGACGTGCGGCGACGGCGACGGCGGCTTCCGCCTCCTCCGCCCTTGTTCATGACACCAGCACCCATGATCAGCTATCCAGCTGACGACCGAGGATGGTCGAGAATTCGTCAGCAAACGCCTCGTAGCCCGCGATGATATGATCGCTGTCATTCGAGAGTTTGTTGTAGAAAATAACCGCAGGGATAGCGGCCAGAAGACCCAGACCGGTGGCCAGCAGCGCCTCGGAGATACCGGGCGCAACGACGGCGAGGTTGGTGTTCTGGGCTTCGGCGATCTCGATGAACGAGTTCATGATGCCCCAGACGGTACCAAACAGGCCAACGAACGGCGCGGTCGAACCAACGGTTGCCAGAACCGGCAGACCTTTCTGGAGGTTCGCGGCCTCCTTCGCGATGGCGACATCCATCGAGCGGTCAATGCGGGCCTGCGCGTTGGCAATGAACCGTCCGTCGTCACGGATGCTGCGCTGCCATTCGAGCATACCTGCCACGAAGATGCGCTGCGCCGGACCTTCGGGATTGTTGCCGATCTGGTCGTAGAGTTCGTTGAGAGGTTCACCCGACCAGAACGCACGATCGAACTCGGCGGCTTCTGCGCGGGCTTTGCGGTACTGGCGGATCTTGTCGACGATGACGGCCCAGCACCAGATGGATGCCATGACCAAAAGGATCATCACGAGTTTTACAAGAAGGGTCGCGCGGGCAAAAAGTGCCCACATCGTATAATCGGTTGCTGCTTCCATCTGCCTGCTCGTTTCGGGCGGCTCACTTTGGCCGCATTTTTACCAACAAATACAGGATTTGCAGAACCAAGGCTAGATATCCTGCATCACGGTTCCGCGTGAGCAAAAAGCGGCCAATCAGGGGTATACTGCGGTGAGCGCGACAGGCACCCCGACACGCCGTTTATTCAATCAGTGCAAAGGCTTGCGCAGAATAGCAGGTAGTCGGACCGGTGCCCCGTTTGCGCCTATTGCGACAAGTGTCACCACCGCAGTAAACAGGATCACACCATCCCGTGTTACAGATTGCTTCAGCGTCATGCTCGCACCGCCGATGTTTTCAATCTCGGTCAGTACGGTGAGTTCGTCATCAAACTTGGCAGGCTGAAGGTAGTCGGCCTCCACGCGGCGGACGGCGAAAACCACGCCCTCGGTCTCTTTCAAAGCCCGTTGATTCACACCCCGCGCACGCACCCATTCTGAGCGGGCACGTTCGATGAACCGCAGGTAGTTCGCATAATAGACGATACCGGCGAGGTCGGTGTCTTCGTAATAAACGCGGCAGTTGAACGAGTGGATCATCGGGCCTCCAGAATTGAGGGCACGTTAGGGTGCCCTCCGCGCTGCGTCTAGCACTCAGCCCAGCGTTCGGGCGTATAGCCGCAGGGCGTGGCTGCTGTTCTGCGCGCTGACCGGCATCACTTGATCGTAAGCCGCCTGAATGACCGCGCCGATTTCAGGCCGCAGAACCGCGTTGCCATTGGCCAGTGCCAGCGGAGAGCGGTCAGCGAATGCCTGATCCGACCATGTGAGCATGAGTTGAGCGGCCTGCGCGAGAGCGATGGTCTCGGCTGGCTGTTTGGCCAGTTCCGCGTCCATGCGGACGAATACGATGCAGAGTTTGATCGCGCCCTGCTGGTCGAAACGGAAGGTGCGGTACTGATTGGCGCCGGCCGCATCGAGGCGCTGCACCAGATCCGGCAGTCCGTCGATGAGCTGACCGAGGTTCGGCACGCCCTCGAGCTCGCTCCACTCACGGCAGAAAAATACCATGAGGTTGGCGCCAAGTTCCGTGTCGGTCTCGTCCATGTTGTGACCGGCCAGCGCGACGATGGCTTCAATCGCGCCTTTCACGGTCTGGAGCGTTTCATCCTCGACCCCGAAAACGACAGGCACAATTGGCCTGCCCCAGCGGGCGCAGAGGTAGGAGCCGTCTTTGCGGGTGAACAGTGCGGTAATATCTTCTGGCGTCATTGGATCGCAATTAACCCGAAGTTGGTTTCAGTTCAATGGCGCGGCGGGGGCGCTGCTCCCTCTTGGCTTCGCCAATTCACCCCCGGGATATTTGAGGCACAAAGGCAGGTCAGCCGAAGAGATCGCTTTCGGATTTCGGAGCCTCGAGGCCGAGGTGCCGCCAGCTGGCGCGAGTGAGCATACGTCCCCGCGGGGTACGCTGGATGAGGCCCTGCTGGAGGAGGTAGGGTTCTATAACTTCTTCGAGCGCGTCGCGGCTTTCGCTCAGCGCGGCAGAGAGGGTTTCGATGCCAACTGGGCCGCCGCCATAGCTTTCGGCGATGAGCTTGAGATAGCGGCGGTCGGCGCCATCGAGGCCGAGGTGGTCGACATCGAGGCGCGTCAGGGCGCGATCTGCAAGGGCTTGAGTGACGCGGCCATCGCCTTCGACGATGGCGAAGTCCACGACGCGGCGCAGCAGGCGGCCTGCAATACGGGGCGTGCCGCGTGCGCGGGTTGCAATCTCGCGCGCACCGTCGTCGTCGGCAGGTGCGCCCATCAGACGGGCACCGCGCTGCACAATCTGGTGGAGTTCTTCGACGTTATAGAACTGAAGGCGGGTCGGAATGCCGAAGCGGTCACGCAGCGGCGTGGTCAGCAGGCCGAGCCGCGTCGTTGCGCCGACCAGCGTGAAGGGTTGCAGTTCGATACGGACGGTGCGCGCAGCGGGGCCTTCGCCGATGACGAGGTCGAGCTCGTAGTCCTCCATCGCGGGGTAGAGCACCTCTTCCACCGCAGGGTTCATGCGGTGGATTTCGTCGATGAACAGGACATCTCTGGCTTCGAGGTTCGTCAGGATCGCAGCGAGGTCGCCCGCTTTGGCCAGCACGGGGCCGGAGGTCATGCGGAAATTCACGCCCAGTTCGCGGGCCATGATCTGTGCAAGGGTCGTTTTGCCCAAACCTGGCGGGCCGTGGAACAGCGTGTGGTCCATCGCCTCGCCGCGGCGTTTGGCGGATTCAATGAAGACGCGGAGGTTGGCGCGGGCTTCTGCCTGACCGATGAACTCTTCGAGACCTTGCGGTCGCAAAGCGCGGTCGCGGTCCTCGGGCTTGCGCTCGGGATTGAGTTCTTCCTGCCGTTCCATCCGTTAGCCTTTCGGTGCGAGCAGCTTGAGCGCTGTCTTGATGAGGGCACCGGTATCAAGGTCTGGATCATCGGCCAAGGCCTGAGCGACGGCGCCGGCCGCCTCGGACGGTTGATAGCCAAGGTTCGCCAGCGCAGACAGCGCTTCGGGCTGGGCAGCGGACTGTTTGGGCGGAGCGGCACGCTTGCGCGGCTTGGCGGGCGCTTCGGTTTCGATCACGTCGTCATTTACGGTCGCCTCTGCGCCGGTCATCGACATGACGGATGGCGCTTTGTTTTTCAGCTCCATCGTCACACGCTGCGCGGTTTTGGGGCCGACGCCTTTGGCCTTGGCAATCGCGGACCAGTCGCCCAGCGCGATGGCGCGGCTGACACCTTCGGGGCCGAGCGTACCAAGGATCGCAAGTGACGCCTTCGGGCCGATGCCTTGCACGCCGGTCAGCAAGCGGTGCCATTCTTTCTCCACGAGGGTCGTGAAACCAAAGAGTTGCAGCAGATCCTCGCGCACGAGCATGTCAGTATAGAGGGCCGTCGCCTCACCGACTGGAGGCAGGGCCGCCATGACGCGGTCAGAACAGTAGACGACATATCCGACACCGCGCACGTCGATGAGAACGTGGTCGAGGCCCTTATAGTCGACGATACCAGAGATTTTCCCGATCATGCGCCTGCCTTCATGACTGCGCGCGACAGATGGTTCGCGGATTGACAGTGGTGGGCGTGGCAGATCGCGATGGCGAGCGCGTCGGCAGCGTCGGGTCCATGGACTTTGACGCCTGGCAAGTAAACACCGACCATGTGGCCGATCTGTTTCTTGTCAGCATGACCGACCCCGACGACCGCTTTCTTGACTGCGTTGGGCAGATACTCCCCCACCCGCAGTCCGGCTTGCGCGGGGACGAGCAGCGCGATGCCCCTCGCCTGCCCCAGTTTCAGGGTCGCCACGGCGTCTTTGTTGACGAAGGTCTGTTCGACGGCGGCAGCGTCGGGCTGGTAGGTCTGGAAAACGTCATTGAGCTGGTCGTAGAGCGACAAGAGACGTTCCGACAGGTCCGCTTTGCCATCCGATTTGCAGGTGCCGTTCGCCACATGGGTGAGTCGCGAACCGACCGATTCGATGATGCCCCAGCCCATATTCCGCAAACCGGGGTCGATACCGATGACGCGCATGGTCTGCCTCTGAAAATTATTGTTGTTGAGCCTCACTAGCACAAAACGCGAACATAAACCAAGTTCGTTTTGAAATCGCCGTGATGCTGCACTGCAGAAATGGCAAAATCGGATTTGCCGACGACTGTCCGAAATCCGAAAACGACATTTGTCGGCTTTTGACCGTTCGTCGCCACATCGGCCGTTTTTAAAGGGCGAAGTGTCGATTTTCCGCCATGCACAAGTCGCATATCAGTCATGCAAAACGCACTCTTTCGCGTTTCAAAACTGCTGACTAATTGGGCGACATGAACAACACATAGCGCTGCGATGCAGCAAACCTCTTGGAGTGCCTCATGGTTACTATCGACAACACCCGCGCCGTCAGCCCGCGCCTGACCTACCTGGTCACCGGCTTCTTCTACGACCTGCTCGACCGTATCGAGTTCGCTTATAATGCGAAAACGACCGCCAAGCAGCTGCGTAAGCTGACCGATCGCGAGCTGGACGATATTGGCCTGGTTCGTGCAGATATCGCCAAGCTCGAAGCACGCGCTCGCTTCTGATCTCCGAGGACCTCTGGAAACACACAGGCCGCCTCGATGAGGCGGCCTTTTTGATTTCTAGGGCTCGGGTCTGACGACTTAGCCGTGCGTCAGAGTGAGCGTGGTCCAATCGCCGATCACTTCGCGTTCTTTCAGGACAAAACCGTTGTCCTGATATGTCGCGAGAACCGCATCGGCCTGCTCGTTCAGGATGCCCGACAGGATAGCATGACCGCCCGAGGCGATGTGCTTGGCCATGTCGGGGGACAGAGCGACCAGCGGCCCCTTCAGAATATTCGCGAAGATCAGATCGAACGGCGCGGCCTGTTCGATTTCCTTGGCGTTGAAGCCTGCCGCTTCGAGGCAGAAGACAGCGCCCGACATACCGTTGGCGGCGAGGTTCGCCTCGGCCACGTCTACGGCAACTTGATCGATATCGGACGCGAGCGTCGCGGCCTCGGGCCAGACGCGTGCAGCGCCCATGGCCAGAACGGCGGTGCCGCAGCCTACGTCAATGACACGTGCGGGCTTTACGCCCTCTTCGACCAGACGGTTGAGTGCGCGCAGACAGCCCAGCGTGGTGCCGTGGTGACCGGTGCCGAATGCCATTGCAGCTTCGATCAGCAGACCAATGCGGCCCTCGGGCAGCTTGTCGGCGTCGTGGCTGCCGTAGACAAAGAAGCGGCCAGCCTCGACCGGCGCAAGTTCGCGGCGGACATGGGCGACCCAGTCGATTTGCGGAACTTCGGACACGACGAAATCCTTGGCGCCGTGCATCGTCGCCAGCAGCGAGAGGCCAGCGCGGTCGGGTTCTTCGGTAAAGTAGCAAGCGACCTCGAACAGACCCGATCCGTCCTCGATCTCGAACGAGCCGACGCCTGTCGGTTCGGGGAACAGATTATCGCAAGCAGCGGCAAGGGCTTCGGCCTGATCCAGCGAGGAACAGACTGCGATGGCGGAATAGGTCATTTCGTCGGACATTGCAGGCTCTTTATTCAGCGGGGGCGGCAATCGGTCGGGTAAACACGGTTTCACGCCCCGGTTCTGGATGGCGGGGTATCAGAAGCGCCAGACAGAAGGAAGTGCCAGCCATCCCCGCCGCCAGCAGGAACACCCACATCGGCGAAGACATCCACAACAGGCCGAGCAACACAGGGAGGAACACGGCTGCGATGTGGTTGATCGTGAATGCGACCGCTGCGGTGGGCGCGATGTCCTTGGGATCGGCGATTTTCTGGAAGTAGGTTTTGAGCGCCAGCGACATCGCAAAGAACATATGGTCGACGACATAGAGCGCGGATGCCAGCACAACGCCCCAGCCGAACCAGTAGACCCCGCCGTAGAGCGAGAAGACAATGACGAGGCCCGCGTACTCGATTAGCAGCGCACGGCGCTCGCCCCAATGGTGGACCAATCGGCCGATCTGCGGCGCAATGATCATGTTGGCGACGAGGTTGATGAGGAACAGACCTGTCACTTCGTGCACTTCGAAGCCGAACCGTTCGACCATCATGAAGCCAGCAAAAACGACAAAAATCTGACGGCGCGCACCGGCCATGAATTGCAGCGCATAATAGAGGCCATAACGGCGGCGCAGGACGAAGGATTTGTTCTGCGGATGCGGTGCTTCGAACTGCGGATAGGCGAAGAGCGCGATCACGGCCACGATGAACGTGAAGCCGCCGCCGATCATATAGACGAAGTTGTAGGACAGATCGAAGGTCTTCCACGTCAGGACCAGCAGGCCATAGGCGACCAGCGTCGCCCCCGACCCCGCCGCGAGCAGCCAGCCGATGGTTTGGGGAGCCCTCTCCTTTTCGATCCACTGAAGCTGGAGCGACTGGTTGACGGTCTCGTAATAGTGGAAGCCGATAGAGGACAGCAGCGTGATGATCAGGATGCCGCCCAAGGTAGGAAACCAAGCTGTCACGCCGGTCGCGATGCCCAGCAGCATCAGCGAAAACAGTGCCAACTTCTGTTCGCGCACGACCCACAGAACGAGGATTACACCTATCGCAAGGAAGCCGGGGATTTCTCGGACCGTGTGCAGCAGGCCGATATCCTCGCCGTGAAAATCGGCGGCTTCGATGACAAAGTTATTAAGCAGCGCGGACCACACGTTGAACGCAACAGGCATGGCCATAGCCATGAGAAACAGCAGCGAACGGGGTTGGCGCCAGAGAGGAAGGTGATGTGCTTCGGAAAGCGGAACAATGCGTGCCATGCCTCGCGGATAAGCCTTTTCCGGCGTTCTGCCTAGAATTTTGCGCGGGCTCGCAGTGCGCCTCATATCTGCTCATTTGCGCAAAGTGTGACCCAAGCAGGTATCGCGCGCCGTTCGGCACGCTCCAAGATACCCCGACGGCTTTTTGAAAGTTGCCCTCTGATGCGGGTTTACCCTTGGTTTATTGCCGCCTATATACGCGGGCATGTTCTACGTGGCGCACTTCATTATTCGAATTATTAACCCGGCGCTCTGAGATTGAGCCGCCGGGCCAATGGCGTATGCCTACCGCGCCGCCCCACCGTATTTGAAGTGACACAGCCTATCCAAGGATCCCCCTGACATGTGTGCTGACACCACAGCAGTCGACTACAAAGACACCCTGAACCTGCCGGAAACCGATTTCCCGATGCGCGCAGGTCTCCCGCAGCGCGAACCCGAATGGCTGGCCCGCTGGGCCGAGATCGGCATCTACGATCGCCTGCGTGAAAAAGAAGGCCGCACGCCGTTTATCCTGCACGATGGCCCTCCGTATGCGAACGGCCACCTACACATCGGGCACGCGCTGAACAAGGTTCTCAAGGACTTCATCGTCCGCTCGCAGCAGATGATGGGCAAAGACGCGCGCTACGTTCCGGGTTGGGACTGCCACGGCCTTCCGATCGAATGGAAGATCGAAGAAAAGTACCGCGCCGAGGGAAAGAACAAGGACGAAGTGAACGTCGTCGACTTCCGTCAGGAATGCCGCAAGTTCGCCGAGGGCTGGGTCGACATCCAGCGCGAAGAGTTCAAGCGTATCGGCATCACCGGCAACTGGCCGCAGCCGTACCTCACGATGGATTTCCACGCCGAGCGCGTGATCGCTGAAGAATTCATGAAGTTCCTCATGAACGGCACGCTCTATCAGGGCTCGAAGCCGGTCATGTGGTCGCCTGTCGAGAAAACCGCTCTGGCCGAAGCCGAGGTCGAATACCACGACCACACCAGCCATCAGGTCTGGGTGCGCTTCAAGCCGGTTTCGGGCGGCGAGAAGGTATCGGGCGAAGACTTCAGTGTCGTAATCTGGACCACCACCCCGTGGACCATCCCGCAGAACCGCGCCGTCGCGTTCGGTCCGACCATCGAATACGGCCTCTACAAAGTGACCGAAGTGCACGAGCACTCAGCAGCGACCGTTGGTGAAGTCGTTCTGCTCGCCAACTCGCTGGCCGAAAGCGTGATGCAGGGCGTTCGCGTCACTGCGTTCGAAAAGGTTGCCGATGTGACTGCCGAAGCCCTCGAAGGCATGGTCCTCGCGCACCCCTACCGTGGCGCAGAAGAAGCCAATGGCGAATGGGACTACGACGTTCCGATGCTGCCGGGCGATCACGTCACCGAAGAAGCGGGTACGGGCTTTGTCCACACCGCGCCGTCGCACGGTGACGACGACTACCAGCTTGGCCTGAAGTTCGGCCTGCCGATGACCTACAACGTCACCGAGGATTCGAGCTACCGCAAGGATCTGCCGATCTTCGCCGGAATGCACATCATCCTGCCCGATGGCAAGGAAGGTCCGGCAAACGTCGCCAACATCAAGCAGATGGCCTACACCAAGGCGCTGTTCGGCAAGGCGAAGCTCAAGCACTCGTACCCGCACTCGTGGCGTTCGAAGGCTCCGGTCATCTATCGCAACACCCCGCAGTGGTTTGCCGCCATCGACAAGGAAGTCGGCGACGGTCAGGACACCTACGGCAAGACCATCCGCGAACGCGCGCTGACCTCTATCGACCAACTGGTCAAGTGGACGCCGCAGACCGGCCGCAACCGTATCTATTCTATGATCGAAGCACGCCCTGACTGGGTTCTCTCGCGCCAGCGTGCGTGGGGCGTCCCGCTCACCTGCTTCGTCAAGAAAGACACCCTGCCGACCGATCCGGACTTTCTGCTGCGCAACGAAGCCATCAACGCCCGCATCTGCGAAGCGTTCGAAGCCGAAGGCGCTGACGTCTGGTATACAGAAGGCTTCAAGGAAAAGGTCTTTGGCAGCGACGCGAACCCCGACGATTACAATCAGGTGTTCGACGTTCTGGACGTGTGGTTCGACTCCGGCTCGACCCACTCCTTCGTTCTGCGCGACCGTCCCGATGGTGCCGCTGACGGCATCGCCGATCTTTACCTCGAAGGCACCGACCAGCATCGCGGTTGGTTCCACTCGTCGATGCTTCAGGCTTGCGGCACCAAGGGCCGTGCGCCGTATAAGGGCGTACTGACCCACGGCTTCACGCTCGACGAAAAGGGCATGAAGATGTCCAAGTCGCTCGGCAACACCATCGTTCCGCAAGAAGTCATCGACCAATTCGGTGCCGACATCCTGCGTCTGTGGGTCGCCCAGACCGACTATACTGCCGACCAGCGCATCGGTGATAAGATCATCAAGGGCGTTGCCGACAGCTACCGCCGTCTGCGCAACACCATGCGCTTCATGCTCGGTTCGCTGAACGACTTCACCGAAGCCGACCGCGTCGAGCCTGCTGACATGCCGGAACTGGAACGTTGGGTCCTGCACCGTTTGGCCGAGCTCGATAAGGTCGTACGCGAAGGCTACAACGCCTACGACTTCCAAGGCGTGTTCCAAGCGCTGTTCAACTTCGCGACTGTCGATCTGTCCGCGTTCTACTTCGACATCCGCAAGGATGCCCTGTACTGCGATGGCGATACGCTCCAGCGTCGTGCCTCGCGCACCGTTCTGGACATCCTGTTCAAGCGCCTGACGACGTGGCTCGCCCCGATCCTCGCCTTCACCATGGAAGAGGTCTGGCTCGAGCGCCACAAGGAAGAAGGCGCTTCGGTTCACCTCGTGGACTTCTTCGAGACCCCTTCGGAATGGCTCGATCCCGAACTGGCCGCCAAGTGGGCCGCGATCCGCAAGGTCCGCCGTGTCGTGACCGCCGCACTCGAAGTACAGCGCCGCGACAAGGTCATCGGCGCCTCGCTTGAGGCCGCGCCGGTCGTTCACGTTGACGATGCAGACACACTCGCCGCGCTCAAGACCGTCACCTTCGACGATCTGTGCATCACTTCGGGCATCGAGCTGACCAACGACGCCGCTCCGGCCGAAGCCTACCGTATGGGCGAAGTCGAAGGCGTGGCCGTCGTGTTCGAAAAGGCCGAAGGCGAGAAGTGCCAGCGCTGCTGGAAGATCCTGCCCGACGTCGGCACGCACAAGCACGAGGGCGTCTGCGCCCGCTGTGACGCCGCTCTGGGCTAACTGCCCGCGGCACAACCCAAAGAAAGGCCCCTGCTATAGCGCAGGGGCCTTTTTGCATTCGGGCACCTTGTCATCGTGGGCGCGCAGGATCAGGGTCTGGGCAAGTTAAGAAGGACCTCCGTTATGACCGATATCCGCATCGCCACCGCCGACGAACGCCAGCTCTGCTATGACATCCGCACGCAGGTTTTTGTCGATGAACAGAACGTCCCGCTCGATCTGGAGATCGACGAGCATGAGGACGAGTGCGTCCACTTTATTGCGCGGATCGACGGGCAGCCGATGGGCACTGCGCGGCTGATGGACAAAGGATATGCCAAGCTACAACGCATCGCAGTGTCGAAGGATGCACGCGGCACCGGCCTAGGCCGTGCGTTGGTACAAGCGATGCTCGACCGCGCCATGGAACTGGGCAAAAGCGAAGCGCGCCTCGACGCACAGGTCTACGCGATTCCGTTCTACGAAAAGCTGGGGTTCAAGGCCGAAGGGCCGGAATTCGACGACGCGGGCATCCCGCATCGCCTCATGCGAAAGAAGCTTTAACCTTCTTTGCCGTAGATGATCTGCTGAAAAGCGCCAGCCGCGACTAGGTAGATCGACGTCACAACCAGCCCGTAGTGCGCCCAGCTCTGCGGGTGAAAGTCCACCCAAGCGGCCCAGCCTGCAAACGCCGTCCAAAGGATCGCCATCGGCAGCGTGACCTTGCGCCAGCGCGCCGTGCGGGTCGGGTGAACGAACTTGATCGGCAGGAACATCGACACCGACAGCAGTGCGACGAGCGCGAGGATCACCCAGTAATCGGGCTTCACCGCGAATACGACGAGGACAAACATGTTCCAGCAGCCAGGGAAGCCGCTGAACGAATAGTCCTTTGTTTTCATTCGCGTATCCGCGAAATAAAGGGCCGAAGTGAAGGTGATGACGAGGATGGCGAACCAGCCCGCCCAACCCGGCAGAAGCTCGGGATGTTTGAACAGTGCGTAGGCCGGCACAAACACATAAGTCAGGTAGTCGATGATGAGATCGAGCAGCACGCCGTCGTAGATCGGCGCGTTCTTTTTCACGTCGTACTTGCGGGCGAGCGGACCATCGATCCCGTCCACGAAGAACGCCACGACGAGCCAGAGGAACATCAGGCTCCATTGGTTTTCCACCGCCGCCAGCATCGACAGCATTGCGAAAACCGATCCGGTTGCGGTCAGAAGGTGAACGCCAAGAGCTTTGTGTGTCAGTGTCATCCGGCCCTCATGGACGAAACGGTCTAACGACACAAGGTTTCAATTATTCTGGCTCTCGTTCGCGCGAGGATGCGCGCGTTGGTATACTTCCATCAGGCGCGCGGTATCGACGGCTGTATAAACCTGCGTCGTATTGAGCGAGGCGTGGCCCAGCAGTTCCTGAATGGCGCGAAGGTCTCCTCCGGCATTCAGCAGATGCGTGGCGAAGGAATGGCGCAGCGCGTGCGGTGTGGCCGTTGCGGGCAGACCAAGCTGCATGCGGGTCTGGGCCATGACCTTCTGCACGATTGCAGGTTGTAGCGCGCCGCCACGAACACCGCGAAACAGCGGCTTGCCCGCCTCCAGTTCGTAAGGGCAAAGGTCGGTATACAGTTTGACAGCATCCCGCGCCCTGTCGATCACCGGCACGATCCGCTCTTTCCCGCCCTTACCGATGATCCGCAAAACTTCGGGCAACGGCGCGTCATCACCGGCGAGACCCAGCGCTTCCGATATCCGCAAACCGCAGCCGTAGAGCAGCGTGATTACCGCCACATCGCGGGCCGAGACCCACGGCGTTTCGTGCTGGAGCTCGACCGTATCAAGCAACTTCGCCGCCGCGTCCTCGGCCAGCGGCCTCGGGAGCTTTTTCTGGAATTTCGGTGCACGGGCCATGAGTACGGCGCTCGCATCGAACCCTTCGCGGGCCGCCAGCCATTTGTAAAATGACTTCACCGCCGAAAGCATCCGTGCGAGCGAACGGGCCGCGACGCCGCGGGACCGCTCATGTGCCATCCACGCTCGCATATCGGAAATTGTCAATTTCGAGAGAGGTCCAAGCCCCTCTGCCCCGCCATGATGTTCAGAAATGAATGCCAGAAAAGCCAGAACATCTGTCTGGTAGGCTTTGACAGTGTTGTCCGCCGCGCCGTCAATTGCTCTGGTGTGGTCGAGCCAGCGGCCCAAAGCGTCTGTCAGCGCGGGGGAGATCAATCCAGCCAGCGCCGCATGGCGCGTTCGAAAACACCGCCGAAGAAGGCAAGCAGATCGGTGCCTTGCTGCGGGGTGAACTGGTGAGGATCTTCTGCGCCCATTGCAAGCATCGCGGGCAAACGCCCCTGCCCCAGATCAAGGCGCAGACACGCCTCCGAACGGATGTCCGCAGCCTTGTCGCCATAGATGCCTTCCGCCTGCGGCACGACCTGACGGAGCGTGACATAGCGGATCGGGGACTGGCGACCGCGGGTCAGATAGTCATCGACGAAACCGGCGGGAACGATACGCAGCGTACTGTCGAGGCGCTGCACTGCTGGATCGCTTTCCTCCGCACCACTTTCAAGCACAAGGCGCATAGCGCAAAGTCGCAGAATTTCGGGGATTTCACCGCTGAGTTCAGCAATAAATTCTTCGAAAGTATTCACTTCCAGCACGCGTAACGTCGCGCGGTGGATCTGGTTGGTGCCTGCAAGATTGTCGTAAGCCGCAGCAATGACATTGCGGTGGGTTTCTTCGAGGCGGTCCAGACGTGTCTCAAGACGCGACATAGCGATGCCGCGCAGATCCACGATGTTGTTCCCCATCGCACGCTCGTTGCCGGCAACCAGCGCCTGCATGAGATCCTTGTCATCCAGCACAACGCCGGGATCCGACAGGATCATTTCGCGCGTACGAGAGTCGATTTGCGGCCTGCCGCTCATCTGAGCCTCTTCCATATTCATACCCGATATTACACAACCACTACTTTATGTATGGTTAATTCCACCAATTGGCGCAAGGGCAAGGTCCGAGCGCAAACCCCGCGCTGCAATAGTGCAACGCAGATGACACGGAACTCTGACCCTCTCGTTCACGTTGAAATCACGAACAAAACAGCGGGACGGACATGTTTCAGGCCATCATCGACGAACTCAGCAATACCTTCCCCGAAGTCCCCGCCCAGATCGCCGCCGTCAGGCTTATCGCCGCTCTCACCTTGGGTTCAATCATCGGCCTTGAGCGTGAACGCAAAGGCAAACCTGCGGGATTGCGCACGAACATGCTGGTGGCGCTGGCAGCCTGCCTTTTCATCCTCGTGTCGCAAGAGCTCGCGACGATGAGCTTTTCCAACGCCAACGTCCAGCTTGACCCGCTCCGCCTGATCGAGGCCGTGACCTCGGGCGTCGCTTTCCTCGCGGCGGGCATCATCTTCACCTCCGGCGGCAAGGTGCAGAACATCACCACAGGCGCGTCGCTGTGGCTGTCGGGCGCGATCGGCCTTGCGTGCGGTACGGGTCAGATCCCCCTCGCCGCGATGGCAACGTTCATTGTGGTGGTGGTCCTCTTCGTGATCGGTCACCTCGAAAAACGCGTGAACTGACACGAACCCGCGAGTCCGCCTTTTCCTTTTCGCCGTCAGTGATTACTCATGTCGCAGGCGAGCGGAGAACGTGGAAAGCGTGGCGGATTACTTCGAAGAAGGCGAATTGGTTTCGGTTCTGACGACGCAGTTGGACCGGATGCTGGACTACAAGGCCCCCGCCGGAGGCTGCTGGACCGGTGCATTCGTCGACGTGCCACTCGGCCCCCGCAAAATCCTCGGCGTTGTGTGGGGACGTGGCCGCGGTGACTTCGACATCAACAAATGTCGCCCCATCAACCGCGTTTTGGATGTTGCCCCGATGCGCGACGAGCTGCGCGAATTCCTGATCCGCGTGGGCAGCTACACCCTCACTCCGATGAACGCGATGCTGCGCTTGGGCACCCGCGCGCCCGGACTTGGTGATGCGCCGTCCATGCGCAAAGTCTACAGGATGGGCGGCTCGATCCCGAACAAGCTGACCGAAGCCCGCTCCCGCGTCATCGACGTGCTGCGCGACTACGGCGGCGCATCATTCACGCTCAAAGAACTGGCCGAGATGGCGGGCTGCGGCACCTCCGTGGTCAAGGGCCTCGTGAAGCTTGGCGCGGTGAGCGAAGAAGACGCGCCCCGCGACACCGCCTACCCACCGCTCGACCCCGATTTCGGCGGCAAAGACCTGAGCGAAGACCAAGCGACTGCCGCAGCCGAACTGCGCGAAGGCGTCAGAACTCAGCGCTATGGCTGCACACTCCTGAAAGGCGTGACCGGCTCGGGCAAGACCGAGGTCTACCTTGAAGCCGTGGCCGAATGTCTGCGCCAAGGCCGCCAAGCACTTGTCCTGCTGCCGGAAATCGCGCTGACCTCCGAATTCATCACCCGCGTCGAGGCCCGCTTCGGCATGAAGCCCGCCGAGTGGCACTCCGGCGTGACGATGACCGAACGCCGCCGCTGCTGGAAAATGGTTGGCCAAGGTGATGCGCAACTCGTTGTTGGCGCGCGGTCTGCGCTGTTCCTGCCCTACCGCGATCTTGGCCTGATCGTCGTGGATGAGGAACACGACACATCCTACAAACAGGATGACGGCGTCCTTTATAATGCCCGCGATATGGCTGTGCTTCGCGCAAGCCTCAACGACGCGCAGATCATCCTCGCCTCGGCCACGCCGAGCCTCGAAAGCTGGGCCAATGCGGACCTTGGCAAGTACAAGCGGATCACTCTGACCTCCCGCTTCGGCGAGTCCGTCATGCCCGAGATGAACGCCATCGACATGCGGAACGAACAGGTTCCCTCGGGCCGCTGGATTTCCAATTCGCTGCGTACCGCGATCACCGAGCGCATTGAAAAGGGTGAGCAATCTCTCGTCTTCCTCAATCGCCGCGGTTACGCTCCACTGACGATTTGCCGAGCCTGCGGCCACCAGATCGCCTGTGACCACTGCGACGCACGGATGGTCGAACACCGCTTTCTCAAGCGGCTCATGTGCCACCAGTGCGGCGAAACCAAACCGATGCCGGACGCCTGCCCCTCCTGCCACGTCGAGGGCAAGCTGAACCCCGTCGGCCCTGGTGTCGAACGTATGGCCGAAGAAGTGACCGAACTCTTTCCTGATGCCCGCGTCGCCGTTCTGTCGTCGGACCTCTTCGGCTCTGCTCGTGCGCTGAAGGAAAAGATCGAAGAGATTGCCAATGGCGAAGCCGACATCATTATCGGCACCCAACTCGTCGCGAAGGGCCACAACTTCCCACTGCTGACACTCGTCGGCGTCATTGACGCAGACCTCGGCCTGCAAGGCTCCGACCTCCGCGCCGCCGAGCGGACCTTCCAACTCATGCGTCAGGTCGCAGGCCGTGCTGGCCGCGCCGCCAAAGCAGGCACTGCCCTCCTCCAGACCTACCAACCTGAACACCATGTCATCCGCGCGATCCTCTCCGGCGACGAAGAGCAATTCTGGGAAGCCGAAGCAGCCGAACGCCGCGCCGCTGGCGTGCCGCCCTATGGCCGCATGGCTGGTATCGTCATCTCCGGCCCCGAACTGGCCGAGATTTTCGACCTCGGCAATCACCTCGCCCGCAATGCCGAACCCCTGCACCGCATCGGCGCGCAGGTTTTCGGCCCCGCCCCAGCGCCCATCGCCCGCATCCGCGGCCGCAACCGGATCAGGCTATTGGTGAAGGCAGAAAAGGCAGCGCCGCTCCAGCAGGCACTCACCCAGTGGACCTCGCACCTGAAGCTCCCGAACAACGTCCGGCTTGCGATCGACATCGATCCGCAGAGCTTCTACTGACTTCATTCTGATAAAAATACCTCCGCCGGAGGCATCGGCATCTATGATGCCGAATTCCGCCCGAAGAGGCCGGTGAGCGAACGACCGACCAAACCAGAAACCGTCGGCTTCTGCGCCACGACATAGGGCAGCGGGCGGCAGACCTCCAATGCGGCGAGGCCAACGCGTGCCGTCAGCGCTCCGTTCACAACACCCTCGCCGAAACGGCGGGACACTTTGGTCAGCGCGCCACCTCCAGCAACGGTACCGATCAGGTCATCACCCACCGCCACAGCGCCAGTTGCGACCAAGTGCGACAACACAGAACGAGTCAGCCTCCACGACCCCAGCGTGCCCGAACGCCCCCCGTAAATCTCTGCAATCCGGCGGATCATCCGCAGGTTCGCGCTAAGCGCCGTGAACACGTCCGCCAATGCGAGCGGCACGATGGCCGTGACAGTTGCCACCTGACGCGAGGCCGCCTCAACCTCGGCCCGCGCGCGCTGGTCAAGCGGCAGCAGCAGCGAAGTCTCCGCCAAACCCAGAAGGCCATCGGCGTCGAGCACTTCGTCTTTGCGCTCTTTCAGGGTTTGCAGCCCCCACTTCATGTCCGCGCGGTGCGCATAAAGCGCCTCGACCTGCGCGACCACGTCCTTTGCCGCCTTCAAATCACGCGAGGCCGCCGCGTCCATCGCTGCCTGATGCACACGGTCGAGCCGCTTCATCCGCGAAAGCGCCCAGATTTCCTTGAGCGCCAAAAGTGCGAGCAACAGCAGCACCGCCCCGATCAGCACCGTCGCGATGAGGCCCAGAACTGGCGAGCGGTTCAGCAGGCTCGTCACATAGTCCCAAGCCGCGAGCGAAATGATAAAGCCGATCAGCGATGCTAGCAGACCAAAGAACCACTTGAGCAGCGGTGAACGCCGACGCACCGAAAGCGCCGCGAGTTGCTGCATCGCTGCGCCCTGCGGCGGCACGTCGTCATCAAGGATCGGCGGCGCCTCGGCGGGGTTCGGCGCGTCGTTGGGTTCGAGGTCGATAAGGATCGGGCCTTTGCGGGTCACAGGCGGTCTCCGAACAGGAATTGGGCAGCGCGGTCGAGGCGGATATGCGGCGGACCGTCTCCGGCCTTAAGTGTCAGCGGCGCGGGCGAGAAATTCATGATGCCGTAGTCCTCATCGAGCCATTGCTCGGCGCGGTCGCGGGCCGGCCCGAGCAGATGCGCGGGATCATCCGGCAGAGCGCCCGGATAGAATGCCGCCTGCCGACCGTTTTCGAGCGTGCCTCTGACGACATTCAATTCGGTGCCGTCGTGAACGACGGTGTCTTCGGTGGTGGCGCGCAAGGCAGCAATCGACATGGCTTGGGTTTCAGCGCCAGCAAAGTCGGCGCGATCCTTGGCGTCACGCAGCAGCGCAGCAGTGATCGCCGTCAACTTGGCGTGTTGGGAATGATGCAGGTGATCGGCCTTTGTCGCGGCAAACAGGATCTTCTCGACCCTTTTGCCCCCGAGGATACGCGACAGCCACGCGTTCCGGCCCGGACGGAACGCCGACAGGATATCGGCCATCGCGGTCCGCAAATCCTCGACCGCGCGCGGTCCGTTATGGATCGCCCCCAGCACATCGACGAGAACGATTTGGCGGTCAATGCGGGCGAAATGCTCTTGGAAGAACGGCTTAACGACCTGTTTCTTATACGCCTCGAAACGGCGCTCGCACTCGCGCCAGTAGGTCCCCCGCCCTTGCGGTGCATCATCGGGCAGCGGCGCGAAGGTCAGCACAGGCGAGCCTTCAAGGTCGCCGGGCAGCAGGAAACGACCGGGGGTGAGGTCGGAATAGCCCTCCTGCCGCGCAGCCTCCAGATAATCGGCGAAGGCGGCGGATAGCGCGCCCAGCGCGGTCTCTTGAAACTCTGCCGTCGCATCGAACTGGTCGAGCGTGTTGCGGAAACCGTCAGCGGATTTGCGATAATTCATACGGTCGAGCGTCTCTGCGCTCCACTGCTCGTAGGTCTTTTCCAAGAGCGCGAGATCGAGCAGCCATTCGCCCGGATAGTCAACGATATCGAGGTGAACCGTGCGCGGCCCCGAGACACCCGACAGCAGACCCGACGAGCGAACCCGCAGCGATAGGCGCAGCTCCGACGTGCGGCGGGTGCCTTCGGGCCACGACGGGGTCTTCGACGTAATTTTGGACAGGTGATCCTCGAACGGAAAGCGCGGAACGGTGTCGTCGGGCTGCGGCTGCAAATAGGCGGAAAGGATCGCGCCATTCGCGGCGGGCACGAACTGCGGCATCCGTCCGCGGTCCATCAGATTGGCGACGAGCGAGGTGATGAACACGGTTTTACCCGCACGGCTGAGGCCGGTGACGCCCAGACGGATCACGGGTTCGGAAAACGGCGAGGTCACCACATCGGTCGCGGTTTCAATCGTGCGGGTGATCCCGTTCACAATGCTATTGAGCGGCAATGGTCTCTCCGTTTCGGCCCTGCCAGATAGATAGGTCGGAATGCCTGCCATTGGTAGGGTGCGCGCAGCATTGAAATCCATGCCGCATCGGCTTATCGGGCTGACATGCCCCGTTATGCTCTTCAGGTCGAATACCATGGTGCGCCTTTTGCCGGATGGCAGAGGCAGGCCGACCAGCCGTCCGTTCAGGGCGCGATAGAGGCTGCGCTGGCGAAACTGGAGCCTCGCGCCCACACCATCGCTGCCGCTGGCCGTACCGACGCGGGCGTTCACGCGACGCATCAGGTTGCGCATTGCGACATGGAGCGTGAGTGGGATCCGTTTCGTCTGTCCGAAGCGCTCAATTACCACCTCAAGCCGCAGCCTATCGCCATCGTTAAAGCCGCACGCGTCGCCGATGACTGGCACGCGCGTTTTTCGGCCAACGAGCGGCGGTATCTGTTCCGTCTGGTCGTGCGCCGTGCGCCGCTCGTGCATGAGGGCGGACTTGTCTGGCAGGTGAAAAACCCGCTCGACGGTGCGGCAATGCAGGAAGGTGCGAACAGACTGCTCGGTCGGCACGACTTTACGACGTTCCGCTCATCGATATGTCAGGCCGACAGCCCCGTGCGGACACTCGATGAACTGCGCGTCGAGGAAATCGAACGCCCCGACGCGCAGGAATTCCGTTTCCACGTCCGCGCGCGCTCGTTCCTGCACAATCAGGTGCGCTCGTTCGTCGGCACATTGGAGCGTGTCGGCGCAGGCAGCTGGACGCCCGATGACGTGACTGAAGCGCTCGAGGCCAAGGAGCGCTCGGCTTGCGGCCCCGTTTGTCCGCCCGAGGGACTCTACCTCGCAGGCGTGGGTTACGAGGACGATCCGTTCGTCTGAGGCGCGATGCCGCTCAGGATCATGTCGGCCATCAAGCCCGCGTCCTTAACCCCAAGGCTCCGCCCTGACAGCAAACGCTGCACAGTGATCGACAGCAGCATCTCTGCCGCTTGCGGAAGGTTGGCGTCTTTGGAAATTTCGCCGTTCGCTGCGCCACGAGACAGCATCGCTTCGGTTTCCGCGATCACCTCGACGAAATAGCCGTCCAACGCGTTGCGCGATGCTGCGGTTTGTTGCGCCTCAACCACAATGGAGCGGAAGATCGGTCCCGCGCTGGTGCCTTCCCAACTGTCCATCAGATTGACGAGAAACGCAGCGATATCCGAACGGACGGACCCCGTGTCGGGATGCAGGTCCGCAGGTTTCCGGGATTGGTATATGTCGAGCAACAATCCTGCCCTTCCGCCCCATCCACGGTATATCGTGGGCTTGCCAGCCCGTGCCTCTTTGGCAACGGCCTCGATGGTGAAACCCGCCAGCCCTTTTTGCTCAAGGACAGCTTCGGCAGCTGCACGCACCGCCGCGATTGTTTCAGGATTTCGCTGGGAGCCGATGGATTTTCGGCGGGGGGATTGGGTCATATCGGCCTCCGGACGCATTGGATACCAATCCCCGCTGCCCGTATCAATGCGCTCTATCTTGAAGCGGCCCGCTCGCGGATCAGTTACATGTGATGGGATAGGCGGGAACCCGCGTGGTATGTAGTGGTCATGTCATCCGGATAGTGCATAGGCTATGGTGACTCGAAATTTATTTTATGACGCAAGATGTGGTGACGGGGGCATTGTGAAGAAACTGGTAGTCGGGCTGCTTGCAGTCGGCGTTGGCACTGCGGGTGTCGCGCAAAACCTCGAAATCCGTGTCGATGAAGACAGTCTGCAGCAGAAGCTTGACAGCGCGTCGCTGGTCAAAAGCATTCTCGACGAAGGCGGGGCGACCGCGCAGGACGTCGTCGCGGCGGCCCGTGCGGACTATGAACGTCTGCTGACCGGACTTTATTCCGAAGGCTACTACGGCCCGACGATTTCCATTCAGATTGACGGACGCGAAGCCTCCACCATCGCGCCGCTCGGTGGCCCCACCGAGATCAGCGACGTCATCATGACGGTTACCGCAGGCCCGCGTTTCGACTTTGGCCGCGCCGAGGTTGCGCCTGTCCCCCAAGGCACAGAACTGCCCGAAGAATTCCGCAGCGGCGAGGTCGCCCGCGTCGACGCAATCCGCTCTGCTGTCAGCACCGGCGTGAACGCGTGGCGCGAAGAAGGCTACGCCAAGGCCGAGGTTGAAAGCCAGCGCATTACCGCACGCCATCAGGACGAAGAACTGGACGCGGTTGTCGTCATCGGCTCCGGCCCGCAACTGACCTTTGGCCCCTTGGCGGTCGAAGGCAACGAAATGGTCCAGACGCAGAAAATCCTGCGTATCGCGGGGATGCCGACCGGCGAAATCTATTCGCCCGAGAAGCTGGACCAAGTTGCCGAGCGTCTCCGCAAAACCGGCGCGTTTTCGTCTGTGGCCATGGTCGAAAGCGACACCATCGGCCCGAACAACACTCTGCCAATCACAATGGAAGTCGCCGAGATGCCCCGCTACCGCGTTGGAGCGGGTGCCGAGGTGTCCTCGACCGACGGTCTGTCGCTGACCGCCTACTGGCTGAACCGCAATGTGTTCGGCGGCGCGGAAAGCCTCCGCCTCGACGGCGAGATTTCGGGCATTGCGGGTGATACGGGCGGCGTCGATTATGCGCTGAACCTGCTGTTCAAATACCCCCGCCCGTTTGCGATCGACACCACCGCGACCGTGAAACTCGGCCTCGAACGCAAGGACGAGCCGACTTATTTCCTCGACCAGCTGACCGGCTCGATCACCGTCGACCGCCAGATCGGCGAATATACCTACATCACCGGCGGTTTGGGCTTCATCGCGGCGAAAACCGACGATGACTTCGGCTACCGCGAGTACGTACTGGCCACGATCCCGCTCACCGGAGAGGTCGATCACCGCGACAATGCGCTGAACCCGAAAGACGGGTGGTACGGTAATCTTGAGCTGACGCCATTCATCGGCATCGACAACGCTGGCACCGGCGGCCGCGTCTACTTCGACGGTCGCGTGTACCGCAGCTTTGGTGAAGATAACCGCTTCACCCTCGCAGCGCGCGGCCAAGTCGGGAGCGTGCTCGGTGTGGACGCCGATGAGGCCCCTGCCGACTACCTGTTCTATTCGGGCGGCGGCGGTACCGTGCGCGGCCAGAGCTACCAGTCGCTCGGCTATGAATACTCCCCCGGCGTCTACTCGGGCGGTCTCAGCCTAGCCGTTGCCTCGGTCGAGGCGCGCTTTGATGTGACCGACAGCATCGGCGTCGTGGGTTTCTATGACTACGGCTACGTCGGTGGCAGCGAAATCCCTCTTCAAGACGGCGACGACCACGCGGGTGCGGGTCTCGGCCTTCGTTACAACACAGGCATCGGCCCGATCAGGCTCGACGTTGCGACCTCCGCCTCGGGCGAGAACGCAGGCAAAAACGTGGACGTCTACATTGGTATCGGGCAGGCATTCTAATGCGTAAACTACTCATCACAGCAGTCGCCTGCATGCCCGTCACCGCATGGGCGCAGGACGAAGAACAACAAACCGCAGACCGTGGATTGATCGCAGGTTTCATTCAGGACCAGCTTTCGAGCGCGGGTCGCTCTGTCCAGATTTACGGCTTCGAAGGTGCGCTGAGCTCCCGCGCTACCATTGACCGCCTCACCATCGGCGATGACGAAGGCATCTGGCTCGACGCGCAGGATCTGGTTCTGGACTGGGACCGCTCTGCCCTCTTGGGGGGAGAGATCGACATTTCCGAACTGACCGCAGGACGGATCGAGATCATCCGCGCGCCCCAGACCGAGGCTGCCCCGCCCGAACCGACCGCGCAGCCCTTCGCGCTACCGGAACTCCCCGTTTCGATCAAAGTCGACCAATTCGAAATCGGAGAGCTGGATCTGGGCGAGACGCTGCTGGGCGAGCCAGTGCAGATGAACATCTCGGGTCAGGCCAGCCTCTCGGGCGGTGAAGGCTCCGCCAATTTCGCGGCCAGCCGGACCGATGACAAGCAGGGTGAATTCCTGATCGACGCCGCGTATTCGAACGCGACCCGCGAGCTTGACCTGACCATGCGCCTTGAAGAAGGCCCCGAAGGTCTGGCTGCGACCACCATCGGCCTGCCCGGTGAGCCCGCGGTCCTGCTTGAACTCCAAGGCTCCGGCCCGATTTCGGACTACGCTGCGAACCTGACCATCGCGACCGACGGCGTCGAACGCCTCTCGGGCGACGTCGTTCTGGCAACTGAACAGCCCGCTGAAGGCAGCACCGAGGCCGCGACGCAGACCTTCCGTCTTGATGTCGGCGGTGACGTCACCGCGCTGTTCATGCCGCAATATCGCGACTTCTTTGGCGAGAACATCGAACTGATCGCCGAAGGCCGCAAAGACCCCGATGGCCGCGTGATCCTGTCCGACCTGAACCTCGACGCGCAATCGCTCGACCTGACCGGCGACCTTGCTATTGGCGCTGACGGGTGGCCCGAGCGTTTCCGTCTGAGCGGCACGATGCAGAGCCCCGACGGCTCGCCGGTCATCCTGCCGATTTCCGGCCCGCAGACCGAAATCGACAATGCGATCCTCGACATCAGCTTCGACCAGAACGCGGGCGAAGCGTGGACGGCCAACATCCGCGCCAACGGCTTCCGCCGTCCCGGACTGTCGCTGCCCGAACTGGAACTTTCCGGCGGCGGCACGATCAGCCGCGAGGACGGCTCTGTCACCGTCGATCTGAACTATGCCGCCAATGGTATCGAACTTGACGATATCGGCACGGCGCAGGCACTCGGCTCCCGCCTCAGTGGTGAGCTTGGCATCGACTATGCCGAAGGGCAGCCGATCAACGTGCGCAAATTCACCCTCAACGGCTCTGGCATCGACGGCGACCTGACCGCGACGATCGAGACGCTGGAAAACGAAGTTCGCGTGACGCCCGATCTGACCCTTTCCGTGCAAGGTCTGGGACGCTTTGCAACGCTCGCCAATTTGCCCGGCCTTGGCGGCTCGGCGGATATGCAGGTGTCCGGCACCATCGACATCCTGTCGAGCGCAGCCGACCTCACGGTTGATGCGGCGACAACCGACCTTACCGTGGGAATCGAGCAAGTCGACAACCTCATCGCCGGTGACGGCACCGTCGACGTGCACCTGATCCGCGACGAGGAAGGCACTCGTGTCGAAGACCTGCGGATCGAGACACCCGAAACCTTGCTCACTGGCGACCTGAGCTATACCGACGCGATCCTGACGGCGGCTGTCGATGTTGAGACGGATGCCGAAAACGTCTTCCCCGGTGCAAGCGACCGCCTCGCAATTAACGCGCGCGGTAGCCTCGATGCCGAAGGCCGCGTGAGCGGTGACGCGTCGATCGCGCGTGCTGAAGACCTGATCACCGTGACCCTGTCCCTGCCGCAAGAGGGTCTTGGCACCATCAATGGCGACCTGCACCTCACCGATCTCAGCCAATTTGCGGGCCTCACCGGCCAGTCGCTGCGCGGCGCACTTGATGCGCGTATCAACGGTCAGGCGACCCGCGATGCGTCGGAGTTCGTGATCGACCTGACATCGACCGCAAACAGCCTCGGCATCGGGAATACTCAGGTAGACCAACTACTTGCTGGCACTGGTCGCCTGTCGGGCCAGATCACCCGCGAAGGCAACCAGTTCGGCGTGCGCGGCCTCGATCTGAGCTTCCCGAACATTTCGCTGACGGGCGATCTGGACAACACCGACGGTCAATCGGCAGCAGACTTCGAACTGCGTCTGGCCGACATCGGCATGTTCACGTCAGAATTTCGTGGCCCACTTACCGCCAACGGCACCGCCCGCCAGCAAGGCGACAACTGGAACATTGACGTTTCGGCGACCGGCCCTGGCGGTACGCAAGCCGATATCGCAGGCACTGCCTCGACCAGCGGCAATCTGAACCTCGATGTTGATGGCAGCGCGCCGCTCGGTCTGATCAATGGCCTGCTCGAACCTCGCCGTCTGAGTGGTCTGGCGAACTTCAACCTGCGCATCAACGGCCCTGCCACGCTGAATTCGGTCAGCGGGACCATCACCACGACGAACGCCGCTCTATCGGCGCCGACGCTGGGCCAATCGCTCAACAGCATCAACGCCCGCGTCACGCTGGGCGGCGGCTCGGCTGATATCACACTGAATGGCCAATCCGGTCAGGGTGGACAGATCAGCGTGGGTGGCCGTGTCGGTCTGTCGGGCAACTACCCCGCCAACCTCAACATCGGACTGCAAGAGATCGTTCTTCGTGACCCGCTGCTCTATGAAACCACCGCGTCGGGCCAAGTCACACTGAACGGTGGCCTCACGGGCGGTGCTGTCATCGGCGGTGTCGTCAACCTCGGCCGGACCGAGGTGCGCGTGCCCTCCTCCACCGTGGGTAGCCTCGGCTCCTTGCCGGAGGTAATCCACCTGAACACTCCTGCCGATGTGAGCGCGACGCTCAGCCGTGCCGGCGCTGCCAATGCATCCAGCAGCGGCACCACGAGCGGCGGCACCCGCGTGGCCTATCCGCTGAACCTGACGATCAATGCGCCGTCTCGCGTATTCATCCGTGGTCGCGGCCTAGATGCCGAGCTTGGCGGTAGCGTTCAGATCAGCGGCACGACCAATCAGGTCATCCCGTCGGGCCAATTCAGCCTGATCCGTGGGCGCCTCGACATCCTCCAGCAGCGGTTCGATCTGTCCGAGGGTATTATCACCCTGCAAGGCGATTTCGACCCCTACATCCGACTGGTCGCACAGACCGAGGCGGAAACGGGTACCGACGTGAGCATCATTATCGCTGGCCCCGTCAGCGATCCCTCGGTCACCTTCGAAAGCTCGCCGGAACTGCCGCAGGACGAAGTACTATCGCAGCTCATCTTCGGGCGTGACCTGTCGTCGATCAGCCCGCTGCAAGCCGTCCAGCTTGCCGCTGCCGTCGGTACGCTCGCAGGTCGCGGCGATGGCGGTTTCATCAATGATTTCCGTATGAATGCGGGCCTTGATGACCTCGACATCACGACCGACGACGCGGGCAACGCCGCGGTTCGGGCTGGTAAATACCTGAGCGAGAATGTTTATACCGACGTCACGGTCAGCGCCGACGGTACCTCCGAAATCAACCTGAACCTCGATGTGACTAACGACATCACGGCCAAGGGCTCCTTCGGATCGGACGGCGAAACCTCGATCGGTATTTACTATGAACGGGACTACTAATGGACCTTTCGCTTGAAAACAGAGACGGCCTGCCGGAGGCGCTCCGCGTCCTGCTGGCCGATTTTCCGCGTGAAGCGTGGGAGCAGGACCCGAACTTCCGTGGTCTCGTCGAATTCTGGCTGTCAAAGCATATGGAGTTCCGCCGCCTGCTTACTGCGATGAATGGCGAGACAGAGAGCCTGCTTGATGGCGGGTCTGCGCAGACATTTGCGGGCCGGATTTCGCGCTATGGCTCGATGTTCGTCAACAACCTGCACGGCCACCACCAGATCGAGGACATGCACTATTTCCCCCGCCTCTCGCAGATGGACGAGCGGCTGGAGTACGGGTTCGAACTGCTGGACGGCGATCACAAATCGCTCGACGGTCTGCTGGCGGGTTTTGTCGACTCCGCGAACAACACGTTGCAGAAACTGGACGACCCGATTGCTCTGCGCGATGCAGCGGGCACGTTCCACACCGACCTTGGCCGTCTCGACCGTCTGATCCAGCGGCACCTCGACGACGAAGAGGATCTGATCGTCCCTATTATCCTGAAATTCGGTGAAGGCTCCCTCGCCTGACAAAACGAATTTGATCATTTCGTTCCGGTGCGCCACTATCGCGAGAAACACCGCCGAAAGGATCGTAGATTGGACGACGCCCAAAGCCCGAAGGTTCCCGCCCACGAATTGGTCTATCGCCGCCTGCGCGAGATGATCCTGTGCGGCGAATTGGAACCGGGGCAAGCGGTGACGATCCAAGGACTGGTGCAGGAGCTTGACGCGGGCATGACGCCTGTGCGTGAAGCGATCCGCCGTTTGACTGCCGAAAACGCGCTGGAATTTCTTGGCAACCGCCGCGTTTGCGTGCCCGTTCTTCGGGCTGACGACATCGAAGAACTCGCGTTCGCACGTCTGGCGCTAGAGCCGCAACTGGCCATCTGGGCTGCGGAAAAGATCACTCCGGAGGCAATTCTGGAGCTTGAGGCCATCGACCAAGAGGTCAACCGCGCCATCGACCGTGGTGATGTGCGCAGCTACCTCATTCAGAACTACCGTTTCCACGCCACGCTCTACGCGGCATCCGAAGCGCGCACGACGGTCGCACTGGCCGATACGCTGTGGCTGCGGATGGGTCCAAGCCTGCGGGTCATGGGTGGGCGGTTCGGCACCGCGACGCTGGACGACAAACACGCGGACGCGATTGCAGCGCTTCGCCGTAAGGACGCGACGGGTGTCGGCGCTGCGATCTACGCCGACATCGCGCAGGGCTTTGATCAGATTCGCTCGTCGATGAGCTAAAGCTGCTTTTCCATATAGATGCGGTCAAAGCCGTTCTCGGTTTTCCGCCCCGTTTCGACGTAGCCAATCTTGCCATAGAGCCCGACATTCTCGTGCATCAGCGCGTTGGTGTAGAGGCGGATCGCGCTCGAACCTGCGGCGCACGTTTGATTTTCGGCAAAGACCATTAGCGCCTTCCCTACCCCGCGACCCTGCGCTTCAGGTGACACCGCGACGATGTCGAGCAGCATGGCGTCGTCCAACACTTCCAGAACGAGATAGCCGAGGATCAATTCGTCCTCGAATACATAGGCGCCGCCCGAACTCACCAGCTCTGCATAGTCCGCAACCATTGGTGCAGGCGGCTGGCCGATACGAGGGACGTAGTGCGCGAAGGATGCCGACGCGATGGCGGTGATCGCGGCGACGTCCGACGGCACGGCGAGACGGATCAAAGTTTGTCCCGCATACTGTACCAGACCATTGCGAGCACCAGCAGCGGCCAGCGCAGCGCAGCACCACCAGGGAAGCGCGGCGTGGGAACGGAAGCCATGAGGTCGAACCGTTCGGCCTGCCCCGCAATAGCTTCGGCAGCGAGTTTGCCCGCAAGCGTCGCCATCGCGACACCGTGGCCCGAATAGCCTGAAAGGCTCAGAACATTGCCCGAGAGTCGCTCGAAATGCGGCATCCGGTTCATTGTGATACCGAGCGTGCCGCCCCAAGCGTAGTCGATACGGGCGTCAGCAAGCTGCGGGAAAATCTCTGACATCGGTTTGCGGACAAGCGAGGCAATGTCAGACGGAAACTTGTAGCCATAGCTCTCTGCCCCACCGAACAGCATCCTGTTGTCCTCGGACAGGCGGAAATAGTTGATGACGAACTTGCTGTCGGCAACGGCGTGATTGTTTTTGAGCACCGCATCGGGGTCGTCCAGCGGCTCGGTCGCCACGATGAAGTTGTTGATCGGCATGACGCGGGCCGCGACGTGGCCGTTCATCTTGCCAAGATAGCCGTTGCACCCCATCACGACATAGTCGGCCTCGACCGTGCCATGCTCGCAGATGACCTGCGCAGGGCTGTCGTCCACGATGTCGACCACGCGGGTCTGTTCGTAGATGGTCACCCCGCCTTGCTGGCAGGCGCGGGCGAGGCCCAGCGCGAAACGGAGGGGGTGGATGTGCCCGCCGCCCATATCGAGCGTGCCGCCGTGGTAGGCCTCAGATGCCACCAGTTCGCGGATTTCGTCGCGGTCCAGCGGGCGGATCAGATCGTAATCGTATTCGCGGTTCAGCTTCTCGGCGTAGGCATGGGAATGCCCGACGAACCGCTCTTTGTGGTCCGCGTGGATGATCCCCGGCACCCAACCGGCACCGCAATCCCACTTGGCATCAAGGTCACGGACAAGCTGCGCACTCTCCTGCCCCAAGGCCCAAAGCTGGCGGGCGATATCCTTGCCCATCATCTTTTCCAGCTCTTCCTGATCGAGCCGCTGGTCTTGCGCGACCTGACCACCGTTGCGGCCCGAAGCACCGAAACCCACGCGCTGTGCTTCGACCAAGGTCACCTTGTAGCCGCGCTCAGCCAGATGCAGCGCAGTCGAGAGGCCCGTGAAACCGCCGCCCACAACGCAGACGTCGCAATGCACATGCCCCCGCAGCGCGGGCTGAGGGGGCAGAGGCTTTGCCGTGGCGGCGTACCAGCTCGACGGATATTCGCCGAGCTTGTCGTTTGCTGTCAGGAAATCCATCACTTCGCCACGAAGAGACCCTGCTCTTTCACCTGCTCGTAGGCTTCATCCAGCGACTTGCGGGCGCGCACGATCAGTTCGTCGACCTCTTCGCGGGTGATGACGAGCGGCGGAGCGATAATCATGCGGTCGCCAACGTGGCGCATGATCAGGTCGTTGGCAAAGCAACGCTCACGGGTCATGAAGCCGATGGTGCCTTCGTCGCTGGCGAATTTGGCGCGGGCGTCCTTGTTCGGGGTCAGCGCGAGGCTGGCCATCAGGCCGACGATCTTGGTCTCGCCCACCATCGGGTGATCCGCAAGGCTGTGCCACTTTTCTGCAAGGTACGGCCCGATGTCGTTCTTCACGTAGCTGACGAGGTTTTCCTCCTCTAGGATACGCAGGTTTTCCAGCGCAACGGCTGCCGCAACGGGGTGACCCGAGTAGGTGTAACCGTGATTGAAGTCGCCCTGCGCGCCGACGGTTTGCGCGATTTCGTCCGACACGATCGAACCGCCGATCGGGATGTAGCCCGAAGACAGACCCTTCGCGATGGTCATGATGTCGGGCTTGATGCCGACAGTGGTCGAGCCGAACCATTCACCGGTACGACCGAAGCCGCAGATGACTTCGTCAGCGATCAGAAGGATGCCGTACTTGTCGACGATGCGCTGGATTTCTGGCCAGTAGGTATCGGGAGCAACGATCACGCCGCCAGCACCCTGCACCGGTTCACCAATGAAGGCAGCGACGTTTTCGGGGCCGACTTCGAGGATTTTGTCTTCCAGCTCTTTCGCGCGGGCGAGACCGAAGTCCTCGGGCGACATATCACCACCTTCGGACCACCAGTTCGGCTGGTTGATGTGTTCGATGCCGTCGATAATGCCGCCGCCGTGGTCCTGCATCCCGCCCATGCCGCCAAGGCTCGCACCGGCCATGGTCGAACCGTGGTAGCCATTCTTGCGGCCGATCACGATGCGGCGCTGGGGCTGGCCCTTGCACTGCCAGTAGCGGCGCACGAGGCGCAGGTTGGTATCGTTGGCTTCCGAACCCGACGAAGCGAAGAAGACGTTATTCAGATCGCCCGGCGCCAGTTCGGCCAGCTTTGCGGACAGCGCAATGACGGGGACGTGGGTCGTCTGGAAAAAGGTGTTGTAGTACGGCAGTTCTTTCATCTGGCGCGCGGCGACTTCGGCCAGCGAGTCGCGGCCGTAGCCGATGTTCATGCACCACAGACCGGCCATACCGTCGAGGATGCGGTGCCCTTCGCTATCCTGCAGCCAAACGCCTTCCGCGCGGGTAATGACGCGGGCACCTTTGGCAGCAAGGCCCTCGGCGTCGGTGAACGGGTGCATGTGGTGCGCGGAATCGAGCGCCTGAAGTTCGGCGGTCGGGGTCTGGGTGCTGATGAGGTTCATAGCTGCTCCTGCAAAGGGCGGAATAGAGCGGACAGTCGGCGGCCCTCGGGCCGGTGTCCTTTGTGGCGAGGATATTTTAAGCAGGTCTACTGTCAAGTATTTTGATCAAATTGCCACCGGAGGTCAGCGCATCCGGACGGGAATCGCGATGCCGGATTGCACCTTTCAACGGACACGACGATGGATTTTCGATCACACCGATTTAGGTGGTTTGCGGCACCCGCTTGTCGGGAACAAGCTTAACATTACGCCCAAATTCGCGCCATCTGCTGTCGATAATGCAAAACTGACCTACAACAATGCTTGTTTTTTCGTCGCTACCGTGGCGGGATGCAAAGTGGCACTGCCAATAACTACGGTCACGACGCACTGTACTTTGATCAAATTCGAAAGTCGGTAACGTGACCGACAGTACAACATGGGAGATCAAACATGAAAAAGACGATGCTGCCGATCGCGGCACTGATGGCCTTCGGCTCGGTTGCCGCTGCCGAAGAAGTCCACGTCTACAACTGGTCCGACTACATCGACGAAGAACTGCTGGACAAATTCGAAGCCGAAACCGGCTATGAACTGGTCTATGACGTGTTCGACTCGAACGAAGTTCTGGAAACCAAGATGCTTTCGGGCGGTTCGGGCTACGACGTCGTTGTTCCGACCGGCACTTTCCTTCAGCGCCAGATCGCTGCGGGCGCGTTTCAGCCGCTCGACTACTCGAAGCTGCCGAACGCGGAAAACCTGTGGGACCTGATCAAGGACCGCACCGCCGAGTATGACCCCGGCAACGAATACGCCATCAACTACATGTGGGGCACCACCGGTATTGGCGTGAACGTCGACAAGGTTCAGGAAATCCTCGGCGAGGACGCTCCGCTCGACAGCCTGTCGCTGATCTTCGATCCGGCAAACGCTGAAAAACTGTCCGAATGCGGCATCCAACTGCTCGACGCTCCGGTCGAAGTCATTCCGGCTGCCCTCGCCTACGCAGGCATGGACCCCGATGGCCACGACGAAGAGTCGCTGGCAAAGGCCGAAGAAGTCATCATGGCTGTTCGTCCCTACATCCAGAAGTTCAACAGCTCGGAATACATCAACGCCCTCGCCAACGGCGAAATTTGCGTTGCTCTGGGTTGGTCGGGCGACATCCTTCAGGCGCGTGACCGTGCTTGGGAAGCCGACAACGGCGTAGAGATTGCCTACAACGCTCCGGCCGAAGGCGCGATGATGTGGTTCGACATGATGGCCATTCCGGCTGACGCGCCGAACCCCGAAGGTGCCCACGCGTTCCTGAACTTCATCATGGACGCAGAGAACATGGCTGCGGCTTCGAACTACGTTTACTACGCGAACGGCAACCTCGCTTCGCAAGAGTACCTGATCGAAGACGTCATCGGCGACACCGCGATCTATCCGGACGAAGCCACGCTCGAAAGCCTCTACACCACAACCCCGTGGGATGCGCGTTCGCAGCGTACGCTGACCCGTCTGTGGACCAAGATCAAATCGGGCATCTAATTTGATGCCTGTTGCCCCGCGCCCTGAAACACGGGCGCGGGGTCCTATTTTACAAGGAGCATTTCGGAATTATGGCCGAACTTTCCAAAACGCCGGTAGTCTTTGCCCCGTGGAATGACCCCAACGAAAAGCCGCTGATCCAGTTCAAGAACGTGACCAAGCGGTTTGGTGATTTCACCGCAATCGACAACCTGACCCTCGACATCTACGCCAAGGAATTCTTTGCTCTCCTCGGCCCGTCGGGCTGCGGCAAGACCACGCTAATGCGGATGCTCGCAGGTTTCGAGATGCCGAGCGAAGGCCAGATCCTTCTTGGCGGACAGGACATCGTGAAAGTTCCCCCAAACAAGCGCCCCGTTAACATGATGTTCCAAAGCTACGCGCTGTTCCCGCACCTGAGCGTGTTCGACAACATCGCTTTCGGTCTGCGCCGCTCCGACATGCCCAAAGACCAGATCAAGGACCGCGTTGCAGAGATGCTCCGTCTCACGCGACTTGAGAAGTTTGCCAAGCGCAAACCCCACCAGATATCCGGTGGCCAGCGCCAGCGCGTCGCCCTCGCCCGCTCGCTCGCCAAGGCACCCAAGCTCCTGCTGCTCGACGAGCCGCTTGGCGCGCTTGATAAAAAGCTGCGCAACGACACGCAGTTCGAACTGATGGACATTCAGGAGAAGACGGGCACGACCTTCGTCATCGTGACCCACGACCAAGAAGAAGCGATGACCGTCGCCAGCCGCATCGCGGTCATGGACAACGGCAAGCTCATTCAGGTCGACACGCCCTCCGGCATCTACGAAGAGCCCAACAGCGTCTATGTGGCCGACTTTATTGGTGATGTGAACATCATCGAAGGCAACGCAAAGGTCGTCGAAGGCGGGATCGAAATCCACTACGCCGAAGGTGCCGCGCCGATCCATGCCAAGACGGACAAACACATCACCGACGGCCAGCGCGTGTCCTACGCCATCCGCCCCGAGAAAATCGCTGTGACTTCTGAACCGATGACCGACCGCGCAAACCACGCGCACGGCACCATTCTCGACATCGGCTACCTTGGTCACCTGTCGAGCTACTTCGTCACGTTGGGCAACGGTCAGAAGGTCGAGGCCTCGATGACCAACAGCCGCCGCCTGTCGCGCCGCGACTTCACTTGGGAAGACAATGTCTGGCTGTCGTGGACCGACACCGCCGGCGTTGTGCTGACCGAGTAAGGGGGCGGTATGCGCTTTTCCCAAACTCTGGAGTCGGCATACGCCAGTAAGGCCGATCTGGTCCTTGCCGCCCTGCTCGCAGTGGCAGGCGTCGCATTGATCTGGCTGAACCAAGCGGATGGCAGCCACTTTACCGGCGGCTTGCTGATTGCCTTCGCGGTTTTCGTCGCGGCCTACCGTATCAACCGCCGTCTTGCCGTGATCGCGGTACCCTACCTGTGGCTGCTGGTGTTCTTCCTCGTGCCCTTCATCATCGTGGTGAAGATTTCACTGTCGGACCCCGCCATCGCGATCCCGCCCTATACCCCGACGCTTGAGATGTCGGAGGGATGGACCGGCCTTAAGTCGTTCTTCGGCAATCTGGACTTCGAGAATTTCGAATTCCTCGCCAGCGACCCGCTTTACTACACCGCCTATTTGTCCTCGGCCAAAATCGCGATCATCTCGACCGCGATCACATTGCTTGTCGCCTTCCCGATTGCATACGGCATGGCGAAAGCCTCCGAGGAATGGCGCCCGACCTTGATGATGCTTGTTATTTTGCCGTTCTGGACCTCGTTCCTGATCCGCGTTTATGCATGGATGGGCATTCTGGGTCGCGAAGGGTTCCTGAACAGCTTCCTGCTGTGGCTCGGGATCATCGACGAGCCGCTGACCATGCTGAACACGAATTTCGCGGTCTATGTCGGCATCGTCTACACCTACCTGCCGTTCATGATCCTGCCGATTTATGCGACGCTGGAAAAGCTGGACGTCTCGCTGCTCGAAGCGGCCGAAGACCTTGGCTGCACCCGTACGCAAGGCTTCTGGCTCGTCACCCTGCCCCTTTCGATGCCGGGTATCATCGCGGGCTGTTTCCTCGTGTTCATCCCCGTGCTCGGCGAATTCGTAATCCCGTCGCTGCTTGGCGGATCAGACACGCTGATGATCGGTAAGATCCTGTATGAAGAGTTCTTCTCCAACCGCGACTGGCCGGTGGCCTCTGCGGTAGCGGTGATCCTGCTGCTGATCCTCGTGGTCCCGATCGTGCTGTTCCAGCGCAACCAGCAAAAACAGGCGGAGGCTGACCAATGAAGAAAATGAGCTGGTTCAACCTCACGTCGCTGACGCTGGGTTTCGCGTTCCTCTACATCCCGATGATCATCCTCGTGATTTTCTCGTTCAACGGTGGCCGCAACGTCGCGATCTGGGGCGGCTTTTCGACCAAGTGGTACGGCGAACTGTTCCACGACGAGAAGTTCCTCGACGCCGCTTGGGTGACATTGCGGGTGGCCTTCGCCACGGCAACGCTGTCCACGATCCTCGGCACCATCACGGCCTATGTCTTGGTGCGCGGAGGCAAGTTCTACGGCCGCACGCTTTTCTCGGGCATGACCTACGCGCCGCTCGTGATGCCGGACGTGATCCTCGGTCTGTCGCTGCTGTTGCTGTTTAAGGCGATGTTCAACCAGATGGGCATGCTGACCATCGTGCTGGCACACACGACCTTCGCGATGTGCTACGTGTCGGTGGTCGTATCGTCCCGCCTGCTGACCTTCGACCAGTCGCTGGAAGAAGCCGCGTCGGACCTTGGCGCGTCGGCATTCGACACGTTCATCAATGTGACGCTGCCGAACATTGCGCCTGCGGTCATCTCCGGCTGGTTGCTCGCGTTCACGCTGTCGCTCGATGACCTCGTGATTGCGTCCTTCACCACAGGCCCCGGCGCCACCACCCTGCCGATCGAGATTTTCTCGGAAGTGCGGCGCGGTGTGAAACCGCAGATCAACGCGCTTTCGACGATCATGATCGCGATTGTGACGGTGGGTGTGCTGATCTTCTCGTTCTCGTCGAAACGCCGAACCCTCAAGCGGATGGCGGACGAGCAGAAAGCGAACTGAAAAAAGGGGCCTTCGGGCCCCTTTATGCTGTCTCCAGCAACGTCTGCTTGGCCCACGCCATCACCGCATCGACATCGTTGGGAAGCTCTTCCCCCATGCCATCGGTGAATTCGATGAACGCAGGTACGGTTTCGTCACGCACGGCGAGCAGACAGGGAATTCCGGCGGCGAGCGCTTCGCCCACCACGGGACGGAACCCGCGTCCCTCAGCCTCTTGCTTGCCGAATTTGTTGGCGAGCAACATCTGCGGCGCACCTGACAGCTTTGTTTGAACCTTGCCAGCAGCTTGCTCCAACGCGGCCCCATCCAGTCGGCAACCCGACGCCAGCGGGCCGAGGTTCTGGCTGATGCGGATGATATCGCCATCGGGGATCAGGTGCAGGTCCATGTGATAGGGCGTGCCGTCCTGCGGATCGTCGTTGATCTGGCAGGCACCGACCAGCGTGACGCCTTCCGCCAGCAAGCGGCGAGACACCTCGGTCAGAGTGGTATTGGCGGTCTGCGTTTTGGTCGCGATGATATAGCCGAGCATGGCTTCCTCTTGTGACGGTACGCGCAGGATTGCAGGATGCGCGGGAAAAGGAAAGGCGAGCTATGCACAAACCACCGGCAGTCATCCTCGCAGGCGGCAAGGCCACGCGCATGGGCGGCGGCGACAAACCGTTGATGCACTGGCGCGGGCGTCCGCTGATCGAGCATGTGCTGGAAGGCCTAGCAGGTCAGGTGGGAGATATCGCGATCAACGCGGGCGGCGATCCAGCGCGGTATGCGGGATATGGCGAAGTCGTCGCGGACGGCCTGCCCGACTGCGGACCGCTGTCGGGACTGTTGACTGCGCTGGAATGGGCCGAGGGCAACGAAGTGCTTGTCGTCGCCGGTGATACGGTTTGCCTGCCGCACGATCTGGTACAGCGGCTGACGGCCCCCTCCTATGCCGCCTCGCTGGTGGACGGCGAATGGCGGGCGCATCCCACGTTGGGTCTTTGGCAGACCAGCCTTGCACCACATCTGCGCGCATATTTAGAAAGTGGCGAGCGACGTGTGATGGGCTGGGCCAAGCAGGTCGGCGCGAAGGAAGTCCGGTTCGACGGCGACATCTTCCGCAACTTCAACACGCCCAAAGATCTGGAAAGCTAGCTCCTGCGGATCAGATAGGCCGTGCCGCCATCGACATCCGTTGCGCCCAGAAACTCATGTCCCGCCTCGCGGCAGAAAAGCGGCAGGTCCACCGCCGCCATCTTGTCCGATGCCAGCAGGCGCAGCACCTGCCCCGGCTCCATCGCTTCGAGCACCTTGCGGGCCTTCAGCACAGGCAGCGGGCACAGCAGGCCGATCGCGTCGACTTCGCGATCAGCTTCCATGGATGCGGTTGTGCCGGACGGATGCAAAGAACGAGGCTCCGATCAAGACGCCCCCGATGAGGCCGGTGAGAGCTTCGGGTACGTGGTGGGTGACTTGCACGAACATGATAATCGCAAGCACGAGGATCGACCAGAAGGCTCCGTTCTCGAGGTAGCGATATTCGTTCAAGGTCCCCTTCTCGACCAGCATCACCGTCATTGATCGCACATACATCGCACCGATGCCGAGGCCGATCGCGATGATGAAAAGGTTCTGCGTCAAGGCAAACGCGCCGATTACGCCGTCGAAACTGAACGACGCGTCCAGTACTTCGAGGTAGAGGAACGCGCCCAGACCGCCCGACGCGGCAACGCCCGTGTTGCCCGTATCAAGATAATCGCTCAGCACCTCGACCAGCAGGAACGTCAGCAGTCCCCAGATCGCGGAGCGGAGGAACAGCGAACTCATCAGCGGATCGAACAGGCTGGAGACAAAGGTAATCGTGCCCAGAACGATGGTCACGACGAGGAACTTCGCGCCGCCGACCTTCGCCATCAGACGCTCCACACCGGGGAGCCAGTGGACCTCTTTGTCGGGGTCGAAGAAATAGGAAAGCGCGACCATCAAAAGGAATGTGCCGCCGAATGCGCTGATCGGCACGCGGGCGCCTTCCATGATCTCGGCATATTCGTGTGGATGCGACAGAGCCAGATTGACCGCCTGAAGCGGCCCTACCTTGGCGGCAATCGCGACGACCAGAACGGGGAACACGATCCGCATGCCAAAGACCGCGATCAGGATACCCCACGTCAGGAAACGGTGCTGCCAGACAGGCGTCATTTCCCGCAGTTTATTGGCGTTGACGATGGCGTTGTCGAAGGAAAGCGAGATTTCCAGCACGGACAGGACCGCCGTGATGAACAGAACATTCACGAGGCCCTTGACGGTGCCGTGCATGCTCCAGCCGACAAAGGTGCTCAGCACCAGACCGATAGCAGTGACTATAAAAGCAAGATAAAAATAGCGCAGCACAGATTTGTGCGCTGTAGTCGCTGGCATTGCCATCCCCAATCAATTCGTCCGTAACATGCCGAACTTGGATGGACTATAGGGCGGTAACGCTCAATGGCATCCCCACGTCAAGCGACGCAGCCCTGTTTGTGTCATCCGCACCATCCCTTTGCGGAAAACAAAAGGGCGCCCGATGGCGCCCCGATGTCTTACTTGTTTTCCAGTGCGTCGAGCCGCGCCTTGAGCGCTTCGTTCTCTTCGCGGGCCTTCTGGGCCATCAGGCGGACAGCGTCGAACTCTTCGCGGGTCACGAAGTCGCGTTCGGCCAGCCAGCGGTCCAGCATGGACTTCATAGCGTTGTTCGCTTCGTCCTTGGCACCCTGGGCCACGCCCATGGCATTGGTCATCAGCTGGGAAAAATCATCAAGGATCTTGTTACGCGTCTGCATGTGTCACTCCGGCATTGCTCGAGCTTTATATGGGCTGCCAAGGCGTGCGTGACAACCCCGTCAGCCGTTGACACCTTGCGCGCGGCGCATCATCACTCGGTCATGATTGCAGCGATCCCCTTTCCCGATCTTTCACCCGAGGTTTTCTCGATCAACCTCTTCGGCAACGAGTTTGCCCTGCGCTGGTATGCTCTGGCCTATATTGTCGGGATCGGCCTTGGCTGGCTGACCGTGCGCCGCGCGCTGTCAAGGCCTGCGCTCTGGCATAACGACACTCCGCCGATGGACAAGCGGACGCTCGAAGACCTGATGACGTGGATCATCGTCGGCGTCATTTTGGGTGGTCGTTTCGGGTACATCCTGTTCTATCGGCTCGATTATTACCTCTCCAACCCCGCAGAGATCATGATGGTCTGGCAGGGCGGCATGTCGTTCCACGGCGGCTTCCTCGGCGTGATCCTCGCAGTGTTAATCTATTCGCGGGTGAAGGGTTTGCGCCTCGGATCAGTGGCAGACAGCATGGCGCTCGGTACGCCATTCGGGCTGTTGCTGGGCCGCATCGCGAATTTTGTGAACGCAGAGCTTTGGGGCCGCGTCACCGATGTGCCGTGGGCTGTGATTTTCCCGGGCGAAGCGGCACAGTCGTGCCTTCTGCCCGTCTGCGCCCGCCACCCCTCGCAGCTCTATGAAGCCGCGATGGAGGGTCTGATCCTTGGCGGCGTGCTGCTTTACCTCGCGTTCCGCCGCGGCGCGCTGAAGACCCCTTGGCTCATCACAGGCGTGTTCTTCGCGGGCTACGGCATCTCCCGTTTTATCGTCGAATTCTTCCGCCAGCCGGACGCGCAGTTCCAGACGCCAGGCAACCCGCTGGGCCTTGCCTACCATATCGGCGGTTACGGCCTGACGATGGGACAGTTCCTTTCGCTGCCAATGATCATCATCGGCATCGGCCTCGTCATCTGGGCACGGAAGCGCGCATGACGGCGCTGACGGATATCCTGAAGGCCCGCATTGCTCGCACGGGCCCGCTGACGCTCGCCGACTACATGCGAGAAGCTCTGTTGCACCCCGAGCACGGCTACTACGCCACCCGCGATCCGTTCGGACAGCAGGGCGACTTTATCACCGCGCCCGAGATTTCGCAGATGTTCGGTGAGGTCATCGGCCTCTGCATCGCGCAGGCTTGGATAGATCAGGGACAGCCTAAGGGCATCCTTGCCGAACTCGGCCCCGGTCGCGGGACGCTGATGGCGGACATCCTGCGCGCGACAAAGGGCGTTCCCGGTTTTCATGAAGCGCTGGATGTCCATCTGGTCGAAGCGTCACCTGTGCTCCGCAAAGCGCAAGCCGAGCGGGTCCCTGTCAAAGCGTTCCACGACCAGATTGCCGACCTGCCCGAGGGTCCGCTGTTTCTCGCCGCGAACGAGTTTTTCGACGCCCTCCCCGTCCGTCAGTTTGTTCGCGATGGTGATGCTTGGCGCGAGCGGGTGATAGGGGTCGAGGACGACGCGCTGACCTTCGGCCTTTCGACCGCAGCGCCGCTCGAGATGCTGAAGCACCGGCTGGAGGACACAAACGACGGCGATTTGGTCGAGGTCTGCTCCGCCCTGCCCGCCATCACGTCCCAGATCGGAGAGCGCATCGACAACCACGGCGGCTTGGCGCTGTTCATCGATTACGGTGACTGGCGCTCGCTCGGCGATACGCTTCAGGCGCTCAAAGGCCACGAACGCACCGATCCGCTAGCCGAGCCCGGCAGTGCCGACCTGACGTGCCACGTTGATTTCGAAGCGATCGCGTTGAACGCAGCCCCCGCCAAGTTCACACGCGTCACGCCGCAGGGCGTGTTCCTCGAACGGCTCGGCATTACGGACCGCGCGCGGGCACTTGCCTCCAGACTGAGCGGTAACGCACTGGAATCGCACATCGCGGCCCATCGCCGCTTGACCCACCCCGCAGAAATGGGCGACCTGTTTAAAGTAATCGGGCTTTACCCCGCAAACAGCACACCTCCTGCAGGCTTGGAAGCATGACTCTGGACATCATTACTCACCGTTCGCTTGGCACGTTGAAGCATGGCTTTTTCGGCCGCAAAGGTGGTGCGTCTTCGGGCATCTTCGAAGGGCTGAACTGCGGGTACGGCTCGTCCGACATGCGTGAAGCGGTCACAATGAACCGCAATCGCGTCGCCGAAGCGATGGATGTCGATGAAAACGCGCTGGTCGGTGTGCATCAGGTCCACTCGGCCGATGTTCTCACAATCACCGACGCGTCGGAGCCTCGCCCCGCTGCGGATGCGATGGTCACCAACGTACCCGGCCTCGCGCTGTCGATCCTGACCGCCGACTGCCAGCCCGTGCTTTTCGCCGACCACAACGCAGGCGTCGTCGGTGCGGCCCATGCTGGGTGGAAAGGTGCGCTCGGGGGCGTGCTGGAAAACACCCTCGCCGCAATGGAAGCCATCGGCGCGGATCGCAAGAACACCGTCGCGATCATTGGGCCAACCATAAGCCAGCGCGTCTACGAAGTCGGACCCGAATTCCTTGATGCGTTTCTTGTCGAAGACGATGAATACGCGCGTTTCTTTGCGAACGGCGAAGGCGACCGTTACCTGTTCAACCTGCCGATGTTCGGCCTCCACAAGCTGCGCGAAGCCGGCATCGGTGATGCGGAGTGGACAGGGCATTGCACCTATTCCGACGTGAACCGCTTCTATAGCTACCGCCGGACAACGCATCGCAAAGAAGCGGACTACGGACGTCTGATCGCTGCTATCCGGCTCTGAAATAGAACGCATCCGCCAGAAACCCGCCACAATTGCAGCGAAACAATCCCAATAGGTTGTGCGCTATTGTTTCTGAGCGCTGAGATTTCCCCAATAAAACAAGGACGTAGCTACGCGCAGACGATCAATTTTCTGCCCTACGCAAATTCCAAAATTGCGGCACAGACCTGCCTTAGTGCTGCCCCTGTTAACCCTGATAACTGACTTCAACGCCCCGACGGGCATGGAACAGAAGGGATAACGGACATGACCAAACTGCGCTGGCTCAAGACCATCATTGCTGCTGCTGAAACCGAAGAAGTTTCGCTCCCGTGGGAGCGTGGCGCCCGTCGCGATGACCTGATTATCCGCCGCAAGGCTGCCTCGGCTCCGGTCAAGGCAAAGACAGCGGCGTAAGACTACTCTCCTCCCCTGTTATTCTCGAGAGTACTGGCGGTCCGATGGGCCGCCATTTTTCGATTCGGGGTTACGGAAATCCGGCCGCAGCGGAGATTGAATGTTCTCGGTCAACAATCAGGGTACTGCCGTCGGTGAGCGTTCCCGATTGCAGCACAATGATGCAAAAAGTTTGACAACCTCTGCCACATTCTGGCAAACGCTGGCTCAAGTTCAGGGCGTATTGCGCGCCCGCTTGTCCGGCCAGAGGTCGGATCACTCAACAGAAAGACGACCCCGCAGCGCACAAGCCTCTCGCGCAACTACATCGGGGTCGTCTTTTCTGTAAATCTTCCGAAAAATCAGGCTTCGCGTGCGAGACGTTCTTCGAGAACTTCAAACGGAACACCGGGCTCGTCTTTGGCACCGCGAATGACGAGCGAGGTTTTGACCTGCGAGACGTTGTCTGCAGTCAGAAGGTCATTGGTCAGGAAGCTCTGGAACGTGCGCAGATCGGGCGCAACGCACTTGAGGATGAAGTCTACTTCACCATTAAGCATGTGGCACTCACGTACGAGCGGCCAGCCGCGGCAGAGTGCTTCGAACGCGGACAGATCAGCTTCGGCCTGCTTATAAAGACCGACCATCGCGAAGACTTGGACTTCAAAGCCCAGCTCGCGGCTATCGACGTCTGCGTGGTAACCACGAATGTAGCCCTGCTCTTCCAGAGTGCGCACACGGCGCAGGCACGGAGGGGCGGAAATACCGACGCGTTTGGCCAGTTCGACGTTGGTCATACGACCGTCCGCCTGCAGTTCTGCCAGAATCATACGATCGATTTCGTCGAGTTTGCTGCCCGGCATTTTATTCCTCATTCGGTTATTGCGCAGAGATTACTCAGTACAGCATCAATGCGCAACAATATTTCAAACTTGCGCAACATCCTTACGCAAGAGTATATATTTGTTTTTCAGGATGTATTGCTTGCCAGACGCCCTTTTCGAACGCAGGCCGCGGGTCTATATCGGGTGGGAACCGCAATGGAAAGAGGCTGACATGTCCGACACCCGCCACACCAAGCTGCTCATCATCGGCTCCGGCCCTGCCGGCTACACCGCCGCTGTGTATGCAAGCCGCGCGATGCTCAACCCGATCCTCGTGCAGGGTATGGAACCGGGCGGTCAGCTGACCACCACGACCGAGGTCGAAAACTGGCCGGGCGAGAAAGAAATCCAAGGCCCGCAACTGATGATGAACATGGAAGAGCACGCGCGCGCCATGGGCACCGAAATCATCACCGACCTGATCGTCGATCTCGACCTCCAGCAGCGCCCGTTCGTCGCTAAGGGCGATAGCGGCACTGTCTACACTGCAGACACCGTCATCCTCGCGACGGGCGCCCGCGCCAAGTGGCTCGGCATGGAAACCGAAGACGCGTTCAAGGGCTTCGGCGTTTCGGCATGTGCGACCTGTGACGGCTTCTTCTATCGCGGCAAGGAAATCGTCGTTGTAGGCGGCGGCAACACTGCTGTGGAAGAGGCGCTCTACCTCACCAACTTCGCGACCAAGGTGACCCTGATCCACCGCCGCGACAGCCTGCGCGCCGAAAAGATCCTGCAGGATCGCCTGTTCAAACACCCGAAGGTCGAGGTTCTCTGGAACCACGAAATTCACGAAGTGGTTGGCGATCACGAGCCGAAGGGTGTGACCGGCGTCAAAGCGAAAAACGTCCAGACCGGCGAGATCACCGATATCGAAGCCGCAGGTGTCTTCATCGCTATCGGCCACGCCCCTGCCAGCGAACTGGTCAAAGACCAGCTGGAACTGCACAACGGCGGTTACGTTAAAGTTGAGCCCGGCTCGACCCGCACCGCAATTCCGGGCGTATTTGCTGCCGGTGACCTGACCGACCACACCTACCGTCAGGCCGTCACCTCGGCCGGTATGGGCTGTATGGCCGCGCTCGATGCAGAGCGTTACCTCGGCGAGCTCCAGCCCGAAGGCGACATCGTTAAGGTCTGATCGACCTGAACCAACTACGATGCTCCGGCGCTACAAACGCCGGAGTTTTTTTCTTATCCACAGGCGCGGTAGCGCTGCGAACGAAACGCCTGTTCCACCAAACCGGAATTTGCGCGGATGACGGTCCAGAACTGGCGCAAGCCGACATGTTTGTGTCTGCCCGACCGCAAGACTCCCCCGAATGCATCCTTTTTCGCCGCAATCCTGCCGAAACGCTTGAATACTTGCCCCTTGCGGGTCTAGGCAGCGTCCAAGTCCGGCATTGCCGAAATCAAATTGAGAGTACGTCCATGGATATGGCCCCTATCCCCGAGCTTTATGTCTCGCACGAGTCTTCCCAGAAACTGAAATTGGAAGCTGCTTCGTTGACGTCGCACGATCTGACCCCGCGTCAGATTTGCGATCTCGAGCTGCTGATGAACGGCGGTTTCAATCCGCTGAAGGGCTTCCTGACCGAAGCCGATTATGACGGTGTTGTCGAAAACATGCGTCTGGCCGACGGCGCGCTGTGGCCGATGCCGATCAATCTCGATGTCAGCGAAGCTTTCGCTGAGACCGTCGAGATCGGTCAGGACATCGCGCTGCGCGATCAGGAAGGCGTCATCCTCGCCACCATGACCGTCACCGACAAATGGGTGCCGAACAAGTCGCGCGAAGCCGAGAAGGTCTTTGGTGCCGACGATCTGGCCCACCCTGCCGTCAACTATCTGCACAACACCGCCGGCAAAGTCTACCTCGGCGGTCCGGTCACCGGCATACAGCAGCCTGTGCACTATGACTTCAAAGCCCGCCGCGACACCCCGAACGAGCTGCGCGCCTACTTCCGCAAGCTCGGCTGGCGCAAGGTCGTGGCCTTCCAGACCCGTAACCCGCTGCACCGTGCGCACCAGGAACTGACCTTCCGCGCCGCGCGCGAAGCACAGGCCAACCTGCTGATCCATCCGGTTGTCGGCATGACCAAACCGGGCGACGTCGACCACTTCACCCGCGTGCGCTGCTACGAGGCTGTCCTCGACAAGTACCCGCAGTCGACCACCACCATGTCGCTGCTGAACCTTGCGATGCGTATGGCCGGTCCGCGTGAGGCCGTCTGGCACGGTCTCATTCGCCGCAACCACGGCTGCACCCACTTCATCGTCGGCCGCGACCACGCCGGTCCGGGCAAGAACTCGGCAGGCGAGGACTTCTACGGCCCGTACGATGCGCAGGATCTGTTCCGCGAACACCAGGAAGAAATCGGCATCGAAATGGTCGACTTCAAGCACATGGTCTACGTGCAGGAACGTGCCCAGTACGAGCCGAACGACGAGATCGAGGATCGCGACAACGTCACCATCCTGAACATCTCGGGCACCGAACTGCGTCGCCGTCTGCGCGAAGGTCTGGAAATTCCGGAATGGTTCTCGTTCCCCGAGGTCGTCACCGAACTGCGCCGCACCTCGCCGCCGCGTTCGAAGCAGGGCTTCACCGTGTTCTTCACCGGCCTGTCGGGCTCGGGCAAGTCGACCATCGCGAACGCGCTCATGGTCAAGCTGATGGAAATGGGCGGCCGTCCGGTCACGCTTCTTGATGGCGATGTCGTGCGTAAGCACCTGTCGTCGGAGCTGGGCTTCTCGAAAGAGCACCGCGACATCAACATCAAGCGCATTGGCTACGTCGCGTCGGAGATCACCAAGAACGGCGGTATCGCCATCTGTGCGCCGATCGCGCCTTACACCGCGACCCGCCGCGCCGTCCGCGAGATGATCGAAGCCTACGGCGCGTTCATCGAAGTGCACGTCGCAACCTCGATCGAGGAATGCGAACGCCGCGACCGCAAGGGCCTCTACAAGCTGGCGCGCGAAGGCAAGATCAAGGAGTTCACCGGCATCTCGGATCCGTACGAAACTCCGGTCAACGCCGAGATCGTCGTCGAGACCGAGAACGTCGACGTCGACAACTGCGCACACCAGGTACTGCTCAAGCTCGAAAGCATGGGCCTTATCTCCGGCAAGTAAGCCAGAGACCTGCGACAAACGAAAACGCCCCGCTCAAAAAAGCGGGGCGTTTTTGCTTTAAAGAGGCGCTGTTACTTCATGCGGGCCAGCAGGTTGTCCTTCCAATAGAACTGGTGAACCAGCGCTGCGATGATGTGCAGCGCAACAAGCGCCAGACCTAGCGTGAACATCGTCTCATGAACGTCGCCCGCGTCATGCAGGCCGCCGAACCATGCAATCAGGCCAGACACGGGCAGGATGACCAACACGGCATAAAGAATGAACTGAACCGCTTTGGCAGCGAGACCCAGCAGCCCACCCTTCGGTTCGGGCGGAGCAGTATTGGTGAAGCGCAACGCAATGCGCCAGACGACAAGCGCCAGAATGACGATGCCGACGATAATGTGGACATAGGCACCGACCGACATCTCGGCCGCGCCGTTGCGCATAAAGCTGCGGTAGGCGTCCTTGATACCATCGTGGCTGACGAAGCTGACGAACAGCAACACAAAGACCGACCAGTGTAATGCGATCTGGGTGCGGGTGTATTTCAATGGGGTGGACATAACGGGCTCCGAAATTGCTTCTCCTTGCTACGTAGAAGGCGCCCGTTTCTGTCGCTTGGCAAAATAAAAAAGCGCCCCTCGGGGCGCTTCGTTGTCTTTTGCGATGTGCGTTCCGATCAGTGAACGGTCACGGGATCCATGTCGTGTTCACGGGCCAGCGAAAACGCAAGCTCGCGTCCCGCGACAAGCGCTAGTTGCTCGCCGTTGGATTTGTGGACCGAGAAGAGCGTTTCCAGATCACCGGCCTTTTCCTGCACCTCGTCGGGGAGGTCGGCCACGGCAACTTCTTTCACATACACGATGCGATCGTCGTTCTTATCGAGCTCGAAATTCTGGTTCATGCCTCCGCACTCCTTTTGATCTTGATGGTTTGCACCACGCTGTCGGGGACCTTCCTATTAAGATCGACATGCAGCAGGCCGTTTTCAAGGACCGCTTCCCCTACGTCGACTCCGTCGGCCAGAACGAAGGTGCGCTGGAACTGGCGGGCAGCGATGCCGCGATGCAGGAAGATGCGTTCGTCACTGTCATCGGCCTGGCGCCCGCGTATCACGAGACTGCTGTCCTCTACCGTGATGGCAAGGTCTTCCTCGCGGAAGCCTGCAACGGCGAGAGTGATCCGGTAGGACCGTTCCGACGTCTGTTCGATATTGTACGGAGGATACCCGTCATTGCCCGTTTTGGCAGTGCGCTCGACCAGCCGTTCAAGCTGCTCGAACCCCAGTAAGAAGGGATGGGTTCCCAAAGTCAGTTTTGTCATTCGACATGTCCTTGCTCAAGCGACCGTCAAAAGGCCCCGAAAAGCGGCGACCTCTTGCTTTCAAATATGGGATGATGCCACCGACTTCGCAAGGGCTAGGCGGAACGCCAAAAAAGGCGTAGGTTGTCAGTATGATGCAAGACCATTGCTCGGGTGAAGTATGAACAAATCCGCAAGGATGGAACAGGTCGAGGTCCTTCGGGTCAAACTCAGTGTCCTGAAAACCGAACACCGCGATCTGGACGAAGCGATCCGCGCACTTGAAGACCAAGGCTCGGCTGACATGCTTACGATCCGACGCCTGAAAAAGCAGAAACTTGTCCTCAAGGACAAGATCAGCCAGATCGAAGACCGAATTCTCCCCGATATCATCGCCTGACGATTGCACCTTCCCCTACGCTTTGTATAGTGCCGCTTCCTGACAGCAGCGGGGATTTTACGCGATGACTACACCCCAAGTCGGCATCATCATGGGTAGCCAGTCCGACTGGCCGACAATGAAACTTGCCGCCGATATTCTCGACGAACTGGGCATCTCTTACGAGGCCAAAATCGTTTCGGCCCACCGGACCCCCGACCGCCTTTGGAGCTACGGCAAAACCGCTGCCGAGCGTGGCCTTCAGGTCATCATCGCAGGCGCAGGCGGCGCGGCCCACCTTCCCGGTATGATGGCGTCGAAAACGCGCGTTCCCGTTGTCGGCGTTCCGGTTCAGACCAAGGCGCTGTCGGGTGTCGACTCGCTCTATTCCATCGTGCAGATGCCCAAGGGGTTCCCTGTTGCCACCATGGCAATCGGCGCCGCAGGTGCTGCCAACGCGGGCCTGATGGCCGCTGGCATCCTCGCGCTGCAGGACCCTGCCCTCGCTGAAAAACTGGACGCATGGCGCGACGCCCTTTCCGCATCCATTCCCGACGAGCCTTCCGATGACTGATATCCTAGAGCCCGGCGCGACAATCGGCATTCTGGGCGGCGGTCAGCTGGGCCGGATGCTCTCTGTCGCGGCCTCTCGCCTCGGCTTCAAAACCCACATTTTCGAACCTTCGGCCAACCCGCCTGCTGGTCATGTCGCCGACCGTGTGACGACTGCCCCTTACGAGGACGTCGACGCGCTCGCCGATTTCGCAGCTTCGGTCGATGTGATCACCTACGAATTCGAGAACGTGCCAACCTCCGCGCTCGACATGCTCGAGTCCGTGCGTCCAATCCGTCCGAACCGCAAAGCGCTTGCCGTGTCGCAGGACCGCCTTGTCGAGAAGGCGTTTCTGAACGACCTCGGCCTCAAGACCGCTCCGTTCGCCGCTGTCGACGATGAGGTCGATCTGGCCGAAGCCATCGACGAAATCGGCTTGCCCGCGATCCTGAAAACCCGCCGCTTCGGCTACGACGGCAAGGGTCAGGCCCGCCTGAAGGCTCCCGAAGACGCCGCACAGGCGCTGGCCGACATGGCAGGCGCACCGTCGATCCTCGAAGGTTTTGTCGACTTTAGCCACGAAGTGTCCGTCATCGGCGCTCGCGGTCTGGATGGTGCTGTGTCCTGCTTCGATCCGGGCGAGAACGTGCATAAGAACGGTATCCTCGACACGACCACCGTCCCTGCCCGCCTGACGCCCGCACAGCGCACCGATGCGGTGCTGCTGGCCGCTAAGATCCTGAACAAGCTGGATTATGTTGGCGTCATGGGCGTTGAGCTCTTCGTCACTCGCGAAGGTCTCATCGTGAACGAAATCGCTCCGCGCGTTCACAACTCCGGTCACTGGACCCAGAACGGCTGCGTCGTCGACCAGTTCGAACAGCACATCCGCGCTGTCGTCGGCTGGCCGCTCGGTGATGGCACCCGCCATTCCAACGTCGTGATGGAAAACCTGATTGGCGACGACGTGGACCGCATTCCGGACTACGCAAAAGAGGGCGTCGCGATCCACCTCTACGGTAAGGCCGAAGCCAAGCCGGGCCGCAAAATGGGCCACATCAACCGCATCACGGGTCCGGCGAATTAATTCGCCGGCTCGCTCTGCACCAGATCATCGCCAAGCACTTCGAGGTCGTGGTCAAAATGGCCATCCGCCAGAAACGCCATGACCTCTGAAATCACTGCGATATTGTTCATCATATAAGTGTGCGTGACGGGCAGCACGATGTGGTCGGTCATGCCCTCCAGACGGGTCGAGGCGACAGAGACCTTGCCGTCGTCCTCACCGTCGATAATCGCCGAGTAGATCGGGTTCAGCGATTGGTTCCCCGCGATAATCCCCAGTTCGTAGTCAGGCAGCCCGAGTTCCAACGGAACGCTTCCGTCATCGGTGCCGAGCTGCTCGCCGGCAGGTCCGTTGATCCACTCGAACGGCGCCCAATCCCCAAATTCGTCAACGAGTTCCGAGCCTTGGTTGGGTGGTGACAGCATCACAACGCGGCCCATCTTCTCGGGCCGGTTGTTCGACAGCCATGCACGCGCCAGAATGCCGCCCATGGAATGCGTGACAAAATGGGTCGTCTTGTCCCCGCACTGCGCCACGTCCTGCCCCACATTTTCTGCCACAAGCACCTCGATCGGATCTTCGGTCGACGGATAGCCCGAGTTCACCACCTGATAGCCCTCGGCCTCCAGCACGGTTTCCATGACGATCAGCGAGAGCCCTGTGCGCGCCAGTCCGTGCAGCAGAACGACGCATTCGTCCTCGTGGTCAGCTTGGGCGATGGTGCCCGTCAATAGCAGCAGTGAAGCGAGAATGTTTTTCATGACTTGGGTTATAGTGCGCAATAGGATGTGCGGCAGTGGGTATCTTGTCTGACCGGACGTCATTGTACACAGTTAACCTATGAAACGACCGATCCGGCTGGCCACGCGCGCCATCATCATGAACGAAAACAAACTCCTGATCGTCAATGCATGGCGCGGGCGGACGCATCTGTGGTGCGCTCCTGGTGGCGGTGCAGAGCCGCACCAGAGCTTGCCTGCCAACCTTTCCCGCGAGGTATTCGAAGAAACGGGGATCACCGTGAAGGTTGGCGAGCCGTGTCTGGTCAACGAATTCCATGATCCGGACGGCGACTTCCATCAGGTCGACATCTATTTCCGCTGCGAAATCGTGTCCGGAGACCTCTATGGTGAGTGGACGGATCCCGAAGGCGTGGTGTCCCACCGGCGCTGGGTGTCGCGGTCAGAACTCTCGGAATACCGGCTCAAGCCCGATAGCCTTGCAGCCGTCGCATGGCGGGATCCCGATGCGCCGGCGTACGACGCGCTGGAGCCTATTTTACGCTGAACGGTCACCCGAAGCGCTACGAATCGCAGTTAAAAAATATTTGCTGCAGAAAAATTTTTGCACATTTTGTCACCTCTGATTGTGTAATCATCCTTGGTTAGCGGGTTAAGTAGAATTTATTGTGCAATTTGCTGAGGAGGCCGATTTGGCTACTCGCAGCTGCGGAATTTGACGCCTCATCTGGTGTTTTTTTTTTGCAGTGAGATCGCGCCATGGGCGTCGCTCGGCTAAGTTCGCCGGAAATTCACGGTCTCGGTAGGTGTTACAGCCCTATGGGACAGAAAGCGTCCTTATATCAAATATTTAGAATGACAAATCTGCGATCGGACCACACGTGTTTCAGTCCACTCGCAAGCGATCAAACGTCTTCAAGAAACTGTCAGAAGCCCTCACGAATGCGGTCACATCACGTGATCGCCGCACTGCAAAACCCGCACTGAACCCCGGTGAGGTCCGGACCGTTTTCTGCTGATTTTTCAACAGCTGCGACGCACTTCATTGCAAATTTGCACATATCAAAGTGTTGCATTCGGGTAGGTCTTGTTACCTTTCTGCATACGTGAGCATCGCCGACGAATAATTCGTGGAACAAACTCCGTCCGAGAGTCCTTGAATCCGCATAGACCGTCCGAACGAATAAAAGCGAGGAGCAGTCATGGATGCGAGAATAGCAGGTTTACTAGAGTCCGATGCAGGTCGGGTTCTTATCGTAGAAGACGAGGCGATCATCGCTCTCGATCTGAAATTCATAGTCGAAGACATGGGCCTGGACGTGATGGGCCCTGCACCGAGCGTAGACGGCGGTCTCAGCGCCATGGCCGAAAGCCTGCCGACGCTGGCGATCCTCGATGTGAATGTACGCGGCGGCGAAGTATTCGCGCTGGCCGATGTACTGCAAAAAGCGAACGTGCCGATCATCTTCCACTCGGCTCACGCCACTGAGGACGAACTTTCCAGCCGTTATCCGGGCATGATTTTCTGCCCGAAACCGACTGTACCCTATCAAATCGAGGACTCGATCGTTTCGGTCCTAGCTGCCTGATTACAATCCATTTTCTGCTCGCTTCAAATGCGCGGACCACAATTTCGTCGGTTCGGCGCATTTTTTTTGTGATCCACGGGAACTTTACGCCCGTACGCACGTTAACGGTTGAATAAGCCTTTAACTGGCCGAGGGACAATTGAAGACGACAATGAACTCCCCGCTGCACGAGTCCGCGCAGCAAGTGCTTGCCAGTGGCGTGAACTCACCTGCATCACCGGTTAACTCCGCGTCGAAGGACCAGTCCTTCCGCTTCACCCTGCGTACCGCTTCGCGTGCCCACCACGATCAGGCCGAAGCGACGTTCCAGCCATTTCGTGATGCCCCGGCAGAAAACCTCGATTGGTTCCTGACTGCCCAGTTGCTTGGCTTTTGTTCCCTTCGCGAGCAGCGTGCCGGAGAGGCATGCGAAGCGATGGACCAAGCGATCGACGCCCTGATGCAGGACTGCAAAGATCGGCCGCTGAACCGCCCCCTCCCCATTGCGCCGCGCAAGCTGCACCCGCTTGCCGTTGACTACATTTTTTACGGCTCGCGCCTCGGCACCAAAGTCCTAGCGCGCCAACTGACAGAGGCAGGTATCACCCCCCTGCCCGCCTATTTCGAAATGGCCGATCAAGGGGGCTGGGCTGCTTGCTGCGCTCGCCTAGAGATGGTTGACCGCAACTCGAGATTGGCCGACAAACTCATCGACGATGTCGGTGCCGGATTTGCCATCTTTCAGGCGGCTGCGGGACAGGCGACCGAACTTCTAAAGGCCCAAGCATGAACAACAACGCGGACTTCCAAGTCGACCTCACCAACTGCGACCGCGAGCCGATCCACCAATTGGGTCGCGTTCAATCCTATGGTGCGCTGGTTGCTGTGTCGTCGGATTGGATCGTTCAGCACACGTCCTCGAACGTCAAAGACATCTTTGATATCGAGCCGAACGACCTGCTTGGCAAACCGCTGACCGAACTTATCGTTTCGGACACGTTCGACCGGATCCGCCAGAACCTGAGCATCCTCGCCAACCCGTCTGGCGTGGTACGTATGTTCGGCGTGATCGTACGCGGTGCACATAGACTTTATGACATTTCGCTTCACCAGAGCGGCAAGCACATGGTGATCGAATTCGAACCCAAGAGCGGCCCGCGCGATCTGGACGTGACCTCCGAGGTTTATCCGTTGATCAACCGCCTTCAGCATAAGGTGGATATGACCGACCTCGCCCGTGAAGCGGCTCGCTGTATGCGCCGCTTGTCGGGTTTTGACAGCGTGATGGTCTACCAATTCCAACCCGATGCCTCTGGCCGTGTGCTGGCGGAAGACCGCGCCGATGGTGAGCGCCGCTACCTCGGTCTGAACTTCCCCGCGTCGGACATTCCGGTCCAGGCCCGCGCGCTCTACAAACGTTCACTGCTCCGTCTGATCGCAGACGTGAACGACGAAGGCTCGCTCATCGTGCCGCCGCAGACCTTTGCTGGCCAGCCGCTGGACCTGTCACTTGCTGTGACCCGCTCGGTGTCGCCGATCCACATCGAATATCTCAAGAACATGGGCGTTGAGGCGTCGATGTCGGTGTCGATCATGAAAAATGGCGAGCTGTGGGGCCTCTTTGCCTGCCACAACCACTCGCCGCTTTATATCGACTACGAACGCCGCACCGCGATCGAGATGTTCGCCCATCTGTTCTCCTACGAACTCAGCCGTCAGGAAGAGCACGCCCGCGCTCAGGTCGAAATTGATTCCGGTCGTCTGCAGACCATGCTCATCGCGCATATGGCCGACGGTCGTACGCTCGCTGACAGCTTGCTGAACGTGTCCGAGGATATCGAGCGCGTCATCCCGCACGACGGCATCATCCTCTATACCGACGGCAAATTCTTCCGCGCCGGAGCGACCCCGACCGAGGAAGAGTTCTACAGTCTGGCACGCATGCTCGACACCCGTATCGGCACTGCGGTCTACGCGACCGATCATCTGGTAAAGATGCACCCCGACGCCGAGGATTTCGTTCAGCGCTGCGCCGGCATCCTCGCGATCCCGATTTCCAAGCGTCCGCGCGACTACATCATCCTCTGCCGTCGTCCGATCGAACAGACCGTCCAATGGGCGGGCGACCCGAATAAGCCCGTCGAGACCGGCCCGAATGGCGTGCGCCTCACCCCGCGCAAGAGCTTCGACGTCTGGAAAGAAAACGTCGCCGGACGAAGCGCGCCGTGGGACCTTGGTTCGCTCCATGCGGCAGAACTGCTGCGCACTGTGCTGCTCGAGATCTTCCTCAAGATGACCGACGCCGCCAACGAAGAGCGGCGCCGCGCGCAAGAGCACCAGCAGCTTCTGATCTCTGAACTCAACCACCGCGTCCGGAACATCCTTAACCTGATCCGCGGCCTTGTTTCGACCTCGAAGAACGGTGCGAACACGCTGACCGAATTTACTGCGAGCCTCGATGGTCGCATCCAGTCTCTCGCCCGCGCGCACGACCAGCTGACCAAGGAAAAGTGGGAGCCGTCGTCGCTCAAATCCTTGATCCGTATGGAATTCGAAGCTTACGCGATGGACAAAAACGTCCGCGTAAAGATCGAAGGCCCGGATGTGATGCTGGCGCCGACCGCCTACACCACTATGGCGCTCGTCCTGCACGAAATGGCTACCAATTCGCTGAAATACGGCGCACTGTGTGACCAGAGCGGACGCATCGAAATCGACCTGTCGATTGACCGCAGCGGCGGTCTTCTGATCGATTGGAAAGAAAAGAACGGCCCGCCTGTCGCCCCGCCGACACGTCGTGGTTTCGGTTCGACTATCATCGAACGATCCATCCCGCACGAACTGCGTGGCGATGCCGAAATACACTACCGCGTCACGGGCGTCGTCGCCAATTTCCGCGTCCCGCCGTCGTACATCAACAGCATCATCGAGGTCGAAAACGAAGTGAGCACCACAGACGTTGCAAGCGCCGACAAGTCCGGCTTCAACCTCGGCGGCACCGCTCTGGTTCTCGAAGACGCTCTGATCATCGCAATGGATGCTGCGGCCATTCTGGAAAGCGCCGGTGCAAGCAAAGTTGTCATCGCTTCGTCGGTTCAGCAAGCGCTCGAAGAGATCGAGCGTCACCAGATCGACTTCGCGCTACTGGACGTGAACCTCGGCAGCGAACAGTCCGTTCCGGTCGCCGAACTGCTCTACGAGCGTGGAACTCCTTTCGTGGTTGCAACGGGTTACGGCGAAACCGAGGAAATCCAGGCGAGCTATCCGCCCTGCAAAATCGTGCAGAAACCGTTCAGCAGTGACTCGCTAATGGCGGCCTTCAAAGCGGCGCATAATAAATAATTAACGAATTTCCCATTTTTCAGCGCTGACCTGTGGACAAGCGCTGAAAAATATCCTTGCGTATACCGATCCTAAACTTCGGGATACGACATGAACGGGACACGTCATCAACATCTGACCCTGCCTAACGGCCAGGTCGCGCCCTATGTACTGGGCGACCGGCGTCCCGTGCTGGGCGGTATGGTTGTGCCGTCTGACGACTTGTCCTTGGCGTCCCTCAAGGCGCTCTCTTCTACAGACACTCCCGCCGATCTGGTGACCGCTCTTGCAGCTAGTTCTGGCGTGTCCGAAGCTGTGCGAAATGCCCAAAGCGGCAATGTCGCTTCCATGCACGTCCAACTTGGCGGAACGGATTACGAAGTTGAGTGCTATCCGCAGGATGGTGCCGCCTACGTCGTCATCTCCGCCATCGAGATGCTGCCCTACGATCCTGATCTGGGCCAAAGCATCTCGGAATTGCGCCACTCGCTCGGCAATATCGCCAGTGTCGCCGAAAGCTCTGCGCGTTTGATCCGGCGCGGGCAGGTCGAAGCGTTGAAAGATGCTCTCGCCGACGGTCTGGATGGCGCATCGGTCCAAAGTCGCAAGATCATCGACCGGTTGCTCGAATATGCGGCACGTTACGACCGCAGCTAACACTTAAGCACCGGAATCTCACAAAACCGGGAACTGGCGCCCTGCAAGAAGGTTGTCTTTACGGACATACTTTATGGGGCAGCTTTCTATGACGCGCATCGATCGCCCGTTCGAGCCGAGTGATCTTCAATTCCAATGGGGAGCGACCAAGGTCAGCGACGGCCGTTGGCGGTTCGCCATCTGGGCGCCCGCTGCACAAACAGTCGAATTGGTTCTGAACGGCAGCGCCCACCCGACCACGTCCTCGAACGGTTGGTACTGGGCCGAAATCCCTGCCGAAGTCGGCGACACCTACACATTCCGCATCAACGGCAACGACCGCCCCGACCCCGCCGCACGGTTCCAGTCCGGTGATGTGCACGATTCGTCGGTTGTGACCGAAGTAACGCCGCCACCTGCGTGGGATGGCATGTCGATGGAAGACCTCGTCATTTACGAGCTTCACGTCGGCACCTTCACAAAGGAAGGTACGTTCAAAGCCGCAACCGCAGAACTAGAACGCCTCGCCGCACTGGGTTTCACGGCAATCGAACTCATGCCGCTGTCGCAATTCGAAGGTCATCGCGGCTGGGGTTATGACGGCGTACTTATCGGCGCGCCGCACAACGCCTATGGCACGCCTGATGACCTCGTCGCGCTCGTCAGCAAGGCGCATGAACTTGGCATTTCTGTCATCCTCGACCTTGTGATGAACCACTTCGGCCCCTCGGGAAACTACATCGGCGAATATTGCCCCGAGTTCTTCCACCAGACCGACACGCCCTGGGGCGCTGGCATCGACTTTTCCCGCGATGAAGTGCGCCACTATTTTGGTGACATCGCGATCCGCTGGCTGGAAGATTACGGCTTCGACGGCCTTCGCCTCGATGCCGTCCACCAGATCAGCGAGGAAGGCCACCGCCCGTTCCTGATCTCGCTGATCGACGCGATCCGCGCCAAGGATTGGGGCCGCCCGATCCACATGATCACCGAGGACGAGCGCAACCTGCCGCATCTGCGCGATGCAGGCTATGATGCGGAGTGGAACGACGACTACCACCACACCGTACACTGCACGCTGACGGGCGAGGATTTCGCCTATTATGAACCATTCGCCCATGATCCTATCGGTGATCTGAAACTGGCGCTTGAACGCGGTCAGGTCAACGAGGGCCAAAAACGCCCTGCTGGCGAACCGATGGGCGCGTCCGCCGGTCACCTGCCATGGAGCGCCTTCGTCAACTCCAACCAGACCCACGACCAGATCGGCAACCGCGCGGGCGGTGAACGCCTGATTGCGCTGAGCAACGACACCGCCGCGCGCGTTCTACACACGCTGCTGCTCTGCTCGCCCTTCACGCCGATGCTTTTCATGGGCGAGGAAGTCGGCTCAACCGCGCCGTTCAACTTCTTCGTCGATTTCGAAGGTGACCTTGCCAAAGGCTGCCGCGAAGGGCGCGCGCGCGAACTGGCCAGCATCGGACACGACGCCAGCAAGATGAGCGATCCGACCGATCCTGAAACCGCTGCCGCATCCTATCCGTTCCGGCCAGAAGACACGCCGCATCGCGCAGACTGGGAGCAGCTGACTAAGGACCTGCTGGCGTTTCGCAAAGAGAAGATCGTGCCCATCCTCAAGTCTGGCGAAAAGGGCCTGACTGATGCCGACCTACTCGGCGAGGAAGGCATCTACGTCGCGTGGCCGTTCAAGGGCGGGCAGATTTGCATCGCGCTTCGCCTCCAGCCCCAAAACCCCGAGCTTCGCGGCAAGGCAGGCCCCTTCCCTGACCACATGCTCCACTCCCCCGATTTCTCGGTCGGCGACCTGACGACCGACCCCTATGCCATTGCAGTAAAGGTGATTTCATGAACGCCCCTCTCCGCCCGCTTTCGGCGACCTATCGCATCCAGCTTCGCAACGGAGTGACGTTTGATATGATCCGGCAGTCGCTCGATTACTTTGCGGATCTGGGCATCTCGCACCTCTATCTATCGCCCGTTTTCACCGCGCATGGAGGCTCGACCCACGGCTATGACGTCACCGATCCGGCACAAATCGACCCGACAATTGGCGGCGAAGAGGGTCTGGTTGAGCTGTCGAAAGCCGCTCAGGAAAATGGGATGTCGATCATTCTCGACATCGTGCCGAACCACACGGCGTTCACGCTGGAAAACAAGTGGCTCTGGGACGTGCTGAAGCGTGGTGAGCAATCCGAATACTACATGCACTTTGACATCGCCCGCGATCAGCGGCTGGTGATCCCGTTCCTGCCCGCCCCGTTCGACACGATGGTGGATGATGGCAAGGTGTCGCTGAAGAAAGACGGCGATGAGGTCGTCATGGCAGTCGACGTCGGAGGACTCGACCCGATGTGCGTACCGATTGCCGAAGGTACCGCGCCTGATAATCTCGGCCTATCGCCAGATGAAATCCGCGCCGTGCATGACCAGCAGATGTGGCAACTCCGTCTATGGGAACGCGAGCGCGACATGGTCACGCACCGCCGTTTCTTCAACGTGACGTCGCTGATCGGAATGCGCGTCGAAGACCCCGAGGTGTTTCACGCGATGCACGAGCTGCCGCTGCGCTTGGTGAAAGATGGCATTGTACACGGCCTGCGCGTCGACCACATCGACGGCCTCGCTGATCCGATCGGCTATCTGAACGACCTGCGCGCTGCAGCTGGCGATACCTGCCCGATCTGGATTGAAAAGATCCTCACCGGCGACGAGCCCCTGCCGACCGATTGGCCGGTTCAGGGCACCACGGGCTATGAGGCCGCGCGCCAGATCGTGCGCCTCCTGACCCCTCCCGAAGGTCTGGCGAAGCTCGACTTCGCTTGGCGCGAGGCGACCGGCATCACCGACGATTTCGATGCGATGCTGGCAGGCTGCAAAATGGAAGTCATCACGCAGGACCTCGCTGCCGAGCTGGGCCAGCTGATTGAACTGGCCGCCGCCGCCTGTAGTTCCCTGCCGAGCGAGCCGGGGTATGAAACCCTGCGCGAAGCCGTCCTTGCCCTGCTCTCCGCCTTCCCGCGCTATCGCACTTACCGTGCGGGAACGGGTTCAGTGACGGGAGAAAAGCGCCTTTGGACGGCCGTGATCGAGGAAGCCTCCGATGGCCTCCGCACTGACGATATCGCGCGCCAGATGGGCCAGATGCTCACCAATCCATCCACCGCGGATGAAACCGCGTTCAGCCAGCGTTTCGAGCAGGTGACAGGTGCGCTGTTGGCCAAATCACAGGAAGATACCGCGTTTTTCCGCTACAACCGTTACCTTGCCGCGAACGAGGTCGGGTCGGAGCCGGATCACACCACCATCGACGTCGAAACGCTGAACGACTGGCTCATGGATCGCCAAACGAACTGGCCCAAAGCGATCACGCTCACCTCGACCCACGATACCAAACGCGCCGAGGATGCGCGGATGCGCCTCGTGGCGTGCAGCCACCTTCCGGATGAATTCCTCGCGCTCGTCGATCACGAAATGGCCCAGATGCCCGATGGCGTTTCGGCCAATGACGCGTGGTATGTGGTGCAATATGCCCTCGCCATCTGGGAAACCGACCGTGAAGACCTCGCTGACCGCCTTGAAGAGCACATGCGTAAGGCCCTGCGCGAGGCGAAGGTCATCACCAACTGGCCCTACCCCAATGACGAGGCAGAAAAACCTGTCTTCGACGCCGCACGCGGCATCATCGCCCGCTGGCATGACGAGCTGCCCGAGCAGGCCCAGCGCTTGATCGCGAAGGCAGAAACGCTCTCGCTTATTCAGGTAGCTCTCAAAATGCTGATGCCGGGCATTCCCGACATCTATCAGGGCAGCGAAAAGGGCAACTATCACCTCACCGACCCTGACAACCGCGAGGTCGTGGACTTTGCCGCAATGCAGCATTCCATCACCCTCGACGGCTTTGCAGGTAAGAAAGCACAGCTGATTACCGCCCTTACCCGCCTGCGTCACGAACACGCCGAATTTTTCAGCGCTGCTTCGGTCGATCTGACCGCGACAGACACCGGATTGCAGCTGAAGCGCTCAATTGACGGCATCGAAGTCTGCTTTGATTTCAACCCGCTACAATCTGCCGATACTGACATTCCGCAAGGTGCTGAAAACTTGGTCGAAACCACTGATTTGCCCTTCGCGATCTACCTCGTCAGGCAACTTGCCGCCGATATGTCGGCAGCTTGAGGCCGAAGGTGAAGGGACCTTGGAACCTACGCTGCACTGCAACGTTTACTCATTGCTAGGCCAAGCGAACAGTTCAGTCCCTTCCACAGGGTTCCGGCGCGAGAAGACGCGCCGGCGCCGCACGAACCGAGGTAACCATGTTCGACGTCCCCGCCACTCTCTCTGATAATCTGACCAAAGGATGCCTGCCTTTCCTTCTCGCCGGAGGACAGGGTTCGCGGCTCCACGAATTGACTGCTCATGAATGCAAACCGGCCGTCCATTTTGCTGACGCAGGACGCATCGTGGATTTCGTGATGTCGGGCGTCCATCGCGCGGGCTTCGACGAGATGCTCGTGGCGACCCAGTACAAGCCGAATACCCTCACCCGCCATATGAAGACTGCTTGGGCTGGTGGTTTCGCCAAGGGCCTGCATCTGCGTGATGGTGCCAAGATCGCGAACCAGCAAGGTTATCGCGGCACTGCGGACGCAGTCATGGCGAACCTTGCCGAGGTTGACCGCATTAACCCGAAGGAAGTCCTGATCCTTGCCGCCGACCACGTTTACGACATGGATTTCACGGCCATGCTTGAGGCGCACCGCGCATCGGGCGCGATGGCAACCTTGGCAGCGACGCCCGTCCCCCGCATGGAAGCAACCGGTTTCGGCGTGCTGGCCATCAACGGCTCGAACCGCTGCGTCGAATTTGCCGAAAAGCCCAAAGATCCCGCCGCAATGTCGGGCCGTTCTGATATGGCGCTCGCGTCGATGGGCATCTACGTCTTTGACTGGGAATGGCTGCGCGATGCCATGATGGAGGCCTTCAAGCGCGAGGACACCAGCCACGACTTCGGTCACGATATCATGCCGATGGCACTGGCACAGGATACACTGAACGTTTACGCCCTGCCCGATAGCGACGACGGCAACCCAGGTTACTGGCGCGATGTGGGCACGCTGGATGCCTACCGCCTTGCCCTGCTCGACTTCGAAAACGGCTCGCCGATCCGTCTGCCCAAAGCACCCGGCCAAGCCTACTTCAAACCTGCGGACATGACGTCCGCTTCGTCGACTATCGAAGAAAGCGTCGTGCTTCCGGGCGCTTCGGTCGGTAGCAACTGCCGCCTGTCCAAAACCATCGTCGGCGCAGGAACTGAAGTTCCTTCGGGCCTCGTGATCGGTGAAGACCACGACGAGGATGCTCGGTGGTTCCGCCGCACCGATGGCGGCACGACCCTCGTCACTTCCGAAATGCTGGCCCGCCGCGCGGATCAACGCACGCTCATGCACCCCATGAGTAGCCAGCGCCCCCACAGCCACTTTGCTTCGCAATAATTGGTACACATAGATGCCCAGAGATACGTCTTTTTCGACAACATTTGATCTTTCCAATTCGCGCCCCAACGTACTCGGGGCGCGTTTTGACGGCGAAGGCACTAACTTTGCGCTGTTCTCCGACAACGCCGAACGTGTCGACCTTTGCCTTTTTGACGACGAAGGCAATGAGGTCCAGCAGCTTGAACTTCCGCGCATGGAAGGCGGCATCTGGTTCGGCTATCTGCCCGGCGTCAAACCCGGACAGGCGTACGGCTACCGTGTCCACGGCCCTTGGAAGCCCGAGGAAGGTCACCGCTTCAACCCGCACAAACTGCTGCTCGACCCCTACGCGATGGAGATGCGCGGTTATCTGAACTGGGACGACGCGCTGTTTTCCTACCCAATCGGCGGCTCTGATCTGGAAATGGACACCCGCGACAGCGCGCCGTTTATGCCCCGCGCCGTCGTGGCGGATCCGAATTTCGACTGGGACGCGGACCGCATCCTCCAGCACGACTGGCCTGACACGGTGATCTATGAGGCCCACGTAAAGGGTCTGACCCAGCAACACCCCGGCGTGCCCGAAGAACTGCGCGGCACCTTTGCCGGCCTCGGCACCGATCCGGTGATCGAACACCTGTTGAAAATGGGCATCACCACGCTGGAACTGCTACCGCTCCACGCAATGGTGCAGGACCGCCACCTTATTGAAAAGGGCCTGTCGAACTATTGGGGTTACAACACCATCGGCTTCTTTGCCCCCAACCGCATGTATCTGTCGGGCGAGAAAGTCAGCGAAGTCAAAGAGACCATCAAGAAGCTGCACAAGGCAGGCATCGAGGTCATCCTTGACGTGGTTTATAACCACACCGCCGAGGGCAATCACATGGGTCCGACCTTCAGCTTCCGCGGCATCGACAACGCCAGCTATTACGCGCTGAGCCCCGAAAACCCGCGCTACGGCTACGACGTCACGGGCACCGGTAACACCTTGAACGTGGCGCATCCGATGGTGCTGCGCATGGTCATGGACTCGCTGCGCTACTGGGTCGAAGCGATGCACGTCGACGGCTTCCGTTTTGATCTGGCGTCAACGCTGGGCCGCGAGCCCGACGGTTTCGAACGCGAGGGCGCATTCTTTAACGCCATGCGTCAGGACCCCGTGCTATCGCGCGTCAAGCTGATCGCAGAGCCTTGGGACGTTGGCGAAAACGGCTATCAGGTTGGCGGCTTCCCGTGGCCCTTCCGCGAATGGAACGACAAATTCCGCGATGACACACGTGCCTTCTGGCGCCGCGACACCTCGCAAAGCCCCAAGCTCTCGCAGCGTGTCCTTGGCTCGCCGGTGCAGTTCGATCACTCGTCGCGCCCTGCCACCAGTTCGATCAACTTCCTTGCCGCTCACGACGGTTTCACGCTGTGGGACACCGTTTCCTACAACGAGAAGCACAACGAAGAGAATGGCGAAGGCAATCAGGACGGCCACGATCACAACATCTCGGACAACATGGGTGCCGAAGGTGATACGGCCAACAAAGCGATCGAGGATCACCGCGTCCGCCGCGTGAAGGCTATGCTGGGTTCGCTGATGATGTCGCATGGCGTGCCCATGGTGCTGGCAGGTGACGAGTTCGGCAATTCGCAGGACGGCAACAACAATGCCTACTGTCAGGACAGCGAACTGAGCTGGATTGATTGGTCGAACCCCGACCACGAGATTGCGCAAGCCTTTGCCGCATTCAGCGAAATCCGCCGCGAATATGCCGACTGGCTGGCTCCGGTCAAATTCAGCCGCGCTCCCGAATATGCCGAAGCGCTGAGCGTCGGCACCGAATGGCGTCACGCCGAGGGCCGCGTGATGACTGACGAGGACTGGAATGACAACGAGTCCGAAATCGTCGCGCTGAAGCTCACCAAAGGCGGCGATCCGGCGGCTCCGGCACTGCTGACGATTTATAACGCGGGCGACGATACCGACTTTACCCTGCCCGAGGGTAGATGGATCCGCATCCTTGATAGTGGCGCTGATCCGGTGCGGGTCGAGCAGGAATGTGAAGGCACCATCACCATCGGCTACCAGACGACCAACCTGTTCAGGTCCGCTTAAACATCCGGCATGTCATGGTCGGTCAGGCATTCGCTGTGATCGCGGAGCACCTCGATCACACGGCACTCCCCCGCCGGACCGCCATGACATTGCTCAACCATTCGCGACAGTTCGGTCCGAAGCGCCTCAAGACGCGCGATACGCTGCTCAATCAGTTTGAGCTGGCGGGTCGCGATAACGTCGGCCTCGGCACAGGGCTTTTCAGGATGTTCCGACAAATCAAGCAACCCGCGGATGTCATCAAGCGGAAACCCCAACTGCCGCGCATGTCGGATGAACGCCAATCGGTCGAGGTCGTCATGGCTATAGCGCCGCTGCCCGCCCTCGGTCCGCTCCGCCTCGGGCATCATGCCGATCTCTTCGTAATACCGGATGGTGTTGACCTTTGTCCCTGTCCGCTTCGCCAATGCGCCAATTGTCAGCATGTTACACTCCAAAATCTCCAGTCACTGTAGATTTATTTCGGATTTCTTCAACATTTCACTTGAAGCTACAGTCGCTGGAGGTCCTATCTCTTGTATCGCAAGCAATATGTGAGGCGAGCGATGACCAGTGAAGTATGTGAATTTACCGTTAAAGGCATGGACTGCGGGTCCTGTGCGGGCAAGGTCCGTGGGGCCGTCGAGCGGATCGACGGCGTTGAGGACGTCGAGGTCTCGCACATCGCTGAAAAGCTCACGCTGAAACTCGACGGGTCAAAGACCGACCGTGCGGCGATCAAGAAAGCCGTGAGCAACGTCGGCTACGAGATCGACGATCACGACCACGGCGATCATGCCCACGTCCATGAAATCGACCCCGACAAGCATTGGTACGAGACGACAAAGGGCCGTCATGTCCTATTGGCCGGCGTTGTCCTCGCCGTCGCATGGGTGCTGGCGCTGATTGCTCCCACCCTCAGTGTTTGGGCTTTCGTCGCAGCCACGGTCATCGGCCTGCTGCCTGTCGCCCGCAAAGCCTTTGCCCTGCTCCTGACCGGCCAGCCGTTCACCATCGAAAGCCTGATGACCATTGCCGCCATCGGCGCGCTGATTATCGGCGAAGCGCAGGAAGCCGCACTGGTGGTGTTCCTCTTCGCTGTCGGTGAAGTGCTTGAGGGCGTTGCCGCCACCAAGGCCCGCGCGAGCATTCGCGGCCTCTCCGACCTCATCCCGAAATCCGCCTGGCTGGAGGAAAACGGCGCGACTCGCGAAGTCCCCGCTGCCGACCTCAGGATCGACCAGATCGTCGTCGTCCGCCCTGGTGACCGTATTCCCGCAGACGGTGTGATTACCGAAGGCACCTCCGGCATCGACGAAAGCCCAATCACCGGTGAAAGCGTTCCGCTGACCAAATCCGAAGGCGATCCGGTCTATGCTGGCGCGATCAACACCGAAGCCGTCCTGCGCGTCCGCGTCACCAAAGAAGCTCACGACAACACCATCGCCCGCATCGTCGAACTGGTCGAGGAGGCCGAAAGCGCCCGCGCCCCGACCGAGCGTTTCATCGACCGGTTCAGCCGTTGGTACATGCCCACCGTCGTCGGGATCGCGCTGCTGACGGTGCTGGTTCCGACGCTCCTGATGGGGCAACCGTGGGAGACGTGGATCTATCGTGGCCTCGCGCTGTTGCTGATCGGCTGCCCATGCGCATTGGTGATTTCGGTCCCAGCCGCCATCGCCTCGGCCCTGTCGACGGGCGCGCGCCAAGGTCTGTTGATGAAGGGCGGCGCGGTGATCGAGACCACCGCCGCGATCAAGCAGATCGCCTTTGACAAAACAGGCACCCTGACGCGCGGCACGCCGCAGGTGACCAGAGTCATCGCGCTGCAGGGCGACGAGGCCGAGGTGCTGCGCATCGCCGCTGCGGTCGAGAACGGGTCCAGCCACCCCCTCGCGGTCGCTATTCTGGAAAGGTTTGATGCCACGCCGCCCAAGGCCGAAAACGCGAGGGCCATCGCTGGCAAAGGTGTGACCGCCACGCTGGACGGGCAGGCGATCAGCGTCCTCAGCCCCTCGGCAGCGAATGTCTCCGACGATCGGATCGCCAGTCTGGAGGCAGAAGGTCAGACCGTTGTGGTCGTCAGCCGCGATGACACCCCCATCGGCTACATCGCCCTCCGCGACGAACCGCGAGACGATGCGAAAGCCGCGCTGGCCGAGCTTCGCGAAATGGGTATCGGCGCGACTATTCTGACAGGCGACAACGAACGCACCGCGGCTGCCATCGCGAGCGAACTCGGCGTCGACTTCAAAGCCAAACTTATGCCCGAAGACAAGCTCAGCGCCATTCGCGGCATGGACGGTCCTGTTATGATGATTGGCGACGGAATCAACGACGCCCCTGCCCTCAAACAGGCGGACGTCGGCGTCGCGATGGGCTCGGGCACTGATGTCGCGCTGGAAACGGCGGACGCTGCCATCCTGCGGAGCCGCGTTGCTGACGTGCCCCGCATGATCCGCCTCGCTCGCATGACCATGGGCAATATCCGCCAGAACATCGGCATCGCGCTCGGTCTGAAGGCCGTCTTTCTGGTGACCTCGATCCTCGGCATCACCGGCCTCTGGATCGCTATTCTTGCCGATACGGGCGCGACGGTGCTGGTCACGATCAACGCGATGAGGCTTCTTCGCGCCAAGCCCTAGTGAACTGTTACAAAAGTTTCATTTGAACGAGGGTACAGGTGCGGTAATCCCGCGCGTACCCATCAAAGGAGACGGATATGACTCGCATCGCCCTCAACGGTCTTGGACGCATCGGCAAACTCGCGCTTCGCGATCTGATCGACAACGGCTGCGGCGGCGAGCTTGTCCTGATCAACGACCCCGTCGGCACGCCTGAACAGCACGCGCTGCTGATGGAGTTTGACAGCGTCCACGGTCGCTGGAATGCCGATGTGTCGTTCGATGACGACAGCCTGACGATGAACGGTCAAAAAGTCCGCGTCACCGCCGAGAAGAAAATCGAGGACCTGCCACTCGCCGAAATGGGCATCGACATGGTGATCGACTGCACCGGCGTCTTCAAAACCGAAGCCAAGATCGCCCCCTATTTTGCGGCTGGCATCAAAAAGGTGGTCGTCTCCGCTCCGGTCAAGGACGGCGGCGCGCTGAACATCGTATATGGCATCAACCACGGCGACTACGACGCGGCGGCGCATAACCTCGTGACCGCTGCGAGCTGCACTACCAACTGCCTCGCCCCTGTCGTAAAGGTCGTGCACGAAAACTTCGGCATCAAGCACGGCTCGATCACCACGATCCACGACGTGACCAACACGCAGACCATCGTCGACCGACCCGCCAAGGACATGCGCCGCGCGCGGTCGGCCCTGATGAACCTGATCCCGACCACGACGGGCTCCGCCACCGCCATCACGCTGATCTATCCCGAACTCAAAGGCCGCCTGAATGGTCACGCCGTACGCGTCCCGCTGCTGAACGCTTCGATCACCGACTGCGTGTTCGAGCTGGAGCGTGAAACCACTGCCGAAGAGGTCAACGCCATGTTCAAGGCCGCCTCCGAAGGCGAACTGAACGGCATCCTCGGCTATGAAACCCGCCCGCTGGTGTCCTGCGACTACGTCAACGACAAGCGCTCGTCCATCATCGACGCGCCGTCGACCATGGTCATCAACGGCACCCAGCTGAAGGTCTACGCGTGGTACGATAACGAGTGGGGCTATGCGTGCCGCCTCGCCGATATCGCCCGCATGGTCGGCGGAAGCATCTGATGCAGAACGGTCTGCGGGCCTACGCCGCCGTCACGGCTGCCTATTGGGCGTTCATGCTGTCCGACGGCGCGCTGCGGATGCTGGTTCTGCTGCGGTTCAATGAACTTGGCTTCACGCCGATCCAGCTCGCATACCTGTTCCTGCTCTATGAAATCGCGGGCATCGTGACCAACCTTGCCGCTGGCTGGATTGCCGCGCGGTTCGGTCTCGCGTCGACGCTCTATGCGGGTCTATCGATCCAGATCGCGGCGCTGATCGCGCTGGCGGGCCTTGATCCGTCGTGGAGCATCGCGCTTTCGGTCGTCTATGTGATGGTCGTCCAAGGCGCGAGCGGGGTGGCCAAGGATCTGTCCAAGATGTCCTCCAAGTCCGCCGTCAAACTGCTGGCCCCATCCGGCGACGATGGCCTGTTCAAGTGGGTCGCGTGGCTCACCGGATCGAAGAACGCGATCAAGGGGCTCGGCTTCTTCCTCGGCGCTGCGATCCTCGGCATCTGGGGGTTCACGGCATCAGTCATCACGATGGCGGTCGTGCTCGGCGTCATCCTAATCGCGATCATCGCCTTTCTGCCGCCAGGTCTGCCGCAGGGCAAAAAGGGCACAAAGTTCTCTGCCGTCATGTCCAAGGACAGCCGCGTGAACCAGCTGTCCCTCGCCCGTGTCTTCCTGTTCGGCGCGCGAGACGTGTGGTTCGTGGTCGGCGTTCCGATCTATTTCAAAACCATCCTGTCGGACGGCACGCCGGACGGAAACCGCATGGCGTTCTTCCTCGTCGGCGGGTTTATGGCAGCGTGGATCATCGGCTACGGGTTCGTGCAAGGCCTCGCCCCGCAAATCCTAAAAGCCAAGGGCCGCCCGCAAAGCGAGATCACCCAGAAAGCGATGCACTGGGTCGGCTACCTGACCCCGCTGCCGTTCGTTCTGGCCCTCGCCGCGATGGTTCTGCCGCCTGAAATTCTGACGCCGACGCTGGTCATCGGCCTGCTGCTGTTCGGCTTCATCTTCGCGATCAACTCCTCCGTCCACTCCTACCTGATCCTCGCTTTCGCGGATGCGGAACGGGTCACGCTGGACGTCGGATTCTACTACATGGCCAACGCGGCGGGCCGTTTGCTCGGCACTTTGCTGTCAGGTCTGAGCTATCAAGCAGGCGGTTTGCCGCTCTGCCTCGCCACGGCAGGAGCCCTTGCGTTGCTAAGCTGGCTGTCCGCTCGCCGTCTGGCAGCAAATCCCGCGCTGGCGGCATGACAGCGTTGAAGTCACGGGCCTAGCTCGCTGACGTGCGCGTCAGTATACCAAACGCATAAGGCCGATAGCCGAACGAGAAAAACGAGCTTCGCTGCTGCACAGTTTTGCGCCCGTGCAGGATGCGCCGTTTCTCGGAACGCTAACCTCCTCCCTCGGCCTTGACGCTCTCGTATTGCATTCCCGAGACGGATAGCCGCGGCCTTTTGTGCCGCGGCTTTTTGCATAAAAAAAGCCCCGCCGAAGCGGGGCCAGGGAGAGATCCCGGGAAGAGTGGGATGTCAAAAGTTGGAAGCGATCGAAACCGCCGCGGTCGCAGGGAGGGTCAGATGCTCCTCAATCGCTGCGACACGTTCCGGAGTGTAGTAGCCGGCCTCGTGGAGCATATTCACGGTCGCGACCATCTTGCCGCCGATGACGACCGGCAGATTGACGACCGACCCGCAGCCAAGCTGACCGATCAGTTCCCAATCGCCAAAAACCTTGGAGATGTCGTCCAGCGTATTGGCGACAAAGCTTTCACGGCGGCCATGCACCACATCGAACCAGCTGTTCAGCTCGACCGGCTTTGTACCCGAAGTCGGATAGTTCGCCGGATCATCGGTAAAGACACGGCGCGCGAGCATGGCATCCATATCGGCAGTCATCACAGTGAACAGCTTGGCCCCGACCAGTTCCTTGCCCAGCGTGCAGAGCGCCTCGTACACGGCGTCTTCGGTCTGCGCGTTCGACAGCGCCTGCGTGAATGTCTCGGTCGGCGTCATACTGTTTCCTTCAAATCGGGACTGCCGCCAGACGCGGCGTAAAGTGATTGGCTGTAGCGATCGGCGAAGCTGCCATCGTGGAGCGCGGTCGAGGGCGCGATTTCCACAATCCGCCCCTTGTTCATGATCGCCATGCGTTCACACATGAAACCGACGACGGGCAGGTTGTGCGTGACCATGAGGTAGGTCAGCCCCTGCTCTGCCCTCAGTCGTTTCAGCAGGTTCAGGATTTCTGCCTGCACAGATACGTCGAGCGCCGAGGTCGGCTCGTCCAACAGCATCACGCGCGGCTCAAGGATCAGCGCGCGAGCAATCGCGACGCGCTGACGCTGGCCGCCAGATAGCTGGTGCGGAAAGCGGAACCGGAACCGCTGGTCGAGGCCGACGGCGTTCAAGATATCTCTCACGCGGGTATCGCGGTTGCCGATGCCGTGGATTTTCAGCGGCTCGGTCAGGACACTGTCCACGGTTTTGCGCGGATGCAGCGAGCCATAGGGATCTTGGAACACCATCTGGCAGCGGCTGGCAAAACGGTAGTCCACGCCGTGCCCGCGCGACTGGCCGAGCACGTCGATCTCTCCGGTCCACTCGGGCGCGAGGCCCGCGATCGCCTTGAGGATCGTCGATTTGCCAGAGCCGCTTTCGCCCACCAGCGCAAAACTCTCGCCCTCGGCCACGTCAAAGGTCGCGCCGTGCACGATTTTCGTGTCGCCATAGGAAATATCGACGTTGCGGAGTGAGATGGCCGTCATGTGCCGCTCCATTGGCTACGATCTAGAACCGGCAGTTCGTCGCGGGTTTCTTCCATGCGCGGCACGGCTGCGAGAAGCCCTTGCGTATACGGATGCTGCGCCTTGTGCAGATCGGCGGCAGCGCAGGTTTCGACCACGCGGCCCGCGTTCATCACCATGATCCGGTCGCAATACCGCGCAACAAGGTTGAGGTCGTGAGAGATCAGGATCAGCCCCATGCCTTTTTCCCGCACCAACTCGTCAATCAGGTCAAGCACCTGCGCCTGCACGGACACATCAAGCGCCGAGGTCGGCTCGTCAGCAATCAGCAGATCGGGCTGCGGAATGAGCATCATAGCGATCATCACCCGCTGCCCCATGCCACCCGAAACCTCATGCGGATAGAGTTTGATGACGCGTTCGGGATCGTTGATCCGCACGGCCTCCAGCATCTCCAGCACGCGGGCACGCACAGCGCGGCGAGGGAGTTTTTCGTGGACACGCAGCGCCTCGGCGATCTGGGCACCGATGGTCATCACGGGGTTCAGCGAGAACTTCGGATCCTGCATCACCATCGAAATCCGCGCACCGCGAAGCTGCCGCATCTGCCGTTCGCTGCGGTTTTGCAGGTCAATGCCGTCGAACTCCATCCTGTCGGCGATCTGGTGGCCGGGCGAGCGGATCAGACGCAGGATCGCGCGGCCCGTCATGGATTTGCCCGACCCGCTTTCGCCCACGATGCCCAGCCGCTCGCGACCAAGGTCGAACGACAGCCCTTTGACGACCTCGACAGGGCCGGAGGGCGTGGGGAAACTCACGCGTAGGTTTTCAACGCTCAGAAGGGTCATGATTTGCCTCCCTGTTTGGGGTCCAGCACATCGCGCAGACCGTCACCGAGGAAGCAGAAGCCCAACGAGACAAGGATAATCGCAAAGCCCGGCATCGTCGCGACCCACCATTGGTCGAGAATGAACGTCCGCCCCCGCGAAATCATCGCGCCCCATTCAGGCAGCGGCGGCTGCGCACCGAGGCCAAGGAAACCGAGGCCCGCAGCGGTCAGAATGATCCCCGCCATGTCGAGCGTGACCCGCACGATCATCGACGAGGTACAGAGTGGCAGCACATGGCCAGTGATGATCCGCGCGTGCGACGCGCCAAGGAGACGCATGGCCGAAATGAATTCGGAATTGCGGAACGTCATCGTCTCCGCCCGCGCGATACGGGCGTAAGCGGGCCAAGCGGTGATCGCGATGGCGATGATGGCGTTTTCGATCCCCGGCCCAAGCGCGGCGACGAAGGCCAGCGCGAGGATCAGCTTGGGCATCGACAGGAACACGTCCGTTACGCCCATCAGGATGCGGTCGGTCCAGCCGCCGAAATAGCCCGCAATGGCTCCGATCAGCAGCCCCATCGGGGCGGAGATCACAGCGACCAGTGCCACGATCATCAGCGTGATCCGCGCGCCGTAAACCACGCGGGAAAAGATATCGCGGCCCAGTTCGTCCGTGCCCATCCAGTGCTCCAACGAGGGCGGAAGCAAACGTTCGCCAAGGTTCTGGCCGATGGGGCTATAGGGCGCGATCCACGGTGCGAAGGCCGCCGCAAAGATCAGCACCAGCAGGATCACCATCCCGACGACGGCCAGCGGGTTACGCAGCAGGGCGTGCATCATCCGGTAACCGCGGCCAAGGTTGGCTTGCAGTTTGGAACTTGGCGAGTCGGCGAGGAGCCATTGTCTGGTCGTCATAATCGCCTTCCCTTACCGGCTACGCGGGTCGAGAACGCGGTAGAGCACGTCCGACAGCTTATTGATGAGAATGAACACAGCGCCAATCACCAGCGTCGCGCCGAGCACCGCATTCATGTCGGCGTTCAGCAGCGCAACCGTCAGGTAGTTACCGATGCCAGGCCAGCTGAACACGGTCTCGATCATCACCGAGCCTTCGAGCAGCGCCGCGTAAGACAGGCCGATCACGGTAATCAGCGGCACGCGGATCGGGCGGAACGCATGCCCCCAGATCACTCTCCATTCCGGCACGCCTTTGACGCGGGCGGTAGTCACATACTCCTGCCCCAGTTGGTCGAGCATAAAGCTGCGGGTCATCCGCGCGATATAAGCCAGCGAAAAGAACCCGAGGATCGCGGCGGGCAGGACAAGATGGTCGAGGGCGTTCCAGAACACGTCCCAATCGCCGGCAAGTGCGGCATCCACCAGCATCAAACCCGTACGAGCGGGAACGAGGCCCTCATAGAAAATGTCCACCCGCCCCGGTCCGGAGACCCAGCCGAGACCGGCATAAAACACCGCGAGCCCCACAAGACCGAGCCAGAACGCAGGCACCGAATAGCCCAGCAGCGCGAAGACGCGGATGATCTGGTCGACCCACGAGCCCTGACGCGCAGCCGCGTATACGCCCAGCGGAACACCAAGGCCGACGCCAATGATGATGCCGAGCGTTGCCATCTCCAATGTAGCGGGGAACACCCGCGCCAGATCGGAGGCCACTTCGCGGTTGGTCGAAATCGAGCGTCCCAGATCGCCTTGGAAAACATCGCTCACGTAGCTGAAGAACTGCATGATCAGTGGTCGGTCGAGGCCCAACGCGATCTTGGCCGCGTCGTACTGTTCCTGCGTGGCGCGGTCGCCCACGACGGAGAGCACGGGGTCGATCGGCACCACACGTCCGATGAAGAACGTGATCGCCAAGAGGCCGATAAACGTCAGCAAAGTCACAACGACGAATCCGCCGATGGAACCTGCGCTTCGTTGAAGCCTTTTGGAAACTGGGGCGTCTGCTGGCACGGATCATCCTTCGTTTTTCGGGGTGCTGACAAATCAGCGCTCGCCCTCATGATGCACAAAAAAATTTTTGTATCAGTAAAAAAATTTTGCCAGATCAATTTTTTTTTGCAACCCTTGGGTTGTTCCCGCTGTCCGCAAGGTGACTCGTTTCACCCGAAAACGGCCAATTCGAGTATGAGGTCCGATGTCAAAGCTCCGCAAAAACGAACCGCAACTCGGCTTCGCGATCAGGTCGCGGCGCAAGCAGCTTGGCCTTACTTTGCAGGCGCTTGGTGAAAAAGCAGGCGTTTCTGTGGGCTATCTCAGTCAGGTCGAGCGCGATAATGCGACTCCCTCTCTGGGCACCTTGGCGCAGATCGCGAGCGCGCTGGACACCGGCCTCGAATATTTCATCACTTCATCGAAACCGTCCGATGGTTTGACCCGCGCTGACCGCCGTGATCGGTTCTCCGTCGCCGGATCGCCCGTCACCTACGAGACCATCGCCGCCGAATATCCCGGCGCTGCGATGTCGAGCTACATCCTCAATATCCCCGCGCATTACACCTCCGAAACCGTCAGTCATGAGGGCGAAGAGGTCCTGTTCATCCTCGAAGGCCGGATCGAGCAGACGCTAGACGGTGAAGTCATCGCGATGACGAGCGGCGATAGCCTGCATTTCAACGGCAGCACTCCGCACCGCTGGAAGAACCCCACCGACACCCCTGCCCGCGTCCTGTGGACCGGCACGCTCAGCGTGCTGCACCCCAAGGGCATCGAGCTAACCTGAAATTACAAAACCAAGAGGCGCCAAACCGCCCGCATTCGTTAAACCGTTCCAACAAGGAGACCGACGTGAAGCAATTCCGTTCCATTCTACTGGCATCAACGCTGATCCTGCCCCTCGCGGCACCGGCAGCGTTTGCCGAAACCCCTGACGACGTTTTGGTCGTCGCTCAGAACATCGACGACATCGTCGCCATCGACCCCGCTCAGGCCTATGAGTTCACCTCGGGCGAGCTGGTCACCAATCTCTATGACCGCCTTGTGCAGTACGATGCAGAGGACACGACGACCCTCGCCGCCGGCCTTGCATCCGACTGGACTGCCGATGACGAAGCGAAGACCATCACCTTCACCCTTCGTGACGGCGCGACCTTCGCGTCGGGCAATGAGGTCACCGCAGAAGACGTCGTCTATTCCTTCGGCCGCGTCATCAAACTGAACCTGACGCCCGCCTTCATCCTCGCCCAGCTTGGCTGGACCGCGGACAACGTGGACGACATGGTGACTGCTGACGGCAACACCGTGACCGTCAAATACGAAGGCGATTTCTCGTCGAACTTCGTACTGAACGTCCTCGCCTCGCGCCCCGCATCCATCGTCGACAGCAAGCTCGTCATGGAGCACGAAGTTGACGGCGATATGGGCAACGCGTGGCTGAACGAGAACGCTGCAGGCTCCGGCCCGTTCAAGCTCGACAGCTATTCGCCCGCCCAGATGGTCCGCATGAGCGCCAATGAGAGCTACTTCAACGGCGCGCCGGAAATCGGTTCGGTCATCATCCGTCACGTTGCCGAGGCCGCGACCCAGCAGCTTCTGCTCGAACAGGGCGACATCGACCTTGCGCGCAACCTGACGCCCGACCAGATCGCATCGCTCGACAGCGAAGAGATCAAGGTCGAGACCTTCCCGCAGGCCGCCGTCCACTTCCTGTCGTTCAACCAGAAAACCGAGAGCCTGACCGATCCGGCTGTCTGGGAAGCCGCGCGCTATCTGGTTGACTACACTGGCATGACCGACACTATCATCAACGGTCAGATGGAAGTGCACCAAGCGTTCTGGCCCAAGGGCTTCCCCGGTTCGTACGACGAAACGCCGTTCAGCTACGATCCTGAAAAGGCAAAGGAAATTCTCGACGAGGCCGGTATCGAAACCCCGATCACCGTTTCGCTCGACGTGATCAACGCGGCGCCGTTCACCGATATGGCGCAGTCGCTTCAGGCAAGCTTTGCCGATGCGGGCATCAACTTCGAAATCCTGCCCGGCACCGGTGCACAGGTCATTACGAAGTACCGCGAGCGTACTCACCAAGCCATGCTGCTGTACTGGGGCCCCGACTTCATGGACCCGCACTCGAACGCCAAGGCGTTTGCATATAACTCCGACAACTCGGACGACGCATATGCAGCGACCACCACATGGCGCAACGCTTGGGCCGTGCCGGACGAGATGAACGAAGATACGATGGCCGCGCTGGCCGAAGCTGATGCCGACACCCGTCTCGAGATGTATCAGGACCTTCAGCAGAAGGTTCAGGAAAGCTCGCCCATCGTCATCATGTTCCAAGCCGCGTATCAGGTCGCCATGGCCGATAACGTCGAAGGTTATGTGAACGGTGCGACGTCGGACTTCGTTTACTACCGCCTCGTAGACAAGCAATAACAGACACGGGGCCGCTTCATTGGCGGCCCCCACCCCATTCCGGAGCCATCATGACCGCGTTCCCGCAAACCGCCGCCCGCCTTACCGCCCTGCGCGACCGCATGGCCGCCACCAACACCGATCTGGTCGTCCTCGGCCCGTCGAGCCATATGGCTTGGCTGTCGGGCGTCCACCCGCATGGCGACGAACGCCCTGTCCTGCTCGTCGTCAGTCAGGATTACGCGGGTTTTTTGATGCCCAACCTCAACGCCAACGCGGCGTCGAAGGACACCGATCTTCCGCTGCACAAATGGACCGACGATGCCGGCCCCGAAGCCGCGCTGAGCGAGCTGCTGGAAAAATCCGGCGCGACCCGTTCGGGTGTTTCCGTTGTGCTTGACGAGACCATGCGCGCCGACTTTGCGCTGCGCGTGATCGACGCCCTCGACCAACCCGTCCGCCGTTTTACCGAGGACACCGTCGGTGCCCTCCGCGCGATGAAGGACGAGGCCGAATTCGCGCTAGTCAAAGCCGCGCACAAGCTGAACGATGAAGCCGTCACCAAGGCCTTCGACAGCCTGCGCGAGGGCATCACCGAGCGCGAAATCCAAGCGATCATCAACGACCACTACAAAGCAAACGGCGCGTCGCTGGAGTTCTGTTCAATCTGCTTTGGCGAAAACGGCGCGTTCCCGCACCATTATTCGAGCGACAAGAAGCTGGAGCCGAACACCGCTGTCCTGATCGACACCGGCTGCCGTCTGGGCGGTTATCCGTCCGACATGACCCGCTGCGGTTTCTTCGGCGAGCCAAGCGAGGAATACACCAAGGTATTCGACATTGTTGACTGCGCTGTTCAGGCCGCCCTCGCCGCCGCGAAACCGGGTGCCCTGTCGCGTGACGTCGACAAGGCTGCTCGTGATGTCATCACCGAGGCTGGCTACGGCGACAAGTTCCTGCACCGCACCGGCCACGGCCTCGGCATCGACATTCACGAGCCGCCCTATATCACCGCAACCTCCGACGTCGAACTGGCCAAGGGCAACGTGTTCTCCATCGAACCCGGCGTCTATCTGGCAGGCGAATTCGGCATCCGCCTCGAAGAGATCGTCATCCTTCGCGAAGACGGCGCAGAGATCTTTTCGGACATGCCGCGCACTATGATCCGCAAGTAAAAGATTGGTGCCGGCCCTGTCGGCACCGATCACCCCAAGAAATTTGAACCTTCACGGGCCGCGCTACGTTTGCCAAAGTAAGCAGAACGAACCGCGCAAGCGCAATGAAGGGCCCATATGGTCAAGGTTACCGTCGAAAAACAGCTGGCGCTGCCCGACACCTTGCGTGTCTCTCGTGCGCTCAGTGTTCCGCACCTTGGCCCGCGCATCCTGTTTTTCAGTGGCGGCAGTGCACTCAACGACATTTCGCGCACGCTGAAGAAATACACCTTCAACTCGGTCCACCTGATCACGCCCTTCGATAGCGGCGGCAGCTCTCAGGTGCTGCGCGAGGCGTTTGACATGCCCGCGATCGGAGACCTGCGCAGCCGCCTGATGGCGCTGGCGGATGAAACGGTGCTTGGTCAGCCAGACGTCTATGCGCTGTTTTCCAAACGCCTGCCGAAGGATGGTGAAAACGACGCGCTGGCCGCAGAGGTCGCGCAGATGGTGGATGGCTCGCATCCGCTGGTGAAGGCAATCTCGCAGCCGATGCGCAGCCTGATCAGAAACTCGCTGGCCGCTTTCTCGGCCCACGTCAGCGGCGATTTCGACTACCGCAACGCCAGCATCGGCAACCTGATCATCGCGGGCGGCTACCTCAGCAATCACCGCGAGCTGGAGCCCGTCTTGTTTCTCATGTCCAAGATGGTTGACGTGCAAGGCACCGTCCGCGCAATTGTCGACCGCAATCTGGACCTTGGCGTTGAACTGGTGGATGGGACGAAAGTCTTCAGCCAGCGCAATATCAGCGGCAAAGAGGCTCCGCCTCTCGCGCAGAAAATCAGCCGTCTGTTCGTGTGCGAGGGAGACCGCGAGTTGGTGCCCGCTGATTTCCCGCTGCCCAAGCGCAACAGCAACCTGATCGAAGAAGCCGACGTCATCTGCTACCCGCCGGGGAGCCTCTACAGCAGCGTCATCGCCAACCTTCTGCCCGCAGGCGTTGGCCAAGCCGTTGCCGCCCGTCATGTGCCGAAAATCTACATCCCGAGCATGGGCCACGACCCCGAAGCGCAGGGCTATTCGCTGGTCGAGCAGGTCGAGGCGATCCTCGCCCCGCTGATGGCCGATGAACCCGAGGCCAAGCCCAGCGCGTTTATCACCCACGTTCTCTGCGGGCCGGACGCAAACAAAAACGACTGCGAAACTCTCCGCAGCCGTTTCGGTATCCAGTGCATCAGCCTCGATGCGGCGGGCATAGAACCCGACCGCTATGATCCGAAGGCTATTTGCGAAATGCTGGTGTCGTTCGGTTAGGCGTTCGCGCGCTGGAGCATTCCAAACAGATCGCGCGGATCGTCAGGGTCCGCGAGCAGGTCCAGCTTTTCCGCAAACCCGCCATCGGTCGCCTTGGCGTGGACGTAGCGCAGAGCGGAGAAATCTTCGATCGCGAAACCGACGCTATCGAACAGCGTGATCTGCTGCGCATCGGTGCGCCCCTGCGCCTGTCCCAGCATCACCTGCCAAAGCTCGGTCACGGGGTAGTCCTCGTCCAGCTGCTGGATTTCGCCCTCGATACGGGTCTGCTCGGGATATTCGACAAAGATCGACGAACGCAGCAGGATGTCCTTGTGCAGCTCCGTCTTACCGGGGCAATCGCCGCCGATGGCGTTAATGTGCACACCCGGCCCGACCATGTTATCGGTCAGGATCGTCGCGTATTGTTTGTCAGCGGTGCAGGTGGTGATGATCTCGGCACCCTCGACAGCTTCCTCAGCGCTTTTGCATGCGGTCACGTTGAAGCCCTGAGCGGTCAGGTTGCGCACTGCCTTATCGGTCGCGCCAGCGTCGATGTCATAGAGACGCAGCGTTTCGATGCCGAGTAGTGCGCGGAACGCCATCGCCTGGAATTCGCACTGCGCACCATTGCCGATCATCGCCATCGTCTGCGAGCCTTCGGGCGCGAGGTATTTCGCCACCAGCGCAGAGGTCGCTGCCGTCCGCAGCGCGGTCAGCACGGTCATCTCGGTCAGTAGGATCGGATAGCCGTTAGCTACCGACGACAGAACGCCGAACGCGGTAACGGTCTGGTAACCCTCTTTCGTGTTCTTCGGATGTCCGTTTACATATTTGAAGCCGTAGTTGTCGCTGTCGGCGGTCGGCATCAGCTCGATCACACCTTCGCGCGAATGCGAGGCGACGCGCGGCGTCTTGTCAAATTCGGGCCAGCGCTTGAAGTCGTCTTCAATGTAGCCCGCGAGCTCAGTCAGAAAGGTCTCCACACCGATAGCGTGGACCATCTTCATCATGTTCTCGACGGACAGGAACGGCACATAGGCCAGCGAGGACGGAGCGGGAGCAAACTGTGTATCGGTCATGGGAATAATCTGGGCTTGGGAGGAGAGCATTCAACAACCCTGCCGCAGATTATCCCGCCGAAACATTAGAGGTTTACAGCCGTCACATCGAAATTTCCGATGCAATCTATTCCGCGAGCTCCGTCACCGCGCCCATGTCCGTCAACGGCCCTGCCACCAGTCTCTGCTCTCTCACCCGATTAAGGAATGACCGAAGCATGAGGTTCAGCTCCGCGTCTTTGCGGTGGGCAAGGTAGATGGGCGAATAGTATTGCAACTCCGCCCCCGTCCGCAGCTTCACAAACCCGTCCGACGCCTGCACAACATGTTCGGGCATGAACCCCACGTAACGCCCCGATTTGATGAGGATCGCGTGGCTCTCCATCTGGTCGACGGTCGCCGCAACGGCCAATTGGCGACCACCGCGCCCCGATTGCTTGCGAATGTAAGGCAACCGCTGAAGCTCGTTGGGCGTTGCGACGAGGCCATGTTTGCGCAGGTCGTCGAAGGTCACCTCTGCCAACTGTGCCAGCGGGTGATGCTGGCTGGCGTAGAGCGAATGGCGCTCCTGATAAAGCGGGATGTACCCGAGGCTCGCGTTCTTTTGGCTGAACGGCCCGATGACGACATCACGCCGCCCCTCGACCAAAGCGGCCTCCATTGTTGCGGGGGCGACGAGTGTCAGGTCCACCACCGTCTCCCGCGCGGCATTGGAGAATTTTTCAATCACTTCATGCAATGGCCAAGCGGTGTTGCTGAGCATGGCATCCATCACGCCGATCCGCAGAATACCTCGCATCTCGCCCGAGATATCCGCAACCGCGTTTTGGAAACGCTCTGTCGCAGCGATCAGATCGTCCAGCGCATCCAGTAGTTTCTCACCCTCGGGCGTCAAAGCAAACCCACCCCGACCACGCCGGCAAAGCGTGAAGCCGAGACGCGCTTCCAACTCGACCAATTGCGTCGAGAGCGTGGACTGCGAGGTATTCAACGCGACTTGCGCCGCCGAAACCCCGCCCGCCTCCACAATCGCTTTGAACGTGCGGAGCAGCTTGAGGTCGATGTCTTGAATACGCTTCATTGATTGTCTTCTAGCCCACAAACGGGTTTGTTGGCGACATTCAATCGGAAGCCGCACATGACCCTATTGCCCGACCAGATTTCCTACCTCACCGACCTGCGGCAGGCGCTGCATCGTCAGCCTGAAATATCGGGCGAGGAAGAGAAAACCGCCGCGAGCATCTTGGAGGAACTGGAAAAGCTGGGGCCTGACCGCATCTGGACAGACCTTGGTGGGCACGGCGTCGCGGCCGAGTTTGCGGGGGCAGCGGACGGCCCGACCGTGCTGCTCCGCTGCGAACTGGACGGTCTGCCGATCCGCGAGATTTCGGAAGTGCTTTACAAGTCCGAGGTCGAAGGCAAAGGTCACCTCTGCGGTCACGACGGCCACATGGTGTCGATGCTCGGTGTTGCGATGCATCTTGGCCAGCGTCCCGCAACGGGCCGCGTCATTCTGCTGTTCCAACCCGCCGAGGAAACCGGCGCGGGCGCGCAAGCCGTGATCGACGATCCGCGCTGGCCCGAGATCAAGCCCGACTACGCCTTCGCCTACCACAACGTTCCGGCCCGTCCACTGGGAGAAATCGGCGTGCGCGCCGGATCAGGAAATTGCGCATCTCGGGGGATGCAGATCCTGCTCGAAGGCAAAAGCTCCCATGCCGCCGCGCCAGAGGACGGGCTGTCCCCCGGTCCCGCAATGGCGGCATTGATGAACGCTCTCCCCGCGCTGAGCCACGGCGTGATCGGCGACACGGATTTCGCGCTGAGCACGTTGACGCACGCCAATTTAGGCGAGCCGACATTCGGCATCGCCCCCGCCGATGGCGAGCTGCGCGTGACGCTCCGCTGCATGACCAACGAGCGGATGGAGAAGCTGATTGCGGACGCGTTGGCGCTCGTTGATCAGCACTGCACAGGACTTCGAACCGAGGTCCATTGGCACGACATTTTCCGCGCAGTCGTCAATGACGAGGAAGCCACAGCGATTGCGGCAGAGGTCGCTCACGAACGCGGCCACGTCCTGAACGAAATGCAGCTTCCGATGCGGTGGTCCGAAGATTTCGGCCGCTTCGGTGACGACGGCGCAAAGGCCGCGATGCTTTACATCGGTTCCGGCGAGAACTGCCCGCAGCTCCACAATGCCGACTACGATTTCCCCGATGCTTTGCTGCCTACCGTGATCGACGTGTTCTGCGGGATTGTCGACCGTATCCTCGGGACCAATTAGCTTGCGAGCGCTTCGCGCTCGAGGAACATCGCCTGAATGCCGTAGCGCCGCGCGACAGCGGTGCCCGCTTCGCGGCCCAGCACCATGAGCGCCGTCGCCCAAGCATCGGCAGTCATACAATCCGGCGCGAGGACCGTGACGGACGCCGGCGAGTTTACGAGTGGCGCTTGCAAACGCGGGTTCATCGTGTGGGACAGGCGTTGGTCACCGACGGTCAGCCAGTGGCGATAGTCGCCGGAGGTGGCGATGGCGCAGTCCGAGAGCTCCATCATCGAATGGACCGCACGCAGACCGTAGTCTGGCCGCTCGATCGCGATGGGCCAAAACGAACCATCGGGACGCGTGCCGACCGTCCGCAGATCACCGTCGATACCAGCCGTGAGGGCAGTGATGCCATGCTCTGCGGCAACCTCGACAAGGCGATCGGTGCCAAAGCCCTTGGCGATCCCGTTCAGGTCAAACGACACATCCGCCAGCCGGCGCGCTTGGCTATCGCGGAGCTCTAGCGGGTTTGCTCTGCCACTGCTCTTCGACAGCAATGCGGTAATCTTTGTGGTATCGGCATCTTCGGGACCAAAGCCCCAAGCCCGAACCGCGTCGCCGACCGAGATGTCGAAGGCGCCATCTGACATGCGGGTAACTTCTGCCGCCGCGCACAGGACGCGCATCATCTCCGGACCGATATCGACCCATTCACCAACCGGCGCGCGGTTCAGGCGGCACAGATCACTTTCGGGTTTCCACAGCGACATCTGCGCATCGACGCGGTCCACCGCCGCTTGCATCGCGGCCTTAATCGCTTCGACATCGGTGTCCGCATTTGCCCAAAATTGCGCGTGCCAGCGGGTGCCCATCGTCTCGCCGTTCAGATCGACACGATTGTCAGAAAACGTCGACAGCATAACGACCCTCCTTTTCGAGCTGGTTCACGGACATGCCGAGCGGGGCGATGATTTCTTCGAGCGCCGCACGCACGCCGTCGCCCATGTCGCGGCCGCCGCAGATCATGAAGTGCGCGCCTTGCTGGACGAGTTTCCGCAGCTTGGCGGCCTCCTCCATCAGCGCTTGCTGCACATAGCGAGGCGTTTCGGAGCGGGAGAGCGCGATGGTCAACTCGGACAGACGTCCGTCGCCCTGCCATTCCTCGAATTCGGCCTCATAGGGCAACCCGCCGGAACGGCTGCGCATCCCGAAAAACAGATGCGCGGGGCGCTTGCGGCGGTTGCCACGGACAACCCCCGCGAGCGATCCGATGCCTGCGCCTGCGCCGATCAAAACGAGGGACGATGCGTCCTTCGGCGCGTGGAAGTGCGCGTTCGGGGTGACGTAAGCGAGCAGCTTATCGCCCCGCTCCATGCTGCAAAGCTGGGCGGAGGCCAGACCGCCGGGCACCTTGCGGACACAAATCTCGACAAAGCCATCCTTGGTACCGGACGCCAGCGAATAGGACCGAGGGCTGTCGCTGCCATCGGGGATGATGTTGAGCAAATCGCCCGCTTGAAACTTCGCGAAGTTGCGGCCCAGCAGACGGTCCATCAGGCTGACTTTGGGCATCGCGAACCGCAGCACTGCCGTTGGTGCCTGCGCGCCCTCGCCGTAGATCGATTTGCTGACAAGCGTCAGCTCGGCCATTTCGGGACGTTCGAGTGCGGTGGCCACATCGCCGAGGTCGATGCCCGACGCCGCTGCGTAAGCAAAGCCCCAGTTGGAGAACTCACCAGTGGACTGGCGGTCGATTTTGCCCGTTTCGATCAGCAGCGACCACCCTTTGGCCTGCGCTTCGCGAGCGACCTCGTCGGCGAAACCGCAGAACTCTGGGTACGAGCTATCGCCGAAGCCAAGGACACTGAGCGGCACTTTCAGCGCTTCCGCTGCCGCCAGTTTCGCGATGAAATCCTTCGCGCTTTCAGGTGCATCGCCGTCACCATATGTCGCGGCGAAAACCACGATCGACTTGGCGGCGTGATAGGTCGTGGGCGCGAAATCGTTCATCGGAGCGAGGCGCGCGGTCAGTCCGGCGTTCTGCACACTCCGCGCAAATGCGTTGGCGAAGCGCCAAGTTGAGCCGCCTTCGGAACCGACCAGCACGATCACGTCAGCCGATGCGGCCGCAGCGTTCGCAACTTTGATAGTCTTGCCGCGCCCCGCAAGCCAGACCAGCAAACCGGAACCCGAAAGCACCGGCACAGCCAACGACATCAGGCCAAGGATCAGGCCGAGCAGCGACGCGCCCTGCCCCGTGTGTAGCAGGTGCACAACGTCCATCACCTGCGACCAGCCGGAGCGGTCAGCCCACGTCAGCATCTCGCCCGTGGCCGGATCGACAAAACCTGCACCCGCGTCGGTTTCGACCTCGTAAGCTTGTCCCAACAGACCCTCGACCGGCAGGGTGATCGAGCGCAGTTCCGCACCGTCGATAGACGTCAGCGCGGCGAGTTCATTCGCAGGCAGTGCGGCTTCGACACTGACGGTCGGCATATCGGCAAGCGGGCTCGGGTCGGGCACGACGCCCAGCGTGGCGAGCCCCATCCAGACGCCCGTGAGCGATGAAATGATCAGACCAACGGCGGCGATACGGGCGACCTTGAGGTGCAGCCCGCCTGCCCCGTTGCCGTGATCGCGCGACAGCAGCTTGCGCCACCCACCGAGACGGCGCGCAGCCAGCGCAAGACCGGAAATCGTCAGCGCGACCATCGCCACGGACGCGATCAGAACCGCCAGCTGCCCCGTATCCGACAGGAACAGATTGCGGTGGAGGTTTTCGAACCACAGCTCAAGACCGCTGGTCGTGACAGGCCCAAGGCTCGCGCCTGTGGCCGCGTCCACAACGATCTGCTGCAGGCCATCGGCTCCGAAGGCCGTCGCCGTGACGACGCCATTGTCATTGACGTTGATCTGCTGGACGCCCGGCAACGTGTCTTGCACCGCGACGATCAGGCTTCCAGCATCAAGCCGGTCGGCAGTCCTGTCTGCCGTGATCAGCGGAAAAATCGACAGGATAAAACCCGTCAGCGATACGATCACGAGCAGAATGGCAGCAACCACACCTGCCCATCGGTGCAAGACACGGAACATGGCGGCGCTCCCTTACATATCGAAGGTGAACGAAGCGATCAGACCGCGGCCCGAGGTCGCCTGGCCGGCACTGGCATCTTCGAGCGGCACGACGATCTCGGCCGGCAGATCGGCCATATGCTCGACCGAGCTATCGACACGGATCTGGTAGCCCGCGTTGATCAGGGCGTCCTCGACATCCACGGTGACTTCGAGCGAGCGGCCCGAGCCGACCGATGCACCCGACAGACCAGCGATTTCCGACGACGAACCACCCGTGGCCGAGTACCAGTTGCGCAGGTGGTCCCACCAACGCGATTTGCCCGACGCGACCCAGAGGTGGCGCACATAGTTGCCGTCGGCGTCGGTGACGTAATACGCAAGGTACGCATCCTCGCCGCCGTAGTTGGCCATCGTGGTATCGAGCGTAATCTCGGTCGCATTAGCGGCGAAGGGCGACAGGGCGGTCGTTGCGGCAAGAGCAGGGAAGAGAAGTTTCATAGCAAGGTCTCCGGAGGATTGAGATTCCGTTTGTGATGACCTCTTCTTGCGCGCGAACCTGAAGCATAGCTGAAGCCGTGCATTTTCTTTCTTCAGGTTGCCTTCAGGTTCATAAGCGATTGTAATCCCACACAATGGATTGAGGACCGGACCATGCGCATTCTGCTCGTCGAAGATGACGCCATTCTTGGCGCGGCGGTGGCCGACCAGATCCGCTCCGATGGGCATAGCGTCGACCATGTAACGCGGCTTGACGATGCGGGCACTGCACTGAAATCCAGTCCGTTCGATCTGATGTTGCTCGATCTCATGCTACCCGACGGGCGCGGCGTGCCTTTCCTCAAAGACATCCGCGCCAAGGGCGATGTGACCCCTGTCATCATCCTCACGGCGCTCGATCAGGTGTCCGACCGCATTGCCGGACTGACCGCAGGCGCTGACGATTATCTTGCCAAGCCCTTCGACCTTGATGAGCTGTCGGCCCGCATCGGCTCGGTCTCGCGGCGTTATGCGGGCAACCCCAATCCGCTGATTTCGCTTGGAGATATCGAGGTCGACATCGCGGCGAAGCAGATCACCAAAGCGGGCAAACCGGTGGTCCTGACCTCTCGTGAATGGGCGATTTTCGAGGTTCTTCTCCAGCGTCCCAACCAGATCGTCACCAAAACGCAGTTGGAAGAAGCGCTTTACAGCTTCGACGACAGTATCGGTTCGAACACGATCGAAGTGCACGTCAGCCACCTTCGCAAAAAGCTCGGTAAAGAGATCATCGTGACCTCTCGCGGCCTCGGCTACCGATTGGGCCAGCCATGACCCTCGGCGGACGTTTGAATTCCCTCCGCATCCGGATTGCGTTGTTCGTCGGGCTAATGGTCACGGTGTTCTGGCTGATCGCTGCGGCGCTCACCGTTTCGCACCTGTTTGCCGAAGTCAGCGAGAATTTCGACCGCGACCTGCGCGCCAATGCCGAGCGCATCCTGCCAATCGTCCTGCAAAAGCACCGCGATGATGTCTACAGACCGCCTCGCGATGAGCACGAAGAGGAAGAACACGGCGGTCGCCGTGATGACGACGATGTGGAGTTCGTGGTGACCTCCGAACGCCACGGCCTGCTGATGCAGTCGCGTGAGGCGTCGGCGATCACCTTTCCCACCGAGCCGGGTTACCACTCCGATGACAAATACCGCTACTTTGTAGATGTCGTCCAGCGCGGTGATGTGACGATTGCCGTCGCCCGCCCGCTCGACGCGCGCGAGCAGTTGGCCTTGGCTGTTATGGGCGCACTGTCGATGCCGCTGCTGATTGTTATCCCGCTGACTTTGCTTGGCATTTTCATCCTCGTCGGTCGCGGACTCCGCCCGATCAAAACGCTTGAGGACGAGATGGGCAAGCGCGGCCCGAGTAACCTCTCTCCGATCAGCGCGACCGACATGCCGCGCGAGCTGGTGCCCGTTGTAGATAGTGGCAACCGTCTTCTGGAGCGCGTGGCCGAAGGGTTCGAGGCCGAGCGGAGCTTTGCCTCCAACGCTGCCCACGAAATGCGCACGCCGCTCGCCGGAGCCATCGCGCAAGCCCAACGCCTGAAGGCGCAAAGCAGCGACCCGATCGCGGTGGAACGCGCAGGAGAAATCGAAGCATCCCTCAAACGCCTCAGCCGCTACGGCGAAAAATTGATGCAGCTCGCCCGTGCCGAAGGTGCCCGTTTGCGGCAGGAGGAGCAGACCGATCTGCGCCCCGTCGTCCGCATCGTGCTGGAGGATTTCATCCGCAGCCAACGCAACGACCACTTCGAAATGCAGCTGCCTGATGACCCCGTGATGAGCGACCTCGACCCAGATGCGCTCGGGATCGTGCTGCGCAATTTGGTGGAAAACGCGCTGACCCACGGTGAGGCAGGCAAACCGGTGCAGATCGAACTGACGGCCGACTGCGTGCTGACGGTGTCGAACGACGGTGAAACCATCCCCGCAGCGACGCTCGAACGCCTCGGTCAACGTTTCATGCGCGGTGATGGAGCGGGCGACGGCACGGGCCTCGGCCTGTCGATCATCCACATCATCGCAGAGCGCAGCAACGCCACATTCGAACTGCTCTCCCCCCGCCCCGATGGGGCGAGCGGCACGGTGGGTTGGTTCAGTTTCTAGGCTTCGAGCGCTTCTAGATCGTCGTAGAACGCTTTCGCGCCGTCATAGAGGCGCGAGTAGACGGGCATCATGCGGTCGTATTTTTCGACCCATTCCGGATCGGGCAGGATTTCTTCGGTGAAGCGAACCATTTGCTTGGCCGCTGCGTTCACGCTGGAGGTCACGCCCGTTGCGCTGGACATCAGCATGGCCGCGCCAACGACGCCGCATTCGAGTTCCTCGGGCACGAGGTAGGGCACGTTGTACATGCTCGCCTTGATCCGCAGCCAGAGCGCATTCTTCGCCCCGCCACTCGCCGCAACGATCCGGTCGGGACGCCCGTTGCTACCCTGAAGGCGGTCGAGCGTCTGGCGGACCGAGAACGCGACGCCTTCAAGAACGGCGCGGTGCAATTCGGGCAGTCCGTGCGCGGCGCTCAGGCCGAAAAACTGCGCGCGGCTCTTGGGCTGGAACCTCTCACCCGACAGATACGGCAGGAAGAACAGCGACTTGGAACCGACAGCGGCCTTCTCGGCATCCTCCGTCACTTCGGCATAGCTGCGCTGGTTTTCGTGAAACGCACGGCGGGCCCAGCGCACAGCGTCCCCGCCCGCGTCGAGCAACGTCATCGCGCCCCAGACGCCGTTGGCGGACAGAACGTTGGAGATCTGCGGATCGACTACGGCGCTGTCGTGCAACAGCGTGATGATGGTCGACGTGCCAGTCACGTCCGAGCCCATCCCCGCCTCGACCACTCCCGAACCGGTCAGCGCCATCGGATAATCGCCAGCACCAACGAGCACCGGAATATCCCGCGACAGACCAAGCATTTGCGCGACCTCGGGCAGCAATGTCCCAAGGATTTCCTCAGGCTGGCGCAGCGGCGGTAGCAGGCTGCGACGCACGCCGGTCAAAGCGCACATCTCGTCCGACCATTCCCGACGCTGCCAATCCATGAGATAGCTCAGCGAAGCCTCGGTCACGTCCTGCGCACGCTCACCTGTCAGACAGAAATTGATCCAATCCTTCGGCATGAGGACGGTCGCGGCGCGCGCCAGCACCTCGGGTTCGTTCTGCGCAACCCATTGCAGCTTGAACGCGGGCCAAGCGGTCGCAGGAACGTTGGCGGTGATCTCCAATCCGCCGCGCAGATCGTGGCTCTCGCCGAACGCAACCACCTGCGGTGCAGTCCTTTTGTCGTTCCAAAGCGGCGCGGCATCGCGGGTCAGTCGCCCGTCATCATCGATTAGTACCGTCCCGTGCATCTGGCCACACGCACAGATCGCCGCGACTCGGGCAGCGGCGTTGTCGACCTTTTCGAGCACCTTGCGGATCGTCTCCACCGTGCCGGCCCACCATTCGGCGGGACGCTGCTCGGACCAGCCGAACTGGGGCACGATCTGTTCGTGTTCCTTATGCGCAAAGGCGAGGATACGCCCATTCCGGTCCACAAGTGCAGACCGAAGACTGCCGGTGCCGACGTCGATTGCCAGAAACAGATCACGCATGTGCTCATCCAGACTTTGGTAGTTCCCTTGAGTCTCGTAGCGATGGCCGCCCGAGCCTCCCCCTCCGAGTTTGTTTACAGAAACTACAAAACAGTACAAGTACGCAATGTAGCTTTTCTACTGATTTCGCAGTTTGTCACTAGATTTGCGCGCACCGCCCGAATGTCGACCCGCCAAGCCATTTAGGCAATATTTATTAGCAAAATGGCAGGAACACATCGCGCAAACGCACCTCAAACACCCTCACCCGACAAATTTTTCTCAACTACCGGCTTGCCTAAATCGGTAGTTCTCGCTAACTCATTTGGTAGTTTAACTACATTTTCTGGGAGGAAGCTATGTATCAGACCCCGACCGCCCATTTGATCAATCCGAATACCGGCGAAATGTCCGGCGCTACGGGCCGATATGAAAAGCGCATCAGCGATCTCGCAGGTGTTTATGCCGATGAGGCCGCATTTGCCGCCAAGGCTTCCGAGGACCCCGATCACGTTGTCTACTATGTCCACGAAACCCGCCCCCAGCAGGCGAAGGGCGATCTGATTTTTGGCACCACTTGGATGGAGCCCGGCAAAATCGGCGACGAATACTACATGACGCGCGGCCATATTCACGCGCAGGCCAATCGACCCGAGACCTATTACGGTGAAAGCGGCGAGGGCCTGATGCTGATGGAAAGCCCCGAGGGCGAGACCCGCATTCTCGAAATCCGTGCCAAGGAACTGGTCTACGTGCCGCCGATGTGGATCCACCGCTCGGTCAACACCGGCTCCACCCCTCTGGTGATGAGCTTCTGCTACCCCAGCGACAGCGGTCAGGACTACGAGATCATCGCCCGCTCCGGCGGCATGGCGACGCGCATTATGGCGGACGGCGACGGCTGGAAGGCTGTCGACAACGCGAACTACCGCCCGCGCACCAAAGAAGAAATCGCCGCCGTGATGGCGACTGTCGACTGAGCGGAGGACACTATGACTGTATTTGAAGAACTCGGAACCTACGGCGTCGTGCCGGTCATCGCGATCGACGACGCAAAGGACGCCCTTCCACTCGCCGACGCGCTGCTCGAAGGCGGCCTGCCTGTCGCAGAGATCACATTCCGCACCGCAGCCGCCGCCGACGTAATTGCCAAGATCGCAGCCGAGCGCCCCGAGCTGATCGTCGGCGCGGGTACGATCCTTGATGAAGCGCAGGCAGACGCCGCCAAAGCCGCAGGCGCCTGCTTCGCCCTCGCCCCTGGAATCGACGCAGCAGTGCTGGAGCACGCGGCCAAGATCGGTCTACCCTTCGCGCCCGGCATCATGACTCCGTCGGACCTGCAAATCGCGCTGCGCCACAAGTGCGGCATGGTCAAGTTCTTCCCCGCGATGCCTGCTGGCGGCCCGAACATGCTCAAGAACATCGCCGCGCCCTATGCGCACACTGGCATCGGATTTAACCCGACCGGCGGCGTGACGCTCGATAACCTGTCCGACTGGCTCGCCACTCCGCAAGTCCGCGCAGTCGGCGGCACATGGATCGCCAAGCGCGATGACATCGCCGCTGGCAACTGGGCCCAGATCACCAAGAACGCCCGCGAGGCCGTGGCCCGCGTCAAAGACATCCGGAGCGCATGATGCAATTCACGCCAGCCACCAAACCGACCTTCTACTTCATCGGTGTGACCACCGGAAAATCGTCGATCATAAAGGTGTTCCCGAAATGGGCGGAATACCTCGTACTCGGCGATGTAGAGATCAAGGGCATCGACCTTGTCCCGCACGACACTGCCGAAAACTACCGCGCGACGGTCGAGTTCCTGAAGAACGACCCGCTTTCGCTTGGCGCATTGGTGACAACCCACAAGCTCGATCTGTTCCAAGCCTGCCGCGATATGTTCGATGTGATCGATCCGCACGCCGAACTGATGACAGAGACGTCCTGCCTGTCCAAGCGTGACGGCAAGCTCATCTGCCACGCGAAAGACCCGATCTCCTCCGGCCTCGCGCTGGATGGCTTCCTGCCGGACAACCACTTCGCCGACACCGGCGCAGAGGTGTTTTCGATGGGCGCTGGCGGATCGACCATCGCGCTGACGTGGCACCTAATGCAGAAGTCGCGCGGCGCGAACCGTCCGAGCCGCATCGTTGTGACCAACCGCAGCGCCCCGCGACTCGACCACATCCGCGAAATCCACGAGCAGCTCGATAGCGGCATTCCGTGCGACTACGTGGTTGCCGCGACCGCAGCGGACAACGACGCAGCCATGGCATCGCTCAAGCCCGGCTCTGTCGTGATCAACGCGACCGGCCTCGGCAAAGACGCCCCCGGCTCGCCGCTGACCTTTGACGGCACCTTCCCGCAAAACGGCATCGTCTGGGAACTCAACTACCGCGGCGACCTCGTTTTCCTTGAGCAGGCCGAAGAGCAGAAAGACGCAAAGTCGCTGCAAGTCGAGGACGGCTGGACCTACTTCATCTATGGCTGGACGCAGGTCATCGCAGAGGTGTTCGACGTCGAAATTCCGACCAGCGGCCCCGTGTTCGACGAAATTTCGCACATCGCTGCCGAAGCGACGGGACGCGCATGATGGCCAAGATCCTGATCACGCCCCGCTCGCTCTCCAAAGGCGGCCACCCGATTTTGCACAAGCTCGAAGAAGCAGGCTTCGAGCTCTCCATGCCCTCTCCGGGCGCCACTCCTCGCGAGGACCAGTTGATCGAAGCCATTGACGGCTGCGTCGGCTGGCTCGCAGGGGTGGAACCGGTGACTGACAAGGTAATCGAGGCCGCGAACGACCTGCGGGTCATTTCGCGCAACGGCACCGGCATCGACAACCTGCCGATCGACCTCCTGACCAAGCGCGGGATCAAGGTGTGCCGCGCCGAGGGCACAAATGCGAAGGGCGTGGCCGAACTGGCACTGACCCTCACGCTGTCTAGCCTGCGCGACGTCGTCCCGACACACACAGGAATGCGTAGTGGCGAGTGGCCCCGCCGGATCGGCAAGGAAATCTCTGATACGAAGATCGCCGTGATCGGCCTTGGCGCGATTGGCGCGACCTACGCCAATATGTGCCTCGCTTTGGGAGCCAAAGTACGCGGCTTCGACCCGTTTGCGCCGCAGGATCAGATCGTCCATCCTTCGTTCACGCGCTGCGATTTCGATGCCGCGCTGGAAGGAGCCGAAGTGGTGAGTCTGCACGCCCCGATGCCCAAAGACGGCAGCGCCCTGATGGACGCTTCGGCCCTAAACCGCATGGCCAAAGGAGCCATCGTCGTGAACACTGCCCGCGCGGGCCTCGTTGACGACGACGCGATGCTGGCAGCCATCGAGAGCGGCCAGATCGGCGCTTACGCCACGGACGTCTTCCATTCGGAGCCGCCAGCGCCGAGCGCCCTGCTCCAACACCCCCGAGTACTGACAACGACCCACATCGGCGGCTTCACAACTGCTTCGGTCGATCGCTCCACCCAGCGAGCAGTAGACAATCTGCTCGACGCTTTGGTCAGCCATGCGCATTGAGCGCGGCGCAGCGGAGCTTCCGAAAGCCGGAAAGCCGAGCCTTTATTGGCTCGGCCAAGCCGGTTTCTGGATCGAGACAGGCAAGCACCGCATCCTGATCGACCCCTACCTGTCGGATAGCCTTGCCAAGAAATACGTGGGCAAAAAGAACGACCACGTGCGGATGATGGCACCGCCGATCACGGTCGCGGATTTGCCAAGGCCCGATCTTGTGCTCGTCACGCACGGGCACACCGACCATCTGGACCCAGAGACGCTCGGGCCGCTGCATGAACGGTTCCCTGACCTGCCATTCGTCGTTCCTGCCGCTTGCGAGGCACTCGCTAGAGAACGGGTTGGCGAGGACGCCAAGCTGATCCTGATTGACGCCGACGAAACCATCGAACCGCTCAGTGGTCTGGAAATCACCGCCCTCCCCGCCGCGCACGAAACGCTCGCTCGCAATGACACCGGCCAGCACCTGTTCCTCGGATACGGGATCGCGACCGGCGACCTGCGCATCTATCACTCGGGCGACAGCATTCCCTTCGACGGCCTGTCCGAGCGCGTCAAAGCGTTTGCGCCCGATATCTGCCTGCTGCCCGTCAACGGCCGCGATGAACGGCGCGCGTCCGAGGGCATCCCCGGCAACTTCCACTTGCACGAAGCTATCGCGCTAGCTGCCGACTATCCCTTTCTCGTTCCGCATCACTTCGGTATGTTCGCGTTCAACACGATTGAACCGGACGTCATCGACAAGGCCGCCGCGGAACAGACCTCTCTTCGAGTGATCCGCCCAACGCCGGGAGAATGCCTGTCCATTCTGACCGAGAAGGCGAGCGAAGAGACATGGACCAGATCAACCGCAGCTCCGACGACAACCTCCTAGAAGATATCGTCCGCCTACAGGACGATCTGCGGAAGTCCGATCGCCGCGTGGCCGAAGTGGTTCTCAGCAATCCCGAAGGCGTCGTCGCCATGACCCTCGCAACGCTCGCCAAAACGGCGGGCGTCAGCGAACCGACCGTGATCCGCTTCTGCACGGCTATCGGCTGCGACGGCTTCCGCGATATGCGGGTCAAACTCGCGCGTTCGCTCGCCTTTGCACGCACGACGTCCCACACGGCGATCACGGACGAGGACAGCCTCGACACGATCATCACCAAGGTGTTCGACTACAACCTGTCGAACCTGAACTGGGCGCAGAGCAAGCTGAACCACAGCCACCTCGAAAAGGCCGTTGCGGCACTGTCGAAGGCAAAGCGGATCGAGTTCTTCGGCTTCGGCGCATCGGGCATTGTGGCCCGCGATGCCCAGCAGAAGTTCCCGCTGTTCGGTGTGCCTTGCGGCGCGCCGTCGGACTCGCACCAGATGTTCATGACGGCGGACATGCTTGGCGAGGGAGACGTTGCGGTCGCGATCTCCAACACCGGCCAGACCAAGGACATTGTCGAGACCATGCGCGTCGCCCGCGAGCGCGGTGCGCACACCATCGGAATCACCGGCGAAGACGGTAGCCCCCTGCTCGCCAACTGCGACACGCATCTGGTGGTCGAGACGCTGGAAAACACCGACCTCTACACCCCGACCGTTTCGCGCCTGTCGCATCTTGTAGTGATCGACATCCTGTCGACGGCAGTGAGTCTCCAGCGCGGCACAAATCATCACGCCCGCATCGGCGAGATGAAAGAAGGCCTGACCCGCCTGCGTGGAAACGCCTGAAACCGCGTCACCTCTTGCGTTCATTAACCAGTAATTTCGGTAGTAAAATTACCCGAAACAACTGTGCCTCACACGATTTATGTAGTTTTGCTATATTTTTGTGTAGTAAATTCCGTCATATTTGTTGACCGGTATACTGTTTAGTATTAAAACTACCAAATTAGAGGGAGGCAGAGGAGCTTCCCCGCAAAAACTGGGAGGAAATCCGTGAAATTTCTGAAACTCACTACCGCTTCGTCCGTCGCTGCAATTCTGATGGCTGGCGCAGCTTCTGCGGATGATTGCACCATCGGTATTTCGATGAAGACCCTCGACGCTCCGTATTTCGCAGCGCAGGACGTTGCCGCTCGCAAGCGCGCCGAAGAAATCGGCTGCACCCCGATCTCGGCTGACGCAGGCAACGACCTGAACAAGCAGGTTTCGGACGTTGAAGACCTCGTCGCTCAGGGCGTCGACGCGCTGATCATCAACGTACGTGACAGCCAGGGCCTCGTCCCCGCGATCAACGCTGCCGCCGCTGCTGGCATCCCCGTCATCGCCATCGACAGCTCGGTCGATGCGTCGGCGAACATCGTCACCCTCGTCCAGTCGTCGAACACCCAGAACGGTATGCTCGTCGGCCAGTGGCTCGCAGACGAGACCGCAGGTCAGGACCTGAAAATCGCGCTTCTCTCGGGCGATCAGGGCAACGAAGTCGGCCGTGAGCGTCGCCTCGGCGTTCTCGCGGGCCTCCTCGAAGGTCAGCTTCAGAACCAAGGCCACGCGAGCTTCGAAGTTGTCGCTCAAGGCTGGGGTGGCTGGGGCAACGAAGGCGGCCTGACCGCTATGGAAGACATCCTCACCGCACATCCGGACGTGAACATCGTCCTCGGCGAGAACGACTCCATGCTTCTGGGTGCCCGCAACGCACTGCGCGCCGAAGGTCTGGAAGATCAGGTCATGCTGGTCGCCGCTGCTGACGGACAGAAAGAAGCTCTCGAGTTGATCGAAACCGGCGAATACGGCGCGACCGGCCTCAATAACCCCGCAGTTGTTGCAGCGACCGCAGTAGACATCGCGAAGGGCGTCATCGACGGCCAACTGACCGACGTGCCGTCGATCACCTACACCGAACCGGCTGTCATCACCCAAGACAACGTGGGCGATTACTACGACCCCGAAGCCGTTTTCTAATCGCACTCCGGTCCGGGCGGGCAGCACTTCGCCCGGACCATCCGCGACAACCAAACGGAGGGTGACATTATGGCCGAGATCGTAAGACTACGCGGCATCCACAAATATTTCGGTGGAGTTAAGGCGCTTCAGGGCGTCGATTTTGATTTGAGGGAGGGCGAAGTTCACGCTCTCGTCGGCGAAAACGGGGCCGGAAAGTCGACCCTGATGCGCGTTCTGGGCGGGGAGCACACACCCACCCATGGAACCGTTTCGATCGACGGGAAAGAGATCCGCTTCGCCAACCCGCAGGCAGCGATCGACGAAGGCATCGTCGTCATTCACCAAGAGATGGCTTTGGCCGGTGATCTGACGGTGGCCGAGAACATTTTCCTCGGCGAGCTTCCGGGTTTCATCAACTGGCCCGACCTGCGCCGCCGCGCACGTACGCTGATCCAGAGCCTCGGCTTCGACATTTCTCCTGATGCGCTTGCCGGTTCCCTCTCCGTTGCCCACCAACAGATTGTCGAAATCGCGAAAGCGCTTTCGAAAAATGCCCGCGTGATGGTTTTTGACGAACCGACCGCTGTTTTGTCGGTTCAGGACGCCCAGCGCCTGCTGGCGATCATCGAAGGACTGCGCGCCAAGGGCGTCGCGGTCATCTATATTTCCCACCGCCTCGACGAGATCATGCAGATTTCCGACCGCGTGACTGTTCTCAAGGACGGCAGTTCGGTTGAAACGCTGGACCGCGAGCGACTGTCAATTGATGACATGATCCGCCTGATGGTCGGGCGTCCGCTGTCTGACCTATTCGGCGAAGACGTGGACCGCCCCGTTGGCGCGGAAGTTCTGCGACTGGAAAACTTGGGTCGCGGGACGGCTGTCCGCAACGCATCGCTCACCGTCCATGCAGGCGAAATCGTCGGCATCGGCGGACTTGTCGGCGCGGGACGGACTGAGCTGATGCGTTTGATCTTCGGCGCTGACAAAGCAGACACCGGCAGCGTTTACCTCCACGGCAAGAAGCTGAAACTCCGCCAGCCCAAGGACGCGGTGAAAGCAGGCATCGGCCTCGCGCCCGAGAGCCGCAAGGAACACGGCGTGATCCTCGAAACGGCGATCCGCATCAACTCGACAATGGCGCGCTTGAAACCGCTGACCGGCCCACTCGGCATCATCCGTGGCCGCAAAGAACACGAGACCGCCGAAAAGCTGGCGAAGGCACTGCGCCTCAAGGCTGGCAGCATCGACGATCCGGTGTCCTCCCTGTCGGGCGGCAACCAGCAAAAAGTCGTTCTGGCCAAGTGGTTCCACGCGGACGTCGACCTGCTGATCTTCGACGAGCCCACACGCGGTGTCGATGTCGGCGCAAAGTCGGAAATCTACGCCCTGATTAAACAGTTTGCCGCAGAGGGACGCGCCGTTCTCGTTGTGTCGTCCGAGCACCACGAACTGTTCGGCCTGTGTGACCGCGTGATCGTCATGCGCGAAGGCGAACTGACTGGCGAACTGACCAAAGACCAATATTCCGAGGAAAATCTACTCAAGCTCGCGATGCCCGGCGTCGGCGACGCAGCCTGAGAGGAGGAGCGACCATGACCACTATCGAACTCGAACCGCAGAAATCGCAGCGCAAGCTGTCCGCCCGCCTGCCCGACCTGATCCACTCGGTCGGTCCGGCGATTATTCTGCTGGCACTGCTCATCTTCGCGACGTGGATGTCGGATGTATTCCTGTCCCAACGCAACCTGTTCAACGTGCTGCGCCAAGTCGCAGGCATCGGCCTGATGTCGGTCGGTATGCTTTTCGTGATCCTGACGCGCGGCATCGACCTTTCGGTCGGCTCTGTTGCTGCGCTCGGCTCCGTCATCGCGGCTGTCCTGATCCAGGAATACGGCACCGGCATCGCACTGGCCGCCGCTGTCGGCACCGGCATCGCTTGCGGTCTGCTGTCGGGCGCGCTCGTCGCGTTTCTCAAGTTGCCGCCGTTCGTCACCACCCTCGCCGTCATGACCATCGCACGCGGCTTCGCCCTGATCGCATCGAGCGGCCAGCCGATCCGCATGGGGAGCGCGGGTGAACTGATCACCGAATTCGGTGTTGGCCGCTTCGCGGGCGTACCCTACCCCGTTATCCTGATGATCGCCGTTTTCGTCATCGCCGGCCTGACCCTACGCTTCACCCGCTTTGGTCGCATGGTCAAAGCCGTCGGCTCCAACTCCGAAGCCGTGCGCCTCTCGGGCATTTCCATTAGCAAGTATGAAGTGTCGGTCTACGCCATATCCGGCGGCCTCGCGGCGTTGGCTGGTGTGATCTCGACCTCGCGCACTGGCATCGGCTCGGCTACGATCTCTGTCGGCGCGGAGCTGGACGCCATCGCGGCGGTCGTCATCGGCGGCGCGAGCCTTCTGGGTGGACGCGGCGGCGCGATTAACACGTTTATCGGCGTTGTCATTCTGGGCGTAATCGCCAACCTTATGAACCTCGCCAACGTTCCCGGATATCACCAGCAGGTATTCATGGGAGTCATCATCATCGGCGCCATGCTTCTGCAATACGGCACCTCCGCCCTCAAACGCTGAGACCTGACATGTATCTCGAAAAATTCTCGATCACCGGCAAACGCGCACTTGTCACCGGCGCAGCACGCGGCATCGGCGCGGCCATCTCCGAAGCGCTCGCCGAAGGCGGTGCCCACGTCATTTTAACCGACATGGGCGACGCGGCCGAAACCGCCGCGCAGGCTCTGCGTGACAAGGGCTATTCGGCCGAGGCCGCCACGCTCGACGTCACCAACCGTGAGGCGGTGGATGCGCTGGCCGCCAAGGTCGAAGCTGAAGGCGGGCTCGATATCCTCGTGAACAACGCTGGCATCGCGATCTCCAACCATCCGGCAGAGAACATGTCGGACGAGGTCTGGAACAAGGTCATCGACGTGAACCTCAACGGTGTTTTCTGGTGCTGCCGCGCCTTCGGGCGCGTGATGCTCAAGCGCGGAAGCGGTTCGATCGTCAACATCGGCTCCATGTCCGCAGACATCGTGAACCGCCCGCAGGAACAGGCGAACTACAACTCGTCCAAGGCCGCCGTCCACCACCTGACCCGCTCGCTTGCGGCGGAATGGGCGTCGCGCGGGGTCCGCGTCAACGCGGTTGCGCCGACCTACATCGAGACCGAGATGAACACGTACGTCTATGAGAACGAAGAGATGTACCGCCACTGGATCGGCGGCACTCCGATGGCCCGCATGGGCAAGCCCGAAGAGGTCGCATCGGTCGTTCTCTTTCTCGCCTCCGAAGCGGCGAGCCTCATGACAGGCTCTATCGTACAGGCCGACGGCGGCTACACTTGCTGGTAACGCGAAAGCCCCTCCCCTCGACTTAAGCGTTTACCAAAAGCAGACCGTCACCTAGCGTGCTCCCGTAACCAGTTTGCGGGAGCATTTTTTATGACCATCGAATACCTCGTGACCGCCTTCATCATGTGCCTCGCACCGGGCATCGGCGTGATCTACACCCTGTCGTCTACGCTCGGTAGCGGTCTGCGCGCAGGGTTCTGGGCGTCGGTCGGCTGCACGCTGGCTACGGTGTTCCATTTGGCCATTGCTCTCGCGGGCCTTGCAGCGATCCTTCACACCAGCGCGGTTCTATTCCAGACGATCAAGTTTGCGGGCGTGGCCTACCTGCTCTGGATGGCGTGGGCGGTCATCAATGATCGTGGCGGACTGTCGGTGAAACCAGCAGAGCCCGAACCCGCCGCCCGCCTCGTCTCGCGCGGCATTCTGCTGAACATTTTGAACCCCAAGATCCCGCTGTTCTTCGTTGCGTTCATTCCGCAATTCGTTCCGGCAGGCAGCTCGTTCGGACTGCTAGTAGAGCTAGGCTTCGGATTCACCACTATGACCTTTGTGGTTTTCATGGGCTATTCGTTGCTCGCCGCAACGGGCCGCCAGCGCCTTTTGCAAAGCGAGCGCGCGATGAACTGGCTGCGCCGCGCCTTTGCGGCATCGTTTGCCGCACTCGGCCTCAAGCTCGCGCTTGAAAGCACATCAAACGCCTGATTGCGTCATACAATGTCGCAAACTGGCGCTTCAATTGCGACCATTCAAGTGGTCGCAATCCACGAAGATTTGCAACGCCAGAGTGAGTAGCAAACGCGTCTACGATTCTTCCATTGCCGAGTAACGCCATGCTTAGCCCGCTCACCATCAGCGCCATGTTTTCCGACACCGAATGCGACGAGATCATCCGTCTCGCCATGGCCGAAGGTCCGCGCGAGGCAGGCCTCGTACGCGGTCGCCAGAACGAAAACATCCGCACAGCGCGTATTTCGTGGCTGGACGAGACAGGCGATGCAGCATGGGTTTTCGATCGCGTAATGTCGACCGTTGCCAGCGCCAACCGCGAGCACTTCGGCTTTGATCTGACCGAATTTGCAGAGCGCTCGCAGGTCGCAATCTACGAGGCCGACAACGACAGCCACTTCGACTGGCATTCGGACATCGGCGCGGGGACCTTCGCGGAGAAACGCAAACTGACGCTCGTCGCGCAACTCAGCGATGCGGCCGACTATCAGGGCGGCCTGTTGGAACTGAACGGCACGGGTCAGGTCGAAACCGCCGCGACCGAACGTGGCGGCGCGACTCTATTCCCCAGCTTCGTCCCTCACCGCGTGACCAACGTGACCGACGGGATTCGCTACTCGCTAACCACTTGGGTGCATGGTCCGGCGTTCCGCTGAGCGCTTGGCTAAACAAAACTGACAGGCCGCCGCGAGAAATCGCCGGCGGCCTTTTTGTTTGGAACTGAAATGTATCCAGCGAAACAGAACGTTAGCCGACACAAAGCACCTGAGAACATCCAACGTGTAATTTTTGCAACATAAATTTGTAACATTTTTCTTGTTACATTTGGTCACATACTCCATCTTCCACCCCGAAAGGCTGAGGAGGACAGGCCATGACCACGTATCTGATGGGGCTCGATAGCGGGCTGACAGTCACCAAAGCCGTCATCTTTCGGGAGGACGGATCGGTCGTGGCCACCGGCAAATGCGGCGTCCCGCAGATCAAGGACCGCCCGCATTTCGTCGAGCGCGATATGGAGGCCCATTGGCACGCCGTCGCCCAAGCCATCCGCGAGGCGCTGACCCTCGCAGCCGAGGCCGAGGGACAGCGCGTCATGCCATCCGCTGTGTCGGTGTCGGGCCACGGAGACGGCGTCTACCTGATCGACCGTGAGGGCCAACCGCTCGGCCTTGCGGCAACCTCGCTCGACAGCCGCGCGCAAAAGATTGTCGAGGAATGGGACGCCGACGGCACGTCTGACAAAGCGCTCTCGTTGACGGGGCAGCGTCCCTTCCCCGCCGCGCCGTCTTCGCTGCTCGCCTACTGGAAACGTAACGAGCCAGAGCGTTATGCGGCGATCGGATCGATTCTGTCTTGCAAAGACTGGATGCGGTTCGCGTTGACCGGAAAGGCCGCGACGGATTTCACCGAAAGCAGCGTCAGCTTCGTCGATGTGAAAACGCAGAAATATTCGGACGAGGCGCTTGCGCTCTACGACCTGACCGAGATGCGCCACGCCCTGCCCGAGGTACTGCTGCCCAATGAAGTCGCAGGCTACGTGACGGTCGAGGCCGCGGCACTCACCGGCCTCGACGAAGGCATTCCGGTCGCCACCGGCCTTCATGACGTCATCGCTTGCGCGGTTGGCGCGGGCGTCACGGGCTCGGGCACGCTCGCGGTCATCGCAGGCACCTATTCGATCAACGAACAGTTCCGCGACAAACCGGAAACCCACCCCGATTGGCTTTGCCGCAACGGCCTTTACCCAGGTCAGTGGTACAATATGTCGATTTCGCCCGCCTCAAGCGCGACGCTCGACTGGTTCCTTGGACAGACCGCCAAGGACGCGCTGGCGACTGACGATCCGTTCGGACTGCTGCAAGCGGAACTCGACGCTGTGGCTGTCGACCCGTCCGAGGTGATCTACCTGCCCTACCTCTACGGCTCGCCCCATCGCAACGACGTGCCTGGATCGTTCATCGGAATGCGCGGATGGCACAATCGCGGGCACCTGCTCCGCGCGGTGGGCGAAGGCATCGCGTTCAATCATCGGCACCACGTTGACATCCTCGACCCCGAACGCACCACCGAACACCTGCGCCTCACTGGCGGGAGCAGCCGCAATCCGTACTTCGCCCAGATTTTCGCGGACGCGATGAACCGCAAGATCGAAGTCCCTGAAACGATGGAGACCGGCGCGCTTGGCGCTGCGATCTGCGCGGGACTTGCAATCGGCACCTATTCCGACTGGGCGGACGCGGCAGCGCGCACGTCCAGCACCACCCTCACTTACGAACCCGACGCCCAGCGCCTTTCTGCGCAGTGGGCCAGATATCAGGAGGCCGCACGGACCATTGCGGCGCTCCACGAAAGGATTTGAAATGACCCGCACACGCGATGATTTGCTCGCGAAGCTCCGCACCATGACCCACACACCCGTCCTCATCGTGGGCGGCGGCATCAACGGCATGGGTACTTTCCGCGATCTCGCCCTACAAGGCGTTCCGAGCCTGCTGGTCGAGCGCGGCGACTTCTGCTCGGGCGCCAGCCGCGCCCCGTCTCGTATGATCCACGGCGGCATTAAGTATCTGGAGAACGGCGAGTTCCGCCTCGTGAAGGAAAGCGCCCACGAACGGAACCGCCTTCTCTCCAACGCGGCGCACTACGTGCACCCATTGGAGATGGTCCTGCCGATCCATTCGTGGACCGCCGGCATCATTCCCGCGATCAAGCGCTTTTTCAAAATGCCCGCGAAAGTCACCCAGCGCGGCGCGGCTGTGATCAAAGCGGGCCTGACGGTCTACGATATCTACGGCGCGAATGATCGCGTCATGCCCCGCCACCGGATGATCTCGCGCGGGGATGCCCTGCACGAAATCCCCGACCTCGACCCGAAGATCGTCGCCGCCGCGTCCTATTATGATGCGTGGATCACCTCGCCCGAGCGCCTGACTGTCGAACTGGCGCTGGACGGCATGGATGCGTGCGACGGCAGCGTGGCCCTGAACCACCTGTCGTTCGATGGTGTCGAAGACGGCAAAGCGGTTCTGCGTGACGCCCTCAGCGGTGAGGTCTTCCGCATCGGCTGCGATATCATGGTGAACGCCGCTGGCGCGTGGATCGACGGCGTGAACGATGCCGCTGGCGGCGCGAAAAAGATGATCGGCGGCAACAAGGGCAGCCACTTGCTGCTTGATCTGCCTGTGCTGGCCGAGCGCCTTCATGGCCGCATGGTCTACTTCGAGGTTGCCGAAGGGCGACTCTGCCTGATCTCGAACTTCATGGGCCACGTTCTGCTCGGCTCCACCGACATTCCCGTGACCGACCCTGACTCCGTAGTTTGCGATGACGAGGAAACCGATTACCTGCTCGGCGCGCTCCGCACCGTGTTCCCCGAGGTGAAGGCCACCCGCGACGACATCTTCTTCAGCTACGCCGGCGTGCGCCCCCTACCCGCCAGCGATGCGACCGATCCCGGCAAGGTCAGCCGCGACCACTCGATGCCCGAAGTTGCGCCGACCGCAGACCGCCCGTTCCCCGTGATCGCGCTGGTCGGCGGCAAGTGGACGACTTTCCGCGCCTTCGCAGCAGAGGCGACCGACGCGGTGCTTGGCAAGCTCGGCAAATCGCGCAAGACCCACACCGATTACCTGCCGATCGGCGGCGGTCGCGGCCTGTCGCGCAAAGCTGCCCCGACCGAAGAACTGATCAGCGAAGTCGCCGCAATGGGCGCAACCCACGCCCGCGCTGCGCGTCTGGTCGCCTGCTACGGCTCGCGCGCAAAAGACATTGCCGCCACCTTTGACGGGCCGGAAACCTTCCTCGCCACCCTGCCGCAAGTGTCCCGCGAGGAGCTGGCGTTCATCGTCAATCACGAGGTCGCAGCTACCGCCGAGGACGTTCTGTTCGGGCGCAGCGCCCTGTTCCTCGAAGGCCCGCAGCCGCGCGGCGCATTGACTGAACTTGTGCAAACCCTCGCCACCATCTGCGGTTGGGACACGGTGCGCATCGCTAAGGAAGAAGCCGCGCTGGTCGAACGCTATCGCCGCCACCATCGCATCGTGTTCGCAGACAACGGCCAGCCGGAATTCGCATGAGCTCTGACGACCGCCGCCGCGATATCCTCGAACAATTGCTGGCGCATGGCACCGTCCAGTCGGCGGATATCGAGCGCCGCCACAAAGTGAGCCGCATGACGGTTCACCGCGACCTCGACGCGCTCGTAGCCGAGGGTTGGGCGGCACGGGTACGCGGCGGTATCACGGTGTCGGGCGATCCGTCTTTCGAAAGCGATTACCGCTTCCGCGCCATGCAATCGCTGCCTGAAAAGGCCCGCATGGCAAAGGCAGCGGCAGCGCTGGTGAAGGACGGGATGACGGTTGGCCTCGGCTATGGATCGACGGTCGCGACGGTCGTCCCGCACCTCGCCCAGCGCAGCGGAGTGACGGTGGTGACGGGTTCTTTGCCCATCATTGAGGCCGTCGCGCAGATCCCACAGATCAACCTCGTGGTCGTCGGCGGAACGCTGATCCGGCGCTTCGCGGGGCTCTTCGGTCCATCTGCCGAAGATGCCTACAAAACGCTCTTGCTGGATCTCTGCATCCTGTCCTCCGCCGCCGCGACACTGCCGGATGTGTTTCACCCCGACGAACAGGTCGTTGCTGCGAAACGCGGCTTGCTGAAGGCCGCCAACAAGAGCGTCCTGATGATGGGCCACAGTAAGCTAAACGGCCGCGCGCTACATCGACTCTGCGGCTTGGACGAGATCGATACTCTGATTACCGATGCTCCGCTGTCCGATCAGGCGCCCACCGGAGATACGCAAATTATTGTCGCCTAACACATCCGATCAAAAACGCTCATCGTGATGGGGAATTTGAGAGTTGTGAGTGCGTTGCCTCTCACGAGGTTAAGTCATCAGCTTATCCGGCCTGTGCATCTCAACGGTAACACCATCCGCAGAGGGGCGAGGCAATGGCGGACCGCGCTATGCCTCCCGCCACCCCCACTGCTGCGCAAGATCGAGGCATTCAGCCACCGTACCGACCGTTGTGTAGGTGCCAACCGAGCGCAGGCACGCCGCAGCGGTCGCGTGGCCGAGCTTCAGGGCGTCCTGCCCTGACCAGCCTTCATGGATGCCATACTGGAAACCGGCGGCGAACGCGTCGCCCGCTCCGTTCGCGCCTTTGCGGTCTTCATCGCGGACTTTGACCGAAGGCTGGAAAACCTCGGTGCCGTCGCGGGTGACGAGGACGGCTCCACTCGTGAAATGGACGGCGACGAGGTCCATCGCGCCTTTGGCCAGCACATCGCGCGCAGCCTCGAAAACCGCGGCCACATCTGTAACGCCATCATCGACGGTCTGGCGCCTGGCGAGCGCTCCGATTTCGAAATCATTGACGACGAGCGTGTCGAGGTACTGCAGACACGGCAGACCGACCTCGCGGATTTTCTCCTCGGGGCTTGCGACGAATTCGAAGTTGGTCTTGAGCCCCGCCGCCTTGGCCTTGCGCAGAACAGCCACCCAACCGTTGGCGTCGTCACCCCACGGCGCATCCATCCGTTTATGGATGCCCGGCAGGCCGAGGTGCAGGACCTTCGCGCTGCAATCGCTGAAGTCGAAATGGTCCGGCGTCAGCAGATCCGCCGCAGCGAAGAACAGGATGTGCGTCCGCCGCCCCGTCTGGGTCGAAACGTAGGCGTCGGTCATTTGCGTTTGCGCGTCGGCCGTCCGGTGCAGCCCTTTTCTGTCGATGCCATACTCGTCGGCAATACCTATCAGGAAATCGCCCATCTCTCCCGCGCCGATCAGACCTTGGGTCGCAACCGGCATCGTGGGATCGAGTTTGCGGATATCGACCGCGAAATTACAACCGCACCCGCCGCCCGCGAGTTCGACATTCCGCACCACTGCGGCCATGTCTTCCTTGGGCCAGCTATCGACCGTGATATTGCGGTCGACGCACCATGTTCCGGCGGTCACAAAGCCTTTGCGCATGGGTCACACGTTTGGCTTGAGGATGCTTTCCGAAATCACGAGATCGTCCTCCAGCGAACGCATCGGCGAGATGCCTGCCGTTTGCAGATCGCCGTGGAACGCCTTCACGCCTTCTTCGCTGGTGATGCCCTCTTCGAGCACACGGCGCATGGCTTTGACCATCAGCACGGAGTCCTCGGAATAGTAGATCTTGCGCCCGAACAGCGCGACGCGCGCGCCGTATTTCTCGGCCTGACGGATCAGTTCGAGGCAATCGCGGGTCGTGCCCGCTCCACCGCCAAGGATACCGAAGATCAGGTTCTCGGGATCGTAGCCCGCAATTTCTTCGGTCGCGGCGGGACCGTTATAGACCGCCTTGAGGAACGCCGGACGCTCATGACGCGACACACCGGCAAGGCAGCGCACGATCATGTCGTTGTTGTAGGTCGCGAAATCGCCATTGGTCTCGACAGGAATTTGCGGATTGAACACTTCAAGGAAGTAATTCACGCCCTCGGCCGACGCCTCATTGCGGAATTTCACAAACTCTTCGAGCGTCTGATGATCGCGCTCCAGATCGTTGTAGAACGTCACTGAATAAAGGCCGAGCGGCGCGACGGGCTTCACACGATCCAACCGCGCAGAGCGGAAGTTCTTCATCTGATGCTTGGGGTACGAGCCCCCGCGCACATGCCAGATGTCTGTCGTATCATTGAGGCGCACCGCAGGCGTAACGTCCGATTTATGGAACAGCCCCTCCGACTGCATCACTTCGGCCGAGGAGAGCGACATCAGCATGATGTCGACCAGACCGGACTTCGTCACCTTCATCATGTCGTCACGATAAGCGCGCAGCGGCTTCATCTTGCCGTCCGGCCCCTTGCCTGGCGTGGCACAGCCAAACGCCATGTCGCCATCCTTGGCATCCGCAATGATAAAGTCCGTCGGGGTATATTTCCCCGCACGAATGGCAGCCAATTTCCGATCAAGACTCTTACGCATGAAAAACTCCTCCGTTAGCGAGAGGTTATACCAGTCAAACGGGAATGCTAGGAGGAAGACCTACGACGAAAGTAGGAAGCGTAGCCATCACGGCGCAGCCATCCAAAACGGTATGGCCACGCCGTCGTGCGAACGATTCCCTTAAGAGTCATGCAACAAAATCCGCGCTTCAGACGTATAACCGACAACCCACGCACGCGTTGCAATGCTGCACATGCAGCAACTCTTGGTGGCAATCATGCGCAGAAAACGCGCAAAACAGCACAACTGGCGAATTTCTAGGCACACCGAAAGTTGATTGTCTTGTATTCGACATGCTTGCCGACTATCCGATCAGTATATTTTAGTTACGTTTGGATATCCCATGATTACTCCCGTCATCCTGTGCGGCGGCTCCGGGACTCGCCTCTGGCCCCTCTCTCGCAAATCCTATCCGAAGCAGTTCGTCCCCTTGGTCGGAGACAAGACGCTTTTCCAAGGGTCTGCATTGCGGATGGCCAGCGACGCGTTCGCGAAGCCCGTTGTCATTACGAACAGCGACTTCCGTTTCATCGTGACCGAGCAACTGCAGGAAGTCGGAATTGATCCGGGCGCTATCCTCATTGAGCCCGAAGGCGCAATACGGCCCCTGCTGTTCTTGCCGCGATCAGTGACCTGCCCCCAAGAAACTGGGCCATTCAAAAGGAGAGTTTGTTCTCGTAACGTTCGAAGCAACGAGGAGAACAAAGAATGCGTAAATCACGTTTCACGGAAGAACAGATTGTCCGGATTTTGCAGGAATATACGGCCGGGGCGAAGGTCGCGGAGCTGTGTCGCAAGCATGGCATGTCGGATGCGACGCTCTACAAGTGGAAGAGCCGGTATGGGGGCATGCAGGTTTCCGAACTGCGCCGCCTGAAAGATCTGGAAGCCGAGAACGCTGAACTCAAGCGGCTTCTGGCGGATGCCATGCTCGACAATTCGGGTCTGAAAGGGCTGCTGGCAAAAAACTCCTGACGCCTGCACACCGCCGGGATGCCGTGAAGACGCTGATGGCGGATCATCAGTTCACGGAGCGGCGGGCGTGCAGGCTGGTCGGGATTTCGCGGTCGAGCCTGGCCTATCGGGCACGGCCAGACCGCCATGTGCGACTTCGAGAACGCCTGATCACTCTTTCAGGCAAACACAGGAGGTATGGTTATCGCATGCTGCATGCCAAGCTTGTCCGCGAGGACTTCAAGGTGAACGTGAAGGTCGTCGAGCGCCTCTATCGGGAGGAGCGCCTATGGCTGCGCCGGACGAAGCGCAAGAAGATCCCGCGCGAGGCGCGTGAGGGCAGTTGGTGCCCGATCGCTGCCAACCAGCGTTGGTCGCTCGACTTCACCAGCGATGCGTTGGCCAATGGCCGGAAGTTCCGCACCGCCAATCTCAAGGACGATTGCACCCGCGAATGCCCGGTGATCGAGGTGGACTTTTCTCTGCCTGGTGAGCGGGTTGTGGAAATGCTGGAGCGGGTTGCCCGGGAGCGAGGATACCCCGATATCCTGGTCGTTGATAACGGCCCGGAACTTCGTGGTCGGGCCATGGACAGATGGGCCGATGATCACGGCGTGCAGCTGTATTTCATCGACCCGGGGAAACCTACGCAGAATGCTTACATCGAGAGCTTCAACGGGCGGTTCCGCGAGGAATGCCTGAACCAGCACTGGTTCACGAGCATCGGTGAAGCCCGAGAGATTATCGAAGAATGGAGGGCCGATTACAATACGGAACGCCCGCACAGCAGCTTGAAGTATCAGACGCCGGAGGAGTTCGCCGCAGCGCGGCCCTTCGACAAAACGCAATGGGCACCGACGCTTGAGCTACCTGATGGCTCCGCGCCTGCGCCCATTGCTCACGCAGCCGAATGATGGCACACAAAAGGGGAACAGGCTCTTCTCACAAGTGGCCCTGAGAAAAGGGGCAGGTCATGGCTTTAGGAGTTTGCTATGAAACCGGTTATTACGTTGAATCATGACTCGCTCGCGAGTGAAATGAACCGAATGTGGGCCTCTGTAGTTGAACGCTTCGGCCCCCCTGACCTCATAGTAGGAGTTGCGACAGGAGGCGAGATTTGCGCGCGGTTGTTGGAAAACGTAGCTGATGTGCCAATCCTCGCTTGTGCGATGCGAAGGGCGAGCACTTCAGCAAAATCCCGTGGCGTTTCGAAATGGAGCTTGAACAAGCTGCCTTATGTTCTGTCCAACAAGCTGCGCCAGCTTGAGGACATCTTGCTTGAGCGCCAGGACAGCAGGCAAAGAAATATAGTTGATCATCAAGCAACTCAAAAGTTGCTTGATGACGCAGCTGTGGTAAGCGCACATCTCCAAAATCGAGGTGGCAGTAGAATTCTTGTGATCGACGATGCAGTCGACAGCGGACGAACCCTCAAACTTGTAGTTGAGTCAATCCGCGCCAACCTGCCGCATAACATCGAGATTATAACGGCAGTGGTGACACACACACGTGCAAATTCATGCTACGAACCCGATATTGCACTCTACAGAGAGACGCTTTGCCGGTTTCCTTGGTCCTATGATTTTCGCGGAACATCAAAGGTATGATCGACGTTTTGCGACCTGACGTGCGGACAATTGTGTTTTGTGATCTGGACGGAACCCTTGTACTTGACAATTCTTTCCATCAATTCTTGTCAGTTATTTGGAAGAATGCAGGTGCTTGGGAACGCTTCAGGTTTCTGTTGCTGCTCGCGCCACGTATTCTTGGCCAATTCGGTGGTGGTCATGAAGCGATGAAGCGGCGGACTCTTAGCTGGTTCGCGGCTTGGCCCGATGCCCGACGTAGAGCAGTCATCGACGAGACCCTCAGCCGGCTTGAGCGGACAACTTCAGCGCCAGTGCTGACTGGGCTTGCTAGGCTCCGCGACGACGGAGCGCAGATTATCCTCGCAACCGCTGCCCCCGACCTTTACGCCGCACCGCTTGCTGCAAGTCTGGGTGCGAGTTGCCTTGCAACCCGGTCCTCCGTCGGTCCCGACTGGCACGAACTGCTGGGCACGCGCAAGGCCGAAGCTGCGGCTCGGCTGATTGAAGCCGACGAAGACCCTGCCGGGGTGCGGGTCGTGGTTCTGACCGATCATTCTGATGACTTACCGTTGTTGCGTCTTGCCGACGAGGCTGTGATCCAAGCGCCAACGCAGAGCTTCGCAGCCATGGCGGCGGAGCTTACCGCGACCGGCGCACGCCCCCTCCTATTCCACATCGACCCCTTGGAACCCCAAGATGGCGGCGGTCATTGGCTCTGGATCGACGACCGGCCCTGGGGCCCCCACGACGATTGGGAAGTCCGGACGGTATTGAGCAAGCATCGTCACGCTCTGCTTTATGCCGGCAATGGTCAATGGCGGCGGATCGGGCCGGGCAAGCCTCTAGTCCCCACAACCTTGCGACGCGACTGCCCGCGTCCGCCTGGGTCTCGGGCTCGCCTCACAACAGCGATAAGGCGCAAAATATTGCGCGACGCGTTCGGCATCTATCATTGAGGGACACATGAAATCTGATCGTATCACCGTCGTTGCCGAATACCACGATGCCCCCGCAGAGGGGATCAACGTTGTATCGAAGACACTAATTGACGACTTGCGAGCCGCCGGTCACGATGTGTCGGTCGTCTCACCTTGGCGGCTCTTGCGCAGCCTGCCCCAGCTCATCTTAGATCGTGCTGCACTTACGGTCTTCACCCATGGTCCGGGACCACGCACGGTTCTGGCGACCCGTTTACTTCGCCTCATGTCTCCTACCCGTCTTGTCTGGGTTGCGACCCGACCCGACCTCGCTCGCCTGCCTGGCAGACTCAAGGGCAAGCGCACGGCTCATGCGGTGATTTGCAATCAGCCCCGCGCTGACCTCGCCGAGGCCGCGCCGGACGCCGAGGTCATTGTACAGCCCATCGGCATCGCGCCGGACCGACTGACAGGCACTGGAGTACGTATGTGGCCAGAATTGGCCACGCGCAATGTCCCAATCGCGGTTCACGTCGGGCACCTGCGCGCCACGCGAGGGCTTGATCGGCTGATCGAGACCAAGGCATTGCTGGGTAACCAAATCGAAATAGTGGTCGTCGCGAGTCCCTATTTTGAGCCCGACCCAGATGTTCAGGAGCGCCTCGAAAGGGCAGGCGTTTGGGTCGAGCGTGGCTTTATTCCGGCAATCGCGGATGTCTATCGTTCCGCCGACCTTTACCTATTCCCGGCCCCACCCGAAGCAGAGGGCGCAATTGAGCTACCACTAAGCGTGATCGAGGCAATTGCTTGCGGTCTACCTATAGTTTCGACCCCCTTTGGTGCCCTGCCACGCGCCCTCGAAGCCGTCACAGGGGTGCATTTTACAAAGTCGACGAACTTTGCCGACACCGTCGCCAAGACCCTCTCCGCCGAGCCCAGGGAGATCCCTGCAGGCCTGCCCCAACATCTTGACGCCCATCGGCTCGCCGAACGCGTCCTTGAAATACTGAAGGCCCTATGACCCGACACCTAATTTGCATAATCGGCACCGACGGTAGTGGCAAAACCACGCTAAGCGATGCCGTAGTCGAAGTCTTGCAGACCCGTGGCGAAAGTGCTGAGCGTGTTTGGCTTGGAGCAGAGAGCTTCCTTATGAAGCCGGTTCGAGGGCTGCTGCGTCTTGCTTGGGGTAAACGGCGCGGCAAGAAACCGGCCTCCGCACCAAAGCAAGGCGACGGCTCGCAGCGTACTGACTATGCGGCCGAGATCGCACGGAAAAACGCGCTGGCACGCAAATACGGATGGGCTACAAGGTTCTACATCGCTCTCGTCTGGGCCGACTACCGGCTCCAGCTCGCGCTGAAACGCTGGCGCCATCGCGCGGCGGATACGATAGTTGCCGATAGGTATCTTTTCGATGTCGCGATCAACATCGGCCTCACCGTTGGCTGGTCCCCAGACGAAGTGGTCTCATTTGTCCGCACCCGCCTAGGCAGGCTCGCTCTTCCTGAGATGCGGGTGTTTTTGCGGGTTTCCCCCGAGGTCTCGCTCCAGCGCAAAGACGACATTTTCGACATCGACTACCTACACTTGCGTTTTAGCTATTACGAGGCAATCGCGCGCGCTTTCGGCTTTGTCGAGCTGGACGGCACTCTGCCGATTGCCGACAACCGTGATTGGTTGCTGGGCGAGCTGGCCGCCGAACGGGCCCGGCCGTACGTACTCTATGTCCATGCAAATAACACAGATATCGGCGGGGCCGACAAGGTATTGGCTCTAATGGCCGAACACATGCGTGATCATGGCCGGCCCGAAAATGGCAACCGGGTTGCGGTTTGCGTCCGGCTCCAGACCGCCATCGTTGACCGGTATGCCGAGGTCGGAATTCCAGTGATTCATCATCCTTTCGAGCGCCCGCAGGTGTCGCGGGGAATCGGCGGGCTGATACGGCTTGCGCTTGCCTCGCCCCTCACACTCGTTTTTTTCTGGCGGCTGTTTGGGCGTGAAAGACCCGACATCGTACACATCAATGACCTTTACGACTTTCTCCCCGCCTTGGCCGCGCGTCTGCGGGGGGTTCCTGTCGTCTGGCACATCCGAATGATCATCACGCATGACCGGATGCGCGCTGCTTTCGCGCGGGTGGTGGCCAAGTTGGCACCGGTCTCGGTCTCGGTGTCACGCGCCGTGCGCGATCACTATTTCCCGACCCCAGTAGCTGGACATGAAGCGCTGGTGATACATGACCTTGGCAATGCGATGTTGATTGCCAACGATCACAACCCATCGGTGACAGCGTCGCGCCCCGAAGGTTTGCCCGAGCACGGCCTACTCGTTCTGATGGTCGGCCGGATCGAGCCTTGGAAGGGCCAGGATGTCTTTATTGAGGCGGTGCGGCGTTTGCCGGCATCCTTGCGCGAAGGCAATGTCTTTGCTCTTGCCGGTGGAGGCGTCGAGGCAAAGGAAAACTATCTAGCCGAGATCAGAAGCTCCGCCGCCAAGGAAGAAATCATTATGCTGGGAAGTAGGGATGACGTACCCGTGCTAATGTGTGCGGCGGATGTGTCGGTCCACGCATCGACCAAGCCCGACCCTTTCCCGGGCGTAGTGATCGAAAGCTTGCTTGCCGGAGCCGCGACCATTGCTGCCGGCGCTGGGGGTGCAGTAGAGATGATCGACGACGGTGTTCACGGGCGGCTGACACCGCCGGGCGATGCCGCCGCCCTTTCGGCCGCACTCGAAGACTTTTTGACCGCCGATGCGCGTCCACGGGCGCGGTTCGGTGCCACTGCCCGCGCCCGCGCCCTCGGTCTGGTCAACGCACGGGTAGTCGATGCCGCAATTGAAAAGGTCTATGACCGCCTTGCCCAGCCCAAGCTGGCCAAGGCCTTGCCTGCCAGATCAGAAAAGGATGACGAATGAGCACGAAAGCAGAGAAATCGAGATTGATCTACCAAACCATCGGCTGGCCGATCGGCACTGGGACGGTCACACCGAAACCTGAAGAGCTCGAAGAGATTACCGAATTTGCCTTCAAGAGCCGTGTCGGTCTATTATTCCTCGACGAATGCGTCAATCGCGGCGTTGCCCTTGGACCGAAGGCACTGGAGCTTCATGGCTCGCTTATGGCCCGCCGGCGCGAAACCGACAGGGTCGTGGCCAAGCTTGCCCGTCGCCTCGATGAGGTTGCAAAGGGCGAATGGACCTTGTTCAAGTCGATCAAGCCTTTCGCGTCAACCCCAAACGACACCGACTGGTTTCCCTTCGACGCCAAGCGTCACAAGGCGCTGATCGATCATCTCTGCGCGCCCGGTGGGGGTTTCAAATGGATGGAGACCGCACCGCGCCAGACCACCCTAATCGAAGAAGGTGGCGACGGTGTGACAGATACCACCAAGAAGGGCGGAATATATTACATCGACTGCTATGTCGCGCCGTCGACTGATTATTTCATTTATCTAGATCCGCGCCGGATGCGTGGCTACACCGAGATTCTAGAAATTGCAGGCTATTCCGTACCGATCCTGCAACCCCACGCCGAACTTACATCGATCCTTTTCCACAATGTCTTTCCTGAAAAAAGCTTCAACATCGAGAGCTACTATCTCGTCAAGCGGTACCTTGACCTGATGGAGGAGCGGGGAACCATCGACTCCTTTGTCGATGTGTGCCGTGAACAAAAGGTCGAATACGCCGCGGCGGTGAACCTTGCTCTCGCGCGTGACATTGACGCGGCACAATTCGCAATCACCGACCCGCGCATAAACAGGATCCTTGACCAGCTTGGCTTTAGTGACCTGAAGATCAAGGGCTTCGACCCAACAGGGGCTTTTCCCTACGAGTTCCCCGCCTCCGTCTTCTGGCGAGCCTTTGCTTCAAAACAACGCGACCGGACCTCGTTTCTTTCCACGCTCAACCAGTTCGTCCACATGCTAAACCCAGTGTTCTTCGCCGATGTGGTCCGGATCGTCTGGCGAAGAACAGTCAAGGGCGGCGTCTATGAACAGAACTAACCGAATGGTGGAGTTACACCGGTGAGCATCCTGCGCACCTCCGTTGCGTTGACGCTCCTTGCGCTCCTGTCACGGATCTTGGGTTTGGGACGTGATCTGACTGTCGCGTGGGTCTTCGGCGCCAATGCCGAGACCGACGCGTTCTACATCGCTTCTAGCATCGCAAACGCGGCCTATGTGGTGATCGCAGCCTCGCTTACGAGCGTCACGATCCCGCTTCTGACACGCCGTGCCGACCCTGACGTGAAGGCGGACAACTATTTCTACGGCGGGCTTGTGAACCTTGTCTTTCTGGTTCTGGCGGGCTTGGCGGCGCTTGGCGTCAGCAATGCGGACAGGATCGCCAGGATTCTTGCCTCGGAGGCTAGCGAAGCCATGATCGCGCAAACCGCCGACTATATCGCGGTGCTGATGCCCACGATTGCCCTGCTTGGCACCGCGGGGATGTTTTCGGGTTTACTGAACTACAACCGGGTATTCTTACCAGTAGCGTTTGCCCCAGTGCTGCTCAACCTTTCCGTTGTGCTTAACGTGGTGCTGTTTGGGCGACAATTCGGTCTCGAGGCGGCGGTATTCGGTACATTTCTTGGCGCAGTTCTGTTTCTCGCCGTACAAACCCCAGTCTTCTACCGGACCGGATATCGACATATTTGGCGGCTAGCTCTGCGAGGGTCCGCCACGCGCGAATTCCTTGCTTCGGCCTGGCCGGTGATCGCGGTAGCGCTCGTTTCTTATGCCTATGCCTTCGTGGACATTTCGGTGGGCGTGCGGATCGGCGAGGGCACCGTGACCGGAGTCAACATTGCTTCGAAGCTTATCCAGTTGCCGCAGGGCATTCTCGCTATGGGACTGACCACAGCGGCCTACCCCCTAGTAGCGCGACTGGTCGAGGCCGGAAATCAAGGTGCGGCGGCTGTGCTGACGCGCAAGCTGGCCGTGATCATCGTGCTCTTTTCAACTGTTGCGGCGGTGCTCATACTTGTCCAATCTGATCTTATCGTTTCCGTCGTATTCGGTCACGGGACCTTTCCCCCTCAGGCCGCCGCAATGACTTCAGATATCCTCGCGGTTCTGGCCCTCGCATTGCCAGCATTAGCACTCAACGTGACCCTGCTGCGGGTGCTTTATGCCGCGCGCGACTGGATGACACCACTTGTCGCAGTCTTGATCGCCTTCGTGGTCAAGGTCGTCTCGGCCTATGCACTGCTGGGTCGGTTCGGGATCGACGCCATCGCACTTTCGACGGTGGTATCGGTCAACTTCAATGCTGTCCTACTTATGCTGTTCATTAATCACCGGGTCGCGCGGCCGTTTAATGCCAATTTCTGGGCAAGTGCGGCGAAGGTCATGGCGGCGAGTGTCGTCATCGGAGCACTGCTGTCAGGGTTGCGCTACATGACAGGTGAGTGGCTGTCCGAGATCCCCGACATCGTCGTCTTTTTCGGGATCAGCTTGACAGGGACAGCCCTGTTTGCGGTTGCTGCCTTAGGCTTGTTGCGGAAAGAGGTGGGCTATCTGAGCAACCTCGGCCGCTGATATAGCTAGATCCGAACACGCAGCAGGAGCCGCCAAATTGCTAGGGGTACTATAACCAGAGCAAAGACCAGTTCGCTTTCGGTGAATCCCGTATAAATATAAAATTTGAACACGAAGAAATAAAGAAAGGCGCTGAAGAACAAGGTCTGCCAGAAAGGGTATCCGCGCCGGATCATGCGGGTGTAGGCAACCCCGAACCAAGCCCCGAGAGGAATGAAAGCGAGAAACCCCAGGTATCCGAAGTTGATATAAAGCTCGCCAGCAAGTGGCGCACCGGGGTTCCCTGCATCCATGCTGCCAGAAAAAATTATACCCTGCAGGATTTCGGAGGCATTCTGGATGGGCGAAAAGCCAAAGAACCGACCCAGTATGCGGCTTGGATATGCCAAAAACGGCATACCCCAAAGCAGATCGTTGCCAGACTGATCCGCGAAATACTCTGTAAACATTACCATCGAAACGTCCATGCGGTTAAAATCGCGCAAAAAACGCCAAAAGTCGAGCGAACCCGAACCGCCAGCGCGAAATACCGCCATTACCGTGAACCCAAGAACGAGAGCCACCACAACGCTCACAACGACAACCCTTAAGAGCAAGCCAAAGCGTTTCATCTCCTCTCCGCGTGCCTGCAGCCAAAGCGACAGGATGAAGAGGATCAACGGAAGCACAGCCTTTTCGCGCGAAGCTTGCGTAACAATAAGAAACGCCGCCGCTAGTAGCATCAGGACGATGGCACACGCGATCTTGGTTATCCCTTTCCGGTTATAAATCATCGTCAATGCCAACACGCTTGGGGCGGTCATTAGCGCCATGCCGACATAGTAGAAGGGGCTAGAGCTCTCGCGCCACTCTCGCCGAGAAGCAATGCTCGACATCTGGTTCAGCACCGCGTCGATCCCACCGATACTAAGCGCATATGCCAACATACCGAGAAAGCCGAGGCAAATGGCCGCCACTAGCATGATGATGCCAACGCCCGTGGGGACAAACTGGCGCGACTGGGCGACCCTCGGTACGGTGTCCTCACGCAACTGCCCCATCAGAAAGCCAAGTTGGAAAAGGGGGACCGGTAAAACCGAGAAATATGTCGTGACCGCGAGGCTGTGCGAGAAATCCGAGACCGAAAAGAATTGCTGGTACCATTTTCCCAGTTCAGAAACCTGCAGGTAAAATAGCGAAAAAACCGGGAAGAACAGCAAAGCCAATGAGGCCATCAATTGCGGCGGTGCGAGCAGATCGCCGTTGGAAGACGGGATGATGACGACCAGAACGCAGATCAGCGCCGACAGGATCAGGGAAAGCTGGTCTTTTTCGAGGCTAGGAGCCGCAAAAAGCAACATAGTCTGAAAAACGAGGATACAAGCGATCGCTGCAACCAACAAAGTCGTGAATGAAAATCGATATAACAAAAGCTAGTTCCTGAAATGACTGCACTATGGCAGTGCTAGACCTCTTGACTATGTTCAAGACAGTGAAATGGTCAAGGGGCAAGCGCTCGAAGCAGATCGACCATGAGACCGGCGGTCTGTGATGACACGCCAAATTTGCTAAGGTTTTGCCACTAATCCGAGTGATTCTGCAGGCGTTGGAATGGATAATACGCTTGATGAAGGCGACGGCTATAGAAATTAATCCAGTCGCGGTTGGCGCGCGCCGCGTGTTGGTTATTTTCGAAGCGACGGCGATCGACTTGGGAAAAAAACTGAGCTACCCCTCACCGAATTTAAGAGACTTGAATGAGCTATAGAATACAGTCTGCTGATCTCTCATGAGAAGCGGATCGGTCATGTCGATACGGACACATTCCTTGTCTGACGTCAGCCCCCAAGGTTCCAAATAGAGTCATTTTCTAAGAGAGGGTTTGTCACTCATCGTGGCCACCGAGGAGTGGGAGATGAGAAAGACAGCTAAGAGCCTCGGCGAGAAGATCGTCAAAGACATCAAGCGTGCAACGCGCAAGCATTATTCATTTGAAGAGAAGATCCGGATTGTTTTGGATGAGCTGGCAGCATTGCCAAACTGTGCCGTCGCGAAGGGATGTCCCAAGGTATCTATTACATGTGGTCAAAGGACTTCATGGAAGCAGGTGAGAAGCGGCTTGCTGGGGATACGGCGCGCGCTGCAAACACTGATGAGGTCAAGGAATTGCGCCGCGAGGCAAAGGATCTCAAAGAGGTGATTGCGAAGCAGACGCTTGAACTGCGTCTTCTCAAAGAAAACATGCGCGGGGATGGGGGCGACCACGAATGAGATACCCTGCATCAGAGAAGTTGGAGGTCATCCGGCTGGTCGAAGAAAGTCAACTGCCAGCGCGTCAGACTTTGGCCAAACTGGGAACCCCACAGACGACATCTACCGTTGGTATGATCGTTATTTGCAACGCGGTGAGGCTGGATTGCAGGATCAATCTCCCAAGCCGAAGCACGTCTGGAACCGTGTTCCTGACGAGATGAAGCGCAAGGTTGTCGACCTCGCCTTGAAAGAGGCAGAGCTGTCGCCGCGCGAATTGGCAACGACGTTTACGGATCAAGAACGGTATTTTGTCTCGGAATCTATTGTATATCGCGTACTGAGGGCCCATGATTTGATCACCAGTCCTGCATCATTGTGCTCAAGGCGGCAAATGAGTTCCAGCACAGGACGACGGCCATCAATCAGCTTTGGCAAACTGACTTCACCTATATCAACCTGATGGGATGGGGCTGGTTTTACCTCAGCACTGATCTTGGCGAATACAGCCGCTACATCGTCTCTTGGAAACTTTGCACGACCATGCGGGCTGAAGGCGTGACCAACACGCTGGACTTGGCGTTGCAGGCATCTGGCTGCGATCAAGTTCTGATGTTCACAAGCCACGTCTGCTCAGCGACAACGGATCCAGTTATGTCTCGTGCGATCTGGCAGAATGGTTGCAAAACAAAGGCATGAAGCACTCTCGTGGTGCGCCTTATCATCCGCAAACCCAAGGCAAGATCGAACGCTGGCATTGAACTTTGAAGAACCGCATCCGGCTGGAAAACTACTTCCTGCCTAGCAATCTCCAAGCGCAGATCACGGCCTTTGTCGATCACTACAATCACCAGCGCTATCACGAGAGCACCAACAACGTCACACCGGCCGACGTCTACTTCGGCTGGGAAAAGCCATTCTAAAACAAGGTGAAAGGATCAAAAGAAAGACCCTCGAAACGCGACACTTGCATCATAGAAAGCACGCAACATAATTAGGCCGACCAGATGAGCCAAACTCTCTCTCAGATTAGGCCGATCCTGGTCCCCAAAATCCTGACGACGGACACATCGCGAAATTTAGTACTACCCATCGCCACTGCACTTGCTCCGAAATTTGGTCAATCACCCACAATAAAGTGATCCCCCAACCCGTCATAGAAAAACAAACTCTACCGAAACAGTGACAGTCACCCTAATAATAGAGGCACCAATCTGCGCAAAGGCACTTCAAAGGCACTTGTCGAAAGAAAAATTGAAAGATCGACCGCCCTGCATTGCTCCGCCAGATATTCAGATATCTGATCACCTTTCTTGTCTAACTCGGAGAATATATGACCAATAAATGATAAGAGCCGCCAAGGCGATGGCCGAGAGCCATACTTTCGGAGATCGGCCATAGCGGGTCGCAGCACGTCTATCGTCTTTGTGCCTGCCGAACGTTAGCTCGATCCGGTTGCAGCATTTGTAACAGCTCTATCATATTTAAGGGACGTATTGTGTTGCATCAGGCCTGCATCCCCCTGTCATACAACGCTTCTCGGACCCAATTGGCGTCATAGCCGCGGTCCCCGAGCAGCCACGCGACCTTAGGCGAACGCTTAGTATCGACCGCACACCGATCTGATCTAGTCGCAGAACTGCCCAGCAGTGACAAACAGGCTGAGCCGTCGCCTTCGGATTTCACAAACGAAACGCAAGACTGTATTCATACCGCTCTTGTTTCATTGATCAAGCGGCCGCCCCCATCCTCGCGGCCACGCTATTCGAGATGCGGTTTGCCTTATAAGTAGGTCGCGTTGATCATCACAGCCTTTTTTCTCACCGTGTTCGATAGGCTAACCGACCGTTATTTCTGTGAAGGTGCCTTTCTCGTTTCAGCGTTTTCACTCGCTGTTGAGCATCTTATTTGGACCATAGGCGACAGGAATATCGCGCCAAAACAAGCCATTGCGCTTGATAAAAATACGAATTTAGCTTAGCATCCGCCTGTCATGGACTGGTATCTTACCATGCGTCTATAAACAAAAGGGGAAGCCTTGGCTTTCTACCTGATGGCGGGCCAGAAAAGATCGCCTACTCCGCCGCTCATTTTTCGGAGCCGTAAATCACGCGACGCAACAGAAATCGACATATCCTGGCTCCGACAAAATGACAACGACTGTCGCAGCTAGATAGCTGCAACTCGAGTCTAGCGCTACACGCAAACGGCCGCGGAAAGCTCGGTTATGTTTACATTCGGGCACGAAATAGGAGCCCTGAAGTTTGGCGGAAGCGGTGGGATTCGAACCCACGGTAGAGTTTCCCCTACGCTGGTTTTCAAGACCAGAGCCTTAAACCACTCGGCCACACTTCCGCTCGGCGCACCGCTGGTGCGCTTGGTGAGCGGTAGATAGCGGGTTGCTTGAGCCTTCACAACCCCGTCAGATGTGCCGTTTCGCGGTGGCGGAAACGGGCCGGATGATGTGCAAGAGACTTCAAATATATGAGGCGCAGCGCTAAGGTGATTGCAAATGGCCTTGCTTTGCTGGGTCACGGGCAGAAAAAACGCCGAAAAAGGCGCGCGGTTCGCCGCAACAGGTAAAGGGGCACTCATGTCTGGCAAGGTTATGGCACACTTCCGCACGACGGTTCTGTCGGTTGCGGCTCTCGCTTTTGTGGCGGGGTGCTCCAAAGACGGCGGCATGTCTTTCTTCAGCAAAAACAACGGCTCGGACGAGGCGGTGGTTGTCGAAGAGAACCGCTCGGTTGAACTGATCGAACGCGATGTCGAAGCGCCGCAGGTGTTTCAGGTCACCGAAAACGGTCTCTGGGACGGTCGTCCGTCGCTGGGCGGTGTCTGGGTGGCTCATCCCGACGTGCAGGACCCCGAGCGCGTGATTGTGCGCAACCTCGACAACGGAAAGTTCGTGATCGGCGCCCTGTTCCGCCGCGAGCGTGAGAACCCCGGCCCTGCCCTGCAAGCGTCCTCGGACGCAGCGGCTGCGCTGGGAATGCTCGCCGGTGCGCCTGCTGAGCTGCAAGTGACCGCCCTTCGCCGCGAGGAAGCGCCTGCGCAAATGGCTGAAGCAACGGCGACCTTTGACGAGGGCGAAGAGATCGAGACTATGACGCTCGATCCGATTGCTGGTGCCGAAGCGGCCATCGCAGCGGCGGAAGCTGCCGAGGCCACCGCAGCAGCCCCTACCCCGATGCCGGAGGCTGCGCCAGCACCCGAGACGCCCGCGCCCGCCGCGCCAGCGTCGTCTGATCTTGCAAAGCCGTTCATTCAGATCGGCATCTTCTCCATTGAGGAGAACGCGACACGCACCGCAGATCGCCTGCGTACGACCGGTATCGTGCCGACCGTGCTGGAACAATCGAGCCAAGGCCGTACCTTCTGGCGTGTCATCGTTGGCCCTGCCGCGACCGAGGCGGAACGTGCCGACCTGCTGACACGCATCAAGGCGCAAGGCTTCACTGATGCTTACTTCGTAACAAACTGAGGGACCTCACCATGAAACTCCTCACCCGACTGATCGCAGTTTTCACCATCGCCGTCGCGACCACCGCAGGCGCACAGAGCTTCGAGACGCAAGCCCGCGCGGCCTACGTCTATGACATCACCACCGGCGTGACGCTGCTGGAAAAGAACGCGGATGTGCCGCTGCCGCCCGCGTCCATGTCGAAGCTGATGACGCTCTACATGACCTTCGAGGCCATCGCCGACGGTCGCCTGCAGCCCGAGGACGAACTGCTCGTCTCGCAGCACGCCATGAACTACGAGGGCTCCTCGATGTTCCTGCGGTCGGGCGAGCGCGTGAAGGTCGAAGACCTGATCCGCGGCGTGATCGTCCTGTCCGGCAATGATGCGAGCGCCGTTCTGGCCGAAGCGCTGTCCCCCGATGGCACCGAGGCAGGCTTTGCCCGCATGATGACCGAGCGCGCCAAGCAGCTGGGCATGAACAATTCGGCCTTCGCCAACTCCAACGGCTGGCCGGACCCGATCCAGCGTATGTCGGTGCATGATCTCGGCATCCTCGCGACGCGCATCATCGAAGATTTCCCGACCTTCTATCCGATCTTCGCCGAAGAGAGCTTCGAGTTCGATGGCCGCGTTCCGTCGAACAGCCAGAACCGTAACCCGATCCTCGGCCTTGGCCTTGGCGCGGACGGTCTGAAAACCGGTCACACGGCAGAAGCTGGTTACGGCCTCGTCGGTTCGGCTCGCCAAGGTGACCGCCGCGTTGTGTTCGTTATCGCCGGTCTCGATACTGCCGCCGCGCGTGCCGAAGAAGGCGAGCGCATTCTGAACTGGGCCTTTCGCCACTTTGCCGAAAAGCAGATCGTAGAGGCGGGCACCCGTATTGCCTCCGCAGACGTCTGGATGGGCGAAGCTGGCTCGGTCGGCCTGACCGTTGCAGAAGACCTCAACATGCTGGTTCCCATCATGAACCAAGGCACCGTGGACGCCGAAGTTGTCTATGACGCCCCGATCCAAGCGCCGGTCACGCAGGGCCAGCAGCTTGGCGAACTGGTCATCAAGCTCGACGAGAACCTGCCTGACGTGCGCGTTCCGTTGATCGCGGATGCAAATGTCGCGACCGGAGGCTTTGGCGTTCGGCTGAAAACTGCTGTAAACGTGCTTCTCGACAAGGTTGCCGAAGAACCGGCAACTGACGACATGGCGGAAAGCAACACGTGACGACACAGGATACCGGCCTGCTGGTAACGTTCGAAGGTATCGACGGCTCCGGCAAATCGACGCAAGCACGGCGACTGGCCGAGAGACTGCAAGCCAAAGGGCACGAGGTCGTTCTGACCCGCGAACCCGGTGGCAGCGAAGGCGCGGAGGAAATCCGCGCCCTTTTGCTGACTGGCGATACGAACCGCTGGTCGGCAGAGACCGAGATCCTGCTCTTTACCGCTGCGCGCCGCGATCACCTTGAAAAGACGATCCGCCCTGCGCTGGCCGCAGGTAAGACCGTGATCTGCGACCGCTTCGCCGACAGCACCCGCGTCTATCAGGGCGCCACGCGGGGCGACCTGCGGGGCACCGTCGACAGTCTGCACCAGATCATGATCGGTCAGGAACCGGACCTTACCTTTATCATCGACATGGACCCGAAGGTCGCACTGGAACGTGGCCTCGCCCGCAACTCCGGCGAGGACCGTTTCGAAGACTTCGGCCTCGGTTTTCAGGAAACGCTGCGCCACGGCTTTCTGTCGATCGCGCACCAAAACCCCGAACGCTGCATCGTGGTGGATGGCAACCGCCCGCTCGAACAGGTCGGCGCTGAAGTGCTCGCCATCTACGAGGAGCGCGCATGAGCGCGGACATCCCCGAACCCGACCGGATCGAAGGCGCACCGCATCCCCGCGAAACCCTGCGCCTTTTCGGTCAGCAAAAGGCAGAGGAGACATTCCTTGAGGCCTTCAATTCGGGCCGTCTGCATTCAGGCTGGATGATCACCGGTCCGCAAGGGATCGGCAAAGCCACCCTCGCCTACCGGATCGCCGCGTTCCTATTGACCGATGACGGCGGCGGTATGTTCGGCGGCCCTGCGACCTCGCTCACCGTCGATCCGAACCACCCCGAACTTGCGCTGATCCAAGCCAGCAGCCATCCGCGCCTCGCCGTCATTCGCCGTCCGCTTAATCAAGACACGGGCAAGCTGAGGGCAGAGATCACTGCAGAGCCTGTGCGTGACCTCAAACGGTTCTTCCAGATGTCGTCGACAGACGGCGGCCGCCGCGTGGTCATCGTCGACTCTGCCGACGAGATGAACGTGACCGCCGCAAACTCGATCCTGAAGGAGCTCGAAGAGCCCCCTGCCCGCACGACGCTGCTGCTCCTGTCGCACCAGCCCTCGCGCCTATTGCCCACCATCCGCTCCCGTTGCCGCGAACTACGCTGTTCGCCGCTTGGCACAGCCGACATGGCCTCCGCCCTCGAACAGGCGGGTGTGCGAACCGATGCGCCGGATGCACTTGCCGCCCTCTCGGCTGGCTCTGTCGGTGAAGCGATCCGCCTCGTAAACCTCGACGGTCTGCCGCTCTACGCGGAATTGGTGAAGCTCTTTTCCGAGATGCCGAACATGTCCCGCCCCGCCGCGATCCGCCTTGCCGAAAGCTGCGCAGGCAAAGCGGGCGAGCAGCGCTATCCGCTGATGCTCGACCTGATCGACCTGTTCCTTGCCCGCACCGCGCGCGCTGGCCTGACCGGCAAACCCACGTCGCAAGGCGCATCCGGTGAAGCCCTCCTGCTCGCCCGCCTGTCCCCCGACGCCCGTGCCGCTCGCAAATGGGCAGAACTTCAACAGGAGTTGTCGCTTCGTGTGCGCAGAGGCAGGGCTGTCAACCTTGACCCTACCGCATTGATCCTAGATATGCTTTTCAGGATCGAAGAGACGGCCCGCGCCGTCACCAACGCCTGAGGTCGCATGTCCCGCCCCACCATCGTCGATAGCCACTGCCATCTGGACTTCCCCGATTTCGAAGGCCAGCTCGATACCATCGTCCAGAACGCTCTGGACGCGGGCGTCGAACGTATGGTGTCGATCTGCACGAAGAAGGCGGGCCTCGATAACGTCAAAGCCATCGCCGCCACCTACCCCGAGGTGTTCTACGCCTACGGCATCCACCCGATGAGCGCGGCGAGCCACGAGCCCGTCACGGTCGAGGATCTGGTCGCCGAGGCAGCGCACCCGAAAATGGTCGGCATCGGCGAAACGGGCCTCGATTACCACTACACGCCCGACAGCGCCGAGGTGCAGAAATCCTCGCTGCGCATCCACATCGAAGCCGCGCAGAAAACCGGCCTGCCGCTCATCATCCATTCGCGCGATGCGGACGACGATATGGCCGCCATCCTGCGCGAAGGCTATGACAAGGCGCCCTATTCCTGCGTCATGCACTGCTTCTCGTCTGGTCCGGAACTGGCGAAAGCCGCGCTGGAGATGGGCTTTTACCTGTCGATGTCCGGCATCGCGACCTTCCCGAAATCGCAGGACGTGCGCGATATCTTCGCCGCCGCTCCGATCGACCGTATCCTGGTGGAAACCGACAGCCCGTACCTCGCGCCCAAGCCCTATCGCGGCAAGCGCAACGAGCCCGCCTACAGCGTCCACACCGCTGCCGTCGGCGCAGAGGTCTTCGGCATGAGCTACGACGACTTCGCCGCTGCCACGACCGCGAACTTCGACCGTCTGTTCTCCAAGGCAAAGCTATGATCGCGCGCCTAGACGTCACCATTCTGGGCTGCGGCTCGTCCGGCGGGGTGCCCCGCATCGGTGGCATCTGGGGCGACTGTGATCCGGCCAACCCGAAGAACCGCCGCCGCCGCTGTTCGCTGCTGGTTCAGCGCATCACCGAGGCAGGCACCACGCGCGTTCTGATCGACACCAGCCCCGACATGAAGGATCAACTGGTCGATGCGGGCGTCGGAGTGCTGGATGCGGTGATCTACACCCACGCACACGCCGACCACACCCACGGCCTCGATGACCTGCGCCAGATCGTGTTCAACACCGGCGAGCGCCTTCAGGTCTGGGCCGATGGAGACACCTCCGAAAGCCTGCTTGGCCGTTTCGGCTACGCGTTTGTGCAGCCCAAAGGGTCCCCCTACCCGCCCATCTGCGAGCTCAACGGGATTGATGGCGATGTGACCATCACCGGCGCGGGCGGCGACATTACCTTTACGCCATTTTCAGTAAACCACGGCTCGATTGACGCGCTGGGGTTCCGATTTAACGATATCGCCTACCTCCCCGACGTTGCCCATATGAATGACAACGCGTGGCAGGTGGTCGAAGGGCTGGATTGCTGGATCGTGGACGCACTGCGCCGCGCCCCTCACCCGACCCATTCCCATTTGGAACAGACATTAGAGTGGATTGCTCGGGTCGCGCCGAAACAGGCCGTCCTGACCAACATGCACGTCGATCTGGATTACGAGACGGTTGCGGCAGAAGTGCCCAACGGTGTGGTCCCTGCCTTCGACGGCATGACGCTGAGCTTCCCGCTTTGATCTAACGCGGGGCGAGGCCCCTAGAGGCACCTATGATCGCCCTGATCGACATCATCCTTCCCGTCTTCCTCGTGCTTGGCTTCGGCTATTTCGCCGTCTGGAAAGGCTGGTTCAAGGAAACCTCGGTCGATGAGTTGATGAAGTTCGCGCAGAACTTCGCTGTGCCGTGCCTGCTGTTCAAAGGCATCTCCTCCCTCGACCTCGGCGCGCATTTCGACGTCCGTCTACTGTTCAGCTTCTACGCCGGTGCGATCTCGGGCTTCATCGTCGGGATCACCGGCGCGCGGCTGCTGTTCAAGCGCAGCTGGGAAGACTCCATCGCCATCGGCTTTATCGGGCTGTTCTCGAACTCGCTCCTGCTTGGTCTGCCGATTACCGAACGCGCCTATGGATCGGACGCGCTGGCGTCCAACTATGCGATCATCGCGATCCATTCGCCCATTTGCTACGCCATCGGCATCACCACGATGGAGATCGTGAAGAACCGCGGCGGTAAACTCAGTGCCCTCCCTGCTAAGGTCCTGCGGTCCATGTTCCGCAACGCACTGATCCTCGGTATTTCGGCGGGTCTGATCGTGAACCTGACGGGCATCCCGCTCCACAATACCCTGCAAAGCGCGATTGACCTCATGGCCCGCGCCGCGCTACCCGCCGCGCTGTTCGCTCTGGGCGGTGTTCTGGTGCGCTACAAACCGCAGGGCGACCTGCGCACCATCGGCTTTATCGTGTCGGTGTCGCTCGTGCTGCACCCCACTGTCACTTGGCTGCTGGGCACATCGCTGAACCTGTCGACCGAGGGCTTCCGCTCCGCCGTTGTGACTGCCGCTATGGCACCTGGGATCAACGCCTACCTCTTTGCCAATATGTACGGCCACGCGAAACGGGTCGCGGCCTCGGCAGTGCTGATTGGCACGGGTCTGACGGTGCTGACCGCAGCGTTCTGGCTGATGATCCTGCCCTAACAGCCAAAGAAAAAGGGGCCTCTCGGCCCCTTCGTTTTAGCTTGGCGACATACCGCGAAGTCGTTCCGACCTCCGCCGCAGGAGCTCGACCACCAGCAGCAGAATGACCGAGACCGTGATCAGGATCGTCGCGGCTGCGAGGATCGTCGGACTGATCTGTTCGCGCAAACCGATGAACATCTGCCACGGCAGCGTCTTGTTCTGGGCCGAGCCGACGAACAGCACCACAACGACTTCGTCGAACGAGGTGATGAACGCGAACAGCGCACCCGAGATCACGCCCGGCATGATCAGCGGCATCTGCACGCGGAAGAATGTGCGAACCGGACCTGCGCCCATCATAGCCGACGCGCGGGTCAGCGACTTGTCAAAGCCGACGAGCGTGGCCGTCACGGTGATGATGACGAACGGAATGCCCAACGCAGCGTGCGCCAGAACAACGCCCCAGTATTCGCCCGTGAGGGTGAACGGCAGGTAGATCTTTCCGTAGAAAGGCACCGGAATGTACGGGTTCGAGTAGAAGAAATACATGCCCGTGGCCGAGATGATCAGCGGCACGATCATCGGCGAGATGAGCGTGGCCATGATCGCACGGCGTCCGGGAACGTGGCTCTGCGACAGACCGATGGCTGCCAGAGTGCCCAGCGACACCGAAATCAGCGTCGCCACCGGAGCGATCTTCAGCGAGTTCGTCATGGCAAGCTGCCAGTCGGAGTTCGTGAAGAAGTCCGTGTAGTGCTTCAGCGAATACCCTTCGGGATCAAGGCGCAGCATCTCCGGCGTGAAGGTGAAGAAGTTCTGCGCATTGAACGACAGCGGGATGATCACGAGGATCGGCGCGATCAGGAAGAAGAAGATCAGGCCGCAAATCGTGAGGTAGCTGTAGTGCCAAACCCGTTGGGTGGTGCTGGCGTAAATAGGAAGTGCCATGTCATCAACCTCCGAGTTTGACGTTATCGATGCCGACGACGCGGTCGTAGACGTAGTAGAGACCGAGCACGAGGACGAGAAGGATCGAACCCAGCGCAGCCGCCAGACCCCAGTTCAGCGAGGACGAGATGTGGTAGGCGATACGGTTCGAGATGAACACGCCATCCACGCCGCCGACGAGTTCGGGGGTGATGTAGTAGCCGATCGACAGGATGAACACGAGGATCGAGCCCGCGCCGATACCCGGAACCGAGTTCGGGAAATAGACACGCCAGAAGGCAGTCCAGTCATTCGCGCCCATCGATTTGGCGGCGCGGACGTAGGACGGGTTGATCGTCTTCATCACCGAAAACAGCGGCAGGATCATGAACGGCAGCAGAATGTGCGTCATCGCGATGATCGTACCGTTCGCGTTGTTGATTAGCGCAAGGCGGTTGTCGTCACTGACAATGCCGATCCACACGAGAATATCGTTGATCACGCCTTGGTTCTGCAGCAGCACTTTCCATGCCGAAGTACGGACTAGAAGCGAGGTCCAGAACGGTAGAAGTACGAGGATCATCAGCAGGTTAGCCTTGCGTGCCGGCAGGTGCGACAGCAGGTAGGCGATCGGATAACCCAACAGGATACACATGCCGGTAATCGCCAGCGACATCACCATCGTGCGGATGAAGAGCTTGATGTAGATGCGCTCGTCCTCGTCACGCTGGGCAAAACCCTCGGGCGTGGACTGAAGGTCGATGGAGTTCGCGAAGTAACCGGCGGTGTATGGACCCGCGAAGGCTTTGATCGTCGCCCAGATGTCCGGATTGGCCCAGTCTTCGTTGGACTCGATGAACTGCTCCTTGAGCGAGATGTCATCCCAACCCGACACGTCCACGGACGGCAGCACGGGCGGATTCGCGCCAGCAGCGAGGTCATGATAAAGCGCGGTGTAGACGAAATCGGGGATGTCCTCATCAAGCGGGTCGTCGCCCTCTTCGTTCAGGACCTTCACCCAACCAGCGTAAGCATCGGCGGTCTGCGGCAGTGCAGATGCGACGCCATCGTCTGCCATCCACTCGGACCACTGGACCGGATCTTCATACACTTCGTCAGCGTCGACGAACTGGTCGGTGTAGTAATCGGTGTCGAACTTGCCGACATCGCGGCCGGTCGAACGGAAGACCGAAGAAATGCCCGACATTTCAAAGTTCAGGCGCGAGCCCAGACGTGTGTGGGCCTTCTGTTCTTCGGCCAGAGCAAAGTCGGTGTAGAACGCGCGGAACGTCTCTTCGTCGGGTGCTTCGCCGCTTGCGTTGTCCCATTCCTGAAGGGCAACGACTGTGCGGGGCAGCGTATCGGGAACGATATCGTTCTCGACCGAGCGCAGCAGCATGTCGAAGATAGGCGCGATAAAAGTAACAAGAATAAAGAACAGCAGCGGCGCGATAAGCATGAGCGCCCGCACTTTTTGGCGGCGCTGCGCGCGATGCAGGCTCTTTTTGAGGGGGGTACCATCCGCGGCCAGCATCGGCCCGGATTGCGAAGTCGTGTCGGTCATCGTCTGTCCAGTCCCGATGCGCCGCGGCCCCAGGATCGGGACCGCAGCTTTTCAGGTCAGGCCCGACAGAACGTCGGGCCTAAGTCCGATTAGTTGGCGAGCCAGGCTTGGAACTTGGCGTCCAGATCGTCGCGGTAGTCAGCCCAGAAGTCGTACTGGGTGACGAAGACGTTCTTGGAGTTGGCCGGATCGGTCGGCATGTGCGGCGCCATTTCGATGCCGAGCTCAGCGTGCTTACCTACGAGCGGAGCGGACGATGCACGAGCCGGACCGTAGGAGATGTAAGCAGCCTGATCAGCCAGACGCTGGGTGTCGGTTGCGAAGTACAGGAAGTCCATCACGCGAGCGAGGCGGTCTTCCGGCAGGTCTTCGGGGATGACCCAACCGTCGAAGTCGAGCATCTGAGCGTCCCAGAGCATACCGATCGGCTGGTCCTGCTCGGCGATAGCCGAGAACAGACGACCGTTGTAGGTCGAACCCATGACGATTTCGCCGTCAGCCAGCAGCTGCGGAGTTTCGGCAGCAGCAGTCCACCAGATCACGTCGTCCTTGATGGTGTCGAGCTTGGCGAATGCCTGCTCCTGACCTTCTTCGGTCGCCAGAACGTCATAGATGTCGTCCTTGGCTACGCCGTCACAGAGCAGTGCCCATTCCATGTTCGCCAGCGGACGCTTGTTGAGCGCGCGCTTGCCCGGGTACATTTCGGTGTCGAAGATCGCGCAGATGCTTTCCGGCGGGGTGTCGCCGACCATGTCGTTGCGGTAGCCAACGGTGGTCGAGAACACGATCTGCGGGATGAAGCAGTCCGAAACGATCGAGTCGCCGAAGTCGTCTTCAGCCGACGAGCCGTCGTTGCCTTCGGCCAGTTCGTCGTAGTCGACTTCCATGGCCAGACCTTCGTCGCACAGACGCATCGAGTCAGCGGCTTCTACGTCGACGAGGTCCCAAGTGATGTTGCCGGTTTCCGACATAGCGCGGAGCTTGGCAACGGCTTCGGCCGAGCTTTCGTCCCAAACGATGTTCACGTCCGGGTTGGCTTCGAGGTAGGGCTCGACGTAGGCCTTCAGCTGGCTGTTCTGGTAAGCACCGCCCCAGCTGACAATGGTCATGTCAGAGGCCATGTGATCGTCGGCAACCGCAGCACCAGCAGCAACGGTCAGAGCCGAGGTCGCCATAAGAACTTTAGTGAGTTTCATACTTTATACTCCCGTGTTTCCCGGTTGATTTAGTATTGCGACCGCTTTCCGGGTGGAGCGGTCGCATTCATTAGCCGTGCGCTCAGGCGTCGAGCGCGCGGCAATCCTCAGGCAGCCAGCCGATCTCGATGGTCGTGCCGGGCTGCAGTCGTACCTGGTCGGGTGCATTTCGCGTTTTGACGATAAAGTCCTCGCGGCCTGCAACCCGCAGACGAGTACGGAAGATGTCGCCCATGTAGATGAATTCAAGCACTTCGGCCTTGAGCGTGTGCGCATCGGGCGAAAGTCGGGACTTGTTGATCTCTACACGTTCGGGGCGGATGGATACCTTGGTGCGCTCGCCCGGCTTGCTGACGTTGACGGGCATCGCGTCGATGACCTCGCCGCTGTCGAGCTGGACCGCACAGCGCCCGCCGTCGATCGATTTGACGACGCCGGTCAGAGTGTTGTTCTCGCCGATGAACTGCGCAACGAAGCTGTTTTGCGGAGCCTCGTACAGCTCATCCGGCGGGGCAAGCTGCTGGATGCGGCCATCGTCGAACACTGCGACGCGGTCGGACATGGTCAGCGCTTCAGTCTGGTCGTGCGTCACGTAAACCGTCGTAATGCCGAGGTTATGCGCGATGCGGGTAATCTCGAACTGCATGTGTTCGCGCAACTGCTTGTCGAGCGCGCCGAGCGGTTCGTCCATGAGAACCAGTTCAGGCTCGAACACCAGCGCGCGGGCCAGTGCGATACGCTGCTGCTGACCGCCCGAAAGCTGGGCCGGACGGCGACCGCCGAACTTGCCCATCTGAACCATGTCGAGTGCGCGCTGCACTTTGGCTTCGCGCTCGGACTTGCCCAGTTTGCGGACTTCCAGCGGGAAGGCGAGGTTCTCGGCCACTGTCATGTGGGGGAACAATGCGTAGTTCTGGAAAACCATCCCGATCCCGCGCTTGTGCGGAGGGATGTGGTTGATCGAGGTTCCGCCGATCCGGATATCACCGTGGGTCGCGGTCTCGAAACCTGCGAGCATCATGAGGCAGGTGGTTTTCCCCGAACCCGACGGCCCGAGCATCGTAAGAAACTCGCCGCGCGGCATACTGAGGTTGAGGTCTTTGACGACGAGTGTCTCGCCATCATAGCTTTTTTGCACGCGATCGAATTCTACGAACGCATTATCGGCTGCTGTTGGCGCCAAAACGGCTCTCCCTGACGTGGTCGGCAGTTTGCTCTGCCTGTTCTGTCCCAACTAAAACAACCGCACGAGAATATTGCAACAAAATAGGCAGATGACTTTCGCACCCACCCCTATTTCCAGCAAATTCTCCGCAAAATTTAAGCTAAGCAGTTTTTTGTCCTGCGTCCCGCGAAATATGAAGGATCAATGACACCGTTTAGCGCTTCAACGTTCGGCTGTTTTCCTTTAACGGCGATCTAGCTCTAGGTCGCGAATGACATCAGGAAGGTCGCTGAATCGCGCCACCGGTCGCACACTTGGGCCGTAGGCATCTTCGACTTTGAGTCGGCCCAAATCGGGGAACAGAGAGACCACTTCGCGGATTGATTCGAAGTTCAGCGCCGACATTCCCCACGGTCCCGGATAGAAGCTCTCGCTCGCGATTCCGTTTGAATAAACAACCTGATGCTTTTCAAACATAAGGTGTACGTAGGTCACCGAACGCACGCCTTTGGCAATGCGAACCTTGCCTCCGCGCAGCTTCGCGAGGTGCCTTGCGCGGACCAGTGAATGGGTGCCGCCCGCCTCTCCGGAATAGACGCTGATGGCGTGCTGCGGGGAAACCAGCAGACCGCGATCGCCCGCCCAGCCGCCAGCTTCGATTTTGACGGGCAGCAGATCCGGCTTGGCAGCCAGTTCCTCGCGCGTCACAAGCTTTGCGCCTGCCCAGATGATCGGCTGCGGACCATTGTCCCGCGTGACCACCAAATCACCGGGGCGGAGCATTTCCACAGGCTTTTCGCCCGTCGGCGTCAGGATCATCGTACCCACAGTGAAGCACGGAATGCCCGATTTATACATCTCGGGCGCGCTGTCGATGGAGGCCGGCGCAACGCCTTGCAGGATGATCGCCTCTCCCGACGGGAAAATCAGCTTCGCATTGCCTGCGCCGTCGTCAACGACCGTGACATCCCACCCCGTGACAGGATTACCGTCACCGTTGACCAGTCCCGATACATCGATCTGGTCGTTGGTGAAGCCGTCGAGGTCATCGTCGCCAATGTCGAAGTCAGTGATCGTATCCGTGCCGGTTCCGCTGCTGACGACAAAGGTGTCGTTGCCCGCACCGCCCGAGATAGCGTCATTGCCGGACCCGCCGTCGAGGCGGTCGTTGCCGTCACCGCCAGACATGACGTCACCGCCATCGCCGCCGTAGAGGGTGTCATCGCCACCCTCGCCGCTCATCCAATCGCTGCCAGTGCCGCCATATATGACGTCATTGTCCAGACCAGCGAAGATCGTGTCGTCGCCATCACCGCCGTAGATCGTATCGGTGCCGGTGTCCTGCGTACCATAATTGTCGTCGATGTAGTCGTTGCCCGCGCCGCCATAAACGACACCGCCACCTGCACCGAACAGGATCGTGTCGTCACCTGCATTACCGTACATCGTGTCAGAGCCGCTGCCCGCTGCCAGCGTATCGGTGCTGGAACCGCCATAGAGAATGTTGTTACCCTCACCGCCCCAGATCGTCTGGAAACTGGTGGCGGACGCGTCGATCACGTCGTCGCCAGTGCCGCCCGCAACAAGTTCGATTTCCGAGAACGAACCGCTCGTCGCGCCGCCATTTGTCGTAAACGTACCGGACTCGTTGTCGGTGAATGTGACGGTTGTGCCAATGTTGGAAAGAACGGCGTAGTCGTAGTCGTCACCGCCCTCGCCGCCGTAAACAACGTCGTCGCCATCAATATAGATCGTATCGCGGTCATCGCCGCCGTAGAGCGTATCGTTGCCAGTACCGCCATAAACGCTGTCGTTGCCCGAGCCACCCCAGACGGTATCCGCGCCCGCATCGCCATAGACGGTATCGTGGCCGATCTGGCCCATGACCATGTCGTTGCCGTCGCCGCCGTAGACGGTGTCATGCTGCGTGTTGTCGAGCGTATAGGTCTGGTTCGCCGCACCTTCGATAAAGTCGATGAAGTAGCGGTTCTCGTCGCGGATGACCCAGTTGGTTTCCTCGAACGTGTTGATCGTTAGCGACTGGCCTTCGCCAATCGTCGCATAGTCGGTCGATGTGCCGGACTGGTCGATATGGCTGACGATGATCGGACCGGTAGAGTTATTGACGATCGTCAGCGTGGTTGCCGTCGTATCAGGCCCCGAAGGCGTGGTTTCGAGCGAATAGAGCTCGCCGTCGCCTAGCACCATATCATCGCCGGTGCCGCCGTAGAGCACGTCATTGCTCAGGCCGCCGACAACGGTATCGTTGCCCGCGCCGCCATAGACCGTGTCCATGCCCTTATCGCCGGAAAGGCGGTCATCCCCACCCTGCCCGCTGATCGTATCGTTGCCGTCCTCCCCGCGCAGTGTTTCGCTCTGCGTATTCATACCCGTGAGGGTATTGTCCGCGCTGATGTCGTAGTTCTGGTCGGCGATCGAGGAATAGGACACCGCGCCAGAGTTGTAGGAAGAGATGACTTCGTACTGCACACCCGGTTGCAACGGAGCCGTCGCGACGACACCGATGGGGTAACCCGAAATTTCCATCGTGTAGAGGTGGATGGTCGACCCATCGGGTGCGCGCAGTTCGAAGTGGTCCTCGACGTAGACCCGACCACTGCCGAGGTTACTCCAGTTTGCGTCGTAGATCGTGACGTTCTGATCGCCGTCGTCGCCGATTTCATTTTGTGACAAGTCACCGTTGAAATTCGTATCGCCGTCAGTGACTTGGTAGTGCAGAACTTCGGCCGTGACGTCCCAATCGGGCTTCAGCGTGATCGTGGATCCCGCCGCAAGAAGGCTGCTGCCGTCCCAGCCAACAAAGTGCCCCGGATTGATACCCGTCAGATTGTAGGTCGCCATCGATAAACCTGTTCACACAAAATCAGTCGAACGGTTTAACGGCTTGAAACGGGGGAATTTTAGACGCAGTCCACCTGTCGGTTTTCTGTCGATCAACTCTGTCAGGGAGAGTGATGGTGCGGTCGAGAAGACTCGAACTTCCACGGGAGTTACCCCACAGCGACCTCAACGCTGCGCGTCTACCAATTCCGCCACGACCGCACTGTCTAGGCTTGGTGTGGGGTCTCTAAACTTTCCCTCAGACGGCCACAAGAGCAAAAATGAAAAATTATGCCGCGACCTGCAAATTCATTTTCCCGCGCAGCATCCGGTAGGCCAGAAACGCTCCACCGACCGCAATAACGGCCCAATTCAACGCACTATCCGCTCCAAGAAAACTACGGGCTGTCGTGCGTCCGGGCAGGAAATTGAGAAGTCCGGCGATCATGAGACCGTTCCAGTAGAGTTTCCGGAAAACAGCGCGGTGCAGAGTGATATTGCCGCGGAAAATCGCGCGCATACCCTGAAAGATCGACCAGATCGCGAGGATCGCCAGCAAGTGAATCGGGCTGAACGGGCCAATCACCGCAAAGCTGTGGATCCAGAAGGAGGTGATCGCGGTCGTCAGCATGGCGACGACCCATACATAGCCCGAAACTTTGTGAATCATATCACGGCGGCGGCGGTAAATCGCGAGGGGGCCCAGCGCGATGGCCAGCGTGGCGCAGGCAGCGTGGATCTGGATATGGGTCGGGGCGTCGAGAAACGGCTCAAGCGACATTTTCTTCTCCTCAAAGCAGATTTGACTAAACTTCCGATGGAAAAGCATGGGCCGAACAAACGGCTCAACTCAGGATGAACGAAAGACCGGAGTGATACGTGACTGACACCCCATCGCATTCCGCGATACGCGAATGGCGACGCTATATTTCCAAGCCGATTACGCTGGTCATGCTTTGCGGCACCGCTGTGGTCCTCACCTTGGTCGCGCCATTCGAATCCGACCGCTTGATGCGCCCCCTGCCCCGTCTGGGCTACTGGCTGGTGATGGTGTTCGCGACCTACTCGGTCGGTCTGATCGTTTCGGTGTCGGTGGAGAGATTGGCACGCGTCACCCTCTATGCCCGATATGCGCTGATCGCAGTCAGCAGCGCGCTCGCCATCACGGCCACGGTCCTTTTGGTGAACCTCGCGCTCCTCGGCTATTGGCCCGACATGGCCGATGCGATGGTTTTGATCCCCACGGTTTTCGGCATCGCGGTCATCATTTCGCTGATGGTTCAGGTCGCGTCCGACCACATGGCTCACCCGCCTCAGCCCGAAACCAAGGAAGCTCTTCCGCCTATCCTCGATCGCCTTCCGTATGACAAACGCGCACCGCTAGTAGCGATTTCGGTCGAGGACCACTATGTCCGTGTTCGGACACACAATGGGGAAGCGGTGATTCTGATGCGTCTGACCGACGCGATGCGCGAAGTGGGCCAAACGGATGGCCTTCAGGTGCATAGATCACACTGGGTTGCCCGCGATGCCGTCACCGCCGCTCGGCGCGAAGGCGACAGGGCGATCCTGACGGTCAGCCATGGGGAAGATATCCCCGTCAGCCGCCGCTACGTCCCCGCGATCAAAGAGGCCGGGTTTCTACCCGGGTAGAGCATGGTGGAATGGATCACCTCGACTGACCTGACCGATTACGACGAGGCCGTCGCTTTCATGGAGGCCCGCGCCGAGGCGATTGCCAAGGGTGAGGCCGAAGAGCTGATCTGGCTGGTCGAGCACCCGCCGCTCTACACCGCCGGCACCTCCGCGAAATCCGAAGACCTGCTCGAACCTGACCGTTTCCCCGTCTACCCGTCCAAGCGCGGCGGCCAGTACACCTACCACGGTCCGGGTCAGCGCGTGGCATACGTCATGCTGAATGTCGGTGAGCGTGGCCGCGATGTGCGTTGCTTTGTGCGCGATATGGAGCAATGGATCATCGCCGCGCTGAAGGAATTCAACGTCGAAGGCGAAATTCGCGATGGCCGCGTGGGTGTCTGGGTGCCGCGCCCCGACAAACCGCTGTTGCCCGATGGCTCGCAGCGCGAGGACAAGATCGCAGCGCTCGGCATCCGTCTGCGCAAGTGGGTGAGCTTCCACGGCCTGTCGATCAACGTCGAACCGGACCTCAGCCATTTTGGCGGCATCGTTCCCTGCGGCATCACCGGCCACGGCGTCACGTCGCTCGTGGACCTAGGATTGCCTGTGACAATGGATGATGTGGACGTCGCGCTGAAAAAGACCTTCGACCGCGTGGTCACGCCCCGCTGCGATTAACGCGCCCCGAGGCCGAGTTCCATGAGTGCCTTGCGAACGGGCGTCACGGCGTAGAGCGCCTCGATACCCTTTGCCCGCATGTCGCGCAGCCCCTGCCCGCCCGCAATCGACGCACGGTTCAGCGCATCGACACCGCGCACGCGTAGCTGCACCTCGGGGTGACGGCGGCGTTCGTAGGCATCGAGCATCTTGGCATCGCCCAGCCCTTCGGGACGCGCCTTGGCCAGAGCGAGCAGCGTGATCATATCGCCGAGGCTCATGTTCAGCCCCTGCGCACCGATCGGCGGCACGACGTGCGCGGCCTCGGCGACCAGAGCGACGCGCTGCGCCGACATCCGGTTCGCGACTTGCGCGATGATCGGCCAAGCCTGACGTTGACCGACCAACGTGAGCGGGCCGTAGATACCCGCCGACCGCTCGGTCGCAGCGGCGTTGAATTCGTCTTCCGGCAGATCGCGCAGACGCAGCGCCTCTGACCCGCTTTCCATCCAGACAACGGCCGAACGCGGTTTGCCGTCCAAATCGGGCAGCGGCACCAGAGTGAACGGGCCGCCGCTGCGGTGAACTTCGGTCGACACGTTATTATGCGGCTCGGGGTGCGTGACAGCGAACACGACGGCCTTTTGGCCATAACGCGTGGTCTTCGCACCGATGCCTGCGGCCTGACGCACCGCGCTATTACGACCGTCCGCGCCGATCACCAGTTTGCAGCGCACCTGAGTGCCGTCGGTCAGGCTCACCAACGCCTCGGTTTCGCGCGTGACCATCGACTTGAAGCCAGTCCCCGCACGGAAATCGCAATTTGGCAGGGCCTCGAGCCGCGCAACCATCTCGCGGCGCAGCAACCAGTTGGGGAGATTCCAGCCGAACGGCAGCTCGGAAATGTCAGCGGCGTTGAAATCCTTGATGACGCGCGGCTCGGGCAACTCGCCACCCGCGTCCACGATCCGCATCACCTGAAGTGGCGCAGCTTGCGGATCAAGGCGCTCCCAGATCCCCGCATCGGCGAGGAAATTGCGCGATCCTTGGAAAAACGCGGTCGTGCGGTGATCGCTGCCAACGCTCTGGTTATCGGTCACCGGCGGCGCGGGATCGACACAGACCACCGAAAAACCGGCGGTCGCAAAAGCTGCGGCACAAGACAGTCCGGCAACGCCGCCGCCCGCTACGAGAATATCGCACGAAATCCGTTCCATGCTCTATGACATAGGCCGCTCACGTGCCTTCGGAAAGAGGCGTCATACCAGCTGCGACAGAAATGCCGAAAGGTCCGCAGTGTGATGGTGGATGTGATCGGCAGGCAAAGGCTCCGGCCCCACATGCACCGTCCGCATCCCCAGCATATGCGGGACAGCAAGGTTGCGGACGTCGTCTTCGAACATCGCACCCTTGGTCGGGTCGACACCATCAAGGGCAAATACCGCTTCGAAAGCCGCCTGCTCCGGTTTGGGCATATAGCCCGCGTGTTCGACCCCGTAGACCGCGTCGAACACCCCATCGAGGCCCCGCGCCTTCAGGACGTTGTATGCATAAGGCCGTGCGCCGTTGGTGTAGACGATCTTGCGACCCGGCAGCTTTCCGATGCGCTCCGCCAACACCGGATCGGCGTCCAGCACGCTAAAGTCGATGTCGTGCACTTCGTCAAGAAACGGATCGGGGTCGATGCCGTGTTCGTTCATCAGCCCCGACATCGTAGTGCCGTAGGTCTTCCAATAGACCGACCGCAGACGGTCCGCCTCTTCCCGCGACACGCCCAGTTCGCGCTGGACATAGGCCTCCATCTTGTCCTCGATCTGGTCGAAAAGACGGGCTTCGGGCGGGTACAGCGTGTTGTCGAGATCGAAGACCCAGACACCGACGTGAGCGAAAGATGCAGCTACCATAGTGGCTTGCTAGCCCCCCGCCGAAAGAGTCGCAACGTCTTTGGCTTGATCGCCCGATGCGATGACGGGTAACGTGATGCGTCACAACCCTGAAAGCACCATGTCAGATACCTCGCCTTCGCAGAACAAGGACGCCTACCAGCTGATCCTCGATGCCATCGACAGCCATATCTACAAGCCGGGTGACCGCCTTGTGGAAAGCGACCTTGCCGAACGCTTCGGGGTATCGCGCACCCCCATCCGCGAAGCGTTGCAGCGTCTGGAAACCCAGAGCCTGCTGACCCGCGATGGCCGCTCGCTGATTGTGGCGTCGCTCGACCACACGCAAATGGCCGAGCTTTACGTCGTGCGCGGCGAACTGGAAGGTCTGGCCGCGCGCCTGGCGGCGCGTCACGCCACGCCCGAAGAAATCCGCGTTTTGCGCGATATGGTGACTGCCGACCGCAATCTGCTCGGCGATCCTGGTGCGATGAGCCGTGCGAACAAACGGTTCCACAAGCAGATCCACTTGGCGTCGCACAACCGCTTCCTCGTGCAGCAGCTGGACCTCGTTCACCGCTCTATGGCGCTGCTGGCCACAACGTCTCTCGCGGCCGAAGGGCGGGGAGAAGACGCCCTGGCCGAACACGAAGCCATCGTGCGCGCCATTGAGAACAGCGATGGTGACGCTGCCGACAAGGCACTGCGCGAACATATCTCCAAGGCGTTCGTGACCCGCCTGAAGCTCGACGCCGCCGAGGTGGAAAAGAACGGCTAACCGCCGTCGTAAATGCCGTGCTCGGTCTTGTCCCAGTAGAACGGATTGTGGAGCAGTTCCCACAGCCCTTTGTAGACGGCAAATGTCGCGAGCGGGAAATAGAAGTGCAGCGTCGGCACCCATTTCGCGAGCCACATACGCTTTGATGTGTGCGCTGCGATGAAGCCTGCTGTCAGCGTGACGAATTCTCCGAACGAGAACGCCGAGATGACGGCGGCGATGGCCCAGATCGGTAGATCAGTTACGGGCCAGTGCCAGAGGCCAAGCGGTGCGAGCCAGAGGCTCCAAAGCACCGGCGCCAGCACGAATTGCAGTAGCGTCCCGAGGAACTGGATCTGCAGCGCGCAGAACCGCTTCGCGCCGAGGTCACGCCAGAGCCTTCTGGGGCTGCGCATGTGGACGACGTAGGTCACGGCGTACCCTTTGAGCCACCGCGACCGCTGTTTGATCCACGGCCACCAACGGCAATTCGCCTCCTCGCCGGTGATGCTGTGGAACAACTCGGTCCGATAGCCGCGCCGTGCGAGGCGGATGCCAAGGTCGGCATCCTCGGTCACGTTATGGGCGTCCCAAGCACCGATCTCCTCAAGTATACGGCGCCTGAAGAACAGCGTCGTACCGCCGAGCGGAATCACCAGCCCCAGCCGTGCCAGACCGGGCAAGATCACCTGAAACCACGTCGCATATTCCAGCGCGAAACACCGCGACAGCCAATTGGTCCGCGCGTTGTAAAAATCGAGCACGCCTTGCAGGCAGACGACCTCCGGCCCTGACATGGCAAAACGCGCGACGACCTTGTGGATCTGGTCGGGGGACGGCGAGTCCTCAGCATCGTAGACCCCTATGATGCTGCCCTTCGCGTGGTTCAGCCCGTAATTTAGCGCGCGCGGTTTGGTTTTGATACTGCCTTCGGGCACCACGATCGCCCGCATCCAACTCGGCAGCTCGGTCTGCGCGACCGCATCGCGGGTCACTTTGTCATCGGCCTCCAGCAGCAGGCAAACGTCCAGCTTGTCGTCAGGATAGTCGATGGCCGACAGGCGGCGGATCAGGTGGCTGGCGATCTTGCTCTCTTTGAACAACGGCACGAAAACGGTCACGACAGGCAAACGCAGCGGCACTGGCGGGCGGATGTCGACCGTAGAGCGAGTGCCGGCGATTGTCGCGATGGCTTTGAGGCTGGAGTTCAGGACGGATACCAACACTGCAAAGCCGGCTAGTGTCAGTCCCAAAGTGCGAGGCGACAGGACCGCAACAAAAACCAACGCGGCGCACATTACTGCGCAGAAAACAGCGAAGAGCGGCGCATTCCACGAACGGCAGCTTTCCTCGTCGGCCACTGCCATTTCCGCGCCTTTTACCAACGCTCTCGAGGTCGCCTGCTCGATTTCCCGTCGCAGTGCGTCAGGATCGACGATAGCCAACCGCACCCGCCCAAGCTGCGCCTCCAATTTCGGCAAAACCACATCGTTTGCAGCCAGAACAAGAGTTTCGCCACAGACTCGCCTGACAGGCAAAACCTGATCGCGCACGCAGTCACGTTCGCCAAACGCTCTTACGAGCGCCTCATCCCGCCCTGCGCACAACTCCTCAACCGGCCAGTCATTCTGACGTGGCATCTGCATAAATGAAAACTCCCGACCTCTGGCCGGGAGTTCATCATAGGTCTGTTAATTCGCAGTAAACGCTCAGGCCTTGCGCGCAGCCATTGCGTCGGCAAAGCGCTCGAACAGGTAGAAGCTGTCCTGCGGACCGGGGCTGGCTTCGGGGTGGTGCTGGACCGAGAAGATCGGCTTGCCCGAAACCTCGATACCGCAGTTCGAGCCGTCAAAGAGCGAAACGTGGCTTTCGACGACGCCTTCCGGAAGGGTCTGGCTATCAACGGTGAAGCCGTGATTCATCGAGGTGATTTCGACCTTGCCGGTGGTGTTGTCCTTCACGGGGTGGTTCGCACCGTGGTGGCCGTGGTTCATCTTGACCGTCTTGGCGCCGAGCGCGAGGGCCAGCATCTGGTGACCGAGGCAGATACCGAAGACCGGCAGGTCCTTGGCCAGAACGTCCTTGATCATCGGTACAGCGTATTCGCCGGTTGCAGCCGGATCGCCCGGACCGTTCGAGAGGAACACGCCGTCGGGGTTGTGGGCGAGCACTTCTTCGGCAGTCGCGGTGGCGGGCAGAACGATCACTTCGCAACCAGCCGAGGCGAGGCAGCGGAGGATGTTGCGCTTCGCACCGTAGTCGATGGCGACAACTTTGTGCGCCGGCGCATTCTGTGGCTGGTAGCCTTCCGGCCAAGCCCAACGCATTTCGTTCCAAGTGTACGATTGGGCACAGGTAACGTCCTTCGCTAGATCGAGACCGACAAGACCTTTGAAGCCGCGAGCTGCAGCGACCAGAGCCTCAACATCGAAATTGCCTTCGGGATCGTGCGCGATGGCGACGTGCGGCGCACCCTGCTGGCGAATGGCGCGGGTCAAACGGCGGGTGTCGACGCCGCCCATGCCGATGCGGCCCTTCTTTTCAAGCCAGACGCCAAGCTCTTCGGTCGAGCGCCAGTTCGACGGCTCGGTCGGATCCCACTTGACGACCATACCGGCAGCGACCGGATCGGCGGTTTCGTCGTCTTCGGGGGTGACGCCGGTGTTACCGATATGCGGGAAGGTGAAGGTGACGACCTGACCTGCGTAGGACGGGTCGGTCATGATTTCCTGATAACCCGTCATCGCGGTGTTGAAGCAAAGCTCTGCGGTGGTGACGCCAGTCGCGCCGAAACCGATACCGTAGAAAAGCGTTCCATCCGCGAGCGCAAGGCAGGCGGTCGGTTTATCTGTGGTTCCAAGCGACATGACAGCGACTCCCCTAAGGCCAAATTGCTGCGTAACTAAGCAGCGTCGCACCTAGGGTCAAGGACGTATCGGCCTTGTTGCACGAACGGTTGTACCATTCGCGAGGAAGGAATAAACGGGGCGGACGTTATCGCACTTACCAAAGATTGGGATGGAAATGCGCGAAAGACTGAACACGGCTCTGAAAGAAGCCATGAAGGCCAAAGATGCAGAGCGTCTGTCGACCCTGCGTCTGATCAATGCCGCGATCAAGGACCGCGAGATTGCGTCCCGTGTTGACGGCGAGGAGCAGACCGTCGGCAACGAGGAAATCCTCGCGATCCTTGGCAAAATGGTCAAGCAGCGCCAAGAAAGCGCGCGCCAGTACGAAGAGGCGGGCCGTCTTGAGCTGGCCGAAAAGGAACGCTCGGAAATCAAGGTGATCGAAGAGTTCCTGCCGCGTCAGCTGGACGACGACGAAGTCGCAGCGGCCATCGACGCTGCCGTCACCGAAGTCGGCGCAGAGTCGATTCGTGATATGGGCAAGGTCATGGGCGCGCTGAAGGCCAAGTATACCGGCCAGATGGATTTCGGCGCTGTCGGCCCGAAAGTGAAAGAGCGTCTGGGTTAAGGATAAAGGGGCTCTGCCCCTCTGCCCTGCGGGCATTCACCCCGGGATATTTTCGGCACAAAGGCAGGGCGGCTTCGGTCGCCCTTTTCTTTTGCGTTCGGCATGGTTTGGCCGAGCCGTTTTGCCTGCGGGAACGGTGCGCCTAAATTTTCGTTTTCTGACCGACATCAATAGGAGACGAGACATGAGAGCCCAGTCGCAACAGCAGCAGAAGGCCGCAGGGGCCGCCCTTTCGGCGAAGCGGGGTGATAGTGACCCTGACGACCTGCAAGGCGCATCGCAGAATATGTACGAGAATATGACCGAGGCCGAGCTCGAAGAGATGGCGTCGGTGCCGCGCAAGGATCTGCCGAAGCAGTCTCACTGAGCGTTTAGCGCACTTTCGACAGGGCGCCGAGGAGTTCGGGATAGAGAGCGCGGCGCTCTTCGACAGACAGGAACGAGCCGATTTCAACCTCGCGATTGCTGCCTTTCATCGTGAGGTATTCTTCGACTGGTCCGTTCTTTTCATGGCGGCTGATTTGCACCCAGTACGGATTGGCTTCCCACGATTGCTGGTCACTGCGCGGATTATGCCGATCCAGCGTCATCCGGTCGGGCCAGATTTTCAGCTCTTCGAGAATTTCGCCGTCCTTGTAACTGCGCTGGAGCGCCGACCAGAGCGCCCACATCACCAGCACGATAAACGGCAGCAGCCCCCAGAGCACTTGCGTTCCGATCATCGCGATCAGCGGGACGGACAGGAACGCGATCGTACCGCCGACAAACCAGACGAAGCCGGACTTGGGCAGGCTGCGGTAGGGCCACAGGTGGAGTTCAGCGACGGGCGCGTTGTCGCCTTCGGGTTTGGCGATCCATTCGTAGGGCATGGGGAGGGTCCTCAAGGCAGATGGCCTAACAAAAAACCCCGGCGCAGCGGCCGGGGTTTTCCGATTTCAGAAGGCCGCTTGATTAGTGCGAGTGGCCTTTGTCCCAGTCTTCCTGCTTCGGAAGGATCTCGAAAGTGTGCTCCGGCGGCGGCGACGGCAGCGTCCATTCGAGGGTGTCAGCGAACTCGTTGTACGGGTTCGGACGGGTCTCACGACGGCCAGCCAGCAGGGTGTAGGCCAGAACGCCGATGAAGAAGCAGAACGAAGCGAAGGCGATGAATGCACCGATCGAGGACACGAGGTTCCAGGTCGCGAAGGCTTCCGGATACTCGATGTAACGACGCGGCATACCCTGACGGCCAAGGAAGTGCTGCGGGAAGAAGGTCAGGTTTGCACCGATGAACATCATCCAGAAGTGCAGCTTGGCAGCCCATTCCGGCGCAGCGCGGCCCGAGAACTTCGGCAGGTAGAAGTAGATACCGGCGAAGATCGCGAAGACAGCACCCAGCGACATCACGTAGTGGAAGTGAGCAACCACGTAGTAGGTGTCGTGGTAAGCGCGGTCGATCGGAGCCTGCGACAGAACGATACCGGTTACACCGCCGACGGTGAACAGGAACAGGAAGCCGAAGGCCCAGAGCATCGGCGAGCGGAACTCTACCGAACCGCCCCACATGGTGGCGATCCACGAGAAGATCTTCACGCCGGTCGGAACCGCGATAACCATGGTGGCCATCATGAAGTACGACTGCTGGGTCAGCGACATACCGACGGTGTACATGTGGTGCGCCCACACGACGAAGCCAAGAACACCGATCGCGACCATTGCGTAAACCATCGGCAGGTAGCCGAAGATCGGCTTGCGCGAGAAGGTGGCAATGACGTGGCTGATGATGCCGAAGCCCGGGATGATGATGATGTAGACTTCCGGGTGGCCGAAGAACCACAGGATATGCTGGTAGAGGATCGGGTCACCGCCGCCAGCAGGCTGGAAGAACGAAGTACCGAAGTTACGGTCCATCAGCAGCATGGTGATCGCGCCAGCCAGAACCGGCAGCGACAGAAGGATCAGCCATGCGGTCACGAAGACCGACCAAGCGAACAGCGGAACCTTGTGCAGGGTCATGCCCGGTGCGCGCATGTTCAGGAAGGTGGTGATGATGTTGATGGCGCCGAGGATCGACGAAGCACCCGAAACGTGGACTGCGAAGATCGCGAGGTCGGTCGAGTAGCCTGCTTCCTGGGTCGAGAGCGGCGGGTAGAGAACCCAGCCGATACCCGAACCGGACTGGCCGTCGCCGCCCGGTGCGAACATCGAGGCAACGCCGAGTCCGACACCTGCAACGTACATCCAGAACGACAGGTTGTTCATGCGCGGGAAAGCCATGTCCGGAGCGCCGATCTGCAGCGGCATCAGGTAGTTGCCGAAGCCGCCGAACAGAGCCGGAATGACGACGAAGAACATCATCAGGACGCCGTGATAGGTGATCATCACGTTCCAGAGGTGGCCGTTCGGCGTACAGGTCGCCTCGCTGGCGATGAAACGTGCGCCCTCAAGGCACATGTACTGAACGCCCGGATGCATCAGTTCGAGACGCATATAAACGGTGAACAGAACCGAGATGAAACCTACGATACCTGCTACGAACAGGTAAAGGATCCCGATGTCCTTGTGGTTGGTGGACATGAACCAACGAGTGAAGAAGCCTCTCTCGTCGTGGTGTTCATGGCCATGAATGGCTGCATCTGCCATGTGGCTCTCCCGAATTGGTAAATTCCAACAGGCAGGCCGAGTCACACTCCGCCCACCGACTTTGGGAGCGGTTCTAGTCGTTTCCGACAAATACGGCAATATTCGAAAGGGCTATTAAGCCGAGGTAAAATGGCGCACCCCGAACACAGGGGAGGTTGTATCCAGGGGCGCCGTAAAACCCATAAGCCACATGTTTTGCGCGTCTACTTTGAGTTAGATCAAATCATCGGGGCGTCGATGTGCAAGGCGAGTGCGACATTTCGGCGTGGCAGGTAGGTCATAACTATTGACTTAAAATTCTCCAAGGTGTCCTCTGCGCTCAATCCGCAGGAGGAATCAATGGACTGGGCACAGGTCTTTGCCAGCAGGCAATCGCGAATGAAGGCGTCGGAAATCAGGGAGCTGCTCAAACTGCTCGACCAGCCCAACATCATTTCCTTTGCCGGCGGCATTCCCGACCCTGCCCTTTTCCCCACCGAAGCGTTCTCGGATGCCTTCGCTGATGTGTTCTCCACCGCCGAGGGACAACAGGCGCTACAGTATAGTGTGTCCGAAGGTTTTAAGCCGCTCCGCGAATGGCTGGCTGGGCAGATGGGCGAGATCGGGATTCCCTGCGATATCGACAACATCCTCATCACCTCTGGCTCGCAGCAGGCTCTGGACTATCTGGGCAAGCTCTTCCTGTCGCCCAATGACACCGCGCTGGTCACGTGGCCGACCTACATGGGCGCGCTTGGTGCCTTCAACGCCTACGAGCCACACTACGACCGCCTCGATCCGGCGTCGAACCGCACGGCGGATGACTATCGCGACACAGCCGCGGCAAACGGCGGCGCGGTCAAATTCGCCTACGCCTCCGTCGATTTCGCGAACCCGACCGGCATGACAATGAACCGCCGTGAGCGTCAGGGGTTGCTTGACCTCAGCGAGGCGCTCGACATCCCGTTCATTGAGGACGCCGCCTATCAGAGCCTCCGTTATGACGGCGAACCGCAGCCGTCCGTCCTCGCGATGGAGATCGAAAAGCGCGGCACGATCGAGGATTGCCGCACTATATATTGCGGCAGCTTCTCCAAAACCCTCGCCCCCGGTTTGCGCGTCGGCTGGGTCGTCGCCGCCAAGGAAGTCATCCAGCGTCTGGTCCTTATCAAGCAGGCCGCCGACCTGCACTCCGCCTCGCTCAACCAGATCGCCATCAACCGCGTGGCCCGCGCCACGTTCGGCAAACAGGTCGAACTGATCCGGAAAACATACAAATCGCGCCGCGATCACATGCTGGCGGCGCTCGAACGGGAAATGCCCGATAATGTATCGTGGACCCGCCCCGAAGGCGGAATGTTCATCTGGGTGACCCTGCCCCAAGATATTGACGGAGCGGACCTTCTTGCCGAGTCGTTAAAGACCGAAAAATTCGCTTTCGTACCGGGACGGGCATTCTACGCGGATAGCGCGAACGGCAATGGAATAAGGTTGTCTTTCTCCTGCGCCCTGCCCGACCAGATTGACGAAGGCATCGGACGGCTCGGACGCCTGATCCGTCAGGCTACAACCAAGACATAACGATCACTTATATCTTCAATTACAGATTTCTGCATTTTTCGGGGGCAATGGGTTTGACACTCGCCGGATAACGAGTCTTGTTCGAAACAAGCTCAAAGACCGGACGGGACATGCAAATCTACCTCCCGATTGCCGAAATCTCAGTCAACATCTACCTCCTGCTCGGGATTGGTGGCCTTGTTGGTGTGCTCTCCGGCATGTTCGGCGTGGGCGGCGGCTTCCTTATTACTCCGCTGCTGTTCTTTGTCGGCATTCCGCCCGCTGTTGCGGTTGCCACCTCTGCCAACCAGATCGTCGCGTCCTCCGTTTCCGCCCTCTTCGGGCATATCAAACGCAAGGGCGTCGATTACTGGATGGGGACGGTCCTGCTGATCGGGGGCCTGATCGGCTCCACGATCGGGGTGCAGATCTTCAACCTGCTCAAGGCAGCGGGCCAAGTCGATCTGCTCGTGAACCTTTGCTACGTTGTGTTCCTCGGCATCGTCGGCGGCCTGATGTTCGTCGAGAGCCTCAACGCCTTGCGCAAAAGTGGGCGCAAGGGAGCCAAAAAGCGCCGCCGTCACAACTGGGTCCACAACCTGCCCTTCAAGGTGAAGTTCCGCATCTCCGGTCTCTATATTTCGGTGATCCCGCCGCTGATGGTCGGCGTTTTCGTCGGTATCCTCTCCGCAATCATGGGCGTTGGTGGCGGCTTTATCATGGTGCCCGCGATGATCTACCTGCTGGGCATGCCGACCAAGGTTGTGATCGGCACCTCGCTGTTCCAGATCATCTTCGTGTCCGCCTACACGACGATGATGCACGCGATCACCAACCACACCGTCGATATCGTGCTGGCGCTTCTGCTGCTGATCGGCGGCGTGATCGGCGCACAGTTCGGCACCCGCATCGGCGCCAAACTGAAAGCCGAACAGCTCCGCATCCTGCTCGCCGCGCTGGTTCTGCTGGTGTGCATCAAGCTCGGCCTCGACCTCGTGATCACGCCGCTTGATGTCTACTCGCTGGGGACAGGCGAATGATCCGGCTCCTCGCGATACTCACCCTCTGCCTGACGGCCCTGTCAGCGCGCGCGCAGGAAGAAATCGTGCTCGGCCTGTCGCAGGACGAGGTCGCGATTTCCGCAACCTTCACCGGCTCCGAGATTCTGATCTTCGGCGCAATCCGCCGCGAGTCGCCGCCGCCCGAGTTTTCCGACCTCGGCGTCATCATCGCCGTCGCTGGCCCGAACGTCCCGACGACCGTTCGCAAGAAAGAACGCATCGCCGGTATCTGGGTGAACACCCGCTCTGTCGAGATCGAGATCGCGCCGTCGTTCTACGCTGTCGCCACCTCCGGTCCGATTGACGACGTGCTGAACCCGCTCGAAGATTTACAACAGGCGATCACCGGCGATCGCGTGATCCGCGCCGTCGGTCAGGACGCCTTCAGCACCAACGATTACACCGACGCCTATGCCCGCCTCAAAGAACGCGAAGATCTTTTCCAAGTCCTCGAAGGCGAGGTTTCACTCGACGAGGACACGCTGTTCCACACGTCGATCGCCCTGCCCTCCAAACTGGTCGAGGGCAATTATCGCACGCGCATCTTCATCACGCGCAATGGTCAGGTCGTCGACCAGATCCGCGTGATCATTCCGGTGTTCAAAGTCGGCATCGAGCGCTGGCTCTACAACCTCGCGACCGAGCAAGGCGCGATCTACGGCCTGCTGTCGCTGTTCATCGCAGCCGTTTCCGGCTGGGCCGCTTCGGCGATCTTCGGCAGGCTCCGCCGTTAACCGCGGCCCACGTAGGGCATGCCCCGCGCCATGATCGTCTGGAAGAGCACGTTGGCGTTGAGCGGCAGCTCGGCCATCGCCAGCACGCTATCGGCCACATGGCTAACGTCAAACGACGGCGGCGGCGTCTCGCCCTTGGCGATCGCGGCGTCACTGATATCGGCCAACATTTCGGTGTAGGTGTTACCGATGTCGATCTGACCGCAGCAGATATCCAACTCCCGACCGTCGAGCGCCAACTGCTTGGTCAGCCCCGTGATCGCGTGCTTGGTCACCGTATAAGTCACCGCCTGCGGGCGCGGCACATGCGCCGAAACCGAACCGTTGTTAACGATCCTACCGCCGCGAGGCTTCTGCCGTTTCATCTGGCCGAACGCCTGACGGGCGCAAAGAAACATGCCAGTAAGGTTCACCGACAGCGCGCGATCCCAGTCCTCCAGCGGCGTGTCATCAATGTCGGCCTGCGGCGTGAAAACGCCCGCATTGTTGAACAGCAGATCAAGGTGGCCATACTCTGCGACGAAACTCGCAAAGGCCTCCTCGACCGCAGCCGCATCGCTGACATCACAGGGCAGCGCCAATGCGTCAGGCAGGCTGGCGGCCATTTCCTCTAGAACGTCCGCGCGCCGCGCGATCAGCCCGACCGACCAGCCTGCATGGGCCAGCTTTTCCGCCACCGCGCGTCCGATGCCGCTGCTCGCGCCTGTGATAATCGCAGTTTTCATTCCGGAGCCTCCTGCGTTGTCAGGCGCAACTCTGCCGCCGGAGCCGACAGGTCGTCAATCGATAGCGGTGACGTCGGGCGCGCGAGGCTGCGGCGCGTCACCCAGCGAAGCTCCCGCTCCGCCCGCGTGATCGCGACGTAAGCGAGGCGCTTCCACAGCGGCTGCCCCGCCTCCGACCGCCCCATTTGGGCGGCTGCGTAAATATCGGGTCCGAAGACCTGAACGGTATCCCACTGCGAGCCCTGCGCTTTGTGGATCGTCACCGCCGCGCCATGCAGGAAGGTCGCCCCCATACGGGCAGCATACGGAATGAACGGCTCTTCCTCGCCCTCCATCTCGATCTTTACGATGCTGGCGGCTGAGAGCTGAGGCTCCTCGGCGCCCATCACCCAGAGCCGCGAAAAGCCCGGCTTGCTGCCCGGACCGCGGTAGATCACCTGCGCGCCCTTGATGAGGCCGCGCGCTTCCAGATCGAGGCGTTTCTTACGGTGTTTCGCAGGCAATTCGATGCCGTCGCAGATCAGCGGCTCACCCGGGAGCAGCATGTCCTGAGGCGCGTCGAATGCATTGCGGAACGCGTGGATCAAGCGAATGCGCGTTGCGTTGCGCCAGACCAGCACGGGCGAGCGCGCCATTAGGTCGGACTCGACACGTTGGGCCCAGACCACACGCGGGTCTTTCTTCGACGCCTCTTCGACGAGCTGCTCGAACTTATAGAAATCGACCCACGGATCGGCTAGCGCGTGGGCGAGATCGAGGATCGGGTTGCCCACCTCCTGACGGTGAATGCGATTGAGGATCAGCTTCTGCTTTTCCGGCAGCGCCTCGAACACCATGCCGCCCGTGCCCTGAACTGGCGGCAGCTGCGCGGGATCGCCGAACAGCACCAACGTCGGGAAAATCTCCTTCAGGTCATCGAGCGCCTTCTGGTCCAGCATCGAACTTTCGTCGATGAACCCGATATCCAGCGGCTCTTCGCGGCGTTTCCAGCCGGTGATGAAGTCGGAGCCGCGCAGACCCGCAGCAGCCAAGGCCGCAGGAATAGAGGCGTTGATCTGGTAGGACGCGTAGGCACGGTCCAGCGCGGTGTCGGTCAGCCCCTCAACGGTCGGGCGCTCGGCCTCCCCCGCCAGCCATTCCGCGATCTGTTCGTAGTGCGGATCGTAAACCGGCGTATAAAGGATGCGGTGGATCGTCGTTGCAGGCACGCCGCGGTTTCGCAGAACAGCGGCGGCTTTGTTCGTCGGCGCGAGGACGGCTAACGTCCTGCGGTCGCGAGACTTCTTCCCTTCCCAATCGCCCGAAATGATCGACACGCCCGCGTCGCGCAGCGCCTTGGTCAGCTCGGCCAGCAGCAGGGTTTTACCCGAGCCCGCCTTCCCGATGACGGCCATGACGCTGCTGCTCGGCCCTTGGGGCTTTTGCATCAGCGAGTCGACGAGATCGACGCCGGCCTCGGCCAGATTATCGGAAATAGCATCCCAAGCGGCGGCCTGATCTTCGGAAAATTTAAGGGTGGGCAATGTCATAGCGCGACACTACCCCCAGCCGACTTCGGGGACCAGAGCCGTCAAGCGGTCATGCGCATTTCTGGCAGGTAGCCAAAGCTGCTTTCGAACCACGCTTCGGAGAGCGCCGACAGCACCCCTGCCCGTTCGATCACCTTGGCGCGGTCATCCGCTGTGTAATCCCAAAGACCGACACTAATCTGGGTGCGGCCCTCACCGCTCGCCCCTAGAACAGTCGGCGAAGAGCCGATCATGCGGTAGATCCGGACCATGCGCGCATCAAACACGCCGACAAAGTGCTTCACCCCGAAAGCCCGCATCAACTCGCCGCCGCCCAGCATCAGCGCGGCGGCTACGCGGCTTTCGCTGTTCCGATTCAGACAGAACCGCGTGCACTCCCAGATCAGCGGGCTGTTGATGTGCACGCCGTCCATCAATTCAAGAAAGTGCTCGTTGACCATCGTGCGGCCCGTCGTCGGCAGAAACCGCATCGAGCCACCGTGGGTGCCGTCGGCACGCTCCCAGATCACATAGAGCGGGTTCAGGTCGTCGTATTGATCGCGCTCGAAACCATTTTCGTCGACCTCCACTTCCCATCCAAGGCGGGTGCGAAACTGGTCGGCACGGTCACGGAACATGGTGTCGCGAAGGCGCGGAAATTGATCGAGTTGGTCGGCATAAACATAACGTAGCATATTCGTTCCTCGGTGGCTGATCCCTGCCCCGATGGTGCCTCAAAAGTCTTAATGTTCTTCTTATGTACCGTGCGTTACTCGGCCGCTTGCTTGCGTCCGGGCCAGTCTCCGGCCGATCCACGCGCCGCGCCGCCGATCAAAATGAGCCCCTCGGCGAGCGCTTTGGCGACCGCGTGAGTGGTGTTCGCGGCGCCCAGTTTGAAACGTGCGCTCTCGATGTAGACCCGCAGTGTGTGTTCGGAAATCGCCAGCATTTCAGAGACTTGCCCCCGCCCGTATCCCATCGCAAGGAACGTGAGCGCATCGGTTTCGCGAGGTGACAGAGCCTTCGTCCGTTCGGGCGCGCGGTCACCGGCAATTTCCAGCGCCTTTTGATTAAAATAGTGCGCAATTACTATGAGGTCGCGCTGCCATTCTTCGATAAACGCCGTCCACTCTTCGTCAGAACAGTGATGGGAAACAGTGAACATCGCGAATTGACCGTTCGGGCCGCGGATCGGGACCGAAAGCCCCTGATTGCCGACACCGTGCTTTAATGCGTTCTGAAGGAAAGCCCGTGCGCTCTTGCTCGACCAATCGAGCCGCTTCCAATCCACGGGGTGGAAGCGCTGGTAACATCCCTGCACCACCGGATCGATGCGGATATAGTCGTTTTCGACGTAGTGCTGGACCCACTCGGGCGGATACGTGCCGCAGCCGTACTGTTCGCCGTCCGAACTGACCCAATGATAAACAGTGTGATCGACGTCGACCATGCCCCTCAGATCAAGGATCAGGTCCTGCAAATCATCAAGGTTGCTGGCTTGCTCCAGCCGTCCAAGAAACTGTTCCAGCGCTTTTGCCATTCAATACCGGCACTGCCTGTGCCGCCCCATCCGCTGCGGCGATTTCGGCTTGGGCGATATCCGCGACCTTTTCCAGTTCGCTCGACAGCCGCTCCATCCCGTTAAGGGCCGCAAAGGCCCGAAGGTCGCCGAGAACGCCAATAATCCATGTATTTCCCATGGTCAGACTCATCCACGAATGGTTAACGAAGTATTAACAACCATAGTATCAGGCGAGTTATCCACGACTAATTCGCCTTTATACCCTCCCCAGAAATAGCGATGAGGCCGCCAGCTAAGTGTTTGGCGCAAAAACAAAGCGCCGCTCCTTATGGAACGACGCTTCGCTAGAGATGTTCGCTCGAATCAACGGTTGGCAGCGGAATTCGCCAGAACCTCGTCGAAAGTCTTCAGGCCCGGCTTCTGCGCTTGGACCAGAACGGCCATGTTGCCCGGCAGGTGCTGGTTCTTCAGCATCTTGGTGTGCGCATCGGGGATTTTGTCCCACGAGAACACTTCGGACATGCACGGGTCGATCTTTTCTTCGCAAACCAGACGGTTGGCAGCGGCAGCCTGCTTGAGGTGCGCGAAGTGCGAACCCTGAAGGCGCTTCTGGTGCATCCAAGTGTAGCGAACGTCGAACGTGCAGTTGAAGCCCGAGGTGCCGGCGCAGATGACGACCATGCCGCCCTTTTTACAGACGAGGTTCGACACGGGGAACGTGGACTCGCCGGGGTGTTCGAAAACGATGTCGACGTTGTTACCCTTGCCGGTGAATTCCCAGATCGCCTTGCCGAAGCGGCGGGCTTCCTTGAACCACGCGTTATATTCAGGCGTGTTCACCGTCGGCAGCTGGCCCCAGCAATCAAAGTCGCGGCGGTTGATGACGCCCTTCGCACCCATCGACATGACGAAGTCACGCTTGGATTCGTCCGAGATGACGCCGATCGCGTGTGCACCTGCGGCTTTGGCCAGTTGAACCGCGAACGATCCAAGACCGCCCGACGCGCCCCAAACCAAGACGTGCTGGCCCGGCTTGATGTCATGCGGAGCGTGGCCGAACAGCATACGGTAGGCAGTCGCAAGGGTCAGCGTGTAGCAAGCCGACTGTTCCCAAGTCAGGTGCTTGGGACGCGGCAGAAGCTGCTGGGCCTGAACGCGGGTGAACTGCGCGAAAGAGCCATCGGGGGTCTCATAGCCCCAGATGCGCTGCGACGGTGAAAACATCGGGTCGCCGCCGTTGCATTCTTCGTCGTCGCCGTCGTCTTGGTTGCAGTGGATGACGACTTCATCGCCCACTTTCCAGTTCTTAACCTTGTCGCCGACGGCCCAAACGATGCCCGACGCGTCCGAACCCGCGATGTGGTAGTCGGCACCGTGGCCGTCAAAAGGCGAGATCGGAACGCCCAGACCAGCCCAGACGCCGTTGTAGTTCACGCCAGCCGCCATAACGAGGACGAGCACTTCGTGATTGTCCAGTTTCGGGGTTTCGACAACTTCGACCTGGAACGATTTATCCGGCTCGCCATGACGCTCGCGGCGGATCGCCCATGCGTACATCTGCTCGGGCACATGGCCGAGCGGCGGGATTTCACCAACTTCATACAGGTCTTTTTTCGGTGCCTCGTAGTCGAGTGCCATCGGTCTCTCCATCGGCTCGCGTTACTCGTTTTCGCCGCGTTGCAGAATCAACGCCCTATCCAATTGATATAATCTTGCGCGCAAGAATTCAACAATAGCAACGCAGCATTTGTAACTTTATTGCTTAACGGAGGATACAGGCCCTAAACGCTTACAGCCAAAGGGAAATTGGTACTCAACCACGCGCAAAGCGTGCTGCGGGCGCAAAATATTGCCCCGACCAAGACTAAAGTTGGAAAGAAAATTACGCGCCGGATGCGAAGTGATGTTCGACAGTCGCCGCGTAATATTCGATGACCGGACGCGTGCTGTCCGACGGTACAGGAGACGTCGTGCTCGCGATCAGCTTTCGGGCGGCGAGCAGCTTCAGCCCATCCTCGACCACCTGCTCTGCCGACCGGCGCGGCGTGGTGACATTGCGGCTTTTGGCCACCACGAGGTCATTTTTGACGAACGCCAAGATGTCGGCCCGCGTCTCCGCCCCCGACAGGATCGCGCGGGACACCAGCGGCACCGGCACCAACGGGATGACCTCTGCGATGCGGCCCATGAGCTCGTTGCCGATCCCGTCAATCGTCTCGTCGCCGCCCTCATCCAGATAGCGCGACAGCACGAGCGGGTCGCCGAAGCCAACCGCCACGGTGCCGAAGGGCGTGAACTTCAGACGGATCGCGCGCCAGATGACCACGGGCGTTGAAGTGATGACCGACCAGACTGATGGACGGAACTTGCGCTCGCCTGTCGTGGCGGCCCGCACGAGCACTTTGTCTTCGGGCACACGGTCGTAGTTCAGACCGACAGGCACGAACACGACATCCCGCTTCCCAGGCTCCCAACCCTGCACGATGTAGCTGATAATCCCCAGCTTCGGCTTTTGCGGCTTACCGGTAAGGCTCAGCCCACCCTCGGGGAAAAAGGCCTGCGTCACACCCGCCTGCGAAGCCATCTGCACATACCGCGACAGCACAGCGCGGTAGAGCTGCCCCTTGGACCCACGCCGAATGAAGTACGCACCCATCGCACGGATCAGCCACGACAGCGGCCAAACCCGCGCCCACTCCCCCACTGCATAGGCCACGGTGCTGGCGCGACTGACCAGATGGGTAATCAGCACGTAGTCCATGTTGGAGCGGTGATTGATAACGAACACAACCGTCGCCTCGCCATCAATCACCTTGAGCGCCGAGTCGTCTACTTCGCCAAGCCGGATGTCATAAAGCGCATTCGACAGCCACCGCGCCACCCGCGTTCCGAAGCCAAAATAGACCGAGGCCGAAAACGACGGCACGATCTCGCGGGCGTATTTACGGGCGCGTTCGAAAGCTACCGCCTCGGGCACCTTTTCCACGTTGGCCGTGCGGACGACGGCCTCGCTCACCTTCGGATCGTAGATCAACCGCTGGATCGTATCGTGCCGCCGCGCGAGCTTGAACGGCTCGATCGGTTTACGCAGGCGCGTATTCAGCTTGGAAACCGCCCGCTCCATTCGTTTTCGGAAGAACCACCGCACCGACGGAAACAGGAAGTGCGACGCGAAAGTGACCGCCGCGAAAAGCAGAATAAGAACCAGTAACCAGAGCGGCAGTGTGACAGGCATTTGCATGGGCGGGACATTGGACTGAACCGCGAAGCAGGACAAGATGGTCACGCCGCGCCGCAGCGAATTGACAGGGCATCTTTATTTCCGCTATCAGATCATCAGCGCAATAAAATTACCGAGTAGATTCTCCGGAGGCCGATAATGTCGCAATCGCAGAAAGACCGCCCGTGGCTGTTCCGCACCTATGCGGGCCACTCCACCGCCAAGGCATCGAACGCACTCTACCGTGCGAACCTCGCCAAGGGTCAGACCGGCCTTTCCGTGGCTTTCGACCTGCCCACTCAGACGGGCTACGACTCGGATCATCGCCTTGCGCGTGGTGAGGTCGGTAAGGTCGGCGTGCCAGTTTGCCACCTCGGCGACATGCGCGCGCTGTTTGACGAGATCCCGCTTGAGCAGATGAACACCTCGATGACGATCAACGCGACCGCGCCTTGGCTGCTTTCGCTCTACATCGCTGTCGCCGAAGAACAGGGCGCGGACGTTTCCCAACTGCAAGGCACCGTGCAGAACGACATTATTAAGGAATACCTGTCGCGCGGCACCTACATCTGCCCGCCCAAGCCGTCGCTGCGCATGATCACGGATGTCGCCGCCTACACGCGCGAGCACCTTCCCAAGTGGAACCCGATGAACGTCTGTTCGTACCACCTGCAAGAGGCTGGCGCGACGCCCGAGGAAGAACTGGCCTTTGCACTGGCCACCGCAACCGCCGTACTGGACGACCTCAAAAATAAAGTCCCCGCAGAGCATTTCCCCGCCATGGTCGGCCGCATTTCGTTCTTCGTGAACGCCGGCATCCGCTTCGTGACCGAGATGTGCAAGATGCGCGCGTTCGTGGAGCTTTGGGACGAAATCTGTCAGGAACGCTATGGCGTCGAAGACCCCAAGACGCGCCGGTTCCGCTACGGCGTGCAGGTCAACAGCCTCGGCCTGACCGAGCAACAGCCCGAAAACAACGTCTACCGCATTCTGATCGAGATGCTGGCCGTCACTCTGTCAAAGAACGCCCGCGCCCGCGCCGTGCAGCTGCCCGCGTGGAACGAAGCGCTCGGCCTGCCCCGCCCGTGGGACCAGCAGTGGTCGCTCCGGATGCAGCAGATCATGGCCTATGAGACCGACCTGCTAGAATACGACGACCTCTTTGACAATAACCCCGCCGTTGACCGCAAGGTTGCCGAACTGAAGGCCGGTGCCCGCGAAGAACTCGCCACCATCGATGGCATGGGCGGCGCGGTTCAGGCCATCGAATACATGAAGGGCCGACTGGTCGAATCCAACGCCCGCCGCATCGGCAATATCGAAGGCGGCGAGACCACCGTGGTCGGCGTGAACAAATGGCAGCAGGGCGAGCCCTCGCCGCTGACCTCCGGCGAAGACAGCATCATGACCGTCGATCCCGCCGTCGAGCAGGAACAGATCGCCCGTCTGAACGAATGGAAAGCTGGCCGCGACGCCGAGGCAGTTACCAAAGCACTCGCCGATCTGTCCGCCGCCGCGCGTAACGGCTCGAACATTATGGTCCCGTCAATTGCTGCCGCAAAGGCTGGCGTGACGACGGGCGAATGGGCCGAGGCGATCCGCCAGACCTTCGGACAATACCGCGCGCCGACCGGCGTTTCGAAAAACCCGTCGAACCAGACGGAAGGTTTGGAAGATATTCGTGACCTCGTAGCAAATGTTTCTGCCAAACTCGGCCGCCCGCTGAAATTCATTGTCGGCAAGCCCGGTCTTGATGGCCATTCAAATGGCGCTGAACAAATCGCGGCCCGCGCGCGCGATTGCGGAATGGATATCACTTACGAAGGCATTCGTCTTACGCCCGACGAAATTGTCGAGGCCGCACAACGTGATAATGCACACGTTATTGGCCTCTCAATTCTCTCCGGATCCCACCTGCCGTTGATTGCTGAAGTTCTTCAAAAACTCAAAGATGAAAATCTGACCCACATTCAGGTTATTGCCGGCGGAATTATTCCCGAAGACGATGCTCGGAAACTGCGCGAAATGGGTGTGGCTCAAGTTTACACGCCGAAGGATTTCGAACTGAACCGGATCATGAAAGACATTGCTCTATTGGTTGAGCCGAAGGAAATAGCAGCCGAATAAGACAAAAGTTCTAATTCGGCATTGCCAATCAAATTCAATCTGTGCATTTTCAAATCCAATTGGCAATTTTGGCCAATCCAAAGGAGATGGAAATGGATATCGATCTGGACTCCATGTCGCGTGCCGAGCTGACCAAGCTGAAGGCCGACGTGGAAAAAGCACTTGATCGTGTTGGCGCTCGTGAATTTCAGGCAGCAAGGGAAGCTGCCGAGAAAGCCGCGCGTGAACATGGTTTCTCGCTGATTGAACTGGCTAACGCTTCGCCGAAGACGAAAGCCAAAGCAGCTGCGAAATACCGCAACCCCGATGATGCTGACCAAACCTGGTCAGGCCGGGGTCGCAAACCCCAGTGGGTCAAAGACGCAGAAGATAAAGGCGTCGACATCGCAACTTTCGCGATCTGATTGAAAAAGGGTGGCGGTGCCGCCCTTTTTTATTTCAAACGCACGCAGGGACTTTCTCTGCAAAATCGCACAGGACTACAAATGACTGTACATATTGGTGCAGAAATCGGTGATATCGCCGAAACTGTTTTGCTGCCGGGCGACCCGCTCCGCGCTAAATGGGCTGCCGAAAATTTTCTTACAGATGTTAAGGAAGTGAACCGGACACGGGGAATGCTCGGTTTCACCGGTAACTGGAACGGCAATCGCGTCACAATGCAAGGCTCCGGAATGGGGATGCCCTCGCTTTCAATTTATGTGAATGAATTGATCCGCGATTTCGGTGCCAAAACTCTGATCCGTATCGGCTCATGCGGCGGGATGCAGGACCATGTCGGCATTCGCGACGTAATTATCGCAATGACGGCGAGCACTGTTGCAACCCCCTCCTCCACCATTTTTCGTGAACTGAATTTCGCGCCGACGGCCGATTGGTCGCTGCTTTCTGCTGCCGCCAAAGAAGCCGAAAAACTGGACGCGAAAACCCACATCGGCGGCATCTATTCGTCGGACACGTTCTACGACGAACGCCCTGATCTGAACGAACAGATGGAGCGTCACGGCATTCTCGCCGTCGAAATGGAAACGGCAGAGCTCTATATCCTCGCCGCTCGCTATGGTGTACGCGCTCTTTCTGTGCTGACCGTCAGCGATCACCTGAAAACCGGTGAAGCCCTCCCGAGCGAACAACGCGAACAAAGCTTCGGCGACATGGTCGAAGTGGCTCTAAACGCCGCATTCGCCTGAAACGACAAAGCCCCGCTCAATCGGCGGGGCTTGCATCAGACAGATACCTGAATTCAGTCGTAATACGCGTACATCTGCTCCAGAGCGGAGAGCGGGCGATCATTGGTGTTTGCTTGGACCGGAGTTTCCGGCTCGTAATAGGCAAACAGATCGGCAGCGTTTGCGACGTCTTTGGTTTCTTCTTTCTTTGCGACAGCGGCGGTCATTTCGGGGTCTCCTATTGTCCCCTCCCATGGCGGTTCAGATAGTCCCCTCCCCCGCAGTGTGAAACGACCATTCGGGCATAGTCGCCATGCACCCCCGTCAAAACAAAAAGCCCCGCAATCGCGGGGCTTTTCGTTGAATTCCAGTGCCGGATCAGACCTGACGCTCGACCATCATCTTCTTGATGTTTGCGATGGCCTCTGCGGGGTTCAGACCCTTCGGGCAGGTCTTGGCGCAGTTCATGATGGTGTGGCAGCGGTACAGCTTGAACGGATCTTCCAGCTCGTCCAGACGCTCGCCGGTGGCTTCGTCGCGGCTGTCGATGATCCAGCGGTAGGCGTGCAGCAGCGCGGCCGGGCCGAGGTACTTGTCGCTGTTCCACCAGTAGCTCGGGCACGAGGTCGAGCACGACGCGCACATGACGCACTCATACAGGCCGTCGAGCTTCTTGCGGTCTTCAATGGACTGACGCCATTCCTTTTCAGGACGGTTCGTCTTGGTCTCCAGCCACGGCATGATCGAGGCGTGCTGCGCGTAGAAGTGGGTGAGGTCGGGGATAAGGTCTTTGACCACCGGCATGTGCGGCAGCGGATAGATCTTCACGTCGCCCTTGATCTCGTCGAGACCGTAGATACAGGCCAGCGTGTTGCGGCCGTCGATGTTCATCGCGCACGAACCGCAGATGCCTTCACGGCAGGAACGGCGGAACGTCAGGGTCGGGTCGACCTTGTTCTTGATGTAGATGAGAGCGTCAAGAACCATCGGACCGCAATCGTCCATGTCGACGAAGTAGGTGTCGATCGCGGGGTTCTTCCCGTCATCGGGGTTCCAGCGGTAAATCTGGAACTTGCGGACGTTGGTCGCGCCTTCAGGCTTGGGCCAGGTCTTGCCCACCGTCATGCGGCTGTTCTTGGGAAGGGAGAATTGGACCATGGTTCAGGCTCCTGCCACTTGTTCAGTTGCCGGAAAGCGCGGCAGCCGCGCATCCGGTCGTCTCTGGACGGTTAAGGATATTGGACACGATGTAACGCGTGTCGGCCGTCGGCCCCGTGACAGCAGCGCCTGCAAGCGCGGCCAGTTCGGTGTCGCTGGCGGAGGTAACGATGCAACCGGCAACAGCGGTCGCAATGGTGGACGGGATCGTCTGACCCGTCGGAAGGGTGGTCTGCATGACGATCGGAACAACGACAGCTTCGGCGGACTGCACGGTGGCGTTTCCGGCGGCCTTTTCGATCTGGCGCATATCGCATCCGGCGGCGGCCAGAAGGGCAAGGCTGAGTGCTGCGAGTTTCTTCATCATAACGTTCCTTTAGCTCCGCAATGCTGGCATCCGGATCGGCCCCTGACCGGTCATGTCGACGACACAGCGTTCGTACACAACCATCGGATCCTTGCCGGAGAAGGAGTCGAGCGAAATGCCGACCTCTCCACTGACATAGCTGCCGGAGCGCGAGTTGCTACCGATGGTGATCGTGCCGGTAGGTCCCTGCGCAAGGCGGGCTTTTTCTTCGCAAACCTGCGCGGCCCGCTCCGGAGAGACAGGCCCGCAGGCGGCAAGCGCCAGCAGAAGTGCAAGCGCCGCATACTTCATCAGAAGGTACGTGCCTTCGGTGCGATGGTTTCGAGGCTGATACCGCCCTCACCTTCGGTGGTGAGCGGATCAACGATGACCGGACGATAAGTCAGATCGACGTTGTTGCCATCGACACGCATGACCGAGTGGACGCGCCAGTTTTCGTCGTCGCGGGTCGGGTGATCCTCGTGAGCGTGGGCACCGCGCGACTCGTGACGGGCTTCGGCACCAACGATGGTGGCCAGAGCGTTCGGCATGAGGTTCGTCAGTTCCAGCGTCTCCATCAGGTCGGAGTTCCAGACCAGCGAGGTATCGGTGACGTGCAGATCGTTCAGCTTGCCCGCGATGGCAGTCATCGCCTCGACGCCGTCCTTCATGGTCTCTGCGGTACGGAAGACGGCAGCGTCACGCTGCATGGTCTTCTGCATTTCGAGACGCAGTTCTGCGGTCGGCGTGCCGCCCTGTGCGTAGCGCAGGCCGTCGAAACGGTCGAACGCCTTCTGGACAGCGGCCTTGTTGAGCGTCGGATTGGCTTTGGTCGGATCGACAACCTGACCGGCGCGGATTGCAGCGGCTCGGCCAAAGACCACGAGGTCGATCAGCGAGTTCGAACCCAGACGGTTCGCACCGTGGACCGACGCACAGCCAGCTTCGCCGACTGCCATCAGGCCCGGAACCGTAGCGGTCGGGTTGTCGGCGGTCGGGTTCAGCACTTCGCCCCAGTAGTTGGTCGGAATGCCGCCCATGTTGTAGTGAACGGTCGGCAGAACCGGGATCGGCTCTTTGGTGACGTCGACGCCAGCAAAGATCTTCGCCGATTCCGAAATGCCCGGCAGGCGTTCTGCCAGAGCTTCCGCCGGAAGGTGGTTGAGGTGTAGGTGGATGTGATCGCCATCCTTGCCCACGCCGCGACCTTCGCGGATTTCCATCGTCATACAGCGGGACACGTAGTCGCGCGGCGCGAGGTCTTTATAGTGCGGTGCATAACGCTCCATGAAGCGCTCGCCTTCGGAGTTGGTCAGATAACCACCCTCGCCGCGTGCGCCTTCGGTGATCAGACAGCCCGAACCGTAGATGCCGGTCGGGTGGAACTGAACGAATTCCATGTCCTGAAGCGCGAGGCCGGCACGAGCGACCATACCGCCACCGTCACCGGTGCAGGTGTGGGCCGAAGTCGCCGAGAAGTACGCACGGCCATAGCCGCCGGTGGCCAGAACGACCATCTTGGCGTTGAAGACGTGCATAGTGCCGTCGTCGAGCTTCCAGCAGACAACACCGGTACAGACGCCATCGTCGCTCATGATGAGGTCGATCGCGAAGTATTCGATGTAGAATTCTGCCTGCTGCTTCAGCGACTGGCCGTAGAGCGTGTGCAGGATCGCGTGGCCGGTACGGTCGGCGGCTGCGCAGGTACGCTGTACGGGCGGGCCTTCACCGAACTCGGTGGTGTGGCCACCGAACGGACGCTGGTAGATCTTGCCTTCCTCGGTACGCGAGAACGGAACGCCGTAGTGCTCCAGTTCGTAGACGGCCTTGGGGGCCTCGCGAGCGAGGTATTCCATCGCATCGGTATCACCGAGCCAGTCCGAACCTTTTACGGTGTCGTACATGTGCCACTGCCAGCTATCGGGGCCCATATTGCCCAGCGATGCCGCAATGCCGCCCTGCGCCGCAACGGTGTGCGAGCGGGTCGGGAAAACCTTGGAGATACACGCGGTACGCAGACCCTGCTCGGCCATGCCGAGGGTCGCGCGGAGGCCAGCGCCACCGGCGCCGACAACGACCACGTCGTATTCGTGAACTTCGTATTCGTAAGCTGCTGCCATCGGTCCTATTCCTTACAGAGCCAGTTTCGCGAGCGAGAACAGGCCCGTTGCCATCAGGCCGTAGGTAAATACGGTCATCAGGATGATGGAGATTTTCAGAGTGTGGCCGCGGGCGTAGTCCTGCATAAGGGTCTCAAAGCCGCGGTTGAAGTGGTGCAGACCGAAGATGATCATCAGGCCGGTCACGATTGCGGGGATCGGATGCGAGAACGTCTCGAGGACGGTCGCATAGTCGCTGCCCAGCGCATTGCCGAAGATATAGATGAAGGTCGGCACGATGAACGCGAGGCCGGCGGCGCTGACCTGCATGTACCAGTGGTGAGCGGTGCCCGAACCAGCAGCGCCTTTGCCGACGGCGCGCTTGCGATCAGTGATATAACGCATGTTCAGCCCCTCAGACGATAATGACGGTAAGAATGGTCAGAACGACCGAGCCGATCAGACATGCCCAACCCAGCTTTTCAGCGGTCGGAATGTCGAGGCCCTTGCCCGCGTCATAGTAAAGGTGACGCAGACCAGCGAGGAAGTGATACCAGACGCCCAGTACCGACAGCGTCATGACGATGTCACCAATGAACGAGGTCATGATGCCGTTGACGGTGTTGAAGTATTCTTCGCCAGTCGCAGCGGCGCCGAGCCACCAGATAACGAGAACGGACGTAACGATCAGGGCGTTACCCGTGACGCGCGTCAGGATCGACGTCAGCATCGGGACTTGCCAGCGATAGATTTGCAGGTGCGGCGAAAGCGGACGTTCGACGCCCTTGGTTTCTCCAGCCATGACGATCCCCTTTTTCGGTTCGGCCATTGCACCGCAGTCGGGTGCGGGCCATCGGTATTCTTCTAGCGCATTTAACGGCACTGTCACGCTATCCTAACAGTGATATGCGACAAAAAACGCGCCCTTTAGCGGTAACACCTCCGTTTGTGATCACACGTTTTGCATGTGTGATCACAAAATAGTTCCTGACAAAAATAGTCGAAATAACAAAACGACTCGCGCCGTATCTGTCGTCAAAGTCGTCGCTTTTCCGACCTTAAATCGGCATGAGCGCCCAGTAATCGAGGTCGAGCAGGACGTGAGGAAGGTACTTGCCGTCCTCGCCCTTCAACTCGCCCGCCGAACCGCCTTTGGTCGCGACGAGGCGCAGACGGATCGCACCCACTCCGGGGACGTCGGTTTCGGCTTTATCGAGCACTTCCGACCACGCCTTGATGGTATCTCCCGAGAAACACGGGTTCGCGTGAGCGCCGCCGTTCAGGCCGACGATCATTTGCGCATTGGCGAGGCCATTGAACGACAGCGCGCGCGCCATCGAGATGACATGACCACCGTAGATCAGGCGACCTTCGGGGCGGAAGGTCAGGTCGAAGTGAACCTTCGCGGTATTCTGCCACAAACGGGTGGCGAGCATATGCTCCGCCTCCTCCACCGTGACGCCATCGACGTGGTCGATCACCTCTCCGACGGCGTAGTCGCCCCAACGGTGCGGCTCGCCCGCCAAATCGAAATCGTAATTTTCGAACGTCAGGCCTTCTGGAATGACCAGATCATCCACCGAAAGAGCACTTTTCAAATCTGGCAGCACGGTTTCGGGCGCGGGCGCTTCGGCGTCCCGTTTACGCACCATCACCCAGCGCACGTATTCCATCACCACGTCATCGGTCTGGTTGAAACCGCGCGTGCGGACGTAAACGACGCCGGTTTTACCGTTGGAATTCTGCTTGAGGCCGATGACCTCGCTCTCCGAACGGAGCGTGTCGCCCGGATAGACCGGCATCAGCCAGCGACCCTCGGCATAGCCAAGGTTCGCGACCGCGTTCAGCGACACATCCGGAACGGTTTTGCCAAAGACGACATGGAATGCCAGCAGATCATCGACCGGCGATCCTTCAAGCCCACAATCTCCCGCAAACACATCCGAGGAATAGAGCGCATGACGCGCCGGATAGAGCGCGTGGTACAGCGCCCGCTCCCCTTCTGCGATGGTGCGCGGCACCGCGTGGCGGATGACCTGCCCGACCTGATAGTCTTCGAAAAAACGTCCCGGATTGGTTTTTGTCATAGCTGTCCCAGTTTGATGTCAGGTGAATACTCGCCCTCCACCACTTTCACGACGGCTTGCCCGCAGCGCATCACGCCGCGGCTCGCATCGAAAGCGTAGGTAGGCTCGCCATACAGCTCCCAGCCCTTCGCGAGAGCTTCGGAAACCTTGTGGCAGAATTGAGAAGTGTCGTCCTCGGAAAGGAAGCGGTAGGCTTTCATCGCGATACATCCTTGGTAGGGCCGCGCCCCACCACGGGACGCATCAGCCGAAGGGCCAGTAGCCCAGCATACCGTGGATATAGCCGATTACGCCGAGGACAACCACGGCCCCCACGAGGGCACCGATTTCCTTGCCAGCAGAACCGCCCGACGGAGGCACCCACTGCGGTTCGTCGCGGTTGATCAGCGCCATTTCCAGCAGCGCCCAAACCAGCATTCCGCCAAACAGCACGACCGACGCCCAGTCCCCGTTGACCAGAAGGTGCGCGACCGCCCAGACGATCACGCCCGTCAACATCGGGTGACGGAAACGGCGCGCGACCCATGTTTTCATGCCCGAAGCGGCAAACAGATAGATCGCAATCAGCATTAGCAGGTTGTTGACGTGACGCATCCCCGCAGGCGGATACCAGAGCTGGCCGGAATCCCACGCGCGGTAGCCGAAGATCATCAGTACGATCCCGACGCCCGAAGCGATCGCGACCATGCGGTATCCCCGCTTGCCCAGTTCCGCGTGATAGGTTGGCGCAATACGGCGCAGCATGTGCGACAGGCTCCACAAAAGAAGCCCGAGAATGAGTAACAACATGCCGCCCCCTGAAATTGGGAATCACGGACCCGATCAATGGTCCAGTGCTGCGATTGCAGCAACCTTGGCCAGTGTTGCCCGAGCCGTGACGATATGCAAGTTTTCAACGATCTTTCCGTCAACAACAGCAACGCCTTGGCCGTTTGCTGCCGCTTCCTCGAATGCAGCGATCTGACGGTTGGCAAGGTCGACCTCGGCTTCGCTGGGTGCAAACGCAGCATTCGCGATCTCGACCTGCGCGGGATGGATCAGCGTTTTGCCGTCGAACCCCATGTCGCGGCCCTGCTCGCACTCGGCCTTCAGCCCCTCGTCGTCCTTGAACGCGTTGTAGACGCCGTCGACGATCACCTTGCCGTACGCACGCGCAGCCAGAAGTGCAGCTTCGAGTGCATAAAGCAGCGGCTCGCGGTTCTGGCCTTTGCGCGTATTCAGATCCTTGGCGAGGTCGTTGGTACCCATCACGAAGCCCTCGAGCTTCGGATGCGCTGCGATAGCGACGGCGTTGATGATGCCCAGCGGGGTTTCGATCATCGCCCAAATCGGCAGATCGCCCGTAATCGCCGCCAGCGCATCGAGGTCGGCGGGGCTGTTGACCTTGGGCAGCAGGACGGCATCACAGTCCATCTCCACCACTTCGGCCGCATCGTCTTTGCCCCACTCCGTATCAAGGCCGTTGATCCGCACCACGCAATAGCGATTGCCGTAGCCACCCTGATAGAGTGCTTCCTTCAGCGTATGGCGCGCGGCGACTTTCTCATCCGGCGAAACCGCATCTTCGAGGTCGAACAGGATCGCATCGACGGGAAGGTTGCGCGCTTTTTCCAGCGCACGTTCTTTCGAGCCGGGGATATAGAGGGCGGAACGGAACGGACGATCGGTCATTTGATTCTACCTCGCAACTTTGTTGCTCGCAAAAGAACAAATGCGCACAAATACTTCAACGCAAAATTTGCTGCAGCGCAGCACCGCGAGCGAAAGACGTATACTAAGGAAGCGCGCGTGAACGCTATCTGAGGTTGAAAGTTCCGTGCATAAAAACAAATTTGATATGCAACCAAAGCATTCCGCCATCGCTTTTCTCGGTACAAAGCGGCACAGCGCCGCCCCTTGAGTTTAAAGGAATGTCACTATGAAAAATCTTCTTATGACCACCGCCGCTGCACTTGTTCTCGCAGTACCGGCGATTGCACAAGACGACACCACCGCCGTGACCAACGACACCGCAGCATCGACCGAAATGTCGACTGACATGGACACTTCGGCCGATACTGAAAACATGGACGCAGAAGCTGGCGCTTCGACCGACATGGAAGCCGACGCTGAGACCGACACCGAGATGTCGACCGAAGAAGAAGGCATGGGCGAAGAAATGGGTGCTGACGAAGAAATGTCGTCGGACACCGAAATGGACGCTGAAGCAGGCACCGACCTGACGGCTGACACCGAAGAAGACGCAATGCCGGACGGCATGGCTGAAGAAATGTCGGAAGAAGATGCCACCGTAGGTATGGCAGCTGACACCGAGATGACCGGCGACGCCTACATGGACGGCTGGGTCGAAATCTCGATGGCTGGCGGCGACTTCTCGGCTGAAGAGCTTATCGACGCTGACGTTGTAAACGCTGAAAACGAAACTGTTTCGTCGATCGATGACCTGATCCTGAACGAAGACGGTTCGATCCAGGCTGTTATCATGGACGTAGGTGGCTTCCTCGGCATTGGCGAAAAGTCGGTTGAAGTTTCGTACGACGAACTGACCATCCTCAAGCAGGAAGACGGCGAAGACATCAAGGTGTACATGAACACCACTGAAGACGCGCTGAATTCCATGCCGGAATACGAAGAAGACGCAATGTAATCTTCTTGCTCTTTTAAAGAGTTCGGGCCGCCCTTCGGGGTGGCCCTTTTTCGTTTAGATCATCGCTGTGATGGCATCAAAGACGAGCTTGAGCGACACGATCCCCAGCGCGATGATGACGAAGTTGTAGAAGATCTTATCCGGCAGGATTTTCACCAGACGCACCCCGACAAACACAGAAATCACCGCAGGCACCATCAGGATCGCACTGACGCCAAGGCTGTGCAGGTTGATCTGCCCGAGCATCGCATAGGGGATCAGCTTGATCGCGTTGATGTACGCAAAGGCCAGCGTGATCGTCCCCGCAAATACCATTTTCGGCAATTTCAGCGGCAGCACAAACATCTGATACGGCGGTCCGCCCGAATGGCTGACGAAGCTGGTGAAGCCCGCAATCGCGGTCCAGAAATAACCCTTGGGTTTGTTCAGCGGCTCCGCCTCGACCTCTGCCCCGCGTTTAAGGATGAAGTTCAGCGTGAAGAGCACCCCGATCAGGCCCACGAACAGCGTAACCACATGCTCCGACACGACGGACGCCAGCAACCCGCCGATCACCACACCGACCGTTCCACCGATGATAGAGATGATGAGCAACTGCTTGTCGAAATGCTTACGGTAGGTCCACACGCCGAAGATATCCGACACCACGAACACCGGGAGCAGCAGGCCCGCGGCGACGATCGGATCGATCGCCAAAGCCATGACAGGCACGGCAATTGTGCCCAGCGCGGCAAGTCCCCCTTTGCTCAGTCCGACGCTGATCGCAGCGATGACCGAGACGATCCAAAATGCCGTACCGTCCATAATATACCTTTAAAAAGAATCACCGAACCGCTGATACACCTCATGCGGAACGCCATTGTGTGCAATTGTATGCACAAGTTTAGCGCAAACACCCCAAGCGATATAGGAACAATGTCGCCTTACCCCTTCGTGTACTTGATTGCACGCAACGAAAGGGCTACGCCATGCCCCGACCTCAACCTTAATTAAGGACGGAATTCATGGCTCGACCCAAGATTGCCCTCATCGGCGCCGGTCAGATCGGTGGCACCCTCGCCCACCTCGCCGCAATCAAAGAACTCGGTGACGTTGTTCTCTTCGACCTCAACGACGGCATGGCTCAGGGCAAAGCCCTCGACCTCGCAGAATCGGGCCCTTCCGAAGGTTTTGATGGTTCCTTCAAAGGCACCGCGGACTACGCTGATATCGCTGGCGCTGACGTCTGCATCGTAACCGCTGGCGTTCCGCGCAAGCCGGGCATGTCGCGCGATGACCTTCTGGGCATCAACCTCAAAGTCATGAAGTCGGTCGGCGAAGGCATCAAAGCCCACGCTCCGGACGCATTCGTCATCTGCATCACCAACCCGCTCGACGCGATGGTCTGGGCTCTGCAGAAGTTCTCGGGTCTGCCGACCAACAAGGTCGTTGGCATGGCTGGCGTTCTGGACTCGGCTCGCTTCCGTCACTTCCTCTCGGTCGAATTCAACGTGTCGATGCGCGACGTCACCGCCTTTGTTCTGGGCGGCCACGGCGACACCATGGTACCGTCGGTTCGTTACTCGACCGTTGGCGGCATCCCGCTCCCGGACCTCGTCGACATGGGCTGGACCTCGCAGGAAAAACTGGACGCCATCGTTCAGCGCACCCGTGACGGCGGCGCAGAAATCGTTGGCCTGCTGAAGACCGGTTCGGCCTTCTACGCTCCCGCGACCTCGGCTATCGAAATGGCCGAAGCTTACCTCCGCGACCAGAAGCGCGTTCTGCCGTGTGCGGCCTACTGTGACGGCGAAATCGGCGTCAAAGGCATGTACGTCGGCGTTCCGACCGTCATCGGCGCCAACGGCGTTGAGAAAGTCATCGACATCAAGCTCAACAAAGAAGAGCAGGTCATGTTCGACAAGTCGGTCGACGCCGTTAAGGGCCTCGTCGACGCTTGTAAGCAGATCGACAGCTCGCTGGCCTAATCGCCACGCAGCACCGAATACGAAGGGCGGCCCACGGGTCGCCCTTTTGCTTTTGCAGACGGGCATGTGCAGGCCCCGCGTTGACACACGCGCCTCTCGGGCGCAGATCTTCGGGCAATAGGAGATTTCCATGACGAACTTTACAGACGAACTCGAAACCCGCCTTTGCCGCTACGCTGCGATCGACAGCCAGTCTGACATCGACAGCATGTCCCAGCCGTCCACCGACATCCAATTCGGGATGCTGAACCTGCTGCGCGACGAGCTGACTGAAATCGGCGCCGAAGACGTGACGATCACCGAATACGGCGTCGTGCTGGCGACCATCCCCGCCACAGCCGAAGGCCCGACCATTGGTTTCCTCGCGCACGTCGACACCGCGCCGCAGTTCAACGCGACCAACGTAAAGCCTCGCGTGATCAAGGGCTACAACGGCGGCACGATCACTTTCCCCGACAATCCCGACCTGTCGATGTCGCCCGACCAGTTCCCCTATCTGGCCGAAAAAGTCGGCGACGATCTGATCACCGCATCGGGCCTCACGCTGCTCGGCGCTGACGATAAGGCCGGTGTTGCGATCATCATGGCCGCTGCCCGTCACATGCTGGAAAACAAGGACATCCCGCACGGCAAAATCCGCGTGGCCTTCACCCCTGACGAAGAAGTCGGTCGCGGCGTCGATCCCCGCCTGCCCGACGAGTTGGGCGTCGATTGGGCCTACACCTTCGACGGCGGCCGCCTCGGCGAGATCGAATTCGAGACGTTCTCTGCCGACGGTGCCGAGATCAAAGTCACGGGCGTCTCCATCCATCCCGGTTTCTCCAAGGACAAGCTGGTCAACGCCACGCACTTCGCGTCGAAGATCGTGCAGACCCTGCCTCAGTGGGCGATGACACCCGAGACAACCTCGGGCCGCGAAGGTTTCGTCCATGTGGTCGATATGAACGGCGGCAGCTCGGAAATGACCGTCCGCGTCATCATCCGCGACTTCGAACTCGACGGACTGGACGCCAAGGGCCAGATGATCCGCGACGTGTGTAACGCCGTCGCCGCGACCGAACCCCGCGCCAAGATTACTTGCGAGATCAGCCCGCAGTACCGCAACATGCGCTACTGGCTGGAAAAGGACATGACGCCCGTCAACCTCGCGACCGAAGCGGCGAAGGAACTGGGCCTCAATCCCAAATCCGTTCCGATCCGCGGCGGCACCGATGGCTCGCGCCTGACCGAGATGGGCGTCCCCTGCCCCAACCTGTTCACGGGAATGCAGAACATCCACGGCCCGCTCGAATGGGTTTCGGTTCAGGACATGGCCCGCGCGACCGAGCTTTGCCTCACCATCGCGCAACGCGCTGTCAAAGGCTGACGAAAATGCCGGTTTCGCCCTACGAGACGCCCGGTTTCTATGATCGGGCCATCGCCGACGGAAAGCACCGCGACATCGTCGGCGGGCGGTGGGATGAAACCGGACGTGCCCAGATGGGCATCCTGCGTGAGGCGGGTCTGCTGCCTCACCACCATCTCCTCGATATTGGCGCAGGATCGCTGCGGCTGGGCTGTAAGGCGGTCCCTTATCTGGAAAGCGGTCACTACTGGGCGACCGACTTTTCCCGCGACATCATGCTGGCAGGTCACGCGAAAGAACTCGAAGACCCGAGCGCACTCCGCAAGAGCCACCTGATCCAGGACGCGACCTTCGATTTCCCGCGCATTCCCGCAGAGATCACCCACGCCATCGCCTTTGCCGTCTTCCCCCACCTGCCGATCGCATTTCTCCGGCGCGCGCTCGTGAACCTTTCGCGCTTTCCCGCGCTCGAACAGTTCCTCTTCACTGTCTTTCTGGCACCCGACGCCGTCGCATCGACGCGCCCGTATCGGCAACCTGACGGAGTGGTCACGCACGACATCCGTGCGCCGTATCACGTTCTGGAATCCGATATCGACCATCTGGCGTCCGTAACCGACTGGACTATTGCCAAACAGCCCGTGATGTTGCCCCGAGGTCAGGTGCTTTTCATCGCCCGCCCGAACCGCTGATTTGATTCTTTATATCCTAAAGAACTAAGGGGCTCGCAATTTGTGATCACACCCCGAAAAACTGTGATCACAAATGTCGGGTTTTACCGCAAACAGCTAAGTTTGTCGTTCTAAGGTCCGTTTTAGTGTGCTTAGTGGGGTGCAAAGCGAAGCACAGCGAGGACTACTCGATGAACATTCACGAATATCAGGCCAAGGCGCTCCTGCGCAGCTACGGCGCTCCGGTCTCGGAAGGCCGTGCCGTACTGAAGGCCGAAAATGCCAAAGCGGCAGCAGGCGAACTTGACGGTCCGCTCTGGGTCGTCAAAGCCCAGATCCACGCAGGTGGACGCGGCAAGGGCTCCTTCAAGGAAGCCGAAGCTGGCGAAAAGGGCGGCGTGCGCCTGGCAAAGTCGGTCGAAGAGGCCGCCGAAGAAGCCAAGAAGATGCTGGGCAAGACCCTCGTCACCCACCAGACCGGTCCGGCTGGTAAGCAGGTGAACCGCATCTACATCGAAGACGGTTCGGACATCGAACGCGAACTGTACCTCGCCCTGCTGGTCGACCGCGTATCGTCGCGCGTCTCCTTCGTCTGCTCGACTGAAGGCGGCATGGACATCGAAGAAGTCGCAGCGTCGACCCCCGAGAAGATCCTTTCGTTCTCCGTCGATCCGGCCACCGGCTACCAAGCCTACCACGGCCGCCGCATCGCATTTGCCCTCGGCCTCGAAGGTTCGCAGGTCAAGGAATGCGTCAAGCTGATGGGCATTCTCTACAAAGCCTTCATGGAAAAAGACATGGAGATGCTGGAGATCAACCCGCTGATCGTCATGACCAACGGTTCGCTCAAGGTTCTCGACGCCAAGCTCGGCTTCGACGGCAACGCGATCTACCGCCAGCCCGACATCGCGGAACTCCGCGACGAAACCGAAGAAGACCCGAAGGAACTTCAGGCGTCCAAGTACGACCTGAACTACATCGCTCTCGACGGTGAAATCGGCTGCATGGTGAACGGTGCTGGCCTCGCGATGGCCACCATGGACATCATCAAACTCTACGGCGCAGAGCCGGCAAACTTCCTCGACGTAGGTGGCGGCGCCACCAAAGAGAAAGTGACCGAAGCGTTCAAGATCATCACCTCTGACCCGAACGTCAAAGGCATCCTCGTCAACATCTTCGGCGGCATCATGCGTTGTGACGTCATCGCTGAAGGCGTTGTCGCTGCGGTCAAGGAAGTCGGTCTCCAGGTTCCGCTCGTCGTTCGCCTCGAAGGCACCAACGTCGAGAAGGGCAAAGAGATCATCAACACCTCCGGCCTTAACGTCATCGCAGCCGACAACCTGTCGGACGGCGCAGAGAAAATCGTTAAAGCGGTGAAGGGCTAAGAATTATGGCAATCCTCGTAGACGAAAATACCAAAGTCATCTGTCAGGGCTTCACCGGCTCGCAGGGTACGTTCCACTCGGAACAGGCAATCGCATACGGCACCAAGATGGTTGGCGGTGTGACCCCCGGCAAGGGCGGTCAGGATCACCTCGGCCTGCCGGTCTTCAACTCGGTTCACGAAGCCAAGGCAAAGACCGAAGCCAACGCATCGGTGATCTACGTTCCGCCGCCCTTCGCGGCTGACTCTATCCTCGAAGCCATCGACGCGGAAATGGAACTGATCATCTGCATCACCGAGGGCATTCCGGTGCTCGACATGATGAAGGTGAAGCGCGCTCTGATCGACTCCAAGTCGCGCCTGATCGGCCCGAACTGCCCGGGCGTCATCACCCCTGACGCTTGCAAGATCGGCATCATGCCGGGTCACATCCACAAGCGCGGCAAGGTCGGCGTTGTGTCCCGTTCGGGCACCCTGACCTATGAGGCTGTGAAGCAGACCACCGACATGGGCCTCGGCCAGTCGACTGCTGTCGGCATCGGCGGCGACCCGATCAAGGGCACCGAGCACATCGACGTCCTCGACATGTTCCTCGACGATCCGGAAACCGAAGCAATCATCATGATCGGTGAAATCGGTGGTTCGGCTGAAGAAGACGCAGCCGAGTTTCTCGCCGAGCAGAAGAAAAAGGGCCGTTGGAAGCCGACCGCTGGCTTCATCGCTGGCCGCACCGCTCCTCCGGGACGCCGCATGGGCCACGCCGGTGCGATCGTTGCAGGCGGCAAAGGCGGCGCTGAAGACAAGATCGAAGCCATGAAGTCGGCCGGTATCGTTGTCGCAGACAGCCCCGCTACTCTCGGCGAAGCCGTAATGAAAGCGATCCAGAACGGCTAATAGGCTTCACGCCATTGTCGTAAGAAATCAGGTTGCGGGCGTCGATAATGATGGCCGCAACCCTATAGTTAGATCGGATTGCCCGTTCAGGGGCCGATTGTCAGAGCTAAAAAAGGTCCGCTCGGATGAAGAGCACGCGAAAACAGGCAGGTCCGCACCTTGCGCAATACCGTCAATCGGTAGCTGCGTTTTTCGCGTCGGCTATGGTGGTTCTTCCCCTCACCTCTCACGCCCAGATCGTGACCGCGTTCGACATCTGCTCGGACATCTCCCAGCCTTTCAAAGACCAGATCGCCGCGATGGAAGCCGCAGGTTTCTCGGAGGTAAATGAGCCGACGGCTGAGATGGCCAAAGTGGCCGAAGCGCACCGCGTGGTGAACAACACGTGGTCCACGGACAACATCATCGAATTCATCGAAGCCGGTGATTATGCCGAGGCGTTCGAGCCCTTCCCCGACCATACCCGCGAGACGATCCACTGGACGCACCCGACCGGCGCTGCTGTGACGCAAGAACGCGAACCAGGCCCGTTCGTCAAAGGTTCCATCGATATAGTTCATCGTTCGTGCCTCATCATGTGGCCGGACGACTATTCGGGCGACACCGGCCTGATGGCCATCACCGAAACGCCAGAAACAAAGATGAAAGACCTCGGTCAGATCATCGGTTTCCGCGGCGAACGTGACGCGCCGCTGGCGCAGGTCAGCCCCGTCGACGGCTCCCAGATCGCCGACTTCGGCGCCACGATCATCGCTTATACGCCCGACCTCGGCCTGGGCCTTCCGGCCCAGAGCATCGATATCCGCTTCACGGAACACCGTGACCCTTCAAACTAACCGCCCATTCCGCCCTGAGGGAAAGGCCACAAAATGAACGACCAAAGCCCTAACGACCAGTTCCATGCTTCGAGCTTCCTGCAGGGGCATAACGCCGAGTATATCGAGCAGCTCTACGCGCGATATTCCGACAACCCGAACGCTGTAGACAAGACCTGGCGCGAATTCTTCGCCGCTCTCGGTGACAGCGCTTCGGACGCCAAAGCCGAAGCAGCCGGTCCGTCGTGGGCCCGCAACGACTGGCCGCCCGTTCCGGGTGGAGACCTCGTTGCCGCTCTTGACGGCCAGTGGCCCGACGACGGCAAAGCCGCCGGCGACAAGATCAAGAAAAAGGCCGCCGACAAAGGCGTCGAGATTTCGGAAGAGCAGGTCCGCGCTGCTGTGACCGACTCCCTGCGCGCGCTGATGATCATCCGCGCCTACCGTATTCGAGGTCACCTGATCGCCGACCTCGATCCGCTGAACATGCGTGACCAGACCGTGCATCCGGAGCTCGACCCGAAGACTTACGGCTTCACCGATGCCGACATGGATCGCCCGATCTTCATCGACAACGTACTCGGCCTCGAAGTCGCGACGATGAACGAGATCATGGCCATCGTCCGCCGCACCTACTGCGGCACCTTCGCGCTCCAGTACATGCACATCTCGAACCCCGAGGAAGCTGGCTGGCTGAAGGAACGCATCGAAGGTTTCGGCAAGGAAATCACCTTCACCCAGAACGGCCGTAAGGCGATCCTGAACAAACTGGTCGAGGCCGAAGGCTTCGAGAAGTTCTGCCACGTCAAGTTCATGGGTACGAAGCGTTTCGGTCTGGACGGTGGTGAGGCTCTCATCCCCGCGATGGAACAGATCATCAAACGCGGCGGCGCTCTGGGCGTTCAGGACATCGTCATCGGTATGCCGCACCGCGGCCGCCTGTCGGTTCTGGCCAACGTGATGAACAAGCCCTACCGCGCGATCTTCAACGAATTCCAGGGCGGCTCGTTCAAGCCCGAGGACGTCGATGGTTCGGGCGACGTGAAGTACCACCTCGGTGCCTCATCCGACCGCGAATTCGACGGCAACAAGGTTCACCTGTCGCTGACCGCGAACCCCTCGCACCTCGAAGCAGTGAACCCCGTTGTGCTCGGCAAGGCCCGCGCCAAGACCGACCAGCGCAACGACATGACCCGCGAAACCGTTCTGCCGATCCTGCTGCACGGCGACGCCGCCTTCGCAGGTCAGGGCGTTGTTGCGGAATGCTTCGGTCTGTCGGGCCTCAAAGGTCACCGCACCGGCGGCACGATCCACATCGTCGTCAACAACCAGATCGGCTTCACCACCGCGCCGCACTTCTCGCGTTCGTCGCCCTACCCGACCGACATCGCGCTGATGGTCGAAGCACCGATCTTCCACGTGAACGGTGACGATCCGGAGGCTGTTGTCCACGCCGCCAAGGTCGCGACCGAATTCCGTCAGAAGTTCCACAAAGACGTTGTCATCGACATCTTCTGCTACCGCCGCTTCGGTCACAACGAAGGCGACGAGCCGATGTTCACCAACCCGGCGATGTACAACAACATCAAGCGTCACAAGACGACGCTCCAGCTGTACACCGAACGTCTGGTTGCCGACGGTCTCATCCCCGAGGGCGAGATCGAAGACATGAAGGCCCAGTTCCAAGCCAACCTGAACGACGAGTTCGAGGCGGCCAAGGAATACAAGCCGAACAAGGCTGACTGGCTCGACGGTCGCTGGTCCCATATGGACCGCGAAAAAGAGGGCAAATACCAGCGCGGCAAAACTGCAATCGAAGAGAAGACCCTTCAGGAAATCGGTAAGGCGCTGTCCTCCTACCCCGAAGACTTCAACATCCACCGCACTGTTGCCCGCCAGCTGGAAAACAAAGCGAAGATGTTCGAAACCGGTCAGGGCTACGACTGGGCAACCGCCGAGGCGATGGCCTTCGGTTCGCTCCAGCTCGAAGGCTACCCCGTCCGTCTTTCGGGTCAGGATGCCACCCGCGGTACGTTCTCGCAGCGTCACTCGGGCCTGATCGACCAGAAGACCGAAGACCGTTACTACCCGCTGAACAACATCCGCGAGGGTCAGGCACATTACGAAGTCATCGACTCGATGCTGTCGGAATACGCGGTACTTGGCTTCGAATACGGCTACTCGCTGGCCGAACCGAATGCGCTCGTCATGTGGGAAGCCCAGTTCGGCGACTTTGCCAACGGTGCCCAGATCATGTTCGACCAGTTCATCTCGTCGGGCGAAAGCAAGTGGCTGCGTATGTCGGGCCTCGTCTGCCTTCTGCCGCACGGCTTCGAAGGTCAGGGGCCGGAGCACTCCTCCGCCCGTCTCGAGCGCTTCCTGCAGATGTGCGGTGGTGACAACTGGATCGTTGCGAACTGCTCGACTCCGGCCAACTACTTCCACATCCTGCGCCGCCAGATGCACCGCAACTACCGCAAGCCGCTGGTGCTGATGACGCCGAAGTCGTTGCTCCGCCACAAGCTCTGCATCTCGGACGCCGAGGACTTCACCACCGGTTCGTCCTTCCACCGTATCCTGTGGGATGACGCGGAACGCGGTCACTCGGACACCAAGCTGGTCGCCGACGACAAGATCAAGCGCGTCGTCATGTGCTCGGGCAAGGTCTACTACGATCTCCTCGAAGAGCGTGACGCCCGCGGCATCACCGATGTCTACCTGATGCGTCTGGAACAGTTCTACCCGTTCCCGGCCCAGTCGCTGATCGCCGAGCTTGAGCGCTTCAAAGGCGCCGAAATGGTCTGGTGTCAGGAAGAGCCGCGCAACCAGGGTGCTTGGTCGTTCATCGAACCGAACATCGAATGGGTGCTGACCCGCATCAACGCCACTCACAAGCGTCCGGTCTACGTCGGCCGCGCCGCATCGGCTTCGCCCGCAACGGGCCTGGCCTCGCAACACAAAGCTCAACAGGAAGCCCTCGTGAACGAGGCCCTGACCATCGAAGGGAAATAAACCATGAGCATCGAAGTCCGCGTGCCCACCCTGGGTGAGAGCGTCACCGAGGCCACCGTCGCAACCTGGTTCAAGAAGCCGGGCGATAAAGTCGCTGTCGACGAAATGCTGTGTGAACTCGAAACCGACAAAGTCACCGTCGAAGTCCCGTCGCCCGCCGCCGGTACTTTGGGTGAAATCGTCGCCGCCGAAGGCGACACCGTTGGTGTCGACGCCCTTCTGGCAACCCTGACCGAAGGCGAAGGCGCTGCTGCCGCTCCCGCGTCCGAAGCCGCTCCGGCTCCGGCTGCTCCGGCCGCCGCTCCGCAGTCGTCGAGCGGTAAAGATACTGAAGACGCACCGTCTGCCAAAAAGCTGATGGCCGAAAACAACATCTCTTCCGATGATGTTAAGGGCTCCGGCAAAGACGGCCGCATCATGAAAGAAGACGTGCTGAACGCGATCAACGCACCCAAAGCCGCTGCGCCGGCTCCGGCTGCTGCCCCGCGTGCACCGGTCGCTGCGGATCAGGCATCGCGCGAAGAGCGCGTGAAGATGACCCGCCTGCGCCAGACCATCGCCAAGCGTCTGAAGGACAGCCAGAACACCGCCGCCATGCTCACCACCTACAACGAGGTGGACATGACCGAAGTGATGGCTCTGCGTAACGAATACAAAGACCTCTTCCTGAAAAAGCACGGCGTAAAGCTCGGCTTCATGTCCTTCTTCACCAAGGCATGTATCCACGCGCTCAAGGAAGTGCCGGAAGTAAACGCCGAAATCGACGGCACCGACATCGTCTACAAGAACTATGTCAACATGGGCATCGCCGCAGGCACCCCGACCGGCCTCGTTGTTCCGGTTATCATGGATGCCGACCAGATGTCCTTTGCCGAGATCGAAAAGGCGATCGCCGAAAAAGGCGCCCGCGCCCGTGACGGCAAGCTCTCGATGGCCGAAATGCAGGGTGGTTCGTTCACCATCTCGAACGGCGGCGTCTACGGCTCGCTGATGTCCTCGCCCATCCTGAACCCTCCGCAGTCGGGTATCCTCGGCATGCACAAGATTCAGGACCGTCCGATGGCCATCAACGGTCAGGTTGTCATCCGCCCGATGATGTACCTCGCCCTGTCGTATGACCACCGCATCGTCGACGGCAAAGGCGCCGTGACCTTCCTCGTCCGCGTCAAGGAAGCCCTCGAGGATCCGCGCCGCCTGCTGATGGATCTGTAATCCATTGGTGTGAAGAGCCCCCGCACTCTTCATTCTGACGAAAATACCTTCGGGGGGTGCGGGGGGCAGACAGCCCCCCGCCCTCTTTCCACCCAGACGGACCCTGTCAAATGATGACGCCAGAACTAACCGTCCTTGCACTCGCCGGACTTCTTCAGGGCATTCAGTTCGTCCTGATGTCGGTCCCCGCGAATATCGAGCTCGGCCCCAAGGTCACCACAAGCCCGCGCGACCCGCAGCGCCTCGGCCAGCCGCTCGAACAGATGGTCAGCGTCAAGACGGGCCGCCTCTTCCGCGCTCTGAACAACCACTTCGAAGCGCTCATCCTCTTCACGATCGCCGTGGTCGTCGTCACGCTCGGCGACAAATCCACCGGTCTCTCCGCGGCCTGCGCATGGACCTACCTTGCTGCCCGCGTGCTCTATATTCCTGCCTACTATTTCGGATGGCGCCCGTGGCGTTCCTACATCTGGATGGTCGGCTTTCTTGCGACAATGGTGATGATTGCGTCGAGCTTCGTCGCCTGATCAAATTCTACGGGGGCCGCGCGCCTCCGACCCTGACAAAGGAGTGTACATATGTCGTCCTATGACGTGATCGTAATCGGTGCCGGCCCCGGCGGCTATGTCTGCGCCATCCGCTGCGCCCAGCTTGGTCTCAAAACCGCAGTCGTCGAAGGCCGTGACGCGCTCGGCGGCACCTGCCTCAACGTCGGCTGTATCCCGTCCAAGGCCCTCCTCCACGCCTCGCATTCGCTGCACGAAGCCGAAGAAAACTTCGCCAAAATGGGCCTCAACGTCGCCAAGCCCGACGTCGATTGGGCCAAGATGCTCGACTACAAACAGGGCGTCATCGACGGCAACACCAAGGGCATTGAGTTCCTCTTCAAGAAGAACAAGATCGACTGGATCAAAGGCTGGGCCTCCATCCCCGAAGCTGGCAAGGTTAAGGTCGGCGACGACGTCCACGAGGCCAAGAACATCATCATCGCGTCGGGCTCCGAGCCTTCCGCTCTGCCCGGCATCGAAATCGACGAAGAAACCGTCGTCACCTCGACCGGCGCTCTGGCCCTTAACAAAGTGCCGGAGTCGATGGTCGTCATCGGCGCTGGCGTCATCGGCCTTGAACTCGGCTCGGTCTACAAACGCCTCGGCACCAAAGTCACCGTCGTCGAATTCCTCGACGTCATCACCCCTGGCATGGACGGAGAGGTCCAGAAGACCTTCCAGAAGATGCTGAAAAAGCAGGGCCTCGACTTCGTTATGGGCGCCGCCGTTCAGGGCGTGACCAAAGGCGACGGCAAAAACACCGTCACTTACAAACTGCGCAAGGACGACAGCGAAGCCTCGATCGACGCCGAAGTCGTTCTGGTCGCCACCGGCCGCCGCCCCTACACCACCGGTCTCGGCCTCGACACCATCGGCGTCGAACTGACCGAGCGTGGCCAGATCAAGACCGACAGCCACTACGCCACCAACGTCAAAGGCGTCTACGCCATCGGTGACGCGATCGCTGGCCCGATGCTGGCCCACAAAGCCGAAGACGAAGGCATGGCCGTCGCCGAGATCATCGCCGGTCAGGCCGGTCACGTGAACTACGAAGTCATCCCGGGCGTCATCTACACCGCTCCCGAGGTTGCCTCGGTCGGCAAGACCGAAGAGCAGCTCAAGGAAGAAGGCCGCGCCTACAAGGTCGGCAAATTCTCCTTTATGGGCAACGGCCGCGCCAAGGCTGTCTTCATGGGCGACGGCTTCGTCAAAATCCTCGCGGACAAAGAAACCGACCGCATCCTCGGCTGCCACATCATCGGCCCGGCAGCTGGCGACCTGATCCACGAGGTTTGCGTCGCCATGGAATTCGGCGCCGCTGCCGAAGACCTCGCACGCACCTGCCACGCGCACCCGACCTTCTCCGAAGCGGTCCGCGAAGCAGCGCTCGCCTGCGGCGACGGCGCGATCCACAGCTGATCGACCCCGTAACCCAAACACAAAGGGCGGCCCCATCTGCCGCCCTTTTTCTTTGCCTTTGTGCCCCAAATATCCCGGGGTGAATTGGCCAAAGGCCAAGAGGGGCAGAGCCCCTCCCACCCTTAGTTGTCCGTACCCGGAACCAACCCCTCGGGCGTCCAGTCACCGCCCAGCGGACCACCCTGCGCGGGCGGCTCACCGCCACCCTGCGGACCACCTGCGGGCGGCTGACCACCCGGAGCGCCCATGCCACCTTCGCTGCTGACCGCATCAGGGTTCACACCGACAACCAGCGCCGCGACATAGCCGTCCGACTGCTCCTTGATGAAACAATAGGCCCCGTCGCCCGCATCCTGCGCGATGGAGTCGGTCTTGTTCACCGTATCGCGGGTGCCCGAACGTTCGTACTCGGTGACGTTCTCGAACAGGTACTGGCTCAGCGCATCGGGGAAGAAAATTTGGCTCGTCAGAACTGTCGTCTCGTCGAGGAAGACCTTGTAGTGGATGTGTGTCGTGCGGCCGCGATACCAACCTGGGTAGATGGTGTCGAAGCTGACGATGCCGCTCTCGTCCGCCATCAGCGTGCCGCGCAGGAAGGTCTCGCCTTCGGTATTCACCGTGCCGTCCGAGCCTTGGTTCGCGTAGCCCGAGTAGTTGCCCTGCGCATCGCAGTGCCAGATATCGACACGCGCCTCGGGGATCGGCGTACAGTTCGCATCGACCACCTGGATCTGCATCTTGAGCGGCACGCCGGTCTTCTCTTCGGTGATATCGGCACGCACCAGCTCGGGGTCGATATAGTACGGACCCTCGGTGGTTTCGGGCATCACCAGACAGACGGAAGACGAAATCAGGCCGGCGGAGGCAGCGGCGGCGTCCTGCGCACGGCTGGCCATCGGGAACACGGCAGCAACCGGAGCAGCGGCCAGAGCGCGCAGCAAACCGCGGCGGGAAGTGGGGAGAAAATCGGACATTTTGAATAAAACCTCGTTTAGCTTTCCGAAATTTAACGAGCTCCAGACGTGTTTCTGTCGCATCACTGCCCAATAGTTTTGGTGAAAAGGTATATTCTTTGAGACAGGCCCCCGATTTATGATACGATTTAGTCAGTTTGTTTTTGCTCAGTTAGAGCGTGTGTCATGTTACGAGTTCTCTGGTTGCCCGTGGAATCCCACGGTCCTGCGGCTGCAATGCCGTTTAGCGATGCGCCAACGATTGGCGTCCTTGTCGCTGCTATCATCCTATGCCTGCTGATGTTTCGCCTGACGCCCGCGCAGTCCCGCCCGCGCCGTGAAAACTCGGTCAATTATCAACTGTCCCGCACCACGACAGAGGCGCTGACGGCCATGTGCTACGTCGCGACCGCGCGCGGCAACGTCGATCCTGCGGACGCCGACTTCATCGGTGACGCGCTGGACGAGATGTTCGGTGAACGCCCGCTACACGGACGTGTTCTGGACGGCCTGCAACGCACCGTCGGTGCGCGCGATATGATCGACGCCCTCGGCACGACCCTGTCGTTCCAGCAACGCACAGAGGTTATGGAGGCTGCCATCCGCATGGCCGCAGCCTACGGTCCGATCACGCAAGAAGCCTACGATACGCTGGTTGATGTGACCGACCAGCTCGACCTGCGTCCGCAGACGGTGAAGGAAATCCTGCGCCGACTGTCCGGCACTCTCGATGGAAACGGAGAGTTGGTCCTCGCCTGAGGATCAGTTCTTCAGCATCCGCAGGCCCTGCGTCACGTCCGTCCGAATGGCGAGGCGCAGGCTCGGCTCGTCGCCAGCCTTGAGTGCGGCGAGGATCAGCTTGTGGTGATACGGCGGCTCTGTGCGGTTCAGACGCCCATAGAGGGCGCTCATGGTCGGCCCGAGCTGCAACCACACCGTCTCCAGCATCGCGAGCATGGCGGGTGCCTGAGCGCGCAGATAAAGCGTCCTGTGGAATTCGAGGTTCATGCGGATGTATCCCGACGCGCTGTGCCGCGCGACCATCTGACTGACGCCCGAATTAATTGTCTCCAGACGTTCGATCAGGGCAAAGTGCGCACGCGGCAGCGCGCGGCTCGCAAGTTCCGGCTCCAGCAGCGCACGGATGCTCGCCAGTTCCTCGATCCGCTCGTTGGTCAGTTCTGGCGTGGACACACGGCCCGAAGACGACAGGAACAGCGCGCCTTCGGCCACGAGGCGGCGCACGGCTTCGCGCGCAGGGGTCATGGAGACGTCGAACTGCTTGCCGATCCCCCGCAACGTCAGCGCCGCACCTGGCGCGATCTCTCCGTGCATGACCTGCGTGCGGAGCGCACGGTACACCCGTTCATGGGCAGAGGCAGCGGAGTCGACGGGACGTGAGGGCGGGATCATGCGTTTCTTGTGATCACAAACGCCGTGCAGGTCAATCGGTGAAGCGATAGCTGTGAAGATCCTGCCCGTTCACCCGCAACCAATGACGCACCTTGCGGTAGTCGGGATAGATGCCCTCGACCACATTCCAGAACGCGTCGGAGTGGTTCATTTCCACCAGATGCGCGACCTCGTGGGCGGCCACATACTCCAGAACTTCGGCCGGAGCCATAATCAGCCGCCACGAATACATCAGGTCCTTCCGCGACGTACACGACCCCCATCGGGAGCGCGTATCGCGCAGGGTGATCTTGTTGTATTGCTTCCCGACCTTGGCGGCATAGCGGTCCGACGCCTCCGCTAGCGCATCGCGGGCCATCGTCTTGAGCATCGCCTGCACCCGCACACCAGCCCGCGCGGGATCACCAGGCACTATCAACTGCGAATCGTTCATCGCGATGCTGCGCCCCTGCCCCGCTGTGACCTCTCGCAGGATGCCGCGCACGGGCACCTTGGAGCCGATCCCGACGACATTGACGCCCGACATCTCGGAAAGGTGACCGCGCAGCCACTCCTCACGCTCGCGGGCAAAGGCCATACCCTCGGCTTCTGAGACTTTTTTCGGTATGGTAAGGGTCACACGCCCGTCGACCCGCGAAATTCGCAGGCTGATCCGCCGCGCCCGCGTCGAACGACGCAAGGTGATCGCGATCGGAGGGTTGCCAGGCAAACTATGCGGTCCCATATGCACCTTCTTGACAATTAAGGTGCCAAAGGCTTTGACACCTGTTCCGGCTTATGGCAGGTGGCATCGATCCACCGCAAGAGCGTGAATATTGAAGGGATAGCCATGCCCAAGGAAGAATGGGGAACCAAGCGCGTTTGCCCGACCACCGGCAAGCGTTTTTACGACCTGAATCGTGACCCGATCGTCAGCCCCTATACTGGCGAAGTCGTAAACATTGAATCGTCGAAGACCCGTACCATGGTCGCCGACGCCGAAGACGCGCAGACCAAGAAACTGAAGTCGAACGAGGAAGAAGAAGATCTGATCCTCGACGACGACGAAGATGTCGATATCGACGACGACCTGCTCGACGATGATGACAGCGACGACGATAACGTCTCGTTCGAAGAACTTGGCGACGTTGCTGCCAAAGACGACGACGACTAAGAAATTTCCGGCTCGGGCGTTTTTGCTCTTGCACCCGCCCGAGCCGACCTTTAGATAGCCGCCATCGACGTAACGCCGGTGACGGAAAAGCGAACGATAACGGGGCCATAGCTCAGCTGGGAGAGCGCTTGCATGGCATGCAAGAGGTCAGGGGTTCGATCCCCCTTGGCTCCACCAATCACCCTCGACGGTGACGATGACACGCCTTTCGGCGTGTTTTTTGTTTTTGATCAGCAGCATTTTGCGGACGGCTATTTCCAGCCGAGCCCTCAACTTGCGACGCCTCCCCGCCCCCTGATATTCAATGCCTGTCCGGCGCGGAGACGCATCGGATGACATGTCCCCAAATGTCGAAACGCCCGCTGAAAAGCGGGCGTTTTGTTGTTTAGTGGGCTTGCGCGGTCTTGCTATCCTTCGACGGATCACCGCCAAGGCCCCAGAGCAGCAGCCTGCGCAGGCGGTGCTTCAGACCTTCCATCACACTGAACAGCGACGGCACGAACAGCAGCGATAGCGCGGTCGACAGCAGCAGGCCACCGATCACCGCAATCGCCATCGGCGCGCGGAATTCGCCGCCGGTGGAGTGCGCCATGGCCGAAGGAATCATGCCCGCAGTCATCGCGATCGTGGTCATGATGATCGGACGGGCACGCTTGTGCGCCGCATCGATGATCGCAGCCGAGCGGTCGGCGCCGTTGTGGATGGCCTCCAGCGCGAATTCGACCAGCATGATCGCGTTCTTGGTCACGATGCCCATCAGCATGAGGAAGCCGATGACGACCGACAGACCGATGCCCGAGCCGTAGATGTACAGACCGAAGATCGCACCACCGATGGCCAGCGGCAGCGACATCATGATTGTCAGCGGCGTGACGAAGCTGCTGAACAGCAGAACCAGCACGATGTAGACCAGCATGATGCCCGCACCCATCGCCAGCGCGAAGCTTGAGAAGATGTCGTTCATCGTCTCGGCGTCACCCGATTCCTCGATGTTGGCGCCTTCGGGCATCTCGATGCTGTCGGCGGCGGCCTGAATGGCGGCAGTCGCATCACCCAGCGCCACGCCCTCGGCAGTGTCCGCTTCGATCGCGATACTGTAACGCTGGTCGTAGCGTTCGATGACACTGCTGCCGGAAGACAGACGAACCTCCGCCACAGCGCCCAGCGGCACCAGCTCGCCCGAGGAGTTCGGTAGACGGAACGCCATCAGACGCGACACGTCGTTGCGGGTCTCCTCGTTCAGACGCACACGGATCGGAATCGATTCCTCGCCCGCGTCGAACTGCGCGAGGTTGGCGTCGATATCGCCCATGGTCGCCACACGAATGGCCGAAGACAGGGTCGCGGCATTCACGCCAAGCTGCGCCGCCAGATCGGGGTTGGGAATGATTTGGATTTCAGGACGCAGCAGCGAGGCCGAGCTGGCAGGGTTACGCAATTCGGGCAGCGTTTTCAGTTCTGCCAGGAGCAGCACGGCAGCTTCCTGCGCGGCCTCCTGCGTGTCGCCCTGCACGTTGATGACGATCTCGCGCGCGCCGTCCTCGTCCATCACGTAGTAACGGATGTCCGGAATATCGGCGAGCAGCGCCTCGATGTCCGCATTGATCGCAACGAAGTCACGCTCGCGCTCTTCCTTGTCGCCATAATCGACGCGGAGCGAGATTTTCGTGGCCGAGGAACCGTCAACGAAGATGCCCTCCATTTCGGGGATCTGCATCAGGCGCTCGGTGGCGATATCACCGACCTCGCGGGCCTCTTCGATCGTCGAGCCAGGCGGCAGTTCGATGGAGACAATCGAGCGGCCGGTATCGGACGCCGGAATGAACTCCGTCGGCAGCAGGGTGGCCGAATAGATCGAGCCTGCAAAGATCGCGAGACCAATGAACAGCGTGATGACGCGGTTGCGCAGGGTCCAAGCCAGCACGCCCATGTAGCGACGCATGATGAAGCCGTCCTTGGGCTCTGCGTGCACCTTGCCCGACTTCATGAAGTATGCGGCAAAGAGCGGCGTGATCAGACGCGCGACGAGCAGCGAGAACAGCACCGCCACAGCCACGGTCAGACCGAACTGCTTAAAGAACTCGCCCGCAATACCGCCCATGAAGCTCACCGGCGCGAACACGGCCACGATGGTAAAGCTGATCGCGATAACCGTCAGACCGATCTCGTCCGCAGCTTCGACCGCAGCATCATAGGGTTTGGCCCCGAGCTGAATGTGCCTGACGATATTCTCGATCTCCACAATCGCGTCGTCCACGAGGATACCGACGACGAGCGTGATACCCAGAAGACTGATCGTGTTGAGCGAGAAGCCCAGCATGTCCATGACGATGAACGTCGGAATGGCCGAAAGCGGCAGCGCCACGAATGCGACGACGGTCGCGCGCCAGTCCCGCAGGAACAGGAACACCACGATGATCGCGAGGATCGCACCTTCGTAGAGTGTATCCATCGCCGATTCAAAGTTCGCCTCGGTGTAGACGGTCGTGTCGTTCACCAGCGCGAATTCGACGTTGGGATACTGCTCCTTGAGCTCCTCCAGCTTGTGCTTGGCGTTCTCCCCCGCTTCGAGGTCGGACGCGCCGCTGGCACGGTAGACACCGAACGCGACAACAGGCTGGTTGTTATAAAGCGCAAAGGTCGCAACCTCGCCTGCCCCACTTTCCACGGTGCCAAGCGCGCTTAGCGGAATGGTGCCGCCAGCGGGCGTGCGGATCGGGGTGCGGGCCAGTTGTTCGATGGACTGGGCCGAACCCAACGTACGGATCGCGTATTCGACACCCGACAGATCTCCCGAACCGCCGCCTTGGTCGCGGTTGGTCTGGAGAAGCTGCTGGCTGACGTTGCTGGCCGACAGATCGAACGCCAGCAGACGGTCGGGATCGAGATTGACGTTCACCTCGCTATCCGCGCCGCCCATACGCTCGACGCTACCGACGCCCGATGCGCTGATAACCTCGCGGGCGACAACGTCGTCCACAAAGGTCGAAAGCTCTTCGGTCGTCTTGGTCGGATCGAGCACGGCGTAGGTCAGGATCGGCTCACCAGTGAAGTCCAGACGCTGGATGATCGGTTCGCTGATCGTTTCGGGCATATCGCCACGCGCAGCGGTCACGGCGTCTTTGACGTCGTTCAGCGCGCGGTCGGTGTTGGTACCCATGTCGAAGATGATGGTCATCGTCGCAAGGCCCTCACGAGCCGTTGCCGCGATGTGGCTGACGCCCGCGATATCACTCGCTTCGGTCTCAACAGGCTGGATCACCTGAGACGAGATTTCGGACGGCGCCGACCCCGGCGCGCCGATGCTGATGTTGATGACCGGAAGGTCGACGTTCGGCATTTGCGTGACGGGCAAGCGGAAAAAGCTGACAAGCCCCATGATCACGAGGATCACGAACAGGGCTATCGGCGGAACCGGATGCCGGATGGAGAGGGTGGAGAAGTTCATTCGGAATGCTCCACCTCAGCCGCGTCCTTGAGCGGCTGCACTTCGTCGCCTTCGCCAAAGAACGCACCCGCGCGGGCGAGGACTTCGGTACCTGCGTCGATCCCGTCGAGGATTTCGCGCTGCCCGTCAAAGATAAGGCCAGGCGTGACCTCGACCTCATGGACGCTGCCATCGACAACGGTCAGCACCTTGGAGCCATTCTCGGCAGACAGAACCGCCGTGGATGGCACGCCAAGGCCGTCACGCTCGGTCACCATGATGGTGCCGCTGGCGAACATACCGGGGCGCAGGCCCTCTTGGCTTTCGATGGAAATACGCACTTCACCCAGACGGGTGCGGCTATCGACGACCGGCGGCACGAGGCGGACGGTGCCGCTGCCCGATGGCAAACCGGCAACGTTCAGTTGGACGGTCTGGCCGACTTCGAGCTTCACCAGTTCGTTTTCGACCACATCGGCGAGCAGTTCGATCTGGCCGTCACGGATCAGACGGAACATCGGGTTGCCCGCGACCGAAGCGATCATGCCCAGCTCCGCGTTGCGTTCGGACACGATACCGGCGACCGGCGCGGTGACGTGGGCGTTTTCATAATCACGCTCCGCCACATCCAGTGCCGCCTGCGCCTGCGCCATCGCAGCCTCTGCCACTGCGACACCGTCGTTGGCGGCGTCATAGGACGCGCGGGCGCTTTGCTCCGCTGCGATCGCGTTATCGAGCGAGGCTTGCGTGGCCGAGCCGCTGTCACGCAGCGATTGTGTCCGTTGGAGCGCCTGTTCGGCTTGATGCAGGTTCGCCTCTGCCGAAGCGACCTGGCTTGTGGCCTGACGCAGGCTTGCGTTGGCGCGGGCCAGTTCGGCGTTCGCTTGGGTCACTTTCGACCCCAGCGTCCGGTCGTCGATCACGGCAAGCACCTGCCCCGCCTGAACGCTGTCGCCGGTTTCAGCGACGAGTTCGTTGACGATAAAACCGGTGACCTGCGGATACACCTGCACCTCTTCGCGGGCGACGAGCGTGCCGGTCACAGCAACCGTTTCTTTGAAATGGGAGGTCTCGGCAGTGGCAATCGATACTGCCGGAATACGGTTGGGCTCGGCGGTATGCGCCTCGTCTTCTTGGGCAAACGCGGCCATGGGAAGTGCAGCAAGGGCGAGCACGAGCGTGATCCCCTTGGCGGCCTCACGGCATCCATTCGTCTGTCGCATAAATTTTCTCCGGTTCTGTCCGTCGTGACTGTTCAGTCCTCACTGAACGCAGCTAGTGACGGTTGACGTGAGTGTCAATCTCTTTGTTCAGTCTTGATTGAACATTCGCCACAAACTATGTTGCACTGCACACGTGGGGGTCCGATGTCTAAAGATAAAGCACAACTGCGAGCTTCTTTTATAGAGCTCATGGCCAAATCTGCCGAGCGAAAGGGGCATACCCCCATTTCCGGGCGCATTACCGGCCTGCTTTTGTTCGATGGCCAGCCCTACTCCTTTAGCGAATTGGCGACAGAGCTTGGCGTGAGCCGCGGCAGCATCAGCTCCAATACCCGTCATCTGATCGAGCACGGCATGATCCAGCGGGTCGAGCGCGAGGGCGATCGTCAGGATTATTTCGAGATTTCCCACTCGGCTTTGCAGTCCATGCTCGGCTCTCTGAGCGAGGAAATGGATCGCACCGCGTCCGAAGTGGAACACATTATCGAGGCGCTGGACGGGGATGACAGCGGGACCAGAGAGCGCCTACGCGGCTGCGCCGTATTCCATCGCAGTGTGTCGGAAGGCATCGCGCATACGCTTTCACGGATACGCGAATTCAATCTGCTCGGCTGCAAGAAGTCCGATTAATCGTGATTGTCTTTGATGTCCGGCACTTGTTGCTCGGCATCGAACGGCGCGGGCGAGAAATCGACCGAGAACGTATGACCCACATCGCTTTCCTTGATGAGGCAGCCACCGCCGATCTGTAGCGCGAAGCCTTGCATCAGCGATTTACCCAGACCCGATCCCGTGACCTGATCGGCTGGCATCAACTGCACGCCGCAGGTATTCGACACCGTGAGGCGCGCCAGACCATCCGGCAGGTTACGCAGATCAATCGACAGACGCGCGGAGCCATCAGGCAGACGGCCCATGTATTTGAGCGAGTTGGTTACGGCCTCGGCAGCGAGCAGCAGAAGCGGCACAGCCTGATCGGGATAGAGGCCAACCGGCTCGTAGTGGGACTCGATATCGATGTTCCAGTCGGACGGCATCACGGCCTGAAGCGTCGCGTCGATCACGTTCTTCAGCAGCTCGTCTGCACGGACCTGACCGCTTGACGGATTCGAGTAAAGCGCGCGGTGCACAGCCGCGATAGACATCACCCTGCCCTGCACATCTTTTAGCGCATTATGCGCCTCGACGGTGGTTGAGCGGCGCAGCTTCATGTTCACGATGGACGCGATGAGCTGGAGGTTATTCTTCACGCGGTGGTGCACTTCTTTCAGAAGCACGTTCTTCTCGCGCACCATGCCTTCGAGCTCGGCTTCGTCCATCAGCAGGCGATGCGCCAGTTCGGTCCAAGCCTGATCGATTTCTTCAAATTCGATCGACAGTCGACCATCAGACGCCAGCGGACGAATTTCGCGGTGATCGGAAAAGAACTCCATGTTCCGGCGAAGATTGCGGATATGGCGAATCACAAGCTTCCACACGGCAAAGACAGCGCCGATCCAGCCCGCAAGCAGCATCAGGAACGGGAAGACGTACGGCGATACGAGATCCCACGTAAACCGTTCAGCGGGCCATATGCCCATCGCGAAGACTTCACCAGGAACGATTGGCACAACGGCAAAGGTCCGGCGGTCGCCGGTACGGTCGTAGCCCGTCAGGGCATATTGAACGCGGGACGCCATCTGCGCCGGATCACGATCGACCGGCAGCTCGTCCATCACGGTTTCGCGGTCGGACTCCGATGAGATCAGCTCACCATCATAGTTAAAGACCAGCAGATCCAGCGGCTGGGGCGTTTCGCCAACGAACGGCAGGTTGCGCAAGTTGTTGTGCGGAATCGAAACCGCGACATAGCCCATATACTCCCCATCGCGCACGACGGGGCCGGTGGAAATCATGATCGATTCACCGGAAATGGGACCAAGCGAGTTTGAAACAACTTGCGGAACAGGCCGCGCGCTCATGGCTGTGAAAGACGGGCCATCGGATACATCGGTACCGACGCCAGCAGAGCCGCACTGTATAGTGCCGTTCACATCAATAAAGCCCGCGAAAGAGAACATTCCCTCTTCACGGATGATGCGTTCGAACAGTTCCGAGCAGCCGTCGGGCGGCGCTTGCGGGGCTTCGACCGCTTCTGCAACCAGAGCGGACAGGCCGGAAACAAGGCCACGCGCGTTCGCGATGGCTTGCGATTCAGATGCGGCGGCTTCGGAGGTAAGGGCGAGAAGGGAGCTTTCCTGACGGCGTGCGGCTTGCTCGGCGATCTGTTGTGACTGCAGAAGGGACATGATCCCCACAGGCAAAATGGCCAGCGTAAGCAAGCCGGCCATTCGAAGTGCAAGTCCGCGCGGGCGCAGAAGCTTTGTTAGTTTCAAGCAGCGACCCCTCCGCTGCGTCCTGCCGCGTTAACGACTGCTTCGGTAACGCGATCGGTCATATCACCGAAATCGACGCCTTCAGATTGCAGCAGTTCAACGAGACGGGCGCGACCCCGATTCACGCGGCTTTTGATTGTGCCGACGGCTACGCCGCACATGTCCGCTGCTTCTTCATAAGAAAAACCTGATGCGCCTACAAGAGAAAGCGCCTCGCGTTGCTCTACTGGAAGGTTCTGAAATGCAGCCATGAAGTCGTTCATCGCAAGGCGACCATCGTGTGCGGGCTTTTCAGCCAGCGCGCCAGCAGCGATGCCGTCGGGATCGGACACCTCGCGGGCGACCTTGCGGCGCGACGAGTAGAAGCTGTTGCGAAGAATGGTAAACAGCCAAGCCTGCATGTTGGTGCCGGGCGTAAAGCTGTCGAGGTTTTTCCATGCTTTGACCAGCGACTCCTGAACAAGGTCGTCGGCCTCTGCACCGTTACGGGTCAGGGAGAGGGCAAAAGCACGCATCGGACCAAGATGGGTGACGATTTCTTCCCGCGGATCTTGCGGATCCTTCGGTTCGTTATTCTTCCCCATGATTGGCCTCGTCCTGCTCTTTGAGCTGCGCAAGCAAGCTCATGAACCGGTCAGGAACGTTCTCCTGAGCCTTTTCCATGAACGCCCGCTGCAAATTTTCGCGGATCTGCTCCTCAAGAGCGTCCTTTTCTTTCTTCTCGTCCATTCACTTTCCCGAATGTTAGTTGGGGCCCAACTTTTTCACTGGTACGCGGGAACCAAACGCGCTTCCCTGCGTTTGGTTCCAGAAATAATGAGAGGACTTTCAAAAAAATGTCGACTAACGCCAACGAGACGTTTCTATCCGTCACCGTGGCAGGATTGCTTCCTTTCCTTCGTCGTTATGCGCGCGCTCTTACTGGTAGCCAGACAACAGGTGACCGCTATGCGGCCGCAACGCTTGAGGCATTGCTGGTAGATCGTACCGTTTTCCAGGAAGGCCATTCGCCCAAGGTTGCCCTGTTCAAGTCCTTCCATGCGATCTGGGTCAGCACTGGCTCGCCCTCGCCTGAACTCGACGACAACATTGCACAGCGTGCCCAACGTCACCTGAACAGCCTTACGACCAACAGCCGCGAAGTTCTGCTGCTGAAAACGATCGAAGGCTTCAGCCATGACGAAGTCGCTGTGATCATGAGCATCGACGAAGACGAAGTGAGCGAGCTTTATGAACGCGCAATCTCCGAAATGGCAGATAGCGTGGCTGGTTCGGTTCTGGTCATCGAAGACGAGGCGATCATTGCGCTTGATCTCCAGTCCATCGTTGCCGACATGGGCCACCGCATCACTGGTGTCGCACCGACCCACAAGGCTGCGGTTGACCTGTTCAATCAGGAACGCCCTGACCTTATCCTGTCGGACATCCAACTCGCCGACGGCTCGTCGGGTATCGATGCTGTCAACGAGATCCTCAAGGCCGCGGGCGATGTTCCGGTGATCTTCATCACTGCCTTCCCCGAACGCCTGCTGACCGGCGAACGCCCCGAACCGGCATTCGTCATCACCAAGCCTTACACCGAAGAGCAGGTCCGCTCGGCTGTCAGCCAAGCGATGTTCTTTGCTTCGACGGAAACGCTCAAAGCTTAAAGCGAGCGTAAAGTCCTCGACACTTCAACGCGCCTTCGGGCGCGTTTTTTTGTGTCTGCATGTCAGGATACGCCCCGCCAAAATAAATGCCCCGCTCGGAGGGACGGCCGAGCGGGGCTAAAAAGGGTGATCCGGGAACAGGAAGAGATCACCCAAGGGACACCGCGACCAACGAGCTGAAATATCTCAAGCGGCTATGTTCAAAAGTAATTCTACAAAAACCGACCGGCGAAATGCCGGCGCATCGTTACTTGGAAATGATTGGAAAACCTCAGATCCGCACAACACCGGATCAACTAGAACTTGCAAACACAAAGAAAAGAGAGGGCAGTCAAAAACTGCCCTCTTTCTTTAAATCTTAGACCGGCGGCTTGCCGCGAACAGCGCGTGCCACCATGGCGACAACAAACAGAACCAGGAATACGAAGAACAGGATCTGTGCGATACCAGCCGAAGCGCCGGCGATGCCACCGAAGCCGAACAGAGCGGCGATGATGGCGATAACGAGGAAGGTAACAGCCCAACCAAGCATAGTAGTAACTCCTTCAATTTGTGTGGCCGGCACCGTGACCGGCATTTGCAACTACAACCCGTGGTCGAAGCAGTTGGTTCCGCGATTTTCGAAAAAAGACGGATTCTCATTTTTTTGAAAAAGACAGGAACGGACTCGGTGAAGGGGCGTTGGTTTAGCAAATGTACTTCCTATCAAGGAGAAATTTATTATGGCTACCGCAGCGAACCCGACCAACGACGCGAAACTGAACGGCCGCGACAAGGCAGACCTGAACGAGCACAAGGCAGACATCTCGAAAGACCTCGACGCTCTGCGCGCTGATCTCAAGAGCCTTGCTCAGACCGTTTCGGACATCGCATCGAACAAGACCTCGGCTGCATCGAGCGCCGCTCAGGACCGTTTTGACGAATACCGCAAAGCAGGCGAGCGCCAGGCTGACCGCGCGAAGGAATACACCTCGCTCAAGGCCATGGAAGCCGAAGAAATGATCCGCGAAAATCCGGCCGGTGCCGTAGCCGTCTCTGCTGCTATCGGCTTTGCGATCGGCCTTCTGACCCGTCGCCGCTAATATGCTGATGTTTCCCAGACTCGCAGGTATCGGCACGCGACTGAGCTTTGGCTTTGTCGCTGCCGTCCTCGGGACCGCTTCGGTCCTGATGCTGGGCTGGGCCTTCTGGGCTTGGCTCGCCATCGAGCTGGGCGAGATAGCCGCGTCGGCAATTATCGGCGCGGTTCTCGCACTCGGCTCGGCAGTCTGCATGGCCATTTCGCGACGCTACCGACCGCGCCTCCCCGCAGTCGACCCGCGCGCAGCTATGTTCACTGCGTTTCTCGATGGCATGAACAGAGGTCGCGGCGGCCGCTATTAATAAGGCCGCCCGCCATTACAGAGCTTCGGTTCTGAACAGTTGCACCCGCAGCCCGCCGTGGGACACGGAGATGGGCTCGGACATGAACGGCAGGCCGGTCGCGTGTGCGAGAGCTGCATCACTCGTAATAATGCCGACCCGCCAGCCGCTAAACCTCTCTATCAGCGTTTTCCCCAAAGCACCGTAAACCGCGTAAAGTAGTTTGCGCTGTCCGATCCGTGCGCCATAGGGCGGGTTCACGATGACCAGACCTTCGGCACCTTCGGGACGCTGTAGATCGCTGACCGCGTGGTTTTTGAACGCAGCAACACCCGACACCCCTGCCCGCTCCGCATTCTGCGTGCTCATTCGCACCGCACCGGCGTCGCGATCCGAGCCAAAGAAGCGTAGCTCGGTCGATCCGCCCGCCTTTTTTAGCTTCTGGAACGCGGCATCGTCGTAGTTAACGAAATGTTGGAACGCGAACTCGCGCGAGCGACCAGGTTGCAGGCCCATCGCGATCTCCGCCGCCTCGATGACAAACGTGCCAGAGCCGCACATCGGATCGACCACCGGCTCACTGCCCGTGTAACCACATTCCCGCAAGAACAGCGCGGCGAGGTTTTCCCGCATCGGCGCTTTGCCGACGGCTTCCTTATGGCCGCGTTTGTGCAGGCTCTCGCCCGAGGTATCGACACTTATCGAACAAAGGTCGTCTTCGATCCGCACCTTCAGCACCACGGGCGCATCTTCAGCAATCGTTGCCCCGAAGTCTTCCTTCAGCGCTGTTTCGATCCGCTGGCGCGCGGCCTTGTCGTGGTAGATCTTCGATTTGCGGCAGGTCACGTCGACCTTCAGCGGCACATCGCTCCGCAGAACATCGCCCCACGGGAACTTTCGCGCCCGCTTGTCGAGCTGCGCAAGATGCATGACTCGGAACTCTCCGATGCGCGCCAAAACACGCGCCGCGCCCCGCAATTCGAGATTCGCGCGGTACACATCGACCCAGTTTCCTTCAAAACTCACCCCGCCCTGCACGGATTGCGGCGACGGAAATCCCGCCTCGGCCACCTCGGCGCAGAGCACATCTTCAAGCCCGGGGGCCACGGAAACGAAAATTTCGAAGGTATCTTTCATTCCGCCTGCTTACAGGCTTTGGTTTGCAGGCACGAGTCACTTCCGCAATGGGCGAGCAACGGGCTATTTTAGTATCTCTAAAGTCTAATAATTGAGTGTATTACGAGCCCCACACGTAACCATCACGATATCTAAATGTATCGGGCGGTAGGGTTCACCTGACCTCTCCGGGCCACTCGCTAGCCGGTTTTCCGGCAGCATTAGCCCTAAGGTTGATAAAAATTCGAAACAGATAACGCTGAGAAAGCAAAGGCTTAGGAGCCTACATTAGCTATTCCGAAAGTCGTCATGGGTAGCGTAACACCTATGAGCCGCGTGGGGCGGCAAGTGGGAAAGTATACGGGGTAACTCATGCGTAAAGATCACTTCGGTGGTCTCGCAGCTCGTGCAATGGCTTGCACGGGAGCGGGATCGCTTGTTTCAAAACTTGGCAATCTGCTTGCCGCAATCGCTCTTCTTGTTTCGCTGGTCGCACTGCCGACCGCCAGCTCGGCCCAAGGTGTGCTCCGCATCACCAACGACCGCGGCGGCGTCCTCAGCCAACGCATGGCCGAAATCGGACGGCTTCAGGTTACCGGCCAACCCATCGAAATCCGCAACGGTTACTGCGCATCTGCCTGCACCATGTATCTGGGCCTGCCCAACACATGCGTCGGCCGCAACGCGACCTTCGCGTTCCATGGCCCCGCCCGCACCGACCGCCGCATCACCCGTCAGGAGTGGGAAGCGTGGTCGCAGACAATGGCGTATTACTATCCGCCGCAGCTTCGCGACTGGTTCCTGCGTACAGGTCGCTATGCTTCGACCAATCTTATCAACCTCAGCGGACGCGACATGATCCGCATGGGAGTGCGCGAGTGCGCCTAACGCAAAACGGCGGGCACTGACCCGCCGTTTGTTTTCTGTCTGTCTTGATGGACTTAGGTCGGCGAAGCAGGAGCCTGACCAACGGTGCCAACGTCAGCGTTCGGGTCAATCGTCGTTGCTGCGGCAACCATCTGCGATGCCAGTCCGATATAGGCCGGATTGTTGGCGGCTTGGGTCGCAACCGCAATGATCGCACCAGCAATCGCCGAACGATACGCAGCACCCGCGCCGTTCGAAAAGTCGACTGCAAAGTTCGACAGGGCAGTGAGCTGCTCAACCGAAGCACCCGCTGCGACCAGCGCCGCACCATAGCTCGCGATCAGCGTCGCACAGATAGCCGGATCGGCATTACACTGCGCGATCAGTTCTTCCAGCGATGTGACTTGGATGATGGCCTGTTGGGCCTGCGCTTGCGGCACGAAAACTGGCGCCGTGGACATACCCGCAACTGCCAGAACCAGAGCGGCCGACTTGATAACACTCTTCATCTTTAACTACCTCGAAAGGGCAAAAGCGCCCGATGGCCGAGCTAGTGCACCGTTTCATGAGTCTCACAAGCGGAATTTTTCTCGCATAAGTCGCAAGCCCATTAACATCGCAACTAGCGGGCTAAACTCCGCTCATGGCCTGCGTGTTAAGGCTCTGGAACGAAAAAAGGCGGACCCGAAGGCCCGCCTTTTCATCAATTCTGTGTCGCAGCTATTAAGCCGGCGAGCCCGGGTTCTGACCAACAACGGTGCCGGAGTCGACGCCCGGATCGATGTCTTGAGCGTCAGCCACAACCTGCGAAGCGAACGCGGTGTAACCGGGATTGGTTGCAGCGCCGTTAGCAACCGAAGAAGCAACCGCTACAACCGAACCGGCCATAACTTCGCGGTATACCGGGTTCTGGGCCACGAACTGCTTCGCGTAAGCGACGAGCTGTGCGATCTGGTTCACCGGAGCGTTGGCAGCAGCCAGAGCAGCACCGAACTGTGCAACGAGAGCTGCGCAAGTTTCCGGAGCGACGGTGCACTGTGCCTCGAGCTCAGCTTGGGTGGTGATGGTTACGCCCTGGGCGAAAGTGGTGGTTGCAGTGCCGCCAGCGAGGGCCGCCGAGACTGCGAGAACTTTAAAAACATTTTTCATCGTACTACCTCGTGTGGGGCTAATTTCTTCAACTAGGGCCACAGGCACTACCCTTTTGCAAGTGCAGAATACCCGTTGGCATTGATATCCACCATTCGTTACCATTTCGGTTACCCTAAAACAACGTTCTGCGAGTATATTGAACAAATTGTCGCCTATCGTGGCATCTAATGAACGATAGTATTAAGAAAACGACGACCAAATTACTTAACACCATGACGGAGGATTCGTGATCAGGCTTGCCATAGGGGCCGCTTCTCTGTTGATCATAGCAGGCTCCGCCGTTCTAATACCCAGTGAATTCAAGTCGCTAAGGCAGCAGAATCTCGAATTCCGGACGATGTACCAAATGCAGTACGAGGGACAGTATGCCCTTGATGATGCCGGTGCGAACCTCACGCGAAACGGTCAGCTTCGAAGCTGTGCGAGCGGACTTTTGTCCCAAACGGCGGACTTTTATGCTGCGGATGCACGTAATGCGATTGCCGACACCTGTGCAGCACGCGCGGAAGAGGTCATCGCTGACGCACCAACCATGTCATTACCATATCTGGTACAGGGCGCAGTGGCAGCCACAAAAGGCGAGTTCGATCTATACGAATCACCGTTAAGTATTTCGCATAGCACCAACCCGAACGATGCATGGTACGCGCTGCGCCGCGTGGAAGCGGCCTATATCGTCGCGGCGAAGAACGGTGCTGATGGCATTCCGGATTTCATCGAAGACGACGTCAAAACCGCGCTCGGAAGCTACCAGTTCTACCAAGGTCTCATCGACCTCTACTTCCGCTTCCCCGCACTTCAGGACCAGCTCGTTGCGACGGTACAGACCGCCGACGGGTCCATGCAGCGCCGCTTCCTCAGCGGTGTACGAGCAAGACTGCAAGGAACTTAACACGTGATCGACTTCAATAACTTCGAAGACAAGCTCAAAGAAAAGCGCGAGACGACCCAGACAACTGCGCAAGCCGACTCCGCCGAGATTGTGTTCGAAGAAGTGATGGTGGCCCGTGACGAAGGCAAGCCGAGCGCCGCCTCCACCAGTCAGGCCAACAACATCTTTTCCGTGCTGGTCGTCCTGCTCGCACTGATCGCGCCGATCCCGCTGGGCGGCGCGCGTCCTGTGCCGCAAATGATGCTGGCGATTGCTGCCGCAGTGCTCTGCACCCTGCAAATGCTGGTCATCTATCAGATCGACCCGAAGAGAAAGCCGCCGATCACCCAACATCCCCTCATCACGATTGCTGGCGCCCTGTTCGTTATCGGCCTGCTGCTGCAGTTCCTGCCCATCGGGCGCGAGATTGGGCTGCAAGACGGCACAATCATCGAGACTGCCAAGCTGACCCTTGCCGGCGGCCCCTCTCTGCAAGGCATCATCCGCTGGTGCAGTTATGCGCTTGTTTTCATCGTGGCGCTCGGGGTGGCCGAGAACATCAACCGCGTCGAACGCATGATGTCGTGGATTTTCTACGGCATTCTGGTCCACGCGGTATTTGCGCTGATTACGTTCTCGTTCCTCGGTGACAGCTTCCTCTGGGGTGAGAAGACCTACTACCTCGGTTACGCGACCGGCACCTTTGTAAACCGCAATACCTTTGCCACGTTCATCGGAATGGGGATCATCACCGGCATCGCGGTGACCATAAAAAAGTTCAATGAACCGCAAATGCGTCGTCCTGGCGGGAGCAAAGGCATCACCCCCCGTCATATCGAGGCCGCGATGCGCCTTTGCATGCTTGCGCTCATGGGCGGCACACTTCTTGCGACCCAATCCCGCGCAGGCATGGCCGCCACCGTTGTCGGCGGCGTTGTCACGCTGCTTCTCATGAACAAGAAGGCCGGAGTGAAAATGCGGAAAACCGCCCTCTGGCTGGTCGGTGTCGGAGCTGTGTTTGGCACCGTGTTCCTGTTCAGCTTCGGCCAAGGGGTGATCGAGCGGGCGATCTTCACTGCGGGAGACTCAGATAGCCGCATCGAACTTTACCGCCAGACCCTGACGATGATCGCAGCACATCCCCTGCTTGGTTACGGTTTTGACAATTACCAGATCGCATTCGAAATTTTCCATAGAGACGAAGTCAGCACGACTTTAATTTGGGAAAGAGCCCACAACACCTACCTCGCGCTCTGGAGCGAAGCTGGCGTCATCTTGGGCAGCATTCCTCCTGCGATCGTCGCAATGGCGTTTGTTTCATCATTTGCTGCGTGGAAACGCCGCGAGCACGGATTTATCGGGCCAGCCGTCGCTTGCGGTGTTATCGTGCAGGCAGCGCTGCACTCTCTCGTTGATTTCAGCTTCGAGTTTCCGGGCGTTAATTTTGTATTTGTAATCATTCTGGCACTTGGTGTTGCCAATTTCCGTAGAAAGTCCGCTTGATGTTCAAGCTTTTCCGAAAGTCCGAACCTGCCGAGCCTAAACCCGACACGAAACTCCTCCGCCTTCCGTCCATGCCTGCCGCGATCTACGCGATCGGTGACATCCATGGACGTCTCGATCTGCTGCAAAAGCTCGAACAGCAGATCATTGCGGACGGCGCCAATATCGCAGGCCCGAAACTGATCGTCAGCCTTGGCGACCTCATCGACCGCTCGACCGGCAGCAGCGGCGTGATCGAGCACTTCATGTCCCCTGCCCCCAAGGGTTTCACGCGGATCGCCATTCGCGGCAACCACGAAGACATGATGATAAAGTTCATCAAAGATCCGTCCGACAACATGAACTGGCTGGTCTGGGGCGGCACCGAAACGATGCTGTCCTACGGCCTGAAACCGGACGCCGAAGGCAACTTCAGCGCCTCGCCGTCCAAGCTGTCGCACATGACCGAAGCTGCCGTTCCGCAGGAGCACCAGACATTCCTCAAGAATCTTCCGGTCGCGCTCGAAGTCGGCCGCTACCGCTTTGCCCATGCGACTTACGAGCTTGGTCTGCCGCTCGAACAGCAGACCCCTTCGACCCTCATGTGGGGTGATGCCAGCGACACCGATGCGTACCAGGGCGAGAATTTTCTCATCCATGGTCATGTAATCGTCAACGAAGTAGAGCAGCATCCCAATCGCATCAATATTGATACAGGTGCCTACAAAACTGGCAAATTGACCGCTGCGCGTATCTTGCGTGACGACGACACGATAGTTCTCTTTCAAACCTGAACCGTCTTGTGTGCCTTGAACGCAGCCGCCATAAGCGACCCGAATTCTTTGTGTACCAGTAATTGAACTGATTTATTTGACTAGGACTGGCATGACTGACCAAGATTCCGATTTTATCGACCTCAAGGAAATTCTTTCAATCATCAGACGCCAGGCACGACTCATTGTTCTGACGGTGATTATTGCCCTTGCGATCGCATTCTTCCACCTGACGCAGGCGACCTCCCAATACACTGCGACGACCCTCCTTATGGTTGATCCGCAAGGGAAAAACGTCCTCGACCTTGAAACGGGTACCACTAGCTCTCAGGCCGACAACGCGCGCCTCGAAAGCGAAGTGGAGATCCTGAAATCCGACAGCCTCGCGCTGACGACGATCCAGACGCAGGAGCTTTACCTCACCGACGAATACGGCCCGTCTTTTGGCATCACCGACAAGCTGCGCGCAGCACTCGGGATGGACGTGAACGAACTGCCGACCGGTGAAGACCTAATGCAAAGCACACTCGGCAAGTTCAACGATAGCCTGTCCGTGCGTCGCCGCGGCCTGACTTACCTGATCGCGGTTTCGGCCACTTCGGAAAGCCCGCAGCGTGCCGCAGACATCGCGAACGCCCATGCGCAGAATTACATCGCGCAGCAGGTCACTTCGAAGGTCGACTCCTCGCTGTCCGCCCGTGACGTGATCCAGAACCAGCTCGCTCAGGCCCGCGCAACGCTGGCCAGCACCGACGGCGCGCTGGAAGCCTACATCGACCAGAACCTGTCGCGCCTCGAAAGCGAAATCGGCTCCGACCGTATTTCGCAGCTACGCGGCGACCTGACTGCGATGAACCAGCAGCTGGACATGGCGCGCGCCAGCCAGACCGCTGCCCGTCAGGCGCTGGCCAACCAGAACTACGATGAACTGGCCCAGCAGGTTGGCGATGCTGCCCTTGCCCGCTTGAACCAGCAGCGTGAAGCTCTCCAGCGTCGTCTTGCTGGCACCGAAGCAGGCACCGCCGAAGCGATCGACCTTGCTTCCGGCCTCGCCCAGATCGAAGACCAGCTGCAGAGCCAAGCGCAGGCTGCTGTCTCCGACCTCGACAACTCGATCCGCAGCTATCAGGACGAAGGCACGACCATTCGCGGCGCCATCCGTGACGAAGTGCTCGCCTCGAACCTGAGCCCCGAAACACTGGCAGAGATCTATAGCCTCCAGCAGGAAGCCCAGATCGCCCAGCGTCAGTACGACACCCTGCTGTCGCGTATGCGCGATATCGAAACGCAGGCTCTGGTGCAGATCGCGGACAGCCGCATCGTTTCCGAAGCCCTGCCGCCGCGCAACGCGTCGTTCCCGAACAAGAAACTTGAACTGGCGCTCGCGCTGGTTGCCGGCCTCGGTATCGGTATCGCGATTGCCTTCGCCAACGAATACTTCTTTGGCGGTGTTGTTTCGGCCAGCCAGCTTGCGAACATCATCCCGCTCCGCGTGGCTGCTGTGATCCCCAAGGTCCAGCAAGGCACCAACGAGCTGTCGGTGGCCGACCGTCTGGTCGACGAACCGATGTCGATGATCGCGGAATCCTTCCGCCGCCTGCGCGCCACGATCGACCTTCAAGTGCCCGACAAACCGGGTGAGGGCAAAGTCATCATGGTGACGTCCTCGATCCCCGCCGAAGGTAAGTCGACCGACGCCCTGTCGCTCGCCCGCACCTACGCCATTGCAGGCAAGCGCACGCTGCTGATCGACGGCGACCTTCGCAAGCCGAGCCAGCACAAGCTGATCGGCGCGGAACCCCAGCACGGCCTGCTGGAATACCTGATCGATGGCAATTCGTCCGAACATTCGACAGGCGAATTCTACGACGCTGACCCGAAGACCCCGCTGGGTATCATGATGGGTAAGCGCCGCAGCAACGTACCGACCGACGCGCCGCTCCAATCGGCTGCTTTTGAAGAGCTGATCAAGAACGCCCGCAAGGCGCTTGACGTCATCATCATCGACACCGCGCCGCTCGTTCCCGTGGTCGACGCCCGCTACATCGCTCCGATGGCGGACGCCGTTGTGGTCTGTGTGCGCTACGGCGTGACCAACCAGTCGGACCTGCGCACCTGCTACGAACAGCTGACGGACTCGGTTCGTCAGGGCACTGCGATGGTGTCGGTCCTGAACTGCCACGAAGGGCAGGAAAAGTCCTACCGCTACACCGGTTACTACAGCTAAGCGCTTGAGCGCGCTGCGTTATCGCAGCGCGCTACCGACCGTTTCCATATACATGTCGACCAATTCGCGAGCACGTTCCGGCGTGCTCGCTTCCGCATAAACGCGGAACTCGGGCGCATTGCCCGACGGGCGCAGGTGAACGACATCACCGCTTTCGAATGTCACACGCAGACCGTCGGTCTGATCGACATTCGAAACCCCGCCCAGCGCGCTAAAGAAGTCCGCACGCTTCGCAGCGTCTTCCGACAATTCCGCCAGCAGAGCCTTCGATTTATCGGTCGGCGTTTCCGTCACGCGGTCCGCAGCGGTAAAGCGCGGCGGCAGTTCCGCCACCAACTCAGCCACGGTGCGACCCGCAGCCTTCGCTGCAGCCAGAGGCGCAACGATCGGTAGAATGGAATCGCGGGTCATCAACGGCTCCAGCTTTCCGGCTGGCGCGTCCGCCTCGAACCCGAGGAGGAACCCGCCGTTGGCCTCGAACCCGACAACCTTCGCGCCCTCTTCGGCCAGCGCCTCTTCCATCGCGGCGATCACGAAGGGCGAGCCGATGCGGGTCATGTGAACGGTGCCGAACTCCGGCAGCATTCCGACAACCGAATTCGACGACACCGGCGTGCAGACGACCTCTGCACCGAGCATCCGCGCGGTCAGAACGCCGAGGATATCGCCGGGGATCACATTGCCTTCGCCATCCGTCACCATCGGGCGGTCCGCGTCACCGTCGGTGGAAATCACAGCCGACAGGTTATGCTCCGCACACCAACCGCGCAGCATATCGCGGGTGCCCTGATCGACCGCTTCGGTATCGACGGGAATGAACGCGTCAGACCGCGCGAGCGCAACGCCCTCACCACCCAAACGTTCGATCACCGCCATCATCACATCGCGCGCGACCGAGGAATGTTGGTAAACGCCGATGCGCAAACCGGCGAGCGCCGTGTCACCGAACGCGCGGGCATAGCGGTCCACGTAGGGCGCGATCGCGCCGTATTCGACGACCGGCGCGTCCTTGCCAGCGGGCGCGACCTTGGCATCGTATGCCGCGACGATCGCCTGCTCGTCCGCCTTGGACACTTCGCCCGTCGGCACGTAGAATTTCAGGCCGTTGCGGTCCGCGGGAATGTGGCTGCCGGTAATCATCACCGCGCCCGCACCTTTCGCAGCGAGAGCCAGCGCGGGGGTCGGCACCACGCCGCAATCGACCGCTTCGACGCCCTGTTCGCGGATCGCGCGGATGACAGCCTCGCCGATGCTTTCGGAGGACGGACGCAGATCCTGACCCACGTAAATGCGCGAGCCATGCTGGCAAGCGTCAATAAACGCACGGGTGTAGTCGCCGACAAGATCGTCGGTCAGTTCGGTCACAAGACCACGCAGACCACTCGTTCCGAATTTCGGTGCCACGGAAAACTCCAAATTTACCAATGAAAAGGGCTTTGCAATGCGCATAGGAGTACCCCGCCCCGCCCAGTCAAAGCAATGCTGCATTCGCGAAAAGAGCACCGTACGCACCCTTCGGCGCCCGTTAAACGCTCCGCGTTAATGTCCGGATCAAAGCACAGGAGACACCCCATGACCGCTCACGATCCCTACGCCTCGCAGACCCGCAGCCGCGCTGGCGGCCCCGCGAACCTCGCCAATGTCACGCCGTCCGATGACACCGATCTGCCGGTCGTATCGCAGTGGATTTACCTCGCGGACGGCGGCGCGGTCACGCTGACCACCGCGGGCGGGCAGACGCTGACGACCCCCGCGCTGAACGGAGGCTGGCACCTGATCGAGGCGACCCGCATCCACGCCACTGGCACCACGGCCTCCGGCATCATGGTGGGCTGGTGATGAAAACGAGCGTGAAATTCCAAGCGACCCGCGCGGTCGCCGCCCCCATCGCCACATGGGACATCGCGCGGCAGGTTTACCCCGCCGGCTTCGGCGTTCAGCGCGATAGCGCGGGGATCAGCATCGCTGGCGGCGCGTTTATCGACGCCCCCGCGAACACGCTGCGCACTTCGGATACCGGAGGCGTTCCCGCCGCGCTGATCGAGGGCGCGTCCACCAACCTCCTACACTTCAGCGCTGCAGATATCGCAGGCGGCTGGACGGCGTCGGGCGGCAGTGCAGAGATGCTTTCGCTCGCCGCGCTTGGCCGTTTCGACGGGTGCCGGATCAGCTCGAACGGAGCCACTTGGCACCGGCTTCTCCACACCAACCGTCCGCCAGTTACCGACGGTCAGGTCTATTGCCTGTCCGCGTGGCTCATCCTTGGCACCTCCGGCAAGGCCCGCTGCATCCTGCGCGACAACGCGGGCGGCACGGAAACGCGCATCCTCATCGACCAAGGCATCGTCGTCGAGGCCATCGACGCGGGCACTATCGGAGACGTGGCGATCGTTCCCATCGGAGGCGCTCTTCGCCTCACTATCCAGTTCACGCCGAACTACACGGGCGATCTGAATATCGGCTTCGGTCCGGGCAGCGCGGTAGCAGGCGAGGACGTCATCCTGCTAGCCGCGCAGTTCGAACAGGGCGCGGCTGGCACCAGCTATATCGGAACCTCAGGCGCGCCCGCGCTGCGCGAGGCCGACGCCGTCCACTGGGCCGCACCGACGGGCACATTCGACATCGCCGCAACGGACGCTGGCGGGACGGAGCACTTCTTCTCTACCATTTCGGTCGACGCCAACTGGGTTCCACCGTTTGCCATTTCCCGCATGTCGTTCTTTGCGGCCGGCACACTCTGAGCGGCCAGAATGTCGATAATTGCGTCCGCCATTGCGCCGTCATCGAGCACGCGGGTCAAAAGCGGGTGGTCGGGGATCCCCTCCCCGCCCACCGGAGACACCACCGTCGGAATGCCGCCCTCCAACGTCTCCAATACCTTGATTTTCACGCCCGAGCCGAGCTTGAGCGGCACTGCAGCCACCGCAGCCGTCGCCAAAACCGGCGCGGGGTCGTCGATGAAGCCTGTGACCGTCACAGCACCGCTCGCCAGCTCTTGCACCCTCTCCGTCGGATGGGCGCCAACGATCCAGACATGCGCATCGGGGACTACCATCTTCACGCGCGGCAGGATGTCGTTCACCAACCGAACCGCCGCGTCCTCGTTCTCCGCACGGGCCATGTTGCCCCAGAAAATGATGCGCCCTGAAACGGGGGCCGGCTTCGCGATTGCGACCGTCCCGGACACAGGTTCGGCGCGGGCCTCCACGCAAAAGGCAGCTATTTCCGCCGCATCCTCTTCGGACAAGGTCGTCACCTGGGCAACGCGCGACCAAACCCGCTGCTCCCAACGGCGCGTGAGGAACGCCTCAAGCCGCAACATCGGGCGCTGATCCGCCATGCGATCGTAAAGCTTCGACACCACATCATGTTGCCGAAATTCGAACAGAGGCAGCGCGGCCTCTGGTATCGCGCCCGCGCCTTGCGAAAAGTCAGCATAAAACGCGCGATAGTCTGCGGATTCCACAAGCCTACCAATCAGACGCCCGGCCGCCCAGCGACGCGCAGAGGCGAATTTCGGCAGGTGAGGCCAGCGTAGTGCGCCCACAATGCGCTGCTTTGGACCCACTTCAAAGTCCGTCAGGATGCGCACATTCGTGGGCCAATTGGCTGGCTGAGGGTCCAGACGATCCAGTTTGTTCCGAAAATAAATAACGTCGACCTGCGCGAATTGCTTCGCCATTTCAGTGATCTTTCGATGCGCCAGTTTCTGACCCGAAGACGTCGACCTGTCGTTCGGACAAAACCCGCAGATATACAGGGACTTACCCGACGGCAAAGCCTGTAATTGCCGATCCCACCGCTCCGCCCACCGTGTCGGAAGCTTGGCAATTTGCGCCCGCGCCCGACGGTTCAAAAAAGCCGCGACAGCGGGTGGCGGGTCTCGCGCCTCTCCGGTAAATACTGGCTCAGGCGAAATCACCGGCGCTTCGGCGTCCAGACCCGCATGGCTCAAAACGCGCCCCACCACCCCCGCCGGATCCCGCGCAATATCATCGAACGGCACCAATAGCAGGTTTTCGCGGCCGAACACGGCACTCCACCTTGCAATATGGGTGCTGTAGTCGCTGTACCGACGCCCGCGACGGGATTTCAGATAGCCTAGCATCGCGGCCACCGGAACGTCCCCAAGCGGCTGCCCACTGTCAAAACCCATCTCCATACGCAGGCCAGACCAATCCCTTTCGGCCGGATGGCGGAGGATCATGGCGACCTTCATGTCCGGAAACAGCCGCCGCATCGCGTGGATACGCCACACCGACAGCGGCCCGTAGTCCGGCGCGATCTCGATAACGGTCGCTCTGCCTAACTGCCTCAGATATCGTCGCAGCGTCCAGCATCGCCCCCTGTCGAAATGATGGAGTTCCTTGATGTCAGGCAGGCGACAAACCCTCGATATTCGCAATTGGGCGTCGAGCCACGTTGTTCCCGCTTTTTGTGCGCCGACCACCATCAGATCGACTTTGGGCAAGTGTCCGAGTGTGCGCACATAAGGCGTAAAGAGCAGCAGAAGTTCGAGCGAACCGACCACATATTGGGCCATCTTGATCCAAAATGACCCCACCCCGCGCCGGTGTGGATTTATGCCAAGAGCGAGAAGTAGACGTGCCTTCATCCGCGAGCCCCCTGGGAAAAGACTGAAATCGAGAGCCCCGTTTTACGGGTCGCGGCCCGCAAGAGTGCGAGTTCGTAGGCGATGAGGATCGCGGTCGACGTGATCGCCACGGTGACCGGGCTGCCGAACAGCGCCGCAAGCGGGACAGCGATCATTGCTGCGACGAACGCCGATAGCGAGATGCGGCTGTGGCACGCCTCGTGCCCTCGCAAATTCAGGATGAGGCCAGCGGGTCCGGCGGCTCCGTTCACGACCTGGCCCAGAGACAGGATCAGCAGGACCGGCAACATATTGGTGAACCGCTCGCCGAATAGCGCGAGGATGCGCTCGCCCGCCACCCAAAACACCAAAAATGCCGCGAAGGCGGGGAGCGCGCCGAACAGCGCGGATTTTCTCAGGTCCGTGACTACAGGCGCCCTTGCAATGCGCGGGCCGAGGACCATGTTCGCGGCGTTAAGGGCAAAGGACGGGAGGCTCGCCGTGCGGGCGGCGGCGAAGTAAAGGCCTGCGATTTCGGGGCCGAAAACCCCAGCGATACAGAGCGTATCGAGGTTTGCGAGGCCCGCATTCGCCAGCATCGTGGTCCAGACGCGCCGCGCGGGCCGTTGCATCGGTGGCGCGTGGCCAGTTCGGGGCAACCTCGCAGCAGCCCACATCGCCAAGGCAATCGGCCAAAGGATGAAGTTGGCGGCAATCAGCAGATCGGACGCTCCAAACCCTACCGCAGGCGCGAGACCGATCAGGGCCAGACGCCAGCTGATATCGCGGGGCGCAAGCGCGGCGGTGATCTTGCCTTGAGCGCGCAGAGCCGCGCCGCTGATATCGCAGAGGGCAAAGGCGGGGAGCAGCAGCGCGCCGTAGGCCAGCGCGGGACGCGGAGCGATGACAGCCGCCAATAGCGCAGCCGCGACGGCCATCATCAGCACGCGGCAATTGGCGGCAGAGAGCGCGGCGCCTCCGTTCGGCTCGTGCACGTAGCGCAGCAGAATGAGCGGATAACCCTGCCCGACGATGACCGCGCCGAACCCGAGGCCCGAGAGCACAATGACAAAGTCGCCGTAGTCCTGTGGCGTCATCCAGCGCCCAAAGAGCATGACCGTGGCGTAGGCAATGCCGGCAGCCATGAGCCGAAGTCCGAGCGCGAGAAAACTCTGCCGGATCATAGCGCTCGCCTCTCTGCGATGAGCGCACCGATACAAAGCGACGGCCCCGCCCAGAGGTAGAGCGAGGTGATCATGCCGCCGTCGATGGCTCCGGCGATGGCGAAGATTGCTAAGGCGAAACGAGCGCGGGAAAGTGCTCGGCTGCGACCCCCGATCAGAGCCCAAGTGATGGTGGAGATAGTTCCGATGAGCACGGGAAGCCCCGCGTACATCGCGAGGCGCAGCATCAGGCTTTTCGCGGTGAGCGCGTTGCCGGTGCGGAGGTCCTCGGACACTTCCCAAAGGTGGGAGATGCCGGAGACGCGTTCGGGGTAGAAGAACAATTCGTTCGACCAGCCGAGGCCGAAGATCGGGCGCTCTGCGATGAGGCCCAGCGCGGCGGCGTTGTAGTGACTGCGGATGATGGCCGAGGGGTCATGCGAGATGTTCGCGAGGCGCTCCGTCAGCCCCGGAAGCAGCGAAGCGCTGACCGCAGCAGCGATGACGACTATCGCGAGCCATCGGAAGTGGCGGATCAGCAGCACGGCGGACATGCCAACGAGCAAGAGGCCGATGATCGACATGCTCAGCGCGGCGAGTGTCAGAGCGCCCAGCAGTAGCCAGATGTTCGCCCGCCCCTCCGCCGGAAATGCGAACCACGGGAGGAAGAACAGGATGGCGAGTTTGGCGAGCTCGGCCGGCTCCATCGTCGGGCCGGTAACGCGGCCAAAGCGGGTGATAGCAGAGACGCCGCCGTTGTCCCGCGCGCCTTCGATGGCGGGCCAAAGCATTGAATATATGGCGTTTGGGGCGACCAAAGATACCCACTGAATAGCCGTGTACGCAGCGACGAGGGCAAAGCCCGCGACCATGGCGGATTGCAGATCGGCGGGGCGCGCAAGGCTGGGGACGGCTGCAGCGGCTGTCACGAAGACTGCGAGCAGCAGAGGCACGATGGCGGTCTTCAGTGACTTTGGCAGCGGGTCGAGGCCGTAGGCGGTGACGCCCTCAAAGTGCAACCGCACGCCTCCGATTACGGTAAACACCGCGCAGATCAACAACAGCCCAACCACTGCGCGGAGCATCACGCCGCCTCGCCCGCGCACCAGCACGACCCGCCATGTGCGGGTAAACCACAGGACGGGCAGCAAAGGCACCAGCACGAACAGCGACAGGTTCGCGTCGAAGTTTCCCAACCACCCCGGTTTGGCCATGGCGCAGAACGGGAGCGTCAGCAAAAGCGCCAGCGCGAGGTCGCCCGAGATGTTGGGCAAACGCATCATGCGCGCGGGCATATGGATGTGCATTACGCCTCCGTCGGGCCTTGGGTGCGGGAGATGCGGCTGCGCAGGCTACTTTGATACACCAACCGCATGAGAGATGCGGGCATCATGCGCAGACCAAGCCTTAACATCGGGTAAACGTAGCCCGCAGAAATCAGCCCGTGTTGCTTGTAGACTGCGCGGGCGTACCATTTTGCCTCGGTCAGACCGCGGCGGACCGAGGTGCGGCGACGGTAGAAGCCCTTCCCTGTCCGCCAACTGAACAGCGTCTGAGGGCAGTTCCCGATCTGCACGCCAAGCTCTGACAGGCGCACCAGAAACGCCAGATCCTCGGTCAGATAGGCGGCAGGGTAACGGGCTTTACGGTCGCGCAAGATACTGCGGCGCATACAGAAAGTCGGGTGCAGCACGGGAATGACCCGCGTGAGGGAACGCACCACGTCCTCTTGCGCGACGGGGTATTTGCGGCGGGCCAGAGGTGTACCGTCGTCGTCGATATCCACCACCTGACAGCCGACGAGGCCGAGCGTGGGGTGATCGTTCATGTACGCGATCTGAGCGGCGAAACGGCCAGCGTGTGAGACGTCGTCTCCATCCATACGGAAGACGAAGGGCTCTTCCCCGAGCATGTCGATCAGGCGGTTGAGCGACTCCGCGAGGCCGAGGCAGCGGGGATTACGGATCACGCAGTGGAAACGGTCGCGGTTGGCGGCGAGCCAGTCTTCATGCGCGACAGGCAGCGGGCCGTCGCAGCATAGGTAGACGTGGACGGCGGCAACACCCGCTTGCGCCTCCACCGATCCGAGCGCGGTTTCAAACTGATCGAGGCGGTCGCCGCGATGCAAGGTCATCATCACCGCGACCTGCGGCAGGACGTGAGCGGACGTGGACATGTCGAACATAGCTGGACCCTCCGTTGGACGGGGATCAGGCTATGCGCGGCGGTCTTAAAATAAGGTTATTCAAAGTTGAATTAATTGACAACTGTCAACTTTAACGGGAATTAACCACTCGCTCCGATCAAGAAACTTTTCGTTAAATGGCAAGGTATTTGCACAGAGAAGCCCAATACTGACCCATTGATCGGGCGGCCCGTCCAAAAGGATACACCGCCCAAGCCGATGGCGTCATAAAGGTTTGCTTCGATCAACCGTTAGACGTGGCATACCAGACAGTTCTGCAGGCTGTCGCGATAACGGTAGATCGGAGCAAGGCATGCCAAACGTCGAAATCGCCCTGACAGGGGACCTCAACCACGCGGATTCTACCGACCTCCTCGAAGTTCTGATCGAGGCCGTGGACGAAGGTGATTGTCTGATCGACGCAACCGAAGTGACCAAAATCGACTTCGGACCGCTTCAGGTCATGGTCAGTGCTTCGCTCGATGCGGCGGCACGCGCGCGGACTTTCACGGTTCTTGCAGGAGCAGACAGCGCCGTTGCGCAGGCAGTGTCCTTGCACGCGCTGGGCTCCCAACTCGCACTCGCAGAGCCTGTAGCAGAAAATAACGAGCACTGAGGATATTATGAGTAAAACCATTCTGACGGTAGATGACAGCCCCTCGATCCGGCGCATGGTGTCTCTGACGCTGCGCGAGGCGGGCTACAATGTGCTCGAAGCGGTGGACGGTCAGGACGGCTTTGCCAAGGCGACCACCAGCCGCGTCGATGCGATCATCACTGACCAGAACATGCCCAACATGGACGGCATCAGCATGATCCGCGCCCTGCGCGCGCATCCGAACGGCAAAGGTGTGCCGATCGTCGTGCTGTCCACGGATTCCGCAGACAACCTCAAGCAACAGGCCCGCGCTGCGGGTGCGCTGGGCTGGATGGTCAAACCGTTCACTCAGGACAAGCTGCTTGCCGTGATGAAGAAGGTGCTTGGCTGATGTCCGATGAAATGGTCGAAATTTTCCACGAAGAGCTGAGAGAACTGCTCGAGAGCCTCGAACGGGGTCTCATCGACTTGCAGGTCAGCCCCGATGACGAGGGGCTGGTCAATCAGGTGTTCCGCGATCTGCATACCATCAAAGGTAGCGGCGCGATGTTTGGATTTGTCGACCTCGCGGCTTTTATCCACGACTTTGAAACCGCTTTCGACAAGGTCCGCTCGGGTCAGGTCAAAGTGACGAACGAACTGATCAAGCTCGGCCTCGCTGCCCGTGATGAAATCCCCGGCCTTGTCGAAGGCACGGACGATCCGGACGGTGTGCGGGAGGAGATCCTTGCCGCGCTGACTGCGATGACCGCCGATGCGGGCGATGCCCCGCCTGCGCCTGCCGTCGAAGAACCTCTGGATGTTGATTTCGGAGATCCCCTGCCCGAGCCGGAGCCCGTCACCGCCGGTGCGATCCTGCGCTTTACCCTGACGGACGATGCGCTGGGCCTTGGCGCTATTCCGTCGGTCGTTCTGGGCGAATTGCGCGATCTGGGCGGTACGGATTTGAAGGCCGATATCTCTCGCGTTCCGGGTCTGTCGGACCTTGATGTCGACGTCTGCTATGTCGGCTGGTCGATGTATTTCCCCGATGGCATCAGCCGCGAGGACATCGACGAAGTCTTCATGTTCGCCGAAGCGGATTGGAGCCTTGAAGCGGACGCGCCTGCCGAGGGCGGTTTCGACCTCGATCTGGGCGAACTTGCTGCCGAGCATGAGAACGAAGAGGGCGTCGGTTTCTTCGCACCCGATGAGGTAGAGGAAGACGAGGCAGAGGATGCGCCGGTTGCCGAAGCGCCGAAGCCTGCCCTTGCGCCCGCTGCACCGAAGCCTGCTGCCAAAGCACCCAAGGCCGATGCGTCTTCCGAGCCTGCGGCTTCCGTCCGCGTCCCTGCGGCGCGCCTCGATACGCTCATGGACTCGGTCGGTGAGCTTGTCACCGTCGAGGCCCGCCTGACCGAACTGGCCCGCCAGAGCCGTGATGCCGCGATCATCGCCACAGCCGAAGAAGTCGCTCGCCTTGCCGCGCGTCTGCGCGATGCGACAATGACCATGCGGATGGTGCCGATGCGCACGCTCGTGGCCCGTTGCCGTCGCCTGATTATGGGTCTGTCGGACGATCTGAACAAACCCGTCGATTTCGAGGTTCACGGCGAGGAAACCGAGCTCGACAAGACCGTCATTGAAAAGCTGGCCGATCCGCTGGTGCACATCCTTCGCAACGCCATCGATCACGGCATGGAAACGCAGGAACAGCGCGAAACGACCGGCAAGCCGATGATCGGAAAGGTCGAGCTGTCGGCTGTCCACGCGGGCGGCGAAGTGCTGATCCGCGTCAAGGACGACGGCCGCGGCATGAACCCCGACGTGATCCGCCACAAAGCTATCGAGCGCGGACTCATCAATTCGGACATGGTGCTGACCGATAGCCAGATCTTCATGCTGATCTTCGAGCCCGGTTTCTCGACCGCCGAAACGGTGACCGAGCTTTCGGGGCGCGGTGTCGGTATGGATGTTGTGCGCCGGACCATCGAAGGCCTGCGCGGCAATATCGAAGTCGCATCGAAACTGGGCGAAGGCACCACGGTGACCCTGCGCCTGCCGCTGACGCTGGCGATCATCGACGGTCTGCTGATCGAAGTGGACGATGAGCGCTACACACTGCCGATGGCGGCGGTGAAGGAAATCTTCGAACTGCCGGCCGAAAAGACGCTGGCGAGCCGGACGGGCGATTACCTCGATATCCGTGGTCACTTTGTCCCGTTCATCCGCCTGCGCAGCATCTTCGAATGTACGGGCGAAGCGCCCAAGGAACAGAACGTCGTCGTTGTCGAAGCGGGCGAGAGCCGCATCGGTATCGTCGTCGACCACATCATCGGCACCAACCAGACGGTGATCAAACAGGTTTCCAAACTCCAGCACAGTGCACGGTCGATCTCGGGCGCCACCATCCTCGGTGATGGCACGGTGTCGCTGATTATCGACGTGCCGCAATTGCTCGCACAGGCCGGTCCGCTGGCCGACAGCTCGAAGGAGGCTGCTGCATGAGCGCTGAAACCAACAAGAACGCCACCATCACGGTGATTACGTTTTCCATCGGGCCGCAGAAGCTCGCCATTCCGGCGACCGACCTGCGCGAGATTATGGACCCGCTGCCTATGACCCGTGTTCCGGGTGCGGGAAAATTCGCCCCTTGGGTTCTGAATGTGCGCGGGCAGGTTCTGCCGTTGGCCGATCTGCGCCTGCCGCTGGGTATCACGGACAAAGGCCCCGCCGACCGTCCCGAAGATGCCCGTCGTTTCCTTGTGCTCGAACTGCTGCTTGCAGGAGAGCCGGCGACCGTCGCGATCATGTCCGACATCGTCCACGAGGTTGCGATGATCCCCAAATCGTCGATCGAGCCGCTGCCGTCCAACAGCATGTGGCCCGCCGACTTTGTTACCGGTCTCTTCAAGGGTGACGACGAGACTTTCGTCCTGATGCCTGATCTTTCCACCATTTGTACCGCAATGGCGCAGCGCGCCGCTGCTGCTGCCTAAAGAGGACACGCCATGCGCCTTACAATCAAAGCCAAACTCGCGGCGACATTTGCCTTTGTGTTCGCCCTATTCGCCTTCTCCTCGTGGATGGCGATCAACAACCTGACCAAAACGAACGAGAGCTTCTCGGGCGTCGTCGACGTCGAGGTGCCTGAACTGCTGCTGGTCGAAGATCTACGCAAAGAGCAGCTTCTCGAAGCCTACACGGTCTCGAGAATCCTGATCGGTCTTCCGGGTGCACCTGCAAACCACATCCCGAACCTTCAGGAAGAAATGCGTGCTCATGGAGAGAACGCAGATCGCATTATCGAAGAACTGGGAGGCAGCCACATTCCGGCAGCCCTGCCGATCGTGGCTGAAATCCAGTCCCTGCGCGAAGAAGCGGCAGCGACTGCCCGCCGCGTGATCAGCTTCGAACTTTCGGGTCAGGGCGATATGGCAAACACGCTCTATCACGATGATCTCGGTGCAACGAACTTCCACATCGAAGAGAAACTCGAGGAACTGCACGAAGTCATCCACGGCAAGGTCGAAGCCGACGTTGCTGCGAACCACGCTGCATTCGTCACCAACCGTATGAACCTGATCCTTCTTGCGGCTGCTGCGATTGCCGTCGGCGTCATTTCGTCGACCTTCATCGTTCTGAGCATCTCGCGCCGCCTCGCGCTCAGCGCCAAGGCTGCCAACAAGATCGCCAACGGCGACCTGCGCAACATGCTTGAAGTGAAGGGCTCGGACGAGATTGCCCAGCTTCAGAACGCGATGAACGAGATGGTCACCAACCTGCGTAACATCGTGAACGAAGTTTCGGTTTCGGTGCGCAACGTGTCGAACGGTGCGAACCAGATGGCCGCGACCTCGGAGCAGCTTTCGCAGGGTGCGACCGAGCAGGCTTCGTCGACCGAAGAAGCTTCGGCTGCTGTCGAAGAGATGGCTGCGAACATCAAGCAATCGTCGGAAAACGCGCAGACCACCGAAAAGATGGCGACCAAGTCGGCAGAAGACGCCCGCGCTTCGGGCAAGGCCGTATCGGACGCCGTCAACGCGATGCAGACCATCGCAGAGCGTATCATGATCGTTCAGGAAATCGCGCGTCAGACCGACCTTCTCGCTCTGAACGCCGCTGTGGAAGCAGCCCGTGCAGGTGAACATGGTCGCGGCTTCGCGGTTGTTGCTGCCGAAGTACGCAAGCTTGCAGAACGCAGCCAGACCGCTGCTGCGGAAATCTCGTCGCTGTCGGCTTCGACCGTCACGACCGCAGCCAGCGCAGGCGACATGCTGCAGGCACTGGTTCCCGATATCGAGCGCACCTCGCAGCTCGTCACCGAGATCACCGTTGCATCGCGCGAACTGGCCACCGGCTCCTCGCAGATCAGCATGTCGATCAACCAGCTCGACCGCGTCACGCAGGAAAACACCTCTGCGTCGGAACAGCTGTCGTCCAGCGCGACCGAACTGGCCGACCTGTCGGCCGAACTGTCGGAGACCGTGAGCTTCTTCAAGGTCGACGGCGCATCGAACGCGGGTGCGATCCGTCGCAGCCAGCCGCGCAACGCGGCACCGGCAAACAAGGGTCACTCCCCGATGCCGCGTCACGACGATAGCGCCGGTTTCGACTTCGATCTGGAAGGTGGCGACGACAATCTCGACCAAGCCTTCGCACGCGGCTAACGCCTGACTGGAGGACACCGAATGTCTATCGCATCCGGAGTAGTGACCTTCACCGTCGACCGTGGACTCTACGGAGTCCCGGTCGAACGGGTGCAGGAAATTCTCGACATCCGTCCGATTTCGCCGATGCCCAGCGCACCGGCCTACCTGATGGGCGTTATCGACCTTCGCGGCGATAACATTCCGGTGGTGGATCTGCGCACGCTTCTGAAGCTTCCCGCTCTGGAAGACACGCCGCAGACCCGCATCCTCGTGACGCTGATCGACCACGGCGGGCGCAAGCTCGTCATAGGTCTGCGCACCGACAAGGTGATCGAGGTTTGCCAAGTCGACGACGGAGAACTGCGTCCGATGTCCGAAGCCGACCTGCTGCAATGGCACGGCGCTTCGATCGAAGGCATCGGTCGCCGCAATGGCGAAGTCGTCAGCGTGCTCGACCTCGATAACCTTTTTGCCCAAGCCGGGCGTACCCTGCTGAAAATGGACTCAGACGTGTCTGCTTCCGACAGCTCATCTGCGGCGTGAACCATATATGGCCGAAGCTATCCAGTCACTGACCAGCCAGAGATTCCGCGAGCTGCTCAAATCGCTCAGCGGAATTTCCCTGCCCGAGGGCAAGGTCGCCATGATCGAGCAACGCCTGCGCCGCCGTGTGGTGCTGGCGCGTTTGCCCGATACAGAGACCTACCTTCAGGAACTCATGCAGGGCAAGCTCGGTCAGGACGAGATCAAGGTCGTGCTGGACCTTCTGACCACGAACACCACCAGCTTTTTCCGCGAGGCCGAGCATTTCGATTTCCTCACGGAGGTCGCGCTGAAGGAATTCCTCGACCGGACGGCGAATGATCGCCGCAAGTTCAAGGTCTGGAGTGCGGCAAGCTCCGAAGGGGCAGAAGCGTTCACCGCTGCGATGGTGCTCAACGAAGCCGCGATCCGGCGCAAGTTCGAGTGGGCGATCCTCGGCACGGACATCTCGCGCCGCATGGTTCAGCGCGCCAATCAGGCGGTCTACGAAGCCGAACAGATTAAGCTGATCCCGCGCCATCTGTCGTCCAAATACTTCATGCGCGGCACCGCGCCCGAAGTCGCGACGAAGGTGCGCGTTGTGCCCGAATTGCGCCGCCGCGTGAAGTTCCGCCACATGAACCTGATGGACCCGACCTATCCGCTGGATCGGGATATCAACGTGATCTTCTTGCGCAACGTGCTGATCTACTTCGACGCGGACGACAAATCGGCTGTGGTACGCCGTATGCAAGACCACCTCGCGCCTGGCGGCTATCTGATCACCGGTCATGCGGAAAGCATGATCGTGCGGTCCGAAGGACTGGAACACGTCCAACCGACTATCTTCAAGAAGGCTCTGTAATGTCTCTCGGTAACGATAAAATCAAAGTTCTCATCGTCGACGACTCCTCGTCGTCTCGTGTCATGCTCAAGCGCCTCTTGGAGACCGATCCCGGGATCGAGGTGCTGGCTGCAGCGCAGGATGCCTACACGGCTGCGCGCACGATGAAAGATGCGTTGCCGGACGTTATTCTGCTCGACCTTGAAATGCCGGGAATGGATGGCCTGACCTTCCTACGCAAAATCATGGACCAGCGCCCGCTGCCGATCATCATCTGCTCTTCGCTAACCGATCAGGGCTCTGCCCGTACGGTCGAGGCGCTGGAGGCAGGTGCTATCGACGTCATCCTCAAGCCCGCCCCGCGGAGCGATCAGGAACGCGCCGAAGCGGCCGAAACGATCTGCAACGCGGTTTACGGGGCAGCGCAGTCGCGTGGTCGCGGTCGTGCGGTGCGCCGCCGCACCGGCCCTGCTGCGCCAGTTCCGCCGTCGCCCAGGCTGACTGCGGACGAAATCCTGCCGCCGCCGAATTTCAAGAAAGCCCACCCGCGCACCGAGCCGATCGTCTGCATCGGCGCGTCCACGGGCGGGACCGAGGCCCTGCGCGAAGTCCTCTGCGCCCTGCCCCCTGATGCGCCCGGCATCGTGATCGTCCAGCATATGCCGAAGGGCTTCACCAGCGCCTTTGCGCGCCGCCTTGACAGTCTTTCCCAGATCCGCGTGTTCGAAGCTGCAGACGGGATGCCAGTCCAGCAGGGGCACGCGATCATTGCGGCGGGCGATCGTCACCTCGCGCTCCAGCGCATCGGTCAGAACTATCGTTGCAAGGTCATCGAAGGCGCGCCCGTCAGTCGCCACAAGCCGTCCGCAGACGTGCTGTTCCGTTCCGGCGCGGCAGAAGCCGGTGCCAATACGCTCGGCGTCATCATGACGGGCATGGGCGACGACGGCGCAACGTGCCTTGGCGAGATCAAACAGATCGGCGGCCGGACCATTGCGCAGGATGAAGCCTCCTGCGTCGTCTATGGCATGCCCCGCGCGGCAGTGGAGCGTGGCCACGCCCAGCAAGTCATGCCGCTCAACCGCATCGCGACGGCCATCATGGCCTTTGCGCGGATGCACCGCGGAGGATAATCGTCATGAACCAGGTTCTGCGCCAATCCAACACGAATACACCGGCCGAAAATTTCCGGATCGGCATTGCGAGTTTGCGCGGTGAGACCGAACGCATTTTCGATGCCGCGGGTACGGGGCTCGAAGCGTCTCTGGACGAATTGCAGAACCTGTCCGAAGAATTCCGCACGCTGGAAAAGACGCTCGGCGACAGCGAGGCGCTTGGTCAGTCGATTGACACCGTCAACACCGAGCTGAGCAACCTGCGCAGCGACATTGACGGCTTTGGCGTGGCATCCGACGGTCTGCGCGACGCGATCCGTGCAATCCTAACCGAAGTGCGCGAGCTTGACCGTGTCGTGCGCACCATGGCGAACATCTCCATCAACGCGCGCATTCAGGGCAATGGCCTTGTCCCGCCCCGCCCGCAGGTGACGGCGTTCATCGAGCGGCTCGGCACCATGTCGAGCGAGGCCGAAGAGATCCTTGGCGAGATCAACGACGCCATGTCCTCGGCCATCTTCGACGTGTCCAAGATGGAATACGAACAGAAGGACATGCTGCTTGATCTGCGCCGCAACGTGATCCCTGCGATCACCGGATATGCCACGATCTCGCAGCGAATGCGGAACAGTCAGGACGCCCTGATGAGCGCCTCGCTGGAGCTGTCCACGCAGATGGGCCAGATTTCGTCCGAAGTGTCGCGCATCATCATCGCGATGCAGATCGGCGACTCCACACGCCAGCGTTTCGAACGTGTCGAACAGACCCTGAGCTATTGCACTGGGGCCAAGCCCGACTTCAGCGCGACGCTTATCGACGTGTCGATTGCCCTGACCGAGGGCGCCCGCGAAGACGCGATTGCCGAAGTCGACGTGGCGATCGGATCGCTCGAAGGTGTGGGCGACAGTGCGCATCAGGCGCTTCAGGCTGCTGCCGTTTCGGCTTTCGGCCAACGCTCGGTCTGGGAAATCGACCATGACGAGAATGATCTGAACACGAGCCTCGACGCCAGCCGCAAGCACTTTGCGGTGATGGCGGGACAGGCGCAGAAGATCAACAAACGCCTCGACGTGATCCTCAAGCACGAGTCCACCCTGCGCAAAATCGCCCACGAAGTTCGCCTCGCCGGTATCAACGCGGTCATCATCTGCGCCAAGCTGGGCGAAGACGGCCGCGCCTTGCGCGAACTGGCACAGTGGCTGCGTGATCTGACCGACGAAAGCGACGCGATCATCCACCGTCTTCAGAGCATTCTGGAGAAATCCCGCGTCCGCATCCACGCTGTCACCGAGGACCACATCAAAGGTTTGGAATCGAGCCTCGGCACGTTCCTCACCGACGCGACCGACCTGCGCACGCATATGAACCAGATTGGCGAAGTGGTGCTGACGACCTCGGATGCTTTCTCGGTCACGGCCAAGAAACTGCCGGAACGGATCGAGGAAACCATCGCGAACCTCTCGACCTTCCGCACCGCACTAAACGATCTAGATGCGGTAGAGCAGCCCGTCCATATCTACCGCGCCATGCTGCCGCCGAACCCCGAGGTTCCTGCCGAAGGATCGGCCGACGGCGCGGTGCTTGCGAAACTGCGGTCGCACTACACGATGGAAGCGGAACGTGTCCTCCACGACAACGTTCTGGGTGCCGAGCGCCCTGCCCATGTGGAAGAAGACGACGGCCTGTTTGACGATTTCGGCGACGCCCCCAAGGCCAGCGCGGGCGGCGGCGGTGACGACCTCGACGACATCATGTTCTGACGCGGACGGCCTTCGCCGGATTGCAAAAATTTGCAACCAATGAAGAATTCGCAACGTATTCCGATACAATAGGATACGATCGGCAATCATTGGCGGTGCGTGGCTTCATGCACTCGTCCGTTGGTCGTACTGTGATTTGACAGGCAACGCTGCCGCGTGTCGATATGGATGTGTTGGAGGACCGGTGACGTGGCAGGCCGGACCGTGCAGGTACTATGACTCGACTCTCTGATCCCAGTGTGAAGCCAGAGTTTTTCTCGTCCACCGAACCTCTCAAGGACGGCTTCGCCGTCTCGCGCCTGTACAAACTGCGGCGGAGCGTTGCCAAGGCTCCGTTCAGGTTCCTGATCTTCCTCGTGCCCGTCGTGGTGATGTGGACGCTGCTGATGTCCGTCGGCGCAGCGATGCACGGCTCGAACCTGTTCGCGATCCAGTTCAGCCCGCACATCGCGCATTACACCATCATCATCGGCATGATTATCTACCCCGCGCGCCTGTTCTGGGTGCCCGTGGTGGTGTTCATCTTCGTATTCCTGATGCCGATCTTCCTTCCCATGAGCGGGATGGAGCACTGGCGGGAGTTGGTCGTGACCGCACCGTGGGTCTTGGTGTTCTTCCTGATCATCAACATCGTCAGCGCGGTCATCACGGGACTTGTCGCAATGCGGACGCTCCAGCGGGCCAAGACGCGCCTGTCGGCCTATGCCGCGGATATGACGATGGTTCTGGTCACGCAGGCGGGCTTCCTTGCCATGAACCTCGCGATGATCGCGACGTTCTACACCTACATGGCCAACCTGTCGCCCGACCTTCAGGCGCTTATGGGGTTTGACGACAACTTCCTGTCGCTCGCCGTCAAACGCACCCTGCGCGGCTGTACGGTGCTGCTGGTGTTCTTCCTCGCCGTTCTGCAAAAGGCCGAACTGAAGGATGCGCAGTATGTCGCGCCGACACTTGCGATCTATTTCTGCCTCGCGATCCTGCACCTCGAAGGGTACGGCGGCTTCCAACCCATGGATGCGATCCTCGTTGCCATCGCGCTTTGCTTTGTTCTTCCTCCCCGTATCGCACCGCTCGCGCAGGCGACCGGTTTCGCGCTCTATTCCGGCATGACGGGGAACTTCCTCAAGGACATCATCCCGTCCGACGCCCGCGACAACCTGATGGACTACTACGCCATCATCCTGCTGGCCTTCGTCGGATATTTCCTGAGCTATCGCGGGTTTGTCGAACACCGCGAACAGACCAGCAAAGCCAGTATCCGCCGTTTGGATGCCGCGCGCGATTTTGCGGGTGTGGGCATCTTCGTAGTCAACCAGAACCAAGCGATCATCCAGCTCGACCGGACGGGTCAGCGCATGTTCTCGCTCGAACATCCATTCATTCCGATTTTCGAGCTGTTTGAGCGGTTCGAACCCGACGCGCAGGCGAAACTGGCGACCTTGGGCATCGTAGAACCCGGACAGACGGCAGAGCTGGTGCTGCACGTCCGTGGCCGCCGCGAAGAAATCCGTATCTTGCGTATCCTCGTTTGGGCCGAGCGGTCCGAGAGCGGTGCGAAGCTGGCCTACGGCCTCGTCATGGATGTCACCGTTCAGGCTGCCCAGCGCGAAGATCTGGAGAAAGCACTCGCCGTGCTGGAAGAAAAGGACGAGCGGCAGCGGCGCATGTTCTCGATCATCTCGCACGAAATCCGCACCCCTGCCTCGGTCATGTCGATGCTGATCGAAGATCTTGGCGAAGACACCGTGGCGAAGCTGCAACCGAAGCTGAAAGAGGCGTCGCACCAACTGCTCGGCGTGCTGTCGGACATGCGTCAGGCCGTTAACCCCGAACAGAACCTCGCCGTCGTCAAAAAGCCCTACAAGCCGTCCGAGCTCGCCGACACGGTGCGCAACACCTATCAGGACCAGGCGTCGAAGTACAAAATGACCATCGGCGTGACGCTGGGCAGGAACGCCCACATGAGCCGTGTCGGGGACAGTGCGCGCCTCAAACAGCTGATCGGCAACCTCGTGCGCAACGCGATCATTCACTCGCGCGGGCGCAAGATCGACATCGGCTTCGATTGCGTTCGCGACGAGGACGACAATCCGTGGAGCGTCTGGACCGTCAAGGACGACGGCATCGGCATCGCGCCCGAGCAGGTCGAGCGCCTGTTCGAACCGTTCGAGCGCGGCGGAAACGACCCGCGCAATCAGGCGGACGGCAGCGGGCTTGGCCTCTATATCGCGAAGACAGCGGTGGAGCTCTTGGGCGGGACGATCGAATACATCCAGCAGCCGCGCGGTGCTTGCTATATGATCAGCGTGCCCGAAGACGTGTCGAACGATGCCGACGAGGTCGCAGCGGTCCGCAAGACCGCCGACCCTGCCCGCCTCTCGCGGATGGACGTCCTGCTGGTCGAGGATAACGCGCTAGTGGCCGATGTCACCAAAGCGCGGCTGGAGAAAATCTTCCGATCCGTCACCTTGGCCCGCACGGGTGTGGAGGCGATGTACTCCCTGTCAAACGCCACGCCGGATCTGCTGGTCACGGACCTCTTCATGCCCGAAATGGAAGGCGATGTGCTCATCAAGACGCTGATCGAGCGCGGCCATACCTTCCCGATGATCGGCCTTACGGCTGCGGCGGTCGGCAATGACATGGAACGTTTCCACGAGGCCGGCGCTTCGCTGGTTCTGTCAAAACCGATGGACATGGAGCTCCTGCTCGCGCACCTCGCCGAAATGGAAGACGCCTAGTGCGGGATCAGAAGCACTTTCAATAGCGTCGCGGCGAGAATGACCAGCACGATACCGGGGACAAAGAACGGGTGGAGCAGCACCCTCTCCCACCGTTTGAAGGTCGGCTTGCCAAAGATTGCCTCGTCTATGCGGTCTTTGACGTGCGGCACGGGCGCGGGCGGCATGGCCTGCGACCACTCGGCAAAGCTGGTGCGCCAGTAATCCACCCACGCGCGGGCCTCGGCATCGGTGCGCATACGGACTTCGAACGCGTGCTCCTCGTCGGGAGGCAGCACGCCTAGCACGTATTCGCCTGCCAGCGCTTCGAGGTCTTCGCTCATGGTTGGCGCTCCTCAAGGCACAGGCGCAGACGGTGCAACGACCGGCGGAGCCACGATCGCACGGTGTTCAGCGGAGCGTCCATCGCGACGGCCAGTTCCTGATAGGTGAACCCTTCGAGGTACGCCTTCCCGACAGCCCAGCGCTGCTTGCCTTCAAGTTCGTCGAGACAGATCGCCAGCACACGCTTGTCGTCGGTGAGCATCATTTCGTCTTCGGACGATTTGTCGTTCCCGCCGTTCCATTCGTTGATCTGGGTCGTCACCACGCGGCGCTGCGAGCGGCGGACGTTGTCGATGGCGGCATTGCGGGCGATGGTGACCAGCCACGTCGTCGCGGCAGAGCGGTTGCGGTCGAACTGACCAGCAGACCGCCAGACCTTTACGAACACGTCCTGCAAAATATCCTCGGCCAGCGAACGATCGCGGACAACGCGCAGCACGACACCGAAGGCAAGCCCCGCGTGAAGTTCGTAAAACCGGTCGAACGCATCTCGCGATCCGCGCGCGATGTCGACCAGTAGAATATTACTGTCATCGTCCGAAGCAGCCACATCGCCCCCGATTACTGCCGCAGAAAACATACGGGCGAAGTCCCTCATCGGCCCGATCGCCCGCTCCTGCGGACGGTTTCTGCTCGTGAGAAAACTAGCACAGGTTGAGCATAATACTAGCCGTGTTCTGCTGCAGATGCGAAACGCGCAACTCTTTTACAGCGGACACGTAATTCCTTACGAGCACCCGATTTATTGGATCACAATGCCCGATAACGATGACATCTCGCCGGATGCACAGCGCAGTCTTGATGCGATGGAGTTCCTGCTCGGGCTGGCCGAAGCCGACGAGGGCGCGAAGGCGCGTGCGGATTTCGGTGAGGATACGCTCTATTGGTTCGAAATCCTCGAACAGGCTTATGGGCCGACGCTGTCCCCTGCGCAAAAGCTGAAAGTGCTGAGCGCGGTGCAGGAAGAGCTTGGCCATCCCGCGAAGGAACGCCGGTTCAAGATCGGGAAATGGCAGTGGTACGGGCTGGGCCTGCTGGCGGTTCTGACCGTGAAGGTCATCGTGCTGAACTGGATTTTCAGTTAGCGGTCGCCATCGCACGGAAACCGTTTCTGACTGCAAGCAGCGCAACACCCGCGCCGACTACGGTGGCGAGCAATGTTGCCAGCAGCATCATACCCACGCCAGCCACGCCGCTGGTCATCGCGTAGATACACAGCACGGTAAGCGGAATGTGGGTGCCGAGAAAACACATCAGCATGACCTTGCGCTGAAGCAGCTTTTGCTCGTCCGACATGAAACATCCCCTGAAGTGGTACGACTTACAGTCATACTACACCAGAAGATTAACACCGAAGCTAGTCGGGCAATGAAAAAACGCAGCAATCGGCAAGATCGCTGCGTTTTTGTCTTAGAAGAGCCAGCCGGAGTGGTCTTCGAGGTCGTCCAGCTGCGTGTTTTTCAGCACGATGGTGAAGTCGTCAAACTCGAGGATCGTGTTCTTGCCGCTCTCGTAGGCTTGCGACTGGATGTCCCCTGCGCTTTCGCCGTTCGAAGCGGCAGCGATGATGACGTCGCCTTGGCCGGCGTCGAAGTCCTTGATCTTGATGCGGCCCTCGGCGCCGGTAAAGATGAAGCGGTCAGCGCCGCCGTTGCCCACCAGCAGGTCGGTCGCGTCGCCAAACAGCTGGTCGGAACCGGCACCGCCGTAGAGCTTGTCCTTGCCTTCGCCGCCGTTCAGCACGTCGTTGCCGTCCTGACCGCGCAGTTTGTCGTTGCCTGCGCCGCCATAGATGACGTCGTTGCCGTCGAGGCCGTTTACCACGTCGCGGCCCGCACCTGCATTGATCTCATTTGCGGCGTCGTTGCCGGTGATCTTGTCGTTGCCTGCGCCGGAGTCGAGGTTTTCGATCGTCACACCGAATGCGTTGCCGATGTTGACGGTGCCTTCACGGACGCCATCGAATGCGATGGTCGAGTATTTGCCTGCACGCATGTCGATGATGTTGTCGGCCGTAAAGTCGGTGAAGTCGAAAGTGTCCTCGCCGCCAGCATCCCAGATGGCGGTGACTTGGGCGTCGTCTTGCTCGAATTTGTAGGTCGTATCGCCTGCGTTGTAGCTTTCGTTCGCACCGTATAGGTACTGCATTGCCTGAATGTCGTAGACCATCGGGGTGTTCGAAACGGTGTAACGGAATTCGCCGTCGACAACGGCCCAGCTCGATGCATAGTCGCTCTTGGCCATGATCGAGTAGGTGCGGTACGTCGGGAAGTCGGCAGAGCCGCCCTCGCCTGCGTGACCGAGACCCATGGAGTGGCCGATTTCGTGCATGAGGGTACGGAACTGCCAGGTTTCGCCCTGCTCCCAGCTGTCGGCGGTCATGTAGTCTTCCATCAACCAGATGTCGCCACCGGCCGAAGTGGAGGACGGGTAGAAGCCATAGGCTGCGTAACCGTTGTAGCTTTCGTTGGTGCCGAAGAAGCGCATCGTGCCAGCGTCGCCGTTCACTTCCTGAACTTCGACGAATTCGACGTTGGCGACCTTTTCCCACTCGGTCAGAGCGGCGCGGATCGCGGCTTTCTGCGCGTCGGTGAATTGTACGGTCGGCTCGTTGGCGATCTGGCCCGCAAAGCCGCTACCGTATGCGCCCTCGTTCAGCGTGGCGCTGTTGCCGTTATAGAAGCTGAAGCTGATCTGTGTCGGGCCGTTACCGTTGTTCGGTGCCCAGACTTTCGGCGTGCCTTCGAAGAAGGTGTCGATGGAGGCATCGCCCGACTGGCTGACATACTTGGTCGCTTGGGAACCATTCAGGGCGTTTACGGCGAGATTTTGATTTACACTGGTCATGGCAGAACTCACTACATCTGCCAATTGAATACGCCCTTAACAGGACACCCCATAGCCACCCCCCTTCCCTTGCTCCGACGGAGATACAACGGGGGTATTTTCAGCATCCTGTTAGAATGTCATTTTTCACGAAAGTCTTGTTTTAAAGGATCATTTCGCGCCAATTTGGATACTTTCGGCTACAGCGTTTATACTCGAACGTATATTTTAGTGGAAAATTCTATTCGAATTTGACGCACTTTGTGGCCGTAGGCGCGGATCTACATCTAGTATCGAATTTTCCGCGAGAGGCGCTATCGGCGTTCCTCATATGCGAACGAATATTCCAAAGTCACTTTGAAATACTGTCAGCGTCACGTTCGGATTAAATCGTAATTTGCATACAGGTTTAATTCCGCAACCAAAGCGAAACCAGAGCCGCCTCGGCGGTCTGATTCCCGCCATTTTCGACGCCAGCAGACCATAGTCCGGCCCCTGCCGCGTAGGTGCCTGGCTCAAGACCACCCGACTCGCACTGCGAAACACACCTGATGGGTGTGCCCGAGTCGGTCGCGGCACGCAGCGCAGCGATCAGGTCGGGGTCGTTCATCATGGTCCCTGAGCCGAAGACGCGCAGCACCGCACCGTCCAGCGCAGAGAGCGCCGCGGTCAGAGCCGCCACCGGCAGCGCAGGCGACAGGGTCAGGATGGCCAGGTTACGCGGGGCAAAACGGCGCACAGCGGGTTTGGTGAGCGATTGCGGGACCGAACGAAACGCGTCGACCTGATGGCTGTTGTGTTTCACGAGGCCGGCGGCGGGCATGATCTGGTCGGCGAAGGCGAGGAAAACGCCCTCCTCCGGCTCCATGACAGCCTGAAGCGCGAGGTCGAGGTTGCCTTCGGCGTCGCCGTCCATACCGAGCGGCAACATGGAGCCGCACATCACAACGCGGCGGCCCAGACCGAACAGCGCCTGCGACAGCGCCGCGCCAGTAAAGGCCATCGTGTCGGTGCCGTGGGTGAGGATGACAGGCGCATCGGGCTCCGCGTCGATTACATCGAGGATGTGGTTCCAGTCATCAGGGCCGACATCGGCACTATCGACCAGCGGATCGAAGACGTGTTCGACCAGTTCAACACCTTCGGGAAGACGCGCTTTGATCGCGTCCTCGACCAGACCGGGCTTGGGCGCGAGGCCGTCGGGCGTTTCCGCCATGCCGATTGTGCCGCCTGTGTGGATCAGAACCAGTTTCATCATAAGCCCCCGCTCAGGTTTCTGATGATGTAGCCGATGGCAGATTGAGAGAAAACCGGTGACTTAGAAGAAGCCGAAGCTCCGCTCGTCACGGTCCACTGAACGGACAGGCTGCGCGCTGTTGGCGGGCTCCTTGTTTTCCATGTCCTCGGCCAACTCGTTGGGGGCAGTGTTCTCCTCGATCGCGGCTTCGACGATCTGTTCGTCGGCCCAACGGCTGCCGAAGTTGTCAAAATCCTCGAAGTCGGAATCTTCCTGATAGGTTTCCAGCGCGGTTTCAGAGACGTCCTGCTCTTCGACCTCGGCAACCATGGTGCTGCTTTCGCTGAGCTGGAAGCGGGACAGTTCGGCCACCACGTTGCTGTTCATCGTGGTGAGTTTTTCTGCCGTTTCGGACATCATCTCGGCCTGATTGGTGCTTTCGCGGGCAATCTTGGCAACCGAGATAATCGCCTTGTTCATGTGTTCGACGCTGCGCTGCTGTTCTTCGGATGTGGCGACGATGCTGCCGACCAGATCGGTGACGTGGGAGACGTTGCCGACGATATCCTCGAACGCTTTGGAGGTTTCGCCCGACACTTCGACGCCGACCTTCACCTGACGCACCGATTTGTCGATGAGTTCGCCTGTCTCGCGAGCGGCCTTGGCGGAACGGGCCGCGAGGTTGCGAACCTCTTGGGCCACGACAGAGAAGCCGCGACCGTGAACGCCTGCGCGGGCCGCCTCGACAGCGGCGTTGAGCGCGAGAAGGTTGGTCTGGAACGCGATCTCGTCGATGACCTTGATGGTCTTGGCGATCTCTTGCGAGCTCTTGCTGATGTCGTCCATCGCGCCGACCATTTCAGCAACTTTGGCCTTACCTTCATGCGCAACGTTGGAGGTGGTCTGCACCAGATCCCCTGCCCGCTTGGCGTTTTCGACGCCAGCGCGCGCTTGCGATGCGGTCTCTTCGGCGGAGGAGCTGAGTTCCTCGACAGCCGACGACTGGACCGCTGCGTTTTCCGCAATGCTCTGCGCAGAGATTGAAATATCGTCGGCGGCGCGCGCAACGTTCAGGGTTTCCTCGCGCACAGCGATCAGGGTGCTGTCGAACATATCCAGGATGTCTTTGACGGCGCGGGTGCTTTCACCGACCTCGTCCTTGCGGCGGGCGCGGATGACGAGCGACAGGTTCTTATCCTCTGACACGCGGGTCAGCGTATCCTTCAGCCGAACCATGGGGCGCACGACAGCGCGGGCAAAGACGAGGCCCGACAGACCGGCGATCGCGCCGACGGCAATCGTGACGAGGGCAATGATGCGCAAAAGGTGGTTCGCATCGGCCATGACTTCGTTTTCGAGCGCTTCGACCACGATACCGTAAGTGCCAGCGGGCAGCTGGACCGACGCGAAGGCAGAGATCATATCGAGCCCGTTTTCGGTCGTGCGTGGCTCGACGCCCGCATTGATCGCGGCGAGTGCTTTGACCGACACTTCGGAGTCCGCGATCGTATCGACAAGGAAATCGATGTCGGTCGTCTCGCTTTCACTGAAACCCAGCATACCGTCGCGGGTCGGTGCGATCAGAATCGTGTCCGTGTCGTAGGTCATCGACATCTCGCGGGTCATCACCGCAGTAAAGGACGACAGCGGGATCTGCACCACGAGCGCACCGAGCGACTCGTCGCTACGGTCGTAGATCGGCACACCGGCAAACCAGACCTGCTCATCACCATACTCGTAGGGCAGGATGATGCTCGTCTCGATGCCGCGCGCGCGGTTTTTCTTGCCGTTGCGAATGGCGGTCGCGGCAACAAGCGCGAACTTTGTCGTGCTGATCTCGCTGTCGTCATAGACGTTGCGGCCGAATTCCTCGTCCTTGTTCCACGAATAGACGACCTCGCCATCGTTATCGACGAAGTACATGTCGGCGAACTTGTAATAGTTGACGAGGCGGGTGATCGACTCCTGCCAGTGGGCGTGGCGCACGGAATAACGGGTCGGATCGTAGCTGTTGATGAGCATCTGGTGACGCTCGTCTTTTTCGTGCGGGTTCTGAGTGATGTAGAAGGCGCGCAGCATATCACCCGGACCGTCCTCGCTGACGTCCGAGTTGTTGTAGGCTTCGGTGAGGTCCTCGGCAAAGGTCGCCATGCCGCGGTCATGCGACATCAGTTCAAGCTGGCTGAGAATGGTATCGGTGTGGGACTGGATGTCCTCGGCGCGCTCGGCAGCGGCGGACTTCAGCCCCTCGTAAGCCTGATCGCGCACGTTTCTCTGAACAACGCCATACGACAGAAGACCCACCAGAAGGCAGCTGATCGTCGTGAGGAAAATGATCACGCCGGGCAGCTTGATCGAGAGTTTCGTGTTTTTCAGCATATTAATGCGCCAGACCAACCAGTTAACTTGCTCGGTTGGTGTAACGGCAGACACGAAAACATTGTTACACCAATTCAGGTGCGCACGCATGGGGTCGACCCCACAGAGGTATAGGCCGGTCCCTTTCGAGAACCGGCCCTACACCATCACAGTAGCGATTTTGCGTCCCAGACGTCGGCCATGTAGCCGCGGATGGTCCGGTCGGACGAGAAGAAGCCCGACGACGCGATGTTGAGGATCGCCATTTCTGCCCAGCGCGACCGGTCGCGGTAGGCGGCATCCACGTCGGCCTGCGCTGCGAGGTAGTCTTCGAAATCGGAAGCAACGAGGAACGGGTCGTGGTTCCAGATGTTATCGACGATGTCGTAGTAGCGGCTCGGCTCGGCGCGGTTGAACGTGCCTTCCGCGATGATCTGGAGCACGTCACGCAGCGCTTGGCTCTTGCCGATGGCGTTGCGGGCGTGATCGGGCGTGCGGGCGCATTCGCCAGCTTCCTGCGCGGTCATGCCAAAGAGGAAGAAGTTCTCTGCCCCGACATGCTCGCGGATTTCCACGTTTGCCCCGTCGAGCGTGCCGATGGTCAGCGCGCCATTCATGGTGAACTTCATGTTGCCGGTGCCGGAGGCTTCTTTACCTGCGGTCGAAATCTGTTCGGACAGATCAGCGGCGGGGATCAGCTTTTCCGCCATCGAGACGTTGTAGTTCGGCGGATAGACGACCTTGAGGAAGTCCTTGGTCACCGGATCGTTGTTGATGACTTCGGCCACGTCGTTGATGAGACGGATGATCTGCTTGGCCATGAAATAGCCGGGCGCGGCCTTACCGCCAAAGAACTTCACACGCGGCGTCCAGCCTGCGGTCGGGTTCTTGCGGATTTCGTTCCAGCGGTAGATCGTCTCGAACAGGTTGAGGTGCTGGCGCTTGTATTCGTGGATGCGCTTCACCTGCACGTCGAACATGGCGGTCGGATCGATCTCGATCCCCATGTGGCCTTTGACCCACTCGGCCAGACGTTCCTTGTTTTCCTGCTTCGACGCCATGACGCGCTTTTGCAGGCCGGTGTTGCCCGCGAGCGGCGCAAGATCGGCGAGTTTGTCGAGGTCGGCTTCCCAACCGCTGCCGACGACATCGGTGATGACGGTCGACAGGCTCGGATTGGTGTACTTCAGCCAGCGGCGCGGGGTAACGCCGTTGGTCTCATTGACGATGCGGTTCGGGTGCAGCTTGTTGAGGTCGGCAAAGACCGTTTCGCGCATCAGATCGGTATGCAGCGCCGACACGCCGTTAACGCGGTGCGCCATGATGAAAGCCAGCTCGCCCATGCGGACCTCGTCGTTCATGACGATGCCGACGGTGTCGGGGCGCTGCGACTCTGCTTTATGTTCGGCGTCGATGCGCTGGATGATCTCCATGTGACGCGGCAGCACGCGGCCCATGAGCCATGTCGACCAACGCTCCAGCGCTTCGGGCAGCAGGGTGTGGTTGGTGTAGCTCAGGCAGCGGGTCGCGATGTCCTTCGCGGTCTCCCACTCCATATCGTGTTCGTCGACGAGCAGACGGATCAACTCCGGCCCAGCCAGCGCGGGGTGCGTGTCGTTCATCTGGATCGCGACCTTTTCAGGCAGCAGCGCCAGATCGCTGAACTCGCTGAGGAAGCGGCGGATGATGTCTTGCAGCGCGGCCGAGGTGAGGAAGAATTCCTGCTTCAGACGCAGTTCCTTGCCGTTCTCGGTCGTGTCCTCGGGATAGAGAACGCGGCTGAGCGTACGGGCCAGTGCCTCTGGCGCGGCAGCGGCGGTGTAGTCACCCGAATTGAAACGGTCGAGGTCCAGCAGCTTCGTCGGCAGCGCACCCCAAAGACGCAGCGTGTTCGCCCACTCGGCATTCCAACCGATGATCGGCATATCGTAGGCGCGGGCCAGAACGGCCTCGCTCGCGTGCCAGACCGACTTGCCGTTCTCGATCGAAACATGGCCCTTGAACGGAATGGTGTACTGGCTTTCGGGACGCACGAATTCCCACGGGTTCGGATGCATCAGCCAGTCTTCGGGCATCTCGACCTGACGGCCACCTTCGAAACGCTGTGCAAACAAGCCGAAGTCATAACGGATGCCATAGCCGTAAGCAGGGCAGCCGAGGGTCGACATGGACTCGAGGAAACACGCCGCCAGACGCCCGAGACCGCCGTTACCCAGCGCCGCATCGGGTTCGTTTTCGATGACATCGTTCAGTTTGATGTCGTAGTCGGCGAGGATGGCGCTCAGCGCGTCGCCCACGCCGAGGTTCGTCACCGCATCCTCGATCAGACGTCCGATCAGGAATTCCATCGACAGGTAATAAACGCGCTTGCCATGCTTTTCGTAGATCTGACGGGTCGCGTTGAACCACGGATCAACGATCATATCGCGCAGCGACAGGCTCACGGCCATCCGCCAGTCGTAAATGCTGGCGTGCGAGATATCCTTGCCCTGCGCATAGGTCAGATGGTCGAGGATTTTCTGCCGAAGCTGTTCAGGCACCACGGTCGTTTGCATGTTCATTTGTCACCTGTCCTAATTGGTCGCAAAAGAACGCGAACCACCCAAAAGAATAGCGGGGTTTTGGCGCTAACATGTATTTCAGGCAATATACGGACGGTGCCAGAAGACTGTTATTCAAAAGGTGCGGCCCAAGCGCTACGCTTTTGCGATCCCGTAAGTAACAGAGTGTTAACGCAGCGCTGCTATCCCTGATTGGGAAACGCTTTGGCCAACAACCTCGGGTTCACCTGCCTTGAAACAGTCACATGCACCGTCTATCCCTTTGTGGAAATTAGCTTAGTTTGGTCAAAACAATGATTACACCCGTCATTCTCTGCGGTGGCTCGGGCACGCGCCTCTGGCCGCTGTCCCGCAAATCCTACCCGAAACAGTTCGTCCCACTGGTCGGCGAAACCACGCTGTTTCAGGGCTCCGCGCAACGCATGGCGGGCGAAGACTTTGATAAACCTGTCGTCATCACCAATTCCGACTTCCGGTTCATTGTGACCGAACAACTGACCGAGATCGGCATCGATCCCGGTGCGATCCTGATCGAGCCGGAGGGCCGCAACACTGCCCCCGCCGTTCTGGCCGCTGCGCTTCATCTGCATGCGAAAGACCCCGACGCGATCATGCTTGTCGCCCCGTCCGATCACGTTGTGCCTGACGCGGCTGCGTTTCAGGCGGCTGTGCGTGTCGGCCTTCAGGCGGTTGAGGCCGGTCAGCTCGTCACGTTTGGCATCAAACCGACACGCGCCGAAACGGGCTATGGCTACCTTGAACTGTCGGGTCAGCCCGCTGGCCGCCCCGTTGCGCTCAAGCGGTTTGTCGAAAAGCCGGACGCCGCCCGCGCCGAGGAAATGGTCGCCGCCGGTTCTTTCATGTGGAACGCGGGCATCTTCCTGTTCAAAGCCAAGGACATCATCGCCGCGTTCGAGAAATACGCCGCAAACCTGATCGCTCCGGTCCAGAACGCGCTGGATACGGGCGTTGTCGACCTCGGCTTCTGCCGCCTCGGACCTGACGCATGGGCGGGCGCGGAAGACATCTCGATCGACTACGCGGTCATGGAAAAAGCGGACAATCTGTCGGTCGTTCCGTTCGATGGCGGCTGGTCGGACCTTGGCGGTTGGGACGCCGTCTGGCGCGAGAACGACAAGGATGAAAACGGCGTTCTGCTTTCGGGCGAGGCGACCTCGATCGACTGCGAGAACTCGCTTTTGCGATCCGACAGCGACCGCATGGAGGTTGTCGGCATCGGCCTCAAAAACGTCATGGCCGTCGCGATGAATGACGCGGTACTAATCGCGGATATGGACCGTGCGCAGGATGTGAAGAAAGCCGTCGACGCGCTAAAAGCCAAAGGCGCGGCGCAGGCGACCCACTTCCCCAAGGACCACCGTCCGTGGGGTTGGTTCGAGAGCCTCGTGATCGCGAACCGCTTCCAAGTGAAGCGAATTCACGTCCACCCCGGCGCTGCGCTGTCCCTACAATCCCACCACCACCGCGCAGAGCACTGGATCGTTGTTGAGGGCACCGCTGAAGTGACTATCGACGATAAAGTGCAGCTGGTGACTGAAAACCAGTCGGTCTTCATCCCGCTGGGCGCTGTCCACCGTATGAAAAACCCCGGCAAAGTGCCGATGGTACTCATTGAGGTACAGACAGGATCGTACCTCGGCGAGGATGACATCATCCGTTACGAGGACGTCTATTCCCGCGGCCAAGGCGCCAAGGGCTAAGCAAAAAAGGCCGGCGCTCACCGCCGGCCTTTTCCTTTAGATCCGTCCAATGAAGAACCCGTTCGGGCCAAGTTTTAACGTGCTCCCCGCTTGCTGGACATCTTGGGAAACGAGCGCGGTACACTCGGGCGCAGCGAACTGTTGAGGCGTGTCTGACAGGTTGAATGCGCAGTAAATCTCACCGCCACGGGTGAACGCGAGCAGCGGCTCGGGCAGTTCCGAAAATTGTGTATCGCCGGTCAGCATCGCCTGCTCACCACTGCGCAATTTCAACATCTGCTGATAGAGCGCTCGAACGCTGTTATCGGTGCGCTGGCTTTCCATGCTGCGGGCCAGTTGCGGCTCCTTCACGGGCAGCCAAGGCGTGCCACTTGTGAACCCGCCATTGGGCGCATTACCATCCCAAACCATCGGCGTGCGGCACCCGTCGCGGCCTTTGTCCTCGGGCCAGAACATGATGCCCTGCGGGTCGGTCAGTTCGTCATAGGACAGCTCTGTTTCGGTCTGCCCAGCTTCCTCGCCCTGATAGAGGCAGATCGAGCCTTGCAGCGACAAAAGCAGCGCGCCCGCCAGTTTGGCAATGCTGTCCTGATCCTTCGCGTGAGGCATCCAGCGCGTGACCTGACGCACGACATCGTGGTTCGAAAACGCCCAGCACGGCCAGCCATCGGGCGCGGTCGCGAAGAACTCCTCGATCTGCTTGCGGAAGTGTTCGGCAGTGAAGTCGAACTTCAACATCTCGAACGAATACGCCATGTGGAGGCGATTTTCGCTCGTGTATTCGCCCATCATCTGCGTCGCATGGTGGGACTCGCCGACCTCGCCCACCAGCGTGCGGTCGTCGTATTCATCCAGAACGGCGCGCATCTTTTGCAGGAACACTAGGTTCTCGGGCTGGTTTTTCGAGAACAGGTGATACTGCATGTCGTAGGGTTTCCACGCGTCCCGCGCCTCGGGACGGAAGTCGGCGGCATCGTCGCGCAGCATCCGGTCGTGGAAGTAGAAATTCACCGTATCGAGGCGGAAACCATCGACGCCGCGGTCGAGCCAGAACCGCAGAACGTCCAGGACGTAGTCCTGCACCTCGGGATTGTGGAAGTTCAGATCCGGCTGTTCTTTCAGGAAGTTATGGAAATAGTACTGCTTGCGGCGCGGCTCCCATTCCCACGCGATGCCGCCAAAGATGGCCTGCCAATTGTTCGGCGCGGAGCCGTCGGGACGCGGGTCGGCCCAAACGTACCAGTCGGCCTTGGGATTATCGCGGCTCGACTTGGATTCGATGAAGAACGGGTGCTGGTTGGACGAGTGCGAGATAACCTGATCGATCAGCACTTTGAGGCCGAGCGAATGCGCTTTGGCTACCATCGCGTCGAAATCCGCGAGCGTGCCAAAGGTCGGGTCGATGTCCCGATAGTCCGCCACGTCGTAACCCATATCGGCCATCGGCGAGGTGAAAATTGGGCTGAGCCAGATCGCATCGACGCCGAGGTCGGCGATGGTTTCGAGGCGGGAGGTAATGCCCGGAATGTCACCGATCCCGTCACCGTTGCTGTCCATGAACGAACGCGGATAGATCTGGTAGATGGTCGCGCCGCGCCACCATTCGGTTTTCTGTTCCATTTTGACCTCCCTAGGCTTCCGAAACGTTTCGGAACGGCTTCGAGAGTTGTCGAAAATGTTTCGGGCTGGCAAGTTGTTTTTCTGGAAGACCGATGGAGAACGGACCAACCCCATGACAACGCTCAGAGATATCAGCCGTCATTTGGGGCTATCCGTCACCCAGGTCAGCCGCGCGCTCAACAACCATGAAGACGTAAGCGAGGAGACCCGCAAGCGCGTTCAAGAAGCCGCTAAAGAATTGAACTATCAGCCGAATATGATGGCGCGCAGGCTGGTCACGGGCCGCTCGGGCATCGTCGGTTTCGTGCAGCCGCGTATGCCTGGCCCCGAAGAATCAGTGTTTTTCATGCATTTCCTCGCGGGCCTTTCGGCGGGCTTTTCGCAGCACGGGCGGCAGTTCGTTCTTCACATGGCGGACCGCGAGGATGACCCGCTGGACGTTTATGCCCGCCTTGTCGGAACGCGCTCGATCGACGGGTTTGTCATCACCGAGCCCGTGATGGACGACCCGCGCATCGCCTACTTGCGCGAAAACAACGTGCCGTTTGTGCTGCATGGGCAGACGATGGACCAACCAGACTTCCCGTTTTTCGACATCGACAATGTTGCGGTCGGGTATGATCTGACGAAGCACCTGATTGATCACGGGCACCGCGACATCGCATTCATCAACGGCATCGAAGGATCGTCATACGTGCATCGGCGCGAGGTCGGTTATCGTCGTGCGCTTGAAGAAGCGGGGCTGCCCTATCGTAAGCCGTTCGACCTTCGGGGGCCGATGTCCGAAAATACCGGCCTGCTGGAAACTGTGCGCATGTTCCAGTCAGAAGGACCGAAGCCGACGGCGATCGTTGCGGGTAACATGCGGATTGCAAAAGGTATTTTCACCGCACTGGACGCTGTGGGCCTGAGTGTTCCGAATGACATTTCGCTGGTTGCCCACGACGACCTGCTCCCCGATGTCATGCCGCACAAGCTGCCTGTGGCGGTGTCCGGCACGACCTCTCCGATTGCGGAAAGCTGGGGGCCGCTGGCGGATCACCTGAGTCGATTCCTTGACGGCGCACCACTCCAAGATGTGCAAAAAATCGCGCCCCACACGTTCATAAAGCGTGGTTCGGTCCGGCCAGCCTGACTCTATCCCTTTGAAATTATAATGTTCTAGTAAGCCCTCATTAGAATTGTTGACAGCTCGGTTTTCTCGTCGATAACTTATCCGAAACGTTTCGGCTGATTTCGGTCAGATGGCGCGTTTTGCGGGAAATGGAGGTCCCGCTGTCAATCTCTGGGAGGAAATAATGACACGTTCACTCAAGACCGTGGCGCTGCGCGGCACTGCCGCTGCCATCGTCGCCGTTGCCGGCGCATCGTCGGTGCTCGCTGACGAGATCACCTATGTTTCGGGCGCCACCGGTGCTGCCATCGAAAACTTCGCTGCACTCGTCGCGCCATGGGAAGCCGAAACCGGCCACACCGTGACCATCGTGCCGATGCCGTCATCGACCACCGACCAGTTCGGTCAGTACCGCCTGTGGCTGGCCGCAGGTAACGGCGACATCGACATGTACCAGACCGACGTGATCTGGGCGCCGCAGCTGGCTGACCACTTCGTCGACCTGACCGAAGCTGCTGGCAGCCTCGTCGACGAGCACTTCCCGTCGATCATTGAATCGCAGACCGTTGACGGCAAGCTCGTCGCACTGCCGATCTTCACCGACGCACCGGCGCTCTACTACCGCAAGGACCTTCTCGAAAAGCACGGCGCTTCGGTTCCGTCGACATGGGAAGAGCTGACCGAGACCGCTCAGATGATCCAGGATGCAGAGCGCGCCGAAGGCAACGCTGACGTCTGGGGCTTTGTCTGGCAGGGTAACTCCTACGAGGGTCTGACCTGTGACGCACTCGAGTGGATCAAATCCTCGGGCGGCGGCCAAATTGTCGAAGCCGACGGCACCATCTCGGTGAACAACGAAAACGCAGCCGCTGCGCTAGAACTGGCTGCAAGCTGGCCGGGTTCGATCTCGCCCGAGGGCGTTCTGTCCTATCAGGAAGAAGAAGCTCGCGGCGTCTGGCAGACCGGCAACGCCGTGTTTATGCGCAACTGGCCGTATGCCTACGCGCTGGGTAACGGTTCGGACTCCGCCGTTGCTGGCATGTTCGACGTTGCCCCGCTCCCGTCGGGTCAGGGTCATGGCGAATCCGCCGCGACCCTGGGCGGCTGGAACGTTGCCGTGTCGAAGTATTCGGACAGCCAGGACGCCGCGATCAGCCTCGCCGTTTACCTCGCCGGTGCCGAAGCACAGAAGACCCGCGCACTGAACGAGTCGAACCTGCCGACGATCATCAGCCTCTATGACGACGCTGACATCGCAGAGCAGCAGCCTATCATCCCGCGCTGGAAAGACGTGTTCCTTCAGGCCGTGCCGCGTCCGTCGGCGCCGACCCGTCAGGACTACAACGAAGTGTCGACCCTGTTCTTCACCTCGGTCCACAGCGTTCTTTCGGGTGAAGCCAGCGCACAGGACGCGCTCGCAGACCTCGAGATGGATCTCGAAGACCTGCTCGACAAGTAATCCTCAGACTTCTGTTTTTCCCATCCCACAGAAGTAGAGACGGGGGCGCAGTTCCGACTGTGCCCCCGAAATCCCCCTCTGGGACAATGAGGATAGAATGACCCATTCCAGCGCGAATGCGGGCTCGCCGACCAACGGCAAGGGCCTTAACCTTCAGCAAAAGCGCGTGCGTTCGGCCTATATGTTTCTGGCCCCGATGATCATCATGTTGCTCGTCGTCGCCGCGTGGCCGCTGTTCCGCTCCATCAGCTTTTCCTTCACCGATGCCTCTGCCGATACGATCTTCAATGGTCAGTCGGAATGGGTCGGCTTCGAGAACTACCTCGAACGCCGTGTCCGCTCGAACGGCGATGTCCGTTGGCGCGGGGTGCTGGCCGATAAGGATTGGTGGGCTGCCGTCTGGAATACGGTGCGCTTCTCGCTCATCTCGGTGAGCCTCGAGACATTCTTCGGCCTACTGGTCGCTCTTGTCTTAAATATGGAATTCAAAGGCCGCGGCCTTGTCCGCGCTGCCATCCTGATCCCGTGGGCCATCCCCACTGTCGTGTCCGCCCGCATGTGGGGCTGGATGCTCAACGACCAGTTCGGGATCATCAACCACATCCTGCTGATGCTGCACCTGATCGACTCCCCGATCGCATGGACCGCGCAGCCTGATACGGCGATGATTGCGGTGCTGATCGTGGACGTCTGGAAGACCACGCCGTTCATGGCGCTGCTCATCCTCGCTGGTCTGCAAATGATCCCGCGCGATATGTACGAAGCAGCCAAGATCGACGGCATCAACCCGTTCAAGGTGTTCTTCCGCGTGACGCTGCCGCTGCTGAAGCCCGCGATCCTCGTAGCGGTGATCTTCCGTGCGCTCGACGCGCTGCGGATCTTCGACCTGATCTACCTGCTGACGCCGCAGTCGGGGTCCACGATGACGATGTCGGTGCTCAGCTACCGCGAAATCCAGCAGTTTGGCGACTACGGCGAAGGCTCTGCCATGTCGACGCTGCTGTTCCTCATCATCACCACATTCGTGCTGCTCTACATCAAGCTGGGCAAGCTGAACCTCGGCGGGGAGGCACGTCAATGAACCGCTCCATGCCCCGCACCATCGCATTCTACGCCTGCGTCTTGCTGATCGTCGTGATCGCCGTGTTTCCGTTCTACTACGCGATCATGACCAGCTTCGAGACAGGCACTGCGATCTTCCGCCCGAACCTGCTGCCCGAGAGCTTCTCTTGGGATAACTACAAAGCCATCTTCACCCGCCGCGGGTTCATTCGCTCGGTCGCGAACTCGGTCTTTATCGCGTCGATCACCGTGGGCGCAGCCCTTCTGCTTGCTGTGACGGCATCCTATGCACTGGCGCGCGTCAATTTCCGAGGGCGCGGGCTTCTGCTGATGACGATCCTTGGCGTGTCGATGTTCCCGCAGATCGCGGTACTGTCGGGCCTCTATGAACTGATCAACCTGCTCGGCCTTTATAACAAGCCGTGGGCACTGGTGCTCAGCTACACGATTTTCACCCTGCCCTTCACCGTCTGGGTGCTGACGACATTCATGCGCGATCTGCCGGTGGAAATCGAAGAGGCCGCCATCGTCGACGGCGCGACGCCGTGGGTCATCATCACCCGCGTATTCATGCCGCTCCTTTGGCCCGCGCTCGTGACCACCGGCCTGCTGGCCTTCATCGGGGCGTGGAATGAGTTCCTCTTCGCGCTGACCTTCACCATTTCGGCGGACCAGCGCACCGTTCCCGTAGCTATCGCGCTCCTCTCGGGCGCAAGCCAGCAGGAGATCCCGTGGGGCCCCATCATGGCGGCGAGCGTTCTCGTCACGATCCCGCTGATCGTCCTCGTCCTCGTATTCCAACGCAAGATCGTAGCCGGCCTCACCGCTGGTGGCGTCAAAGGCTGATAGACCCATGGCAAACATCACTCTCAAAGCAGTTCGCAAGTCCTTCGGCGGTTTCGAAGTCATCAAAGGCATCGATCTGGAAATCCGCAAAGGCGAGTTCATGGTCTTTGTCGGCCCGTCCGGCTGCGGCAAGTCCACCCTGCTCCGCCTGATTTCGGGACTGGAAGAGATCACCTCGGGCGACCTGCTGTTCGACGACGAGCGCGTGAACAACGTCATCCCCTCCGAGCGCGGCATCGCGATGGTGTTCCAGAGCTACGCGCTCTACCCGCACATGAAGGTCTACGACAACATGGCCTTCGGCATGAAGCTGGGCAAACGCGACAAGTCCGAGATCGAGGCCCGCGTGCGCAAAGCGGCCGAGATGCTCCAGATCGACCATCTGCTGGACCGCCTGCCCCGCCAACTGTCAGGCGGCCAGCGCCAGCGTGTCGCCATCGGCCGCGCGATCGTTCGCGACCCGCGCGTGTTCCTGTTCGATGAGCCGCTGTCCAACCTCGACGCCGCGCTGCGGGTGGCCACCCGCCTAGAGATCGCGAAACTGCACCACGACATGAACGACGTCACGATGATCTACGTGACCCACGATCAGGTCGAAGCGATGACCCTCGCCGACCGCATCTGCGTGCTGCGCGACGGCGTGGTCGAGCAAGTCGGCACCCCTGCCGAGCTCTACGAAAAGCCTAACTCGGTCTTCGTCGCGGGCTTTATCGGCTCGCCCAAGATGAACTTCCTGACCGGCACCTTCGCAGAAGCCTATAACTGCACCACGCTGGGTATCCGCGCTGAGCATATCGACGTGGTGGATCAGGCAAAGGCCACATGGACCGGCACCGTCGTCCACGCCGAAGACCTCGGCTCCGACCACTTCCTGTTCGTCGATATCGGCGCAGATGAGCCGGTCGTGGTCCGCCGTAGCGGCAAGCTCGGCACAGGAATGCTAGGCCAAGTCGTCAGCCTCCGCCCGCAAGCCGAGAACCTACACCGCTTCGGGCCGGACGATAAACCGCTGGGCTGAGCGAACAGGCCCCTACAACATCAGCCCATTCCGACCCGCGGGATGGGCTTTTTCGTATGCATCGAGCGAACGGCAAAGAGATCGCCTGCAACGCAGGGTGAGAACATCACTTCTTGGGAATGGTGCCCGGGGGCGGAATCGAACCACCGACACGAGGATTTTCAATCCACTGCTCTATGATTTTCAGTCCACTGAAAACACACAGAATTTATCGATAAAATATAATATTATCAACGTCCTGCAAGAACCAGCCACTTGCAGCAAGAATTATGCGCTTGCACTAGATTGCAGGAAATAGCATCGATTTTGTAGCATATATGTAGCATAGGAAGTAGCATCCGGTATGGCTAAGGAAAAACTGACAGACGCTCGGATCCAGAAGCTCAAGCCTGAAGCGAAGTCACGCGAGATTTCTGACGAGACCTGCTCCGGTCTTCGCATCCGCATTAGCCCAGCCGGCACCAAATCCTTCCTGTGGGTCGGTCGCACGCCCTCAAACGCGGTCAAGAGCGTCACGCTTGGTCGCTACCCGGAGATGAGCCTCAGACAGGCGCGAGAAGCCGCCAACGAAGCCAGAGGCGCTATCAGAGCGGGTCGAGACCCCATCGCAGAGAAGCGCGCTCTGCGCCAGCCTATGGTGGGCTCTGGGAGTGACGTCACCCTGCGAAGCCTCATGATGGAATATGGTCGGTCGGCGGGCGCTACCAAGGGCATCTGGCAACCTCGCAGTAAGAAGACAGGCCGTTCGACGGCGCAAAACGTCATCGAAAATGTCTATGCTGACCTACTAGACCGCGAGCCGACGTCCATCACTGTCGACGAATTTGCACTGGCGACGAACAGCTACGTTCCGAAGAAGCCGCTCAACGGCAAAACCACTGCCAACGGACAAGCCTCCAAAGCGCGCCTCTACCTCAAGCCGGTGCTGGACTGGGCGGCTGGACGCGGATCATTCTCCAAGGTCGGCGCGTCACGACGAGGCCACCTTGAAGTAGCCGACTTAGCAGTGCTTCATGACCCTGCTGTTAGCGACGACAGTATTCGAGGAAAGCGCGAGAGGATCCTCTCGATGGACGAGCTAGAGGCCATTCTACCGCTCCTCACATATCCGTCGCCCCAGATCGGACGGCTCAAAGCCGAACCAGCCACCGACTACAGGCCAATCGCCTGCCGGTTCCTACTCTACACCGCTGCCCGCCTCGAAGAGATGGCTACGATGAAGTGGCGGGATTTCGATCGGAGAAATGGTGTCTGGAGAAAACCGTTGATCAAATCGACCAAGGGCGGTCCGCGCTCGCAGGACCTGCCCCTCTCCGACGCGGCGATCGCCATACTGCGATCACTACCAGGCTGGAAGACAAACGAGCCTGACGGCTACGTTTTCCCGAATACGACGGGCAACGGACCGCTAGGCAACTGGACCCGTTTTCAGGCCAACCTTTGCGAAGCGACTGGAACCTCGGGCTGGCATCGTCACGACCTCCGCCGGACAGCTTCGACGTTGATGTATGAGTTCGAGGTTCCGCCCTCGACTGTCGAACAAATCCTAGGCCACAAAGACCCTTTTCGAAGTCAGAACCTGGGTGGCTCGGTGAGCCACTACATTCAGCTGACCAAGATCATGCGAGATCAGCGCAATCCTCAAGCTGAAGCACTCGACACCCTTGCCGCAGCGCTTCAGCTCATTGAGAACGGCCAGATAGCCGCAGAGTAGCCAAAGGCTTACTGATCGGTCCGCCATTGCTTGAGAACAACTCGCGTGTCCTTGCCAAGCGTCTCTTTCATGCGGGTCAGCATTGCCACCCGCTCGAAGGCATCCTTCGCGACATCGGGGTCCGACAGGTCCGATGCTTGCACCTCGGCGATGCGCTTGTCGATCTCTTCCAGCTTGTGTTCGTTGACCACCGCAGCCAGAAACTCGGCCGCCTTGAGGAAGCTCGCGATCATCACTTCAGCACGCCCGAGAGACCTTCCCCCCTCAGGAAAGAACCCGTCTTTTGCACCCTCATCGACAGTGTATTTCTCGGGCCCTTCATCGTCGTCGAACAATGGGCAGTAAAAACCTGCGAGTTCCAGCGCGATGCCGAAGTCACTGTTGCCATAACCGATTTCATGCATGACCTCAAAGAACGGCCGCTGGAAGATCTCCGCTTGAACTTCCGGCTTGCTTAACTCTTCTGACTTCTTCTGCTTCTGCCGCTCGCGGTATTGACGGACTTTCTCGGCATTTGACAGCGCCATGGCAAACCTCATCTTTGAATGAGGTTACAGTTACGCAAACACCGACACTACGTCAATAGGATACTCTTTTTTGTGAGCCAATTAACTAATGTCAGATCAGCCGCACTCACCTTGACTGTTTTCTTAGCGGGCGCTGACCGTCACCGTTCGAATATTCACAGGAACCGGAGTGGGCATTGAGTCACCACTGTCAGTTAGATCTGTTAGCCGGATCCGTCGCATTGCTTGTGACGCATCAAGGTGCAAGGTCGCCGCGAATTCCGGACTATATCACACATCAAGGTCGTCCCTGCACCCTACGCCTAGTTGATTGATTCTTGCTGCGTGAAGGCCGTTTTACATACCTGCCATAGCTTCTAGCCTGGCGTAACGAGGCCGTCGTGAGTGCTCAGCGACCCATGCATCGGCTATGGCGTGCATGTCCTGACGAGGCTCCACTGAAGCGTATAGAGCCTATAACAGTCGAAATACCCACCAAGGATGCCACCAAGCGGGCTACATGCGTTCGATTGCCTATCGGAAAATTCGATCAGCCAACTCGACCCTCTCGTCGCTCGGCAACTCCTGAAAGCCGCTCTTTCGCGTAACAGTTCGTCAACATAGCGTCACTACGCCCAGCAAAATAAGGGCAACAATGTTAACACTGACCTCTGAGTGTCAACTTAAGAGGGCCATTAGTTTACAGTTTTAGTCAGAAAATGTTACACATTGCCGCTCTATGTTTACACTTTTGGCGAAAATGTTGACACATCGGGCCTGAGTGTAAACCTCGTGTCAACATACCGCGCCGCCAGAATGAATCGTATATTATCCCCTGAATGCATGATATGGGTGTAAGGGATCATATATGAGCCAAAACATATGCTACCCATTCTCTCGACGGCACAAGACGTTCAGGACATCATTCGCATCAACATGCGATCGCTGCGGCTTGCCCACAACTGGACGCAGAAGGACCTCTCTGAACGCTCGGGTGTAGCCCTTGGCAGCCTGAAACGTTTCGAGTCCACCGGTGAGGTTTCTTTGGCATCTCTAGTGGCTCTTGCGGAGGCGCTGGGCGCTTTGGACGAGTTCACACACCTCTTCCCCCTGCCGGACGCACGACGCTTGGATGAGCTGTCAAAGCAGCGGGTCGCACGTCAGCGCGCGTCAGGACGCAAACCATGATCAGTCGTCTCGCAGCGGATCTACGGTTCTCGGCGCAGGGCGTAGACGTCAAGGTCGCCCAGTTGGGATGGGACACAGCGCGGCGCGAAGCTGCGGCTGAGTGGGACGCCACGTTCGCCGCCTCTCCCCTGCCCCTGAGCCCGCTTCTCGTGAAGGATCACGCATCGCTCCTCCGGTCCAGAAACCGCGCCTTCGGTGACTTGCCCGGTCTGTTCGGTGACAGCCTCCCTGACGGCTGGGGACGCTTGCTGGTGGACCGTGAGCTTGCGGCGCGCGGCAAGTCTCGCAGCTCCATCACTGACCTCGATCGCCTGTCGATGGTCGGCCAGCACGGGATGGGTGCTTTTGTCTATCGGCCGGAGGAGGTTGCAGACGTCGAGAACGAGATCGACCTCGACTGGTTCGAGAACCTCGCCCCCGAGCTTGGCAGCGACACAGCTGCTGAGGATCTGGAGAAGATGCGGACGATGGCGGGTGGCTCGCATGGAGCGCGGCCGAAATTTGTGGCTCAGCTCTCGAATGACGGGAAGAGACTACGAGACCACCGCCTGCCCCTTGAGAACGGCTGGACGCATGTTCTGGTGAAGCGACGTGCTGCCAACGATGAAGTCGGCTCGATTGAGGCAGAGGCAGCCTACGCCGACATGGCACGCGCGGCAGGCATCGACATGATGCCGGTGACGGTGCTTCAGTCCTCGTCAGGCGAGCCCTACTTCGTGACCGAGCGGTTCGACCGCAGCGGCGGCGACCGCCTTCATATGCAGACAGTGGCCGCCCTGCTGGATGTCGACTTCCGGTCTGCCGTCCTCGACTACACCGACCTCATAAAAGTCGTGAAGGTCCTCACCCGTGATCACAGGCAGACCGAAGAGATGTTCCGCCGCATGGTCTTCAACGTGCTTACCAACAACAGGGATGATCACCTCAAGAACCATGCCTTCCTCATGAATGCCGATGGCAATTGGCGGCTTGCACCAGCCTACGACGTGAGCTTCAGCAACGGCCCCGGCGGCGAACACACGCTCCTCGTGGCCGGTGAAGGACGGAACCCGACCAAAGCGCATTTCGACCGCGTAGCAAAGGTCGCAGGTATCAAGCCCGCCAGAGCCGCACAACTCGTCACTGGAGTGCGTGAGGCCGTTTCTGACTGGAGCACTCATGCATACGCGCGAGGCGTCCCTACGGGGCTAAAATCGACCCTGGAAGCGATGCTTGCAGAGCGTGAAAGAGTCACACTTCGTTGACGGAGGCGAGGCACTCTACGGACACCTCATCACGCTACTCCAAATCACAACATGCCAACTTACGGCATGAGCGATGAGCGGCGCAAATGACCGATCCGCCACCAAGTTGCCTTCACTTAGCTATCCAGCTCAACAGCCGGATAGCTAAGTGGCCGAGGTCAAACTCAGATCATATCGTCGAAGTAGATTTCTTTTATCGCGATGTCGTCAATGAGCAGGTCGGGGTTTTTCACTCCCTTCACCTCCAGCGTGACATCTCCGAAGTCGAAGACCACCGATTTGTTTTGGACGGTCGCATACTGGTCGATCAGCTCTTCGACAGTCAGGTCCCCTTCCCATAGCGTATCCGCCAACACGATGCGATCCTCGCCGCTGATGAAGTCCAAGATGGTGTTGTCATCTGCCCCGCTATACAGCTCAAAAGTATCGGCCCCTTTACCACCGATCAGCTTGTCACGACCGGCGCCCCCAGAGAGGGTATCATCACCAGCATCACCGAAAAGCTTGTCCTTACCAGCTTCTCCTCGAAGAGTATCGTCGCCTCCTCCACCTTTGAGGATATCGTTACCGAGGCTGGCCGCCAGATAATCGTTCCCACCTCCACCGGACAGCAAGTCTTTGCCGTCGCCTCCGTGGAGCTCATCAGCTCCACCGTTTCCGTAAAGTTGGTCGTTTCCGCCGTATCCGTAGAGCTGATCAGCTCCGGACCCACCTTTGAGTTTATCCCCACTTGCGTCGGGGCTCAGCCAATCGTCGCCATAAAGCCAATCGTCGCCCTTGTTGCCTTTCAGGAAATCTCTGCCGGCACCTCCATTGAGCGTATCGTTGCCGCCTCCTCCGGCAATAACGTCAAGACCCTCCCCGCCTGACAGCCAGTCGTGCCCGGCCTGACCTCTGATCTTGTCGTCACCGCCACCGCCGAGGACGAAATCATCGCCAGTCAAGGCATTGAGACGCTCCGAGCTATCGGTGCCGATAAGCACTTCGCCACTCGATGATCCGCGCACCATTCCATCCGCAGTGTCGCCGCCGCCAGCTCCACCTAGGTCGATGCGCTCGTTAGCAATCAATACAGGCTGGCTAAGGTCATTGACACGAACATCCGATCCGCCCCAGCCCCAATTGAACCCTGCCAGATCGACAGACCCAGACTCGGCTGTGCCTTCAATATCGACCTTGACCAACTCGGTGTTCGGAGATGTTCCGCCAGCCAATACGTCAGCGGTGATGACGAGCTTCCCGTCCGCAGTATAGCTAAATGTTCGTATATCGAGGCCGTCCGCAACCGTCGCCTTTATCGGACCTGCAGCATCAAGGGTAAGTTCAAACTGAAATTGGATGGTGTCACCTTCTACGTAGGATTGGTCGTCGGAGATGACTGATAGGTGTCCGTTGATACCGTCGCTCTCTAGGACGATCTCCCACGGTTGGACGTCCTCGACCTTCACCAGCTCTATCGAATAGGGGGTGGGGGTCAGTGTTTCTGTCCAACCACCTGCCTGAACGTTGACCCAGAAAACCATGTCGCTTGGCACATAGTCCAAGCTAAACATCGTGAATTCGTCAGAGTTGATCGTCTGTTGGTAAATGCTGAAAGGTGTCTCACCTTCCCAAATGAAGTAATTGGACGCAGGATATTCCAACGATGTGTAGCTAATCGTTAGATCTCCACTGACGCTCCTCCAATCCTCGACCGTCATCTTGATCTGATAGGTGTCGAAGGGGTCAAGCGTCGCGATGAATGCGTCACTATCCACCTCACCGGTCGTGGTCGCATGGAGCAGCGCGTCATAGGGATCGCCTTCGACCAATTCACCGAGCAAATAATCTCCGTTGGCAAATTGTTCGAGGAATTGGTCTCGGTTCGTCGTCGAGCCGAATAACCGGCCACTCAGATCGACCTCAACTGTTTCGATAACTGTCTGCAAAGTCATGGCAGAAAACTCGTGATGCAATTTATGGGTGAGAAAATCTAGATCACGCAACCGTGATCACACAAGATGGTTTCTCATGACTTGCGCGATGCCGGAGACAGGCCCGCAAGGCTACGCGGGGCTCCATGGGTGGTCCAGCAAAGTCGGTCGTGCATACTTTGGATCAGGGAGCCACACAGTTCGCCACTGAAGAGCGTGAGGCCGCTTCTGGCGAGCACTCATGCGGACGCGCGAGGCGTCCCTACGGGGCTAAAATCGACCCTAGCAGCGATTTGCTCTCACCACACAGCCTGACTGCATATTGATCGCGCATCGTTAATCACCCGTTGAATTTGCACCGCTCTACCCCACTGTTAAGCAATGCGAACCACGTCTTCCCCAAACAAGCGATCAAATATCGAAGCTGCAATATATGCGGCCATCTTTGCTTCGGCTTATCTTGGTATAAGCGTTTTGGAAGATTGGCTAACCGGGAAACTGGACGTAACCCTGCTACTGACCTTCGCCTCATTTCATATTTTGTTCGCTACCATGATTGGCGCAGCCGTTTCATCATGGTGTTTTTTTCCACTGCTTGGTGCTGGATCTGGCGCACGAGGCGTCTTACGCGATCTAGGCTGGATTGCATTAGCTTTGTTACTTGCAACGGCACTTGCTGGGACGCTTGTTTTTCCCGGCATCGCAACAGTCGGAATGCCCGTGTTCTTTGTCTTGCAAACTGCCTCATCGCCAGGGGCTGCCATGATACTGACCTGGGGTGTTATCTCCGCTTTAGCCTTGGCACGCCGTCAGCCATGAGAAACCGGTTTATAGGTCTTCGAAAGCCACGCTTTTTTGTAGCGCTGAAACAGCGAAGCTGACTAGCTTGATCGAATACTGCGCATGACATCGAAACCTGTTCGCACGCGGCGCAGCACTCAGCCAAGGCTGGTTGTTCCAGGCGGCACCAATTGCAAACGCCGGTGTCGGCGGGTTTATCTCGAAAATCATGGGTGGTCACGACTGAGACACCAAATGGCCACATCCTCCCGCTCCGGCCGTCCCGAGCGGGCTAGGCTATTTCGGGAGAGAAGGTGGAGGGTTGCCTGCCCCAGTGCTTCGGGCGATGGGAGCATCCCCATCGACTAAACCCGTTTTTCCTAGGACTTCGGTGAATCTAGATGGCCACCTCACCCTTTAAGAGCAAAGCTGAGGTGACCCGTAGCTCAATAGGCAGATAGCTAACGATTTGCTGGGTAGACCTGAGACCTGCGTCGGGCCATTTCCGAGCCTCAGCTTTCGCGGTAATCTTGCTACATTGATCGGCACGAAAATGGCTTTGCAAGCCACAGCCCCTAAGTGACGACAATGCACCAATAACCCGTCATGATTGCAAAGATTTCCACCATCAGTTTTATTGATACAACATCCGTGGGTGCTTGGGGGCAGATATGAGTCTTTTCCGACAGAAAATTGATGGCGTTCCACAATTCGTCACCTATTTCGCGCCAGTTCTTGAGGTAATGCGCGATCTCGGAGGTCAGGCCCGCCCCAAACAGGTGTTCGACGAAATCGCGAACCGCTATGACGTTCCCAATAGCTTCTTGGACCAGACCAACAAAAATGGTCAACCAAAGTTCAATTGACCTGCCCCTTTTCTCAGGGCCACTTGTGAGAAGAGCCTGTTCCCCTTTTGTGTGCCATCATTCGGCTGCGTGAGCAATGGGCGCAGGCGCGGAGCCATCAGGTAGCTCAAGCGTCGGTGCCCATTGCGTTTTGTCGAAGGGCCGCGCTGCGGCGAACTCCTCCGGCGTCTGATACTTCAAGCTGCTGTGCGGGCGTTCCGTATTGTAATCGGCCCTCCATTCTTCGATAATCTCTCGGGCTTCACCGATGCTCGTGAACCAGTGCTGGTTCAGGCATTCCTCGCGGAACCGCCCGTTGAAGCTCTCGATGTAAGCATTCTGCGTAGGTTTCCCCGGGTCGATGAAATACAGCTGCACGCCGTGATCATCGGCCCATCTGTCCATGGCCCGACCACGAAGTTCCGGGCCGTTATCAACGACCAGGATATCGGGGTATCCTCGCTCCCGGGCAACCCGCTCCAGCATTTCCACAACCCGCTCACCAGGCAGAGAAAAGTCCACCTCGATCACCGGGCATTCGCGGGTGCAATCGTCCTTGAGATTGGCGGTGCGGAACTTCCGGCCATTGGCCAACGCATCGCTGGTGAAGTCGAGCGACCAACGCTGGTTGGCAGCGATCGGGCACCAACTGCCCTCACGCGCCTCGCGCGGGATCTTCTTGCGCTTCGTCCGGCGCAGCCATAGGCGCTCCTCCCGATAGAGGCGCTCGACGACCTTCACGTTCACCTTGAAGTCCTCGCGGACAAGCTTGGCATGCAGCATGCGATAACCATACCTCCTGTGTTTGCCTGAAAGAGTGATCAGGCGTTCTCGAAGTCGCACATGGCGGTCTGGCCGTGCCCGATAGGCCAGGCTCGACCGCGAAATCCCGACCAGCCTGCACGCCCGCCGCTCCGTGAACTGATGATCCGCCATCAGCGTCTTCACGGCATCCCGGCGGTGTGCAGGCGTCAGGAGTTTTTTGCCAGCAGCCCTTTCAGACCCGAATTGTCGAGCATGGCATCCGCCAGAAGCCGCTTGAGTTCAGCGTTCTCGGCTTCCAGATCTTTCAGGCGGCGCAGTTCGGAAACCTGCATGCCCCCATACCGGCTCTTCCACTTGTAGAGCGTCGCATCCGACATGCCATGCTTGCGACACAGCTCCGCGACCTTCGCCCCGGCCGTATATTCCTGCAAAATCCGGACAATCTGTTCTTCCGTGAAACGTGATTTACGCATTCTTTGTTCTCCTCGTTGCTTCGAACGTTACGAGAACAAACTCTCCTTTTGAATGGCCCAGTTTCTTGGGGGCAGGTCAGATAGACCTGACTTTGCCATCCTTCGAGTTTGGCTCGCAGCTTCGAAATTCTGTTATTGCTGGAAATCAGCTAGTAAGCTGACGGTTCCGAAGCCCCTCTATTGCCCTAGTTAAACCAAAGCCGACCAGAGCCGCACACCTCGTCACTGGCGTGCGTGAGGCCGTTTCTGGCTGGAACACTCGTGCAGACCCACGGGGCGTCCCTACGGGGCTAAAATCGCCCCTAGAAGCGATGCTGGCTGAGCGAGCCACGAGTGAGTTCGACTAGCATTGCCGAGGTAGCCGTCCGCATATCACGTGTCGTGCATTCCAGGTGGAGGGTTGCCTGCCCCACCGGTTCGGGCGATGGACGCATTCCCATCAACCAAGCTTGTTTCTCCTAGGACTTTGAGGGACGTTTAGTCCACAAGGTTGCCACGAGTTTGCTATCTCCCACCGTTTAAGCCTGTCCAGTCCGGATTTGGTTGCGCCGCTTCTTCTGCTAGAACTATCGGGATCGAACCGATGGCCTCCTGAATGTCCGGGTTTGGCTACGCCGCTTCTTCCGCTAGAACTGGAGAAGGCTCCGAAGAAGACCGACGACGGCCCGGGTTGGGCTACGCCGCTTCTTCTGCTAGAACGTCTTGTCCTGCCCCTTCATCGGCGCTTGGTTCCGGGCTTGGCTACGCCGCTTCTTCTGCTAGAATAATCGGTCCAAGGTCCGCCCGCCACCAGACGTCCGGGCTTGGCTACGCCGCTTCTTCTGCTAGAACACGCATAGATACACACATCTAACGTGACATGTCCGGGCTTGGCAACGCCGCTTCTTCTGCTAGAACTCCGGTCTTCAAACGAGTGCCTGATGGAGTAGTCCGGGCTTGGCTACGCCGCTTCCTCTGCTAGAACGTAGGCGCGTCCCTGCCCCTTGCCGTTGCTGTCCGGGCTTGGCTACGCCGCTTCTTCTGCTAGAACAAGAGCCGCGCAAAGCTGACGGCCTATCGCTGTCCGGGCTTGGCTACGCCGCTTCTTCTGCTAGAACTCAACGTCGACATAGGTTGCACGGCTGTGTGTCCGGGCTTGGCTACGCCGCTTCTTCTGCTAGAACTGGCCGCGATGGCGTCAGGCGGAAGTTGGCAGTCCGGGCTTGGCTACGCCGCTTCTTCTGCTAGAACAGGCTCTCGCTGTAGTGCTGGTTCGAATTGGTCCGGGCTTGGCTACGCCGCTTCTTCTGCTAGAACGCCCCCCGCACCGACACGACCGGCTTTACCGTCCGGGTTTGGCTACGCCGCTTCTTCTGCTAGAAAGAACGGTTAGGGACCGGCGACGGGAGATAAGTCCGGGTTTGGCTACGCCGCTTCTTCTGCTAGAACCGCTTCGGCATCCGCCGGAATGGCGACTGCGTCCGGGTTTGGCTACGCCGCTTCTTCTGCTAGAACAGCCGAACGCGACGAATGGAAAACGAAGTAGTCCGGGCTTGGCTACACCGCTTCTTCTGCTAGAACGTCGGCGTTGCGCTGGTGGATGTCGCCGTTGTCCGGGCTTGGCTACGCCGCTTCTTCTGCTAGAACGGCTCTATGCGATCGTTATCGACCGTCCGGGTTTGGCTACGCCGCTTCTTCTGCTAGAACGGCGGTTCATGCGGACACCTCCAGAGCAGAGTCCGGGTTTGGCTACGCCGCTTCTTCTGCTAGAACGCGAAAACACGGGACGGCGAATGGATGCCGTCCGGGTTTGGCTACGCCGCTTCTTCTGCTAGAACTGCGATCGAATGCAGCACGGCGAACGGAACGTCCGAGTTTGGCTACGCTGCTTCTTCTGCTAGAACCTCAGTATACCCATTACGGAGTTACTGAGAGTCCGGGATTGGCTACGCCGCTTCCTCTGCTAGAACGTGCCTTCTGCGGCCCATTGTTGCAGAAGGTGTTTCCCCCCACTCCAGCGGCGAAAATCAATAGCAAACTTGCTAAAATAACGTGAGCTGATCCGGTTTCTGCTGCTTCATCGCGATCACGGCGGAAAGTTCTCCCAAGCAGCCGCGTCCAATAAAGCTGCGCAGCCCGACCTTCACGATTGTCAGGTTCACCCGACCGAACGGCATGACTCAATCGTTTAACTCGTTCTGAGCCACACCCCACGTCTTTGAGAAGCGCCGCTTGAGCCGCAATTTTTTGCCTGACAAGACGTGCCCAGATTTGCTTGCGCAACGGTAGCGAAGCCGCCGCTTGATTTCGCATCCGATAACCATGCTCGCCATTGCCGCAAAGTGGCATGACTACGGCATTGGGTGCAAAATTCGCGTTCAGGATCATGACTGGCACGTTATGTGCCGCTAAATGAGCCAGAGCGATATTTGACCACATCAGTCCCTGCGCGGTCACCAGAACCGCATCGAGATCATCCAGCTCCGCCTTACCGATTTCCACACCACCTTCTCGCACCGACAAAAAGCCACGCGACTTATGCACCGCGAGGCCATCGCGGCTCAGTTCCGAAATACGTCCAACCATGTGGCCCTCCTTTGTGAGGCCCGTAGGTCAGCTTGCCGGCGTCAAACTGTCCCGTGAGGGATCGTGTGCACCCGCCCCAATTCATCTATGCGAACACGCCGTGCGCGCCGCAGGCGCAGTTTATCAAAGCCCGCCAGATCCCACCCGAAATCATCGTCATCGTCGTCGTGCCGCTGCTGTAGTCTACCCGCATCGTTCAAGCCGCAGAGGTAGATACGATTATTGCCCGGCGCTAGCCGAACAATTCGCTTCACCACATTGCTCCCTTCAGCGATCTTTTTTTGGTCATCATCCCAGTCAAAGAGTTGAAGCGTATCACCCTTGCGCAAACGCATCACGAATTGGCCATCAGGGTAAAGCTCTTCCCAGGGTTGCTGCTGCCCTGAATTCGCATCCCATACGCTCTGTCCGTGGCCGACCCATCGCCCTTCGAACGAGATCAGGTCTATAGAGGCGACCTCACCGGGTGCAAAGAACTTGTAGGGCCGCCCGTTTTGATCACAGACTGGACGAACAGAACTTTCGCGCTTGATAATCCGGACCCGGCGATGACCATGTTCGTCGATCCACTGTTCGAGCTTTTCGGCGCGCAACTTATCGGCGTCTCGCTTGGTTAACCCCGCCTCGCGCGCTGGCTCGGTGGCTGCCAAGACCGAATGGCGCAACTGCACGTCGCGAATTTGACCAATTTCCTTTTCGCTTAATGACGCAACAGGTTTGCGGACGACCACGTTGCCAATCGTCAGATCTGCCTGATTTTCTGGTGCCCGCCGAATGATCCCAAAAGCCGTATCTTCGTGCAGCCGACCACTTGTTCGTGATGGGTCAGTTGGATCAGCCGAACCATGTTTAGCCCTATGGCTAACATTAACACGGTCAATGGCGGATATAACTTGATCCCGGTAGCCATCAAATGGCATCGGCGGCACTGGTAAGACACGCGATAATGTTTCGGCTCCAACAGACCTAGCGGCGTCCTGAAGTCGCTTGATCATCGGCGGGTCGATCACGCCTATCACGGCGGCATCAATAGCGTGATGCCGGTGATCGTAACGGTTCTTTCGGTTATGATCGCCTAAATTGAGACCCCAACGATGACGCAGCATTGCTGTCATACGTCCTGGCAACATCCATACATGATTTCGAGCGCTACCGTCGGTATCGGTCTTGTCGAACAATGTCTCAGCATAAGCGCGCACCACGCGAGCCAAATAGCCAGTAGCATGAAGCTGTCGGTCGCTAAAGCTTTTCTGCTCTTCAAAAACCGCCATTGCATCAGGTTGAAACCGCCACGCCTTGTTCCGCGGGAAGTGCTTCGTCAGTTCGGTCATTTGCTGCTGATCGAATATACCTCGTTCAGCGGCCTCACCTGGCGAGAGCTTCCCCTTGCGTTGATTTTCCTTGCGGAATGCAAGGGTTTTGTTGGCAGGACTGTCGTCAAAAGTTTCGGCAAACGGTAGGATATGTTCTATTTCGACCGCATCGCTGAGCAAATCCACTCGGCTTATCAGCCTACCAGAAAACGGACTTCTCCGATCTGCTTCGTTGCGCCCAAGCTCCTCCCAAAGCCGCATTTTCAAGAACAGATCCCCAACCCGCTGTCCTGGCTTGAGCAGTTTCGCTTCCTCCAGCTCGGCCCGATACCGATCGTTCCGTTTGGTATTTGCCTTGATCAGCTTATCAATTTCGTCCTTTTCTTTAGGCGACTTGTTCAGATCGCGCGCTGCTTCCAAGACGACCTCGGCTGGCTTGCCAAACTCATTGATCAACATATTCATTACGCGCCGAAACTGGCCAAGAGCTATATGAACAGTGGGATTCGTGATCTTTCCGTATCGCTTGTCGTGTGGATCAGCGAGGTCGCCCGTGCCGTTCCCGAGCATACGCCGGAGGTGCTCCAATTCGTTATAACGGGGAAGCGTATTGAGGCCATTCGCAGGGCGGAAATCGCTATGCGTCATATCCGCTGCGGACAAAAGCGGCGCGCGCAATACAGCCTCGGAGTAGTCAATGACGTCGCTGTGCATCTCGGCCACAAGTGCTTCGGTGACCTCCTTGCAGAACCGCAGATGTTTATCAGGTAGGTGGATTTTCTCGACTGCTTCCGCCACGGATCGCTCTAAGCCATGCTCTGCCGCTAGCCATGCAACGAGTTCTTCCGGGCTTTCACTATCCGCAAGCTTGCTCAAGATTTTTTCGCGCTGCTCAGCGTTAAATCGCGGCCACATTTCGGCCAGCGGGCCCGGCTTTCGCTTTGTGCCGAGCAAATTAGCGGCGACCTGATTAAAATGAAGATGCTTTAACCCGCCCTCTTCAAGATTGAGCCTTGCCGATGACGGCAGTCCAAGCGCACCCCGCACGCGGTTCCAGGTTAGCTTTTCGCCACCATTCAAAGTGTTGAACAGCACCTTTCGCGTTTCTAAATCCAACGACTGCTCACCTTCATCGCGGATCACCCGCAAATTGGCCAAATCCTGCAAAATTAGAAACGCCTGCGCCGTTGGATGCCATCTGGGAAGCCTATCCCTGTCGGGGAAAAACGTGCAACGTCCGGGCTGAACAGGCTTCAATGGTCGCTGATAGAAAATGGTGTAGTCGCGCAAACGATCACGCAGCGCGTCGCTCAAATCGTGATACTTGGCTTGTTCCGACCAAATCGTATCGAACTCCGCCTTAAGCATCTCTCGCGTTGGGTAATACTCATAATGCTTATCAGCATTCTCACCGGAGGCACGAACCCGCACCCCCTGCTTAGCCTGAAGGCGAGCCCAAAGATACGCCCCATAGGTAAGATACCCCTCTTCCTTCAGCCGCGCATTCAACGCCACACTAGCGGACTTGATCAAGCCAGTATCGTCCTCGCTATTTTCAGCCTTGCGATTGCTTTTGAAACCTCGATGCTTGGAGATGTGCCAGAGGGCGCGCCCGAGCTCGTATAACGTCACCTTTCGCTCCGCCGCACGCGCACGAAGTTCATAAGGGTTTAGCGCAAAAATCTCATCTCGTTCAGCACCTTCCGGCGGAAGAAGCGACGCCGCTTCTAGTTCTGATAGCAGGAGTGCGCGACGTTTCAGCCGACGATCCTGCCCTTTCCGTGCTGAGCGAGGTGCCATACGCCCCGCCGCGTTCGACGCCTTACTTTGAGGGTTTCGGCCGTCCTCAAAGATCCGCACTCCCAGAGGGCTAAACTTAATCAATTTGCCTCGCTCATTGACGCGCGCGAGTGCAATAGGCTTACCGGTCCTCTCGTCCAGCTCAAATACCGCCCAACCAACAGACGTCGTTCCGAGATCAAATGCAAATCTGTATCTTTTCAAAGCTCAGTTCCCTTGACTTCCTTTAGCAATATAGCAATTAATAGCTCTACTTCTAGCAGAAGTAGCGGCGTGGTCTTTCCCGCGATAAGGTTAATACCACACCATTGAGGCAGGCCGAGGCCTGCCTCATATCATTTTGCAATTGGTTTCGCCTGATGCTTCATGTCAGCCAATTTGGTGGCGCGGAAAGGTATGAAGTGGTCCGTCGGCCTCCGGAGAAAGCGGCACTGACGACTGGCTTGGTTCAAACTGCCCCTATGCAAACCCGCCTTGGGCGTAGGTAGCTGTAACGACGTTCTCTCATGGCCACGCGGCACGGAGCACCTTCTCCTCCCGTAGAGGCGATAGATGTTGCCCGCCAGAGCCGCACAGCTCGTCACTGGAGTGCGTGAGGCCGTTTCTGGCTGAGCGCCATGCGACAGGGTGAGGCGTCCCTACGCGCCTAAAATCGCCCCTAGAAGCGATGCTGGCTGAGCGAGCCGCGACTTGGTTCGACCAGCATCGTCGAGGTAGCTAACCGTCCATCGTTCGTGGTGCATTCCAGGTGGAGGGTTGCCTGCCCCACCGGTTCGGGCGATGGACGCATCCCCATCGACTAGGCCCGTTTCTCCTAGGACTTCGGTGGACGCCTAGGCTCGTTGGCGCATATGCATTAGCACGGGTTAGCGAGCGCCCAGCTCCGCATCCCAAAACCGAACAAATGGTGATTTTATTATGTTACTTGTTTGCGCCCTCATCACGGTAGTCGATGGCGATACCGTCAAATGCGACGGTCAGAGCGTCCGCCTTCTGGGAGATGGTATTCCGAATGAGCTGGGGTTTGACACGCCCGAGACCTATCGACCAGCCTGCCAACAAGAGCTCGAACTGGGACGCGCTGCCACCGCCCGTATGACCGAACTCGTGTCGCAGGCTGTAGGCATCGAGGATACCGGGCAGCGTGACAGGTATGGCCGCATTCTTGGCAGCCTCATCTTGAGTGATGGACGGACTGCTGGGAGCATTTTGCTCGAAGAAGGCCATGCGGTTGTTTGGGAACCTGGCTACCGTGCTAGCTGGTGCGAATAGCGAATTGGCTTAAGTCCAAGCAATGCGAGGCAAGGGTCTGCTTTCGGCACATAGCGGCCGGCCCTACAGAGCAGATCCTGATGGCGGCAAACCCACGCAACCAACTCCATCGTCACGCCTCCGCCGCGGTCGCTGCGGCGAGGATATCGCGGGCTTCCCATCCCTCACCCTGCCGCGTCGTTACGAATTCGCGGTCCCAGACGCCCCAGTTCGTGGGCAATGGAACCTGCGCCAGAGGATTATGGACATAGGTGATTGGCCGGACTTGGCGCGAGAGGTTCCCGAGGCCGACCCGTGACCAGATCACGCCCGAGATGTCGGCGAAGCGCTCGTCGAGGAAGGCCGTGCGCGGAATTGGATTGCGCTCGCGGTGGATCAAAGGCGCGGCGTGAAACCCCTCTTCGAGGACATCGCCGGTGTCGCGATCGATGGTGATGAAGGCGTCGCCGATCGGGAACAGCGTCGTCATGATGAGCGGCAAGGGCTGTTCGTCGACATAGACGCCGAAGCGGCTGGCGCTGATCGCGATGATGCGGGCGTCTTCCCGCGCGATCACACCCTGTTCGATGTAGCGGGCAATCTTCTGCGCCTTGGTCCAGAACGCGCTGGAGGTCCGAAGCTGCGCTTGGCGAATGGGTGCGGCGGCAAGGCCGCCGCCCTCGTTGATCGGCAGGGGGCGCACGATCTGGTCAGGACCCGGAGCGCCTTCGTCGGGCGTGATGGCCTCGATCCAGATGCGGCGATCTCCTTCGAGGACGCACAGGTCTGGCTGGCCGCCTTCGCGCTGACGGTCGACGACGGGCAACAACGTCCGCCCCGCCTCGAGTAGCGTGCAGCCCAGATACATTTCCCAGAAGCGCCCATCGACGTCTCGCGCGAAGCCCTGCCGAAAGTCCGGATCGGCATAGGGCTCGTAGCGCGCCCACATCTCTTGCAGCATGGCGTGAAGCTGCTGCTCAATGGGGGATTCCGCGATCTTAAGGTTCTCAAAGGCAAGATCAAGATTGGCGCCGCCGACGTCAAAAAGGTCGCTCATCTTCGTCTCACCCTACGCCCGCCGCAACATCCGCGGGACCTGCACGCGGCGATAGCCGTGGGAATGGACCTGCTGGCGAGGCTGCTTGAGGTCGCATAGAGGTCCCGCGCGCATCGGCGGGCGGCGTCGGGTTCGACCTCCCTATCAGTGATGGCAACGTCACGCGGATCACTTTTGTGGCGGAAGGCGTGGTAGGCAAACCAATCGGGCCTGCAGTAGCGCGCCGCCTTGCTGAATGGCACGGACTGAACTTTCACGTCGGTTTGGTAGAGCGCCCAATCTTGCTGCACCTGGAACTGCCGCACCATTTGGCCGACTAACTGCCTGACACGATCGGTCAGAATCTCCTCGCGGAATTCGGCGAAGAGCTGCTCTTCGATGCCCTGAACGGCAGGCTTGCTCAGTTGCGACGCGGTTTCGAGGCGCCAGACTTTGTCGTCCCGCGTGAGGAAGCTCCAGATGCGTTGGCTCGGCTCGGAGGTATAGAGCGAGGCAAAATTCTCGGGGCAGTAGGTCAACATTAGCGTCCATCTTTTGCCGGCCAATCATCGACGGTCATAAACTCATGTCAATGGCTACCGTTCCGCTGTCCGCCCATCCGGCTGGCTAGCCGCCGCAGACCAACCAAACGACCATTAAAGAAGCATTCTTTGCTGACCACGAGACACCGCATCAAGGCCGTTCTCCGCCCATTTTTTTGGAGTTGGTGCTGGATGCAATAACGCTTGAATGGCCGCATTAGACATGGCGGCGGTCCACCAAGTGGACCAAAAACCTACGCGACCGGCCAGAGCTTGTTGAATTCCTCCGCCCCAACACGCGAGAATGTCACAACGCGGGTTTTGTGGTCGCGCTTGGCCCATCCGAGTTCCTCGAAGCGGCCGAGAAACGCGCGGCCGAGGCTGCCTGCGAGATGCGACCTGCGCTCGCTCCAGTCGAGGCACTCACGGCACACAGGTGCACGCGCCGCGCGGAGACCGTCGATGTCTATCTCGAAGTCCCTCGCGAAGGCAGCGCCCTCATCGGTCAACTCAAGCTCCTCACCAACCATCGCCAGATGGCCTTGCGCCATCAGGCTGTCGAACAGCTGCGTCCCCATGTCTCCTGCGAGGTGGTTGTAGCAGACGCGCGCCTGCCGCAGCTCGGCGTCCTTCGGTCCGGTGCGCTTGCGCAGGTAGCCCGACCCGGCGGCCAGCCCCATGAGCGCCTCCAACACGTGCGCGACCTCGTCACCGGCGAGAGCGAAATACTTGTGCCGCCCCTGCTTGCGCGGCCGTAGCAAGCCGCCGTCGCTGAGCTTAGAGAGGTGCGAGCTCGCTGTCTGGAGCGTGACGCCCGCTTCCTCGGCCAGTTCGCTGACCGTGAGGGCTTTGCCGCTCATGAGAGCGTTCAGCATGTTGGCGCGCGCGGGATCACCGATCAGAGCGGCGATGTGGGCGATGTCGGGACCTTCTTTCATAGTTCGACCATAGTCGAAGCATCTGCGGCGCGTAAACAGCTACACCGGACAAAACACATCAGAAGGAGACCGGCGTGCTGACCTGCATCATCCGTTACCACATCGACCCCACGAAGAAGGCTCACTTCGAGCAGTATGCGCGCAACTGGGGCGAGGCGATCCCGCGCTGCGGCGCCGACCTGATAGGCTACTACGCGCCGCACGAGGGCTCCTCGACGCTTGCCTACGGCATCTACAACGTCGCGAGCCTCTCCGACTACGAAGCCTACCGTGCGCGCCTCTCTGCGGACCCTCTCGGCCGCGAGAACTACGCATTCGCCCAGAAGGAGAAGTTCCTGCTGCGCGAGGACCGGACGTGGCTCAAGCTCGCCTCAGCGCCGCATGGAGCCACGTCATGATCGCGGTCATCTTCGAGGTCGAACCGGCAGAGGGTCGGAAGGGTGAATACCTCGACATCGCCGCGTCGATCCGTCCGATGCTGGACGAGATAGTCGGCTTCATCTCCATCGAGCGCTTCCAGAGCCTCTCCGATCCCCGCAAGATCCTGTCACTGTCGTTCTTCGAGAATGAAGATGCGGTCATCCGCTGGCGGAACCTCAGCGCACACCGCGGCGCACAGGCGAAGGGACGCGGCGGGGTGTTCGATGACTACCGTTTGCGTATTGCCAGCGTCATCCGCGACTACGGCATGATCGAGCGTGCAGAGGCTCCTGAGGACAGCAGGGAGGCGCATTCATAGCAGGGGTAGGCAGGACATCATCATGTTGGACAAGCACGCTCTAAGGCACCTCTAGGAGCCCCTCTGACGCCCTCAGATGAGAACCACCGAAAGGACGGTAAGTCATTGCATTTACGGAGCAAAACACCGCACGCCCCACCCGACGCGCTCTGAGATATGAGGTAGTCTTGAACCACATAACAAGAGGTTCAAGATGAACAAACCATACGCAAATGACCCCGCAGCGATCTACCTAGCGCAGCGGATCAATGAGCTCGCTCACCGCAAGTCTCAGTTGGAGATCGCGACGCAGGCTGGCTTCGCTAACCCCAACATGATGACGCACCTGAAGCAGGGGAAAAACAAGATACCGCTGGACCGCGTGCCAGCCCTCGCTGAGGCGCTCGAATGCGACCCTGCCTACCTGATGCGAGTGGCGTTGCAGCAAGCCGTCGGGGTGACCGCAGCGGCGGCTATCGTCGACATATTGGGGGAGCCGATCAGCAAGAACGAGCGGGCTATCCTTGCCGAGATAAGGGAAGTCTCGGGCGATAGTGACCCACGCCTGACCGCAAAGACACGGACCGACCTGCGGAAGGTGTTCCAGCGATGACCGGAGGAGGACTATTCGTTGCCCCCACTGCGCCATCAGGTGATTGGGAGACGCTCACGCCGCGCGAGAAGCAGTGGATCGAGTTCATCAGGGTGATCAGCTGCGCCTCCGACCCTGCACCCACACCGGAGCGCATAAGGGCGCTGAGAGAGCTCCTTGATGCGGGACCGAGGGGTGGCTAATTGCTCAGCCGTTCCCCGCTGTAGGAGTCACTGAGAGGCTCTCAGGAACGATTGAGAGGGGCGCCGTAGGTAGCGCCCCTCCTTGGCTGAATAGCTAGACAGCTAAGGGTCAGAACATGCCGTAGATGGGGTTCTGCTTCATGGCTTCCTCCTCGACCGGTTCGTTCGGCGGCGGATCAGCAGACCTCATGCCGCCCCTGAGATACTTGTCAGCCTGCTCACTGGCTAATTTCTTGAGGCTCTCCAGATGCTCCATGCGTTCTCGCTTAGCGATAAGATCAGTCATCAAGCGCTTCCGCACGTTATCCTCGGCCCACACACCACCGGTGAAGGTAGTGATGCCTGCTTTGTTGAGCGCCGCCGCGACCTCTGGGTATGTCGCGTCCCAAAGATCAGGGAACGACAAGAAGTGCCTGTAGATTTCGTCGACCTTCACCCGCCGCTTGGCTTGCCGCACGTTTGTGGAGACGACGCTTCCCGCCCGACCATACTCCGAGAGGTTGGCGCTACGCAGCACAGCGGCGCTTGCTAGCGCCTCCTTGGTGCCGGCCCGCGATTTTTCAGCCGTGTCTTGCCCTTTCTGCGCACCTTCATAGATTTGCTTGAGCGTCACACGACCACCATCCTTGACTGAGAAGACCTTCACACGCCGCCCCTTGAGGAATTCCTTCGCCGCGGCCGGATTTCTGAAGAGCCTCTGAAGGTCTGTGACGACTACAATCCCACCTAAACGCTCAGCATGATCAAATGCCTTCACCAATGCAGAACGCTGATCCGCACTGTAAGCACCTGTAGTGGAGACAACCTCATCATAGAGGTAGTCCATAGTTAGCTGATGCTTGTCGCAGAACGTTCTGAGCTTTTCCTTTTGTATACCTAATGGGTCACCATTCTGGGTCTGAAGTGTAGTAGAGACCCTTGCATAACCTACTGCGTATACAGGCTTGGTGCCCTTAGGAGGGTTGAGTGTGTGGTTAGCGGACATAAGGCCACGGTTCCTTTGATGTAGGTGCGGACAAAACACACCGCTTCATTCGCAAACCGAGCATGGATTGCGTGATATATAAGGCTTGCGGAATGTAATAATTTGGCTAGCCGCTGCGCGATGCGCAGGCGACTTCGCTAGGGAGTGCTAGGTGACATTGGCCGAATAGTCATCGACCCACGCAGGCCACCTAGACGATGGTCGTTTCGTAGGCTTCGATTTCACCAACCGACCACCGTCTGGTGCGACCACCTAGCTTGCGCCCCTGCGGGAAAGCCCCCTGCCGCACCCAGCGCCAAATGGAATCCTTAGACACCCCAAAACGCACTGCGACCTGCTGCACGGACATGTAGCGTGCGCCCTCACCAGTATTGCTGACCGACATAATTATCTCCTGTGTTGTCGACTCGGCTCGAAGGGAATCACTTCCCCCTCTGCGGTTACAGTTACACGTAACCAACACCTTCGCAACATATAATTTGCCAATGCCAGACGGAATCCACGAGTGAGCACGCGAAAGCGCGTGCCTGAGCATGTGGATGGAGGTGGATCAAAATGGAGGACTGCCGGCTGTAAGAGGTTCGCCGCAACGCGCTTAGAACGCCCCTGCTACCGTGCTACGTTTGTAGCACCAGTGTAGCATTTTTTATCGCACACGAAGCACGCGCTTGAATGCTGCGAAAAATTATACTTAAATTTCAGGGATTTAAGTGGTGCCCGGGGGCGGAATCGAACCACCGACACGAGGATTTTCAATCCACTGCTCTACCCCTGAGCTACCCGGGCACGGGAACGACATCGTCGCTGGGTGAGGGCCTTCTAGACGTGACTTCGGGGGGTGTCCAGAGGCATTTTCAAGAAAATGTCTCTTTCCTGTATTTTCTAATTTCGGCTGCTTTCAGCGCGGGTTGCGGCCCGACAGATAGACCGAGCTGCGGAAGCCGTGGTCCATGCGAGCGACGACCGAAGCGTTGCGCAGACCGCCGATCACGAGCGCCAGAGCGCCGCGTGCGAAGGCGCGGCCACGGGGGTACGGAGCGAGCCATTGGGCCAGCTTCGGACCGACGCGCCAGTAGAACCAGATGAACACGCGGCCAAGCATGTAGTGCACGAGGATGTGGTCGCGGACCTTGCGCAGATAGGCCACGTCGGGGTGGAATTTGTCGCCGTAAGCTGCGGTCGCCACGAAGCATTCGCTGCCGTTGTAGCCCTGGCTGCCGTCGTCGGCGTCGTCGGGATCGGCCTGCGGGTTATCGTCTTCGTCGACGTCCACGGTCGGGATATCGGTCTGGTCGCCGGTGTCGACAACGTCGGTGCCGTAGTACTTGTTCAGAAGGTTTGCGGTGTCCGAATTCGGGACCAGAGCATCGGGGAGCGGGAAGGCATCGCTAAGGTGGTCGAGGTAGTCCTCGCGCACATCAAGATCGAACGCCTTGAGCATGTCGCGGGCGTCGGTGCCGACCTCGTTAAGCTGGTCAAGCAGGGACAGAGCGTCGGTTTCCTCGAAGAACGCATCAAGCTGGTCGGAGTTCAGCGCATTCAGGAACGCAGGCAGGTTTTCGGCCGGAATGTCCTGCAGGATCGCGTTGAGGTCGAGGCCATCCAGCATGTCCGAAAGTTCTTCGTCTGACAGGCTGGCGAGGTAATCGGTGACGTCCGAAGCGGAGCCGTTGACGAGCAGGTCGGCAGGATCGACCGGCGCGCCGTTGAGAACCGCGTCGATCTCGGCCTGCATGGCTTCGACGTGGTGGAAATCTTGCATGGTCTCGAAGATCGCGTCCTTCTGGGCAGCGGCGGCTTTGAGCGTGGTGCTGCCGTTCTCGTGGACGAACACGAGGTCTTCGCCGTCGGTGAAGGTGACTTTTTCGAGGTCGGCCTGCTCTTCGTAGGCACCCATGAAGCTCAGCTTGTCGCCGCCTTCGATGTCGAAGCCGCGGATGACGGTATCGCCTTCGGTTTCGGCAAAGATCGAGGCGCTGCCACCGTCGTTGATGGTAATCTGGTTGTCACCCGACTGCGCGAAAACGGTGTCATGGCCGGTGCCGGTAAATACGCGGTCGTTGCCTTCGCCGGTGATGATGGTGTCGTTGCCGTCGCCGCCCATGAGCAGATCGTCACCGTCACCGCCGTCGAGCGTGTCGTTGCCGCGCAGACCGAACAGGCTGTCGTCGCCCGCATGACCTTCGATGGTGTCGTTCCAGATCGAGCCGTTGAGGCGATCGGTGTAGTCGGCATCCTCGTCAACCACCGTGTCGGTGCCCCAGAGGTGGACGCCCTCGCCTTTCGCGGTGAACTCCAGCTTCACCAGATCATAGCCGTCGAGCGACAGGTGGATGGTGCCGTCAGCGTCTGTGACGTCCGAACCGTTGGCGGTTTCGAGGTAAGGCTTGGCAAGGTAGCTCAGCGGGTCGGATTCATCCGTCAGGGTCGACGGATCGTCGATGGTCGACAGCTGCTGCACCCACATGTGGCCGTAGTCGCCGACGAGGTCATCAACGTTCAGGTCAAGGTCCACGCCATCAGCGGAACGCGAGGCGAGGTAGATGACGGTCTTGTCGTCGTTGCCGAAGGCATACGCGATTAGTTGGTCCTGCGCATTCTCACCGTCGAGGTCGGTCTCGAACTTGGTCGGCAGGTCTATGTCGATGGCGCGGGTGCCGACGAGGCTCTCCGACATCATACGCATAACTTCACCGGCGGGGGTCAGTTCGCTGGAATAGCCGCCGGGGGCGTCCTGATCGGGGAATTCGCGCGACAGGCGGGAATAGAGGCCCTTGTAGACAGTGCCCCAGACCGACGCCTCATCGACGCCTGCGCGGACCATGACATCCATCAGCGCAACGAGGTCGGAAGCATGTGCCATGCCGTGATCGGAGTTCAGGTCGTTCTTCACGTTCCATTCGGAGACGTAATAGTTCAGCTCGCCAAAGCCCTCGGCCTCTTGGAAGTCATCAAGACGGTCGAATACCATCTGGCCGTTGTGGATGTCGTCGATGTTCGAGCGGTAGACATGGGTCTCGACGGTGTCGATCGCTTCGCGCGCATCGTCGTCGAGTTGGTCGATGATGTCCTGCACGCCGTCGATATCGCCTGCCAGACCGGTCTGGATGGCGATCTTGGGCTCTTCCCAAGCGTCCGGATCGTCAAGCGTCGCGCGGTAGCGGTCAAAGATGTCCTGAAGACCTTTGGCCATGACGTTGGCCATCTGGCCATACTCCACGGGGGTCTCGCGCTCGCCTTTGTACCAGAATTCGTTGCCGATGGTGACGGTGTCGAGGTCGATATCGCCGTAGTCACCGCGCACCAGCGCTTCGACCTTGTCAAGCAGATCCTGAACGGCCTCTTCCGACGGGATGCGGTTACCATCGGCATCGACGCGGTCGGAGTAGAAGTTGTTGGTCGGCAGAACCCAGTCGACCGCAGCGCCGCGCGCAGTGGCGTAGGCGACGAATTCTTTGGCCGTGACGAACTCGTCCGCATCAGCTGTGGCCGACGCGTTGACGTCCCAGAAACGGTCCGAGATCGGGTTGCCTGGTGCGAAGAGCTCTTCGGTAACAGTTCCGCCCGGAAAACGAAGCGAGCCTGCGTCCATCTGATCGAGGAAAGTGTCGTAAGAGCCGCCTTCGATCACATCGTCTTTGGTGAAAAGCGCGTTGTAGCCGAACATGTCCGACGAGATATTTCCCGAGGCATACTCACCGCCATTCAAGACAAGACGTTGCGCAGACATTAAGGCCACCCTGTAAAAGGGCGCTCTGGCCAGGGTCGAAACCCGCTTGACGCAGAACGCCGGATACTACAGGAACCAGTCTGATCTATTCGGAAATCTGCGCATTATCGCAGAGGACTAATCCGCAACCCCAGCGGATGAAGGCTATAGCCTGCAGTATCCACTCATTTAGCCAACAGGGTAATAGTTGAACAAATGTTCGACTATATCGATACATCCTTACGCATAGTTGACTACCCTAAGGTGTATTTCTGGAGGGGTGTTTTATGGGAAATTGCGGATAGCTAAGAGGCGCTGCCCAAATTTCGCCACAATATTCGCCGGCTGCGAGGTGCATACGAAATGGGCGGGCGCATATGGGACGGAAAACTAAGGGATAATTGCCCTAACATTTTCTGACGCCGTGCCGTCTCTATATCTTCAGCCAGTTGGAAGACAGGCGAAACGCCGCAAAAGCGCTGTCCCAAACGGGTCAATCCTACAGAATCGCCTTCCACCCGCTCGACGCTGGCAAATACCGATTCGTATCGTCAGTTTGGCCGGTTGAACGTGCTGTCATCCGGTCGCTCGTCCTCGTCTTCGGGGACCAGCGGGGCCGGAATGACGTAGCTGCCCGACAACCAGCGGGACAGATCCACGTCAGCGCACCGCTTCGAACAGAAGGGGCGATACTTGGGATCCGTTTCCTTTTGGCAAATCGGGCAAGCCATCAGATATCTCCGATCAGGGGCAGAGTGGGCAGACGCTCACGCTTCCGCTGCATCTCGAACAGGCCCATGGTCGACCAACCGACAAGGCTGGTTTCGATCCCTGCGTTCTTGAACGAGGCGCGGAGCGATTGTTCAAGCTGTCGGCGGTTGGCTTTGGACATCGGCGCGAAGTCCACGACGACCTGACCACCAAAGCCGCGCAGTTGTAGCGCGCGCGGCAACAGACGCGACGCAGCAAGGTTCGCCTTGAGCGCAGCTGCGGGGGAGGTGTCGCCGCCAGTGTTTACATCGACAGCCACCAGCGCTCGGGTGGACTCCACATACATGGTGTAACCGTCGCCCAGCTGGACCAGCGGGCTCTTCAGCTCTTCGATCTGGTCGAGCACGCCCTGATGTTCGAAGCAGTTTTCGTCGGTGACGACCTCGGCAGGGATGGTCCACTCGCGCCACGCAATCGTGTGCGGGCCGTCGCCTTCGGTCAGCGCTTCGGGCTCGGTGCCTTCGGCGTCGCCCAGAACGGCGCGGGCCAGATCGGCCATGGCCTGAATGTCTTCGGCAATGTCGTCGTCCGACGCACCCTCACAGCAAGAACGCAGGATCAGACCGAAGTCGTCCTCCATCTCCGCATGGCCGATGGCCGAAATGCGTGCACGCTCTTCTTCGTCCTGAATGGCGCGGCTCACGTTGATGCCCGGCGCGCCGGGGGTCACGATGGCATAGCGGCTCTTAAACAGAACGCGGTCCGTGACCGGAACGGCCTTGGTGCCTTCAGCGTAGCCCGTGACCTGCACCAGCATCGCCTGACCGGGGCGCAGGCCCTTGGTCTGACGCAGGAACGCGGTCTCGCCTTCGGGGAGACGCAGCATCATACCGCCCTGCCCCTTGAGCGGACGGTCGCAGATCGCACGGAAGATCGCGCCAACGCGCGGCTGGTCCTCGTCGTCGATCAGCAGATCGTCGAGTTTGCCATCGACCATAAGGGCAGCGGCTTCACGACCATTGATGTGGTCGAGCAGAATCGTACGGCCTTTCATGGCTCACGCTCCGTAAAGGGGATATCCGGCGGCGGTCAGCAGTCCTGCGGTCTCTGCAAGAGGCAGGCCAACAACGCCGGTAAATGACCCGTTGATCCACGGGATGAATGCACCGGCAGGGCCTTGGATGGCGTAACCGCCAGCTTTGCCCTTCCAATCACCGGATGCGAGATAGCTGTTCACTTCGGGGTTCGACAGACGCTTCATCGACACGGTGGTGACGACGTCCTTCTGCCAGACCTGCGTCCCGCGCTTGACCGCAACAGCGGTGATCACGCGGTGACGACGCCCCGATAGCGCATAGAGGAACTCGGCCGCTTCGGCCTCGTTCGCGGGTTTGCCCATGATGCGGCGGCCCATCGCTACGGTCGTATCGGCACACAGAACCACCTCGTCTTCGGCACAGGCAATCGCGGCTGCCTTGTCCGAAGCGATGCGGTTCACGTATTCGCGGGGAAGTTCGCCCTTGCGGGGGTCTTCGTCCACGTCAGGCGGACGAACATCCGAAGGGGCAACACCGATCTGCGCCAAAAGCTCCAGTCGCCGCGGCGAACCAGAGCCCAAGATCAGCTTCAGACCGGATGTCGGTGAAAGAGTGCTCACCGAAAACGATAGTTGATGCGACCCTTGGTAAGGTCGTACGGGGTCATTTCGACCTGAACCTTGTCGCCCGCGAGGACGCGGATGCGGTTCTTGCGAAGTTTACCTGCGGTGTGCGCGATGATCGTATGGCCGTTTTCAAGCTCGACCAGGAATGTCGCGTTCGGCAGGAGTTCCTTCACGACACCGGGGAATTCGAGCAGTTCTTCCTTGGCCATGTGTTCTCCAAAAGTAATGTCCCTACCCATGTGGCAGGCGGCGTCTAAATGCGCCCGAAAAAGTGAATTTTCAAGGGTATTTCACGCCAACTGATGCGTTTGCACCTTATGTAGTCGGGAATCCTGCTCTTTCCAGTGGCTGAAGTTGCCAACCTGCCCTGTTTCGCGGGGTGCGGCGATGGCTCGAGGGTCAACCTCGGCATAGACCCACGCGGCAGAGTCGGTCTTGCCTTCGGCCACAATCCCGTCTTCGGGAAGCCCGTGATCAGGAGGGCAGAAGAACCCGACGCGGCCCGTTCCGGTGTCCAGCACATCGCAGTCACGCACAGGGCCAAGGACAGGCGCCTGCACGATCAGGCACTGATTTTCAATGGCGCGGGCACGGCACGACTGGCGCACGCGGGTCTGACCAGCAGGCAGATCGGTGGCGGATGGCACGAGGATCATATCCGCGCCGCCTTCGCACATCGCGCGGGCTTGCAGCGGGAATTCACTGTCGTAGCAGATCAGAACACCGATCCGGCCCAGCGCAGTGTCGAGCAGTTTGACCTCCGCCCCCGGATTGATGCCCATCTCGTTGCGCTCATATGGCGTCAGGATCAGCTTGTCCTGCCAGGCCACATGGCCAGTTGGGGACACCATATAAGCGCGGTTCACAATCCGCGTGCCGACATGGACGCAGAGCGATCCGGCGAGGATATGGACGCTGTATTTCTTGGCCAGAGCGATATGCAGATCGAGCCAGTTCTGGGCCGCATCACACATCTTTTTTGCCCATTCAGCAGGGGACACATCGGCGGGCGTGCCGACCAGAGCCGCTTCGCAGCCGCCGTATTCGGGAAAAATCAGAAGCTGCGCGCCATTGCCCGCAGCCTCGGACACCCATTTGTCCAGCTTGGCGTTCAAATCCCGTTTGGTGGGGTGCCATTCGGGGCGGTAGGCGGCGGCGGCAATTTTCATAATTCTCTCATCCAGAACTGGAGCGGCTTTTCGGTCTGCTCGGTGTCGCGGTGATCCTTCCAACGGAAACGCGCCACGACACCGTCGAGTTTCTTGTACCCCCGTTTCGTCCAGAACGCATCGAGCGGGCGGTAGCCTTTGGGGCGGTCGGGATGATCGGCGGGACGCATCACACCGCAGAAAGCCGCGTATTTGCGGCCCAGCGCACGGGCCTTCGCCTCTCGCGCATCGAAAAACGCGTGTCCCGCCCCCTGCCCGCGATATTCGGGCAGCAGAACGGATTCGGCGCAGTAGAAGATCTCGGCCAGCGGAATGCCCGTTACGGCAAAAGGTGCGGCGAAGTCATCCGCGTGATCCTCCATCGGGGTGCCGGTGGCGACACCGACGATCCTGTCACCGTCCTTGGCGGCAACGAGAATCGCCTCCTCCGCATCGCGGTAGGTCGCCACGTATTTGCGTTCGTAGTCCATGTCGCCGTCATAGAGGTACGGCCACTCCGCAAAGACCGCGATACGCAGACGTGCTAGATCATCCAGCGCGTCCGTGATCGCGTCGCCGCTCAGAACTTCGAACGTCAGACTCATGCGGAGACCTGACGGATCCAATCCGACAGGTTGTAGTAGGTGGTCACGCGGGTGATCTTGTCGCCCTTGAGCGTCATGAACGAACCAGCGGGCAGCTTGTAGGTCTGGCCTTTCGCTTCGGGCAGGCCCTCGTCAGTGGTGAGGTATTCGCCGTTCACGATGAACTCAGCGGAGGCACGTGTACCGTCCTCGTTCACCATGAACACCATGTCGGTCAGGCACTCGCGGTAGCAGCGGTCCATGTGGTCGCAGAAGTCGGAGAAAAGCTCCTTGCCCTTGCGGACGTTCCCTTCGTTGACGTGATGCTCCACGTCGTCGGCCAGTTCGGCCAGCATCCCTGCTTTGTCACCTGCATTGAAGGCATCGAAATAGCGTTGAAGAACTTCGGTCGCGGCCATTGCGGCTTACTCCTTTGGCGGCCCCCAACGCGCGTGGAGGCGTGAAATAATCTGGTCTCGTGTCTGTCTATAACTGTCGAGTTTGGCCTCACGTGTCTCTCCGAGACCTGTTGGGTCCAAAATCGGCCAATATTCGACCTCGAGGTGATAAAATCGGGTGAGTTCGAGCGCCTGACGCTGACTCGCCGGAGAAAGCGCAACGATCAGATCGAAAGACGACAGATCATCCCCCCACTCCTTGAGTTCGTCGAACGAACGGGAGCGGTGACGCGAAAGCTCCACGTCCTTTTCCTGACAGACGCAAATCGCGAAGCCGTCGATCTCCAGATCGTTTTTGACGCCCACTGACTGCACGTAACAGCCTGTCCCGTAGTACTTTTTCATCAACCCTTCTGCCATCGGTGAACGCACAGCGTTATGGTCACAGCAGAAGAGGATGGACTGCGGTAGCGGGTCGTATTCCTTCTCGCTCTCCGACAAGGTCAGCCCCCGAAGTGCAGAACGCAGATCAGGGTAAACAGGCGGCGGGCGGTGTCGTGGTCGACCTCACATTTACCATCCAGCCGCTCTTGCAGGATGTTGGCGCCCTCGTTGTGGATACCGCGGCGGGCCATGTCGATGGTTTCGATCTGGCTCGGGGATGCGGTCTTCACAGCATCGAAGTAGCTGGCGCAAATCTGGAAATAGTCTTTGACGACCTGACGGAACGGCCCTAGCGCGAGGTGGATTTCCGACGCCGGATCGCCTGCCTCGTTACGGATATCGAACACAAGGCGGCGTTCGCGGATCGACAGCGCGAGCTTGTACGGCCCATCCACCTTGCCGTCCTTGGCAGGCAGATCAAAGCTGTTGTCTTCCAGAAGGTCGAACATCGCAACCTTCCGTTCCTGCTCCACTTCGGGAGTGGGAGGCGGCAGGTTCGAATCGTCGAGTTCGATGTGGCTGATACGGCTCATGGGCGGGTCTTCCGTTTGGTCGACCAATTGGTAGCGGCCCACATGCGTTCATGCAATGCGGCAACGGGCATCGCGGGACATATCCTGTCCCGCGAGCTGTAGTTAGCCGTTCAGTTTGTCGAGGCGGGCGCGAACGCTCAATCCGTGAGCTTCGAGGCTCTCGGACTTCGCCAGACGCTCCGCCGCCGGACCGATCGCGCGAAGGGCGTCGGGGGTCATGCGGGCCAGCGTCGTGCGCTTGAGGAAGTCCATAACGGACAGACCAGACGAGAAACGCGCCGAGCGGGCGGTCGGCAGAACGTGGTTCGGGCCGCCAACGTAGTCGCCGATAGCCTCGGGCGTCCAACCGCCGATGAAGATCGCACCGGCGTGGGTGACTTTTTCGGATAGCGCGTCGGCATCCTCGACACAAAGCTCGAGGTGCTCGGGCGCGATGCGGTCGGACAGCGCAGCGGCCTCATCCATGTCTTTGACAGTGATCACCGCCCCGAAATCGCGCCAGCTCGCGCCCGCAATCGCGCGGCGCTCCAGCGTTTCAAGGCGTTTGTCCACGGCATCGGCAACAGCGCGGCCAAAGTCGGCGTCATCGGTGATCAGGATCGACTGCGCGGATTCGTCGTGTTCGGCCTGCGACATCAAATCGAGCGCAATCCAGTCGGGGTTGTTGTGTTTGTCGGCGATCACGAGGATTTCCGACGGGCCTGCGATCATGTCGATGCCGACCTTGCCAAACACGCGGCGCTTGGCGGCAGCCACGAATGCGTTGCCCGGACCGGTGATCTTATCGACAGGCGCGATGGTTTCGGTGCCATAGGCCAGTGCAGCAACGGCCTGCGCACCGCCAATGCGGTACACTTCGTCAACGCCAGCGATCTTCGCAGCCAGCAGAACCAGCGGGTTCGCCACGCCGTCGGGGGTCGGCACGACGATGGCCAGACGCTCGACGCCCGCAACCTTGGCAGGAATGGCGTTCATCAGAACCGACGACGGATAGGACGCGAGGCCACCGGGCACATAAAGACCCGCAGCAGACACAGCCGACCAGCGCCACCCGAGCGAGGCACCTGCGGCATCTTCCCAGCGTGCATCTTCGGGCATCTGGCGTTCGTGGTAGGCGCGGATGCGTTCGGCGGCGAGTTCAAGCGCGGCGCGTTCTTCGTCCGATACCTGCTGGATGATCTCTTCGATCTCGGCTTCGGAGAACCGCAGCTTGTCTGCGGTCAGCTCCATGCGATCGAACTTCGCGGTCAGCTCCAGCACCGCCGCATCGCCGCGCTTGCGCACGTCCGCAATGATGTCGGCAACGACAGCGTCCACATCGGGGCTGTCCTCACGCTTCATTCCCAACAGCGCCACAAAGGCGTCTTCGAAACCTGCATCAGTCGTATCGAGAAATTGGGGCATCGGCTGTCTCCTTCGCCGCAGGTGATACATGCGCAAACGCCCCCCTTCAATGTGAAGGGAGGCGTCAAGGCGCTACAAAACGTAGCGCCGCGTTATTCGGGATGGCTCGGTGCCTGATGGGACGGCGCGATATAGGGGCGCGTGACGTCCTTGAGCATGATCTCGATCGCTTCAACATCGAGCTTGATGACACCGTCGCCAGCGAGGTTCAGCAGAATCGATCCTGCGCCGTCCTCGCCCGCTTTCCAGTCGATCGATAGGATCGACAGAACCGTGTCCGCATCACGTTGCGGGACGTCCTGACTTTGCACGTTCATCACGCACTGGAACATGAGGACCGACTGCACCCGCTCGACCTGACGCCCGCGTTTCTGCGCGGCATCGAGGTCTTCCCAGCGGAAACGGTTGATCAGAATGGCAAAGCGCCGCTCCGCTGGATACCAACCGATTTCATTAGCGGGGAAAACCGCGTCCTGCGTCAGCGCCGATACGACCTGAAGGTCTTCGGCATCGACTGCCATCAGGCGGAGAGGAGCCTCGCCGCCGTCTTCGAAACGGGCGTCTTCGGTCATTGTTCCTTGATCCGTTCGATCTGTGCGCCAACCCCGCCGAGCTTTTCTTCGACGTTCTCGTAACCACGGTCGAGGTGGTAGACGCGATTCACTTGGGTTTCACCTTCGGCAGCCAGACCGGCGAGGATCAGCGAAACAGACGCACGCAGGTCGGTCGCCATGACCTGAGCGCCCTTCATTTTTTCGACGCCGTGAACGGTCGCGGTGCCGCCGTGGACTTCGATGTTCGCCCCCATGCGGCCCAGTTCCGGCGCGTGCATGAAGCGGTTTTCAAAGATCTTTTCTTCCAGCACCGAAGTACCGTCAGCCAAGCAGAGCATCGCCATCATCTGCGCCTGAAGGTCGGTCGGGAAACCGGGGAACGGCTCGGTCGTCACGTTGACGGCCTTCGCACGGCCCGCTTCGCAGCGCACCTTGAGGCCCGCTTCGGTTTCTTCGACGGTGATTCCAGCTTCTTCCAGTTTCTCAACGAAGGATTCCACCAGCTCCAGTTTACCGCCAAGGCATTCGACCTCGCCGCCCGCGATGACGGGGGCCAGCATATAGGTGCCGAGCTCAATACGGTCGGTGACAACGGGATGGGTCGCGCCGCCCAGACGGTCGACGCCCTGAATTTCGATGCGGCTGGTGCCCTCGCCTTCGATCTGGGCGCCCATTTTTTTCAGACAGCGGGCAAGGTCGACGATTTCGGGCTCGCGGGCCGCGTTTTCGATGACCGTGGTGCCCTTGGCGAGCGTTGCAGCCATCAGAACGTTCTCGGTCGCGCCGACAGAAGCGAATCGCAGCTTCACGATACCGCCCTTCAGACCGCCGTTGGTTTTGGCGTGGAGGTAGCCTTCTTTCAGTTCGATCTCTGCGCCCAGCGCTTCGAGAGCCGAGATGTGGATGTCCATCGGACGCGCACCGATTGCACAGCCGCCCGGCAGCGAAACCGTGGCGTGTCCGTAACGCGCCAGCAGCGGACCAAGCACGAGATTTGAGGCGCGCATCTTGCGAACAATGTCATATTCCGCGCGGGTCGACGTAAGATCGTGCGAGGACATGGCAACAACCTTGCCGTCCTGCAGCGACGACACTTCAGCGCCAAGCGATTGAAGAAGCTGGGTCATTGTCTTGATGTCGGACAAACGCGGCGTGTTCGTCAGCGTCAGCGGCTCTTCACTCAGCAGAGTGGCCGGCATCAGAGCGAGCGCGGCATTCTTGGCCCCCGCGATAGCGATTTGTCCGCTTAGCGGCTTACCGCCCTTTACCAAAATGGAATCCATTGTGCCCTATTCGTCCTCTTTCGATTCTTCTTCATGAGCGGCGCGTGCACGTGCCTGCGCCTTGCGCTTCGCCATGTTCGACTTCAGCGCAGCCTTGAGCCGCTCTTCTCTTGTGAGTGTCTCGGGGCCTTTGCCCGACTTAGTATTTTTCACCGTCATGGCAAAAGAGTTATCCCGAGATCAAAAAACCGTCCAGATGGGGGTTGCGCATGGAATCTTTTGAGGCTAATTCCCCGCCACACGCCGACGACACACTGTCGGACGCGGAAAACGGCGCTGCTGTAGCTCAGTGGTAGAGCACTCCCTTGGTAAGGGAGAGGTCGACAGTTCAATCCTGTCCAGCAGCACCATTCCTCCCCTAAATCAATGACATACGCCCAGCGCGCCACCACTGCGTTTTCTCGCATTCGCGACGCAGGTTAAGGCGTATAGTTTCCTACCCTATCAGCGATTTCGCGGGGACATTGCGGTCAGAAACCGCGATTCTTCCTAAAAGAACGCGCCCGTACGACGTTAGCTCGCCCATTGGCAGATCAACTTCGGCACACGGTCAGGTTCTATGAAATTACCGCTCGCGCGTAAGCTCCCATTGCTCATCATTGCCCTGACCTTTGCATCCGCATTGCTGGTCGGCGGCCTGTCCTTTTCGCGCATGCAGGCGCAGATGGCCCGCGACGCGCAGGACCGCCTCGCTGGCACGGTCGAGATGATGAGCGAAACGATCAGCCGAGAGATGAAATCCTATTTCTCCGCGTTGACGATTCTGGCGACCGATTCCAGCCTCCAGTCTGCCGTGGGGACCTTTACGTTCTCGCTCAACAGCACAGATGACCCCGAGGGCCTGCTTGGTCTCGTCCGTCAGGACATGCGCGAAGCCTATATCACGAATAACCCCTTCCCCGAATTGGAGCGTCATAAGCTGATGCTTCACGCCGAAACGGATATGTACGGACGCACCCACGGCCAATGGCATCCGTGGATTTCGACCATCGCGCAAACCATGGACCTCGCCGATATCCTGCTGGTCGATGCCATGGGTAACGTCGCCTATTCATACGCAAAGCGCGACGACTTCGGCGGCAACATCAACGACGACGATCTGACGAACACCGGCCTCGCACAAGCGGTCCGCAAAGCGCTCACCGCGCCCCAGCCGGAGTACGACGGCGGTCCGAAAACCGTCCCGATGTATTTCAGCGAATTCGAGCCCTACCCCAAAGCCATGTCTGTCCTTCAGGCCTTCGCGGCCTCCCCGCTTTATGACCGGAACGACCGGCTGATGGGCGCCGTCGTCATTGCGGTTGGCGACAACTATCTGCAAACCATCATGGACGGCGCAACCGGACTTGAGGTGGACAGCCAGACCCTGCTAGTGAACGACGAAGGCCGCACCGTGTTCCTGTCGGGTGACATCATCACCGATGAAGGCGCGACGGTCCGGATGCACCCGCAGGACGAACATGTCCTCGGCGCAGCAGCAGGAGATACGGGCACGGCGCTCTTCACCAACCGTCAGGGCGTAAAGCTGCTGTCCGCCTGGACGCCTGTCGAAATCGGCGGCATCGCTTATGGCCTTGCTGTGAGTAACGAATATTCCGAAGTCATGGCCGGCGCGCAGACACTCGGCTGGATCATTCTTGCGACGACCCTGATTATCGCTGCCGCCACTGGCGTTGTCGGCTGGCTGATCGCGCGGTCCATCGTGAGGCCGCTCCAGACGATCTCGCATGATCTGGACGAGATCTCGAACACCCGCGACCTCACCCGCCGCACGACCATCAACACCGATGACGAGATCGGACGCAGCGCTGGCGCCGTCGACCGTTTGCTCGGTTTCTTCGATGAGACGCTGACCGCCGTCCGCGGCAGCACCGAAGAACTTAGCTCCGCGTCGGGCACCATGCTCGAAGCTGCGCAGGCGCTGGCCTCGAACTCCGAAGTGCAGTCATCCGCCGTTGAAGAACTGTCCAGCTCGGTCAACCAGACCGCCTCGCAGGTGTCGGTCAACGCCGACTCGGCCAAGACCGCGAACGAATTGATGATGGGCGCGGCCAAGGTCGTCGACGACGGCAAGCGCAAGGTGTCGACGATGGTCGACGCAATGGACGCGATCAACGCCTCCTCGCTCGACATCGAGAAAATCATCAAGGTCATCGACGAAATCGCGTTCCAGACCAACCTTCTGGCGCTCAACGCCGCAGTCGAAGCCGCCCGCGCAGGCCAGCACGGTCGCGGCTTTGCCGTGGTCGCCCAAGAGGTCCGCAACCTCGCCGGACGTTCGGCCAAAGCCGCCCGCGAAACAGGCGAACTGATCGAGAAGAGCCGTCAGCACGTGCGCAATGGCGTCGAAATCTCTGCCGACACCAGCGAGTCGTTCGAGGTCATCAGCCAGAACATCACGAAGGTCGGCGGCCTGATCAAAGACATCAGCAAAGCCAGCGCAGAGCAGGCCCGCGGCGTCGATCAGGTCAACGAGGCGATCCTCGACATCAGCCGCACCGCGCGCCTGTCGAGCCAGCAGGCCGACACTTTCGCGACCACAGCGAGCCAGCTCAGGAGCACGAACGAACTGCTCCGTCAGGAAATCGCGAAGTTCCGCGTCTCCGCCGAGCCCGTTGCTGCCGCCGTCACCATCGTCGGCGACTTCGAGGAAATTCCCGCCAAACCGGTCGTTGTCGACGAACCCTATGTCGAGGATTCGGACTTCGACAGCTTCGATGCGCCTGCCCTGCCCGCGCCCGCCAATACCGTTCCCGAAGATGTCGCGCCCGATCAGGAGCACCCCTCGGGCCACGATCCGGACTCGGATTCGCGCGGCTACGGCACGTTCTAATTAGATCCCGCGCCCTGCCAGAACGGCGGCGCGGGTTCTCGTTTCGTCACTGATTTCTCCGCCCCGCCAGCTATCGCGCATGGTCGTGATCCACTGTGGTTCGGGCTGCTTGATCCGATGAAGGCCATGCCACACGAGGCCTCGCAGAACCTCCTGCGCCTCATCTGGCAACACATCGGGGATTTCAAAGCCGTTCAGCGTCGCCCAGACCGCGCTCCAACATCGGCCCACCGACCACGGATTATAGCCGCCACCGCCAAGCACGAGGTAACGCGGCGTGAGGTGGCGTAGGGCATCGACCACGCTGATATGTGCATTATTCGACATCGCCAGCCGTGATTGCGGGTCTTCGGTGATCGCATCAGATCCGCATTGCACCACAATCGCGTCCGGCTTGAACGCCTGTACGACCGGCAGGATCATCTCGTTCAGCGCAAAGGCCATGTCGTCGTCATGCGCGCCGCGCGGCAGCGGTAGATTGAACACCTGCCCCACCCCGACATCATCCAGCGCACCCGTGCGCGGCCAGCGGTTTTCTTCGTGGGTGGAGATCAGCAGCACGTCCGGCTCGTTGCGGAACGCGGCCTCCACCCCGTCGCAATGGTGCGCGTCGATGTCCACATACGCCACTCGGGTCGCGCCGTTTCTGCGCAGCGACATGATCGCCAGCACCGGATCGTTCAGAAAACAGAACCCGTTGGCGCGATCGGCGAAGGCATGGTGCGTCCCGCCGCCAGGTGAATGCAGCACGCCGCCATTCCGCAAAAGCTCCCCCGCGAGCAGCGACGCCCCTGCCCCCGTTGCGGGTCTGCGGTACATTTCGGTGAAAACGGGGTTCGACGGCGTACCGATGTTGTAGGTCTCGCGCACTTCGCCCGACACCTCCTGCGCGGCCTCTGCCGCTTGCAGGGCAGCAATATAGTCGGGCGTGTGGAATACGGTCAGCGCGGCGGGTTTGGCGCGGGGGCTGGTGATAAAACGCTCGCGCGGCAGCCAGCCCATCGCGCGCGTCAGGTCCATCACGGTCGACACGCGCGGCACCCGCAACGGGTGCCACGCACCATAGGACGAGCCACGGTAAATCTCTGATCCCAGCATCTGCGGGAACGGCAAAGTCATTGCGCATAGCCTCTTGGATTGCGCCCTTTGACGCCGCACATAGATAGAGTAATCTAAGGCACTTGGCCGAAAAGGTGAAACCCGCCAGATGATCCGCTACACGCTCAAATGTGACCACGACCACAGCTTTGAAAGCTGGTTCCAGTCCGCCGATGCGTTCGACAAACTCCAGTCGGCCGGCATGGTGGCCTGCACCGCTTGCGGGTCGACCAAGGTCTCCAAATCACTGATGGCCCCCTCCGTGCGCACCGAAACCGCCAAGGAAAAGCCTACGCTCACCGCACCTGCCACCCCGCAGGAAGAGGCGCTGACCAAGCTGCGCAAGCATGTCGAGGCCAATTCGGAATACGTTGGAATGAAGTTCGCCGACGAGGCCCGCAAGATGCACGACGGCGACACGCCCGAGCGTCCGATCTACGGCGAGGCAAAGCCGCAGGACGCGATCAAACTGATCGAAGACGGCGTTCCGGTCATGCCGCTGCCATTCGCACCCCGAAAACAGACAAACTAGCCACAATATATGCTGTAAAACTGTTACAGCACTGCTTTGGCCAATTGCCCTTCGCGCCAATTGCCTTTATTCGGGCCGCGATCTTTTGAAGGGACAGCCATGCCGACGCTTGTCATGAAATTCGGCGGGACTTCGGTCGCCAATCTCGACCGCATTGCCCGCGCTGCAAAACGTGTCTCGCTCGAGGTCGCCAAAGGCTATGACGTCATCGTCATCGTCTCGGCCATGTCGGGCAAAACAAACGAACTCGTCGGCTGGGTAAATGAGACCTCGCCGCTGTACGACGCTCGCGAATACGACGCTGTCGTCTCGTCGGGCGAAAACGTGACCGCCGGTCTGATGGCGCTCCGTCTTCAGGAAATGGACATCCCCGCGCGTAGCTGGCAGGGTTGGCAGGTTCCGCTGCTGACCAACGGCGCGCACGGTTCGGCGCGGATCGAAGATATCCCGACCGACAACATCAACAAGAAATTCGGCGAAGGTATGCGTGTCGCCGTGGTTGCCGGTTTCCAGGGCCTGTCGCCCGAAGGCCGCATCACCACGCTGGGTCGCGGCGGCTCGGACACCACCGCCGTTGCATTCGCTGCTGCCTTCGGCGCAGAGCGTTGCGACATCTACACCGATGTGGACGGCGTTTACACGACCGACCCGCGCATCACGTCGAAGGCCCGCAAGCTCGACAAGATCGCTTTCGAAGAAATGCTGGAACTGGCCTCGCTCGGTGCGAAGGTTCTGCAAACCCGTTCGGTCGAACTGGCCATGCGCTATAACGTTAAGCTGCGCGTGCTGAGCTCGTTCGAAGAACCGTCAGATGATGCAGGCACGCTGGTCTGCGCAGAGGAGCAAATCATGGAATCCAACGTCGTTTCCGGTGTCGCCTATTCCCGCGAAGAAGCGAAAATGACCCTCGTCACCATTCAGGACAAGCCGGGCATCGCTGCGTCGATCTTCGGTCCGCTGGCGGACGCAGGTGTGAACGTGGACATGATCGTCCAGAACATCTCGGAGCAGAATTATCAGGGCCACGCCGGCGGCGTGACCGATATGACCTTCTCCTGCCCGATCGAGCAGCGCGCCCGCGCCGAAAAGGCTCTGAACGACGCCAAGGAAAAGGGCCTGATCGAGTTCGATCGCCTCGAAGCAGATACCGAAGTCGCCAAGGTTTCGGTCGTTGGCATCGGCATGCGCAGCCACGCAGGTGTTGCTGCCAAGATGTTCGACGTGCTGTCCAAGGAAGGCATCAACATCAAGGTCATCGCAACTTCGGAGATCAAAATCTCGGTTCTGATCGACCGCAAATACATGGAACTGGCTGTTCAAGCGCTGCACGACGCGTTCGAGCTCGACAAAGCCTGATCTGGCAAAAAACCAAGACTTTCAGAGGCCGCCTTTTCGGGCGGCCTTTTTATTGTGCAAATCTGCTCGCGCTCCGCACACTTGTAAGTCGAGTTTCCGTGACTAGATCGTATTAAGCATTGAAATATTGAAACAATTTTCTGCATCGCAGAATAAATACGATCAGTTGCACGGCAGTTATTTTTGAATGAACACTCCCAAAACCGCCGCCGTTCGCCTATACAGACCCTAACGAGGGAGCGGGAATGAAAATGGCCGAACGGTTCGAGACTGACAGCCGCAAAATGCTGGTTCGTCTACGCGATACTATGGCAGAGGATAGCGCGGGCCAGACACGGCTCGACAAGATCGTGCACCTCATCGCGACCTCGATGCAGACCGAAGTGTGCTCCATCTACCTTTTCCGCGATTCAGACACGCTTGAGCTTTGCGCGACCGAAGGTCTGCAAGAAGAAGCCGTGCACAATACCCGCCTGCGCCTCGGCGAGGGTCTCGTCGGCCGCGTTGCGCGCTCCCGCCAAGTCATCAATACAGCCGACGCCCCTGCCGAGAAGGGTTTCCGCTACATGCCGGAAACGGGCGAAGAACGCTATTCGTCGTTCTGCGGTGTGCCGATCCAGCGTCTTGGTTCGGTGCTCGGCGTTCTGGTCGTGCAGTCGAAAGATGCCCGCCAGTTTTCGTCCGATGAAGTCTACGCGCTCGAAGTCGTCGCGATGGTTCTGGCCGAGATGACAGAGCTTGGCGCGTTTATCGGTGATAGCGACGCTCTTTCCGCCCGCCATCAGCAGCCGATCATGTTCCGCGGCGTTCTGGGTCAGGAAGGCGCGGTCGAAGGCAACGTCTACCTTCACGAGCCGCGCGTCGTCGTCACCAACCCGATTGCCGAAGACATCGACCGCGAACTTGAGCGCCTTCAGGCTGGTGTCGATCAGCTACGCATTTCGGTCGACGAAATGCTCAACACCACGACCACCGTGAACGCCGAACAGGTGCAGGTGCTCGAAGCCTACCGCATGTTCGCCAACTCCAAGAGCTGGCGTCGCCGGATGGAAGAGGACGTCAAAAGCGGCCTCTCCGCCGAAGCTGCGGTTGAGAAAGAACAGTCGCTGGCCCGCTCCCGTCTGAACCAGTCGGGCGATGCCTATCTGCGTGAACGTCTGCACGACCTCGACGACCTGTCGAACCGCCTGCTGCGCATCCTTACCGGTCAGGGCAAGGAAACCGGCGCAGAGATGCCCGAGAACCCCGTTCTCATTGCCCGCAATATCGGTCCGGGCGAGTTGCTGGAATACGGTAAATCGCTGAAGGGCATTGTCCTCGAAGAAGGCAGCGTCGGTTCGCACGCTGCTGTAGTGGCCCGCGCTTGGGCGATCCCGCTAGTCATCAATGCTCGCAACATCACGACCGAAGCGCTGAACGGCGACGTGATCCTTGTCGATGGGGATCAGGGTGTCGTCCACCTTCGCCCCGATGAGAACGTCCAGAAGGCGTTCCAAGACAAGATTGCGATGCAGGCCCGCGCGCAGGAGCGTTACGCGTCGATCCGCGACCTGCCTGCCACGGCGCTGTGTGGCAATACAATCAATCTGAGCATGAACGCGGGTCTGATGGCCGACTTGCCGTCATTGCCCAGTTCGGGTGCCGAGGGCGTTGGCCTCTTCCGCACCGAGCTTCAGTTCCTGATCCGCAACCAGATGCCCAAACGCGCCGAGCTTTCCGCGCTCTACGCCCGCGTCATGGATGCGGCCCAAGGTAAGCGCGTGGTGTTCCGCACGCTCGACATCGGTTCGGACAAGGTGCTGCCCTACATGAAGCCGAACGACGAGCCGAACCCCGCGATGGGTTGGCGCGCGATCCGCGTGGGCCTCGATAAGCCTGGTGTTCTCCAGATGCAGCTTCAGGCGCTCTTGCGTGCATCCAACGGGCGTCCGCTGTCTGTGATGTTCCCCTTCGTCGCCCAGATGACCGAATTCCAGGAAGCCCGCGCCGAACTGGACAAAATGGTCGAACGCGAAATTATCCTCGGCCATCCCGTGCCGGAAAAGATCGAAGTCGGCGCGATGCTGGAAACACCCAGCCTCGCCTTCGCACCCGATGCGTTCTTTGAACAGGTGGATTTCCTGTCCATCGGTGGCAACGACCTCAAGCAGTTCTTCTTCGCTGCCGACCGCGAAAACGAACGTGTGCGACGCCGCTATGACACGCTCAATTGCAGCTTCCTGTCGCTGATCGAAATGATCGTGCAGCGCTGTGAAAAGGCCGGAAAGCCCGTGTCGTTCTGTGGTGAGGATGCCGGCCGCCCGATCGAGGCGATCTGCCTTGCCGCCATCGGTCTGCGCAGCCTGTCGATGCGCCCCGCGTCCATCGGTCCGGTGAAGCACTTGCTCCGCCGCGTGAACCTCAATGACGCAAAAGACGTGATTTATGAATCGCGCGAGCGCGGAGACCAGTCGGTCCGCGAGTCGATCACGAACTGGTTGGCTTACGGCGGTTGACCAATGCGTAAAGGAGTGGTCAAGCTAGGGCCACTCACTACCCCTCGGCAAATACGCCTCGCTCGCTCGACAAAAGAAGATCGTGATATAAAAAAAGACCACTCCTTTACACCTTAAAGTGTAGTGTAGGGGTATCGTCATTGATATCCCCTGAGAGGAGGGGGAAAATTTAGTTGCAGGTTTTAAGACGCGCCGTCGAAATCGAGCAGATGTCCGATAGTTCGGAAATTTGGTCGGCGCTTGTTCAGACGTTAGCCACCGAAGGGCTCACGTTCGTTAATTACATAACTTCGGACCCGGACCGGAAAGACGTAGAACTCCGCACGACCTGCCCCGCGCTTTATGAAAGCCGCGCCGCAGATTGCGATCCGTTTTTGCTTTACTGTTGTAATACTTACGCGGCCACACCGACCGGCTCTGACCATGTGGACGACTACCCTCACCTGAGCCTCGATGACCGTATGTTCATCGTGAAAGCGGGCAAGCTCGGCTTTCGGTCGGGCCTTGGCATTCCCATGCGGCTCTTCGGGGCGGGCCGTTTCGGTGGGTTCAATATCGGTGCCGATCTGCCCCGCGCAGAGTTCGCCACGCGCTTCCATCACAGATCAGAAGAACTGCGGTTCTTCCTCATGCTGGTGCACCGAAGGTTCGAGGAACTGTCCGGCGGCGGTCCCGTTAAAATTGCATTCGATTTGAATGAAAAGAAATTCGCGTCCCTCTCTCCTCGCGAGGCTGAGGTGCTGTCGATCGTCACAAGCGGCGTGACCCAGAAGGAATGCGCGCGCATCTGCGGAATTTCCCACTACACGGTCGCCGAGTACCTCAAAAGTGCCTATCGCAAACTGGGTGTCCGCAACCGCGTGGAGGCGGCCCACATCATCGCCAATCACAAGCGTTAGGCTGTCGGCACCTTGCGCCCGAGGTGCTTGTGGAACTCCTCGATCACCTGCTGGTCGTCATAAAGCCGCGCAAGCTGGCGCAGGGCAAAGTGCACATGCGCGAGTTCGGTGTAATAGCTGACGAACGCGAGGTTGGTGCCCGCACCTGCTGCGGCACCGATCACGGGCACAGCTTGCGAGGCGAGCTTCTGCGTGATGACCGCACCGAACTTCGGCGCGACCTTGTTGATCAGGCCGTGCACCGCAGGGCCGGAGATGCTGAGACGCGCACCGAAGAACGCGGTGTCCAATCCGTTGTCGTCCGCTCCGACGTTGCCCGCACCGAACACACGCAGGCACTCCATACGGGTGACTTCGCTTTCAGGATCTTCACCGTATTCAGCGGCGATAGACAGGACAGAGCGGAAGATGACCGTGGTTGTCACGGGGATCTCGGCCAGCGCGGTGGGCAATCCGCCAAATCCGCCGACAGCGCCGGAAACGGCAGCGGCCAGCTTGTGACTGCGGCTGGAGGAGACTTTGCCCAGCGGCCCACCACGCGACGCCTTGGCAACGTTGAAGCTCTGCTCCAGCGCGGCCTTGGCGATATTATCAACCTGCTTGCGAAAACCTTCGGGGAGCAGCTTCATACCGTCCTCGACCTGATTGCCGACGAAGTTGATGGCTTTCATCAGCACTCCGCCCGCCTTGCGTTGACGCACGGCGAGGGCCGCGATCTCTGCGCGGGCCTGATCGGTCAGCGGTTGGTCAGGGTTGACGACTTTCAGCGTCGGCGTGTTCTGGTCCATGATCGATAAGATGGGGCCGCCCGCCCGGATTGCAATCCGGCGCTTGCGTCACATCGCCATGAACACCCACCCACGCACCAGGCGCGAGGTCGTAGCCCAGCACGCGGTCGGGGTTGGTCGGGGGCGGCATCAGCACGCCTTTTAGCGGAAAAAAACCGAACCGCTTGTAGTAGGGATAATCGCCGACGAGCATCACGCGGCTCCAGCCCAGATCATGAGCGCGGTTCAGAACCTTGCGCATCAGAATACCGCCGACGCCTTCACCCTGACGGGTCGGGTGGACGGCAATAGGGCCGAGGAGGATCGCCAGACGGTCGCCGACATGCACAGGCCAGTTGCGGATCACGCCTGCCAGAGTGCCGTCATTGTCACGCGCCGTGAAGCAGAGCTTGGCCACGGGATCGACGCCGTCACGGAGACGGTAGGACGACAGCGCCGTCCGGCCGGGAGCAAAACAGAGGTCGTAAAGTGCCTCGACTTCCCACCAATCGTGAGCCGTTTCCTCTGCCAATTCGATCATTAGGACAGGATTCTCCCCTTCTCTCTGGATTGCGCCGTAACATGACGCTACCTCTGCCGCAAACGACAAGAGGGCGACCGATGTTCTATAAACCGACCGAGGGCCACGGCCTGCCGCACAATCCGTTCAGCGCAATTGTATCCCCGCGTCCGATCGGATGGATTTCGACCCGCGGGAATAACGGGCTCGATAACCTCGCGCCGTATTCGTTCTTCAATGCCGTTGCTTACGAGCCGCCGCAGGTGATGTTTGCCGCCAACGGCTCCAAGGCCGACCGCGATTTCGGAAAGGACACCCTGTCCAACATCCGCGAAACCGGCGTGTTCTGCGTCAATATCGTGGACTTTGCCTCGCGCGATCTGATGAACGCGACCTCTGCCAGCCACCCCGCTCACATCAACGAATTCGAAGCGGCAGGCATCGATCATATGGAGTGCGAAACCATCCCCTGCGGCCGCGTCGCCAAAGCCCCAGCCTCGCTTGAATGCCGCATGACGCAGATCGTGCAGCTTGAAGGTAAAAGCAGCCACGCGGTCTTTGGCGAGGTCATCGGCATCCACATGCGCGACGACTGCGTCATCGACGGCGTTTTCGACGTGACCAGCTTCCAGCCGCTGTCCCGTCTGGGCTACCGTGATTACGCCGTGGTCAAAGAGGTCTTCTCGCTGACCCGCCCCGACGACAAAAAGTAATCTTTGCCTTGCGCCGTATCCACGCCTTGGGCAACGTGGGCGCAGGACACAACCATAGGGTGCATCATGCAGACAAAGATCGGGATCATCGGTGGATCGGGCGTTTATGACATCGCGGGCCTTGAGGATCGCGATTGGGTCACGGTCGAAACGCCGTGGGGAATGCCCTCCGACGATCTGCTGACCGGCACCTACAACGGCACCCCGATGGTGTTCCTGCCCCGCCACGGGCGCGGTCACGTCCAGACGCCGAGCACGGTGAACTACCGTGCCAACATCGCCGCGCTCAAAATGATGGGCGTGACGGATGTGTTCAGCGTCTCCGCCTGCGGATCGTTCCGCGAAGAAATGGCCCCCGGTGATTTCGTGATCGTCGACCAGTTCATCGACCGCACCTTCGCGCGCGAGAAAACCTTTTTCGGCCCCGGCCTTGTCGCCCACGTTTCGGTCGCCCATCCGACCTGCGCGCGCCTGATGGACGCTGCCGTTGCCGCTGCCGACAGCGCGGGCGTGACCGTCCACAAGGGCGGCACCTACCTCGCGATGGAAGGGCCGCAGTTCAGCTCTGCCGCCGAAAGCCACATGTACCGCGCATGGGGCTGCGACGTGATCGGCATGACCAATATGCCCGAGGCGAAGCTCGCCCGCGAGGCAGAGCTCTGCTACGCCTCCATTGCCATGGTCACCGACTACGACAGCTGGCACCCCGACCACGGCGCGGTCGATGTGTCCGACGTTATCGCCACGCTCAAGGGCAACTCGACCAAGGCCGTCGACACCGTCGCCGCCTTCCCCGCGCAGCTCCCCGCCGACCGCACGCCCTGCCCCTGCGGCTGCGACACCGCGCTCGAATACGCGATCATGACTGCGCCCGATAAGCGCGACCCAGAGATGATCGAGAAACTGCGGGTGATTGCGGGGCGGGTGCTTGGGGAGAAAGGCGTGAACAGTGTTTTCGTTGCTAACATCCAAGCAATCCTGAAGGACCACCCGACACACAATGCAGGCACTCTTGCCGCGTCTTGTGGGCTGAGCCGAACCGCCATCTACGATATTATCAACGGCCGGTCGAATTCTCCGCGCCTAGATACGGCGGCAAAGATTGCTGAAGTTCTCGGTGTGAAGTTAGCTGACCTGCTGGAATGATTGCGGGGCGGGTTCTGGGCTGATACCTCGCCTCTGTAAGGACCAAAGGATCTGGCCATGAAAAACGTCAAAGATTACATCCGCACCATTCCCGACTTCCCCCACGAAGGCATCATGTTCCGCGACGTGACCACGCTGTTCAGCGATCCGCGCGGGTTTCGCATGGCCGTGGACCAACTCGTCTATCCCTATATGGACGTGCAGATCGACAAGGTGATCGGCCTTGAGGCGCGTGGCTTCATCCTCGGCGGCGCGGTGGCGCACCAACTAGCCGTGGGCTTCGTGCCCGTGCGCAAAAAGGGCAAACTCCCAGGCAAAGTGATCTCGCAAGACTACACGCTGGAATACGGCGAAGCGACGGTCGAGATGCACGACGACGCCCTCAAAGCCGGTGAGCGCGTTCTGATCGTAGACGACCTTCTGGCCACGGGCGGCACCGCTGCGGCGGGGATCAAGCTGGTCGAACGTCTCGGCGCGGAAGTCGTCGCCTGCGCATTCGTCGTGGACCTGCCAGAGCTTGGCGGGCGCAAGGCGCTGGCTAGCATGAATATCGACGTCCATACGATCTGCGAATTCGAAGGCGCCTGATCCGAACCACAGAGTGGCTGCCAAATCTTGAGGAGACTTGATGACCACCCTGCACCGTCCCGAAGAACTGGACACCGCAACGGCTCACCTCGCCCGCAAGCTGGCGCCTGTTCTGATGTTGGACAGTGGCGAGCCGTTTGCCCCCGATACCGTTGGCGTGACACGGCTCTCGGTCGGGGAGCCGTCGCCCAGTTGCCCCCACATTCCCACTGGGCCGAACGGCACAAGCTGCGTGCTGGAGTTCGCGATCTGGTGGGCGGGGGACACCCCACACAACTACGATCTTGAACACATCTGGATCGCAGTCGATGCGGACGGCAATGGCCTTTCCGTTTCGGCAAGCGCCCACGGCGGGGTGATCGACCTTCCTGATGCCGAATGGACCGACGGTCGGCCAGTGATCTACGGCGTACCGGGCAAGCGCATGTTTGCCTCAACGCCTGACGCCATCAAGGCCCTTAGGTGTACCAGCGCTTCGGAAGAAGACGCTACTGGCATCTTGATGAACGGCATGTTCGCCGCGCAGCTCAGCTTCGTGACGCCGTATGATCAATTCCTCGTTCGCGAAGACCTTCGCTCGCTCCGCCCTACGCCAACGTTCGAATTCACCCGCGTCGCTCCCCTCAATGAGGCCCGCTTTGTGAGCTGGGACGAACTCGCGCTGGAAATCCCACGCATCATCCGCGACCAGTGCGAAGACCTCCGCAGTCGCAGGCGAGGTCTCAAAGCCGTCTTCCTCGACAGTGGCGACACCCTCATCAACGAGATGACAGAAGTGTTCGACCCTCACCACGACGGCCTCGTTCTCAGCGCCGAGCCGATCGACGGCGCACTCGACCTCATGGAAGCTCTTCGGGGCCGCGTTCCAACGGCGCTCGTTGCCGATGGTCGGGTGGAGAGCTTCCGGAATGTCCACGGCGCGCTCGGTTTTTACGATTATTTCGACGCTCGCGCGATCTCCGAAACGGTCGGAGTTACCAAGCCCCACCCGCTCATGTTCATTGATGCCATGCGTAAGCTTGGCCTCCGCCGCGAGGACGCGAGCGGCATCCTGATGGTCGGCAACAACCTCCACCGCGACATTCGCGGCGCGCGACGGCTCGGCATCGGCACGGTCTGGCTGAACTGGAACGACCGCTACGACCGCACATCGCAGGACCCGATGGACAAAGCCGACCACGAGGTCAGAACCCCGCGCGAAGTCCTCGCGCTCATCGAAAGCGAACTCGCCGCCTCCGGTTTTGCCGATTAAAGCGGCCGCAACACCGCGCCAGGGTTCATGATGCCCTTCGGGTCAAGCGCGTGCTTGATCGCCTTCATCATCGCCAGCTTTTGCGGGTCCGCATATTTCTCAAGGTCCGCGACCTTGAAGCGCCCCACTCCATGCTCTGCGCTGAACGACCCCTCGTATTTCGCGACCAGATCGTGGATCGTGTCTTTCACGGCGGTCTTCAGATGATCGTATTCGTCGCGCGTTCGCCCCTCGGCAGGGAAGACGTTGTAATGCAGATTGCCGTCGCCCAAGTGGCCGAAACAGTTGATGCGGAAATCACCGACCTTGGCCAGAACGCCCGGTGCTTCGGCGATATAGTCAGGGATCAGCGACAACGGGATAGAGATATCATGCGACGAAATCGACCCGATGCGGCGATTGCCCTCGGGAATGTTCTCGCGAATGCTCCAGAAGGCCGCGCGCTGCGCCTCGCTCTGGGCCACCGCACCATCGGACACCAGCCCCTGCTCCATCGCAGCCACAAACAGCCCTTCGAGTGCATCCTGCGGAGACTGCCCTTCGGCCAGCCCAAGGTCGATCAGCACCGACCACTCGGGCAGTTCCTCGAACGGTTTCGCGAAGTCGACACCGGTCTCGTCCATGAACCGCAAACCCTGACGGTTCATCAATTCAAACCCCGAAATCCCCTCACCAATCCGCGCCTGCGCCAGCGCCAGCAAATCCAGCGCTGCCTTCGGCGAAGGCACGACCATCACCGCCGTCCCGTTCGAAACAGGTTGCGGCACCAGCTTCAACGCAGCCGCCGTGATAACCCCGAGCGTCCCTTCCGCCCCGATCAACAAATCGCGCAGATCATAACCGGTGTTGTCCTTGCGCAGCCGCGTCAGACCGTTCCAGACCTCACCTGCAGCCGTCACGACCTCAAGCCCCAGAACCTGCGCCCGCGCATTGCCGTAGCGCAGCACGTTCAACCCGCCCGCATTGGTGCCAAGCAGCCCGCCAATCCGCGCGGTGCCTTCCGACGCGAGCGACAGCGGAAAAAGACGCCCGACATCCGCCGCAGCCGCCTGCACGTCCGCGAGAATACAACCCGCGTCACAGACCAGCACGTTCTCGGTCGGGAAAACCTCGCGGATGGAGTTCATCCGCTCAAGGCTCAGCACCACAGGCACCGCGCCCTCGCCAGACACCTGACCACCAACAACGCCCGTGCCGCCGCCGTAGGGCACAATCCCCACGCCTGCCTCGGAACACGCCTTCACGATAGCAGCAACGGCCTCGGTGTTTCGCGGCGCCAGCACGGTTCCGCGACCCGTCCACCGACCGCGCGGCTCTTTCAGGTACTTCTCGCTATCGGCAATCACGAGGTCCTGCCCAAGCGCCTCCACCAGTCCTGCAATGAATTCAGGGGTCGCATCGTTCAGCATCGGGGCCTCCTGCCTTTGTGCTCCAAATATCCCGGGGGTGAGGCCGCAAGGCCGAGGGGGCAGCGCCCCCCTTAACCGACGTCGGTGCGTCCCCGACGGTCGGCACGCAAATTGGCGTAGAGCACGTGGTTTCGCCAACGCCCGTTGATCTGCAAATAACTCTGGGCCACGCCTTCGTACTTGTACCCGCAGCTTTCCAGCAGACGGCGCGACGGCGCGTTTTCGGGCAGACATCCTGCCTCGATCCGGCTCAGGTCCAGATCGACAAAGGCGTAGTGCACGACAGCGAGGATCGCCTCGCGCATATAGCCCATCCGCGCAAACTTCTCGCCGGTCCAATAGCCGGTCGTGCCCGATTGCGCAGGTCCACGGCGAATATTGTCGAGCGTGATCGCGCCTACAAGCTGTTGGTCTTCACGGCGGATCAGAAACAGCGGCATCGCCGTCTGGTTGGCGATGGACCGCTGGGACCAGTATACACGGTTGGTGAACGCCTTGCGCGACAGGTGATCGTCAGCCCAAGTCGGCTCCCACGGGGTCAGAAACGCGCGGCTCTGGTGACGCAATTCCGACCACGCACGCCAATCGCCATGCTCCGGCGGGCGGAGTGTCAGGCGCTCTGTCTCGAGCCGGACTTTCCGCTTGCGTGCGAGCATCAGGCAGCCAGCCTCGCGCGTAATTCTTCGAGCGTCGGAGCCTTCTGGCCCGGACCGTAGATCGCCATCGCGGTCGCAGCCTCGCTCGCCATCTGCTCTGCGAAGGCGTTGACCTTTTCGACCGTGACGTTGTCGACATGCTCGACAACTTCATCGAGCCCAATAATGCGGTTCTTGGAATGCAGCATGTGAGCCAGACGTTCGGCACGGCTCGACGGGCTTTCCAGCCCCATCAACAGGCTCGCCTTCATCTGCGCACGCGCACGCGCAACCTCGGTCTCGGTCAACGAGCCGACGGCGCGCTTCATCTCGTCGATGGTCAGTTCGGCAAGGTTGCCGATCTGATCCCCCGAGGTCCCCGCATAGAGCGTCATCATGCCGGTGTCGGCATAGGCTCCCATCTGCGCGAAGATCGAATAGCACAGGCCACGGTTTTCGCGGATTTCTTGAAACAGGCGGCTGGAAATGCCCCCGCCCATCGCCGACGAATAGATCTGCGCGGTGTAGATCTCGTCATCAAGGTAGTTCGGCGCTTCGAAGCCCAGCGTGAAGTGGACCTGCTCCAGAGCTTTCAACTCGCGGCGCTCACCGCCGCTGAATGCAGCGGGCGTGTAGGCCAGACGCGAGCCTTTAGGCTTCAGATCGCCGAAGATCTCTTCGGCCTGCGCGACAATCTCGTCGTGATCGACCGCACCGGCGGCGGCGAGGATCATGTTCTCTGGCAGATACTGCTCGGACATGAAGCCCGACAGATCGACCGACTGGAACGCCGACACACGCTCGGACGGGCCGAGGATCGTGCGGCCCAGCGGCTGATCGGGATAGGCAGCCTCTTGCAGCCAATCGAACACGATGTCGTCGGGCGTGTCGTATGACAGACCGATTTCCTGAAGGATCACCGACCGCTCGACGTCGACGTCATGCGGGTTGAACACCGGATTGATGAGGATATCGCCGATGATATCCAGCCCCAGCCGCACGTCCTCTTCGAGCACGCGGGCGTAATAGGCCGTCATCTCGCGGCTGGTGTAGGCGTTGATATAACCGCCTACGTCCTCGATCGCTTCGGCGATTTGCAGGGCAGTGCGCTTCTTGGTGCCCTTGAACGCCATGTGTTCGAGGAAGTGCGCAATACCGTTCTGTTCGATCCGCTCGTTGCGAGCGCCCGCCATGACCCATACGCCGATCGAGGCCGACTTCAGCCCCGGCATGGTTTCAGTTGCGATACGGAACCCGTTCTTCAGGGTGTGGGTGCGGATAGTCAACGCGCGCGACGCTCCCGGATGATTGCCTGTAGGGCCGCAAGGTCGTTCGGCACCTGCGTTACCCGTTCCGAACGTTCATACAGGTCGGCCATGCGCGGGGGAAGAGGCGGACGAATACCCGACGCATTTTCAACGGCATCGGGGAACTTGGCCGGATGCGCGGTGGCGAGGGTGATCATCGGCACTTCGGGGTTATGACGCTGGTGCGCATAGCCCACGTGGACGCCAACGGCGGAGTGCGGGCAGAGCAGTTCGCCCGACTCGGTCAGGGTCGACGCGATGGTGATCGAGGTGGTTTCCTCGTCAGCCTTACCGCTGTCGTAGTTCTCGCGGAGCGCAGCCATCGCGTTGTCCGAGATGCGGAACGAACCCGAGGTTTTCAGTTCATCCATCAGCGACGAAACCGCCGCGCCATCCTTGTCGTGCGCCCAGAACAGGGCACGTTCGAAGTTCGACGACACTTCGATATCCATCGAGGGAGAGATCGACGGCTTCACGCCTTTCTTGGCGTAATCGTTCGATTCCATGCAACGATGCAGGATGTCGTTCTGGTTGGTCGCGATCACGAGGCGGTCGATCGGTAGGCCCATCTGCTTTGCGATGAAGCCCGCGAAAATGTCACCGAAATTGCCGGTCGGCACGGTGAAGGACACCTTGCGGTGCGGCGCGCCGACGCTGACAGCCGACGAGAAGTAGTACACGACCTGCGCCAGCACGCGACCCCAGTTGATCGAGTTGACGCCCGCAAGGTGAACCTCGTCACGGAAATCGAAGTCGTTAAACATGTCCTTAAGCTTGCTCTGGCAGTCATCGAAGTCGCCTTCGACGGCGAGCGCGTGGACGTTGTCCTCGACCGAAGTAGTCATCTGGCGGCGCTGCACTTCCGACACGCGGCCGTGCGGGTACATGATGAAGACGTCGACGTTATCGAGGCCGCGGAACGCTTCGATCGCGGCCGAACCCGTGTCGCCCGAAGTCGCACCGACGATGGTGATGCGCTTGCCCGAACGTGCGAGGGCGGCTTGCATCATCTGGCCGATGATCTGCATGGCGAAGTCTTTGAACGCCAGCGTCGGGCCGTGGAACAGCTCCAGCAGGAAATGGTTCGGAGCGAGCTGCACCAGCGGCGCGCGGGCGATGTGACCGAAGCTGCCGTAAGCCTTGGCGATCAGTTCGCGAAATTCTTCGTCGGTGAAGGTGTCCGCAATGAACGGCTTCATCACCGCAAACGCGATCTCTTCGTAGGATTTGCCAGCCAGCGCCGCGATCTCGTCCGCCGTCATGGTCGGGACGGTTTCAGGCACATAGAGGCCGCCGTCACGGGCAAGGCCGGTCATCATGGCTTCTTCGAAGCTCAGCGAGGGGGCCTGTCCACGGGTCGAGATATAGCGCATTGGTTAAACCTTCTTGGATTCTTTGCCGGAGCGAATGAAGAAATAAACGGACATGACCGCCCAGACCAAGGCCAGACTGAACCATGTGATGACATATTCGAGATGGTTGTTGCGGATATTCACCGTATCGACCGGCACGGGGATGACACGAGGGTCCGGCGCACTCGATGCGCGAAGGGCAACCATGAACGGTTCGGCGTCCAGCGTGTCGCTCATGCGGGCCACATCGCGGGCGAACCAGATGTTCTTTTCCAGATCGGGCGCGGGCGAGCTGTCCGCCGCATCGTCAGGCCAGATCAGGTTACCGATGATCCGCTGCTCGCTCGTCGCAGGCGCGGTCTCCTTGGCTTCGAGCGGCAGGATGCCCTCGTCCACCATGATGCTCCGTCCGTCCACATCCCAGAGCGAGATGACGCGGTAGCCGGTGCCCGCCATCGTGCCGGACGATAGGACGTGCAGTTCCTGCCCCGTCGGTGTGCCGGTCAGCTCTACCGGTTTGTAGTCGTCGGTCACCGGATCGGGGTTTTCTGGCAGAACTACAGGATCGGCGACCAGACGCGATTCCATCTCTTCGATGATGCCGAGCTTCCATTCGAGCCGTTGCATCTGCCACATGCCGAGCGAAATCAGGATCACCACACCGCCGATCCCAAGGGTCAGCAGAAACAGTAAACGACGGCTCATATCCGGTCTCCTCATGCAAAACCGCGCGGAGTTGGCTCCGCGCGGTTCATTGTCCTTTCAGAGCGGAGGGTCAAGACCCGCCGGCAATGATTAGCCTGCCATGCCCCAGATGTAGACGGCGGCGA